>NZ_JBDOQT010000001.1:2848222-3560278 GCF_039839785.1 Pelagibius sp. CAU 1746
GGTTCCACCAGGTCATAGGGTGCGAGGGTCGCCAGAGTGATGGTCTCGTCGACCAGGTTGAAGGCGTCGATACGCGCGCGATCGGCCACCAGCACGCCGCGCTCCGCGACCATCAGGTTGCAGCGCCCGGTGAAGCTGGCGGTGGCAGTGAGCCCGCTGCCGATGAGGGCCGCGGCCAGTTCGGTCACCGCCGCGTCCTCATGCACGTCGCCGTCTTCCAGGCGGGCGGCGACGACCTCCGCGATGCCCGCGTTCTGCAGGGCGGCGACGTCCTCCGCCGAGAGCCGGCGGCCTTTCTTGAAGCTGAAGCCGGCGCCGCGCAACGAGTGGGCGAGGATGCAGTCCTCGGCCTCGGTCACGGCTGTCGGGCCGAAGATCACCCTACCATCTCCTTGGCGGGCGCCTCAGGCTGCTTGGCCTTCACCAGTGGCGGCACGCCGTGCAGCACCTGGGTGATCTGCGCCATGATGGAGATGGCGATCTCAGCCGGGCTCTTGGCCCCGACCGCCAGGCCGATGGGAGCGTGGATACGGGCGATCTCGTTGTCGCTCAGGCCTTGCCCGCGCAGCCGGTCGACGCGCTTGGCGTGGGTCTTGCGGCTGCCCAGGGCGCCGACGTAGAAGGCGGGCGAGCGCAGCGCCACGCCCAGTGCCGGATCGTCCAGCTTGGGGTCGTGGGTCAGAACCACGACGGCGCTGCGGTGGTCGGGCGCCAAGGCTGTCATGGCTTCGTCCGGCCAGTCGTCGATGAGCTGCACGTTCGGGAAGCGGGTCTCGTTGGCCCAGGCCTTGCGCGGGTCGATCACGATGACCTCGTAGCCGGCTACCTGGGCGATGGGCACCAGCGCCTGGGAGATGTGCACGGCGCCGACCACCAGCAGGCGCAGCGGCGGATTATAGACATGGACGAAGAGATTCGGGTGCTCGGCCAGCGGGCCGCTGCGGTCGGTGGTGATGGAGGCCGTCACCGCCGCCTGCTGAGCGGCGTCGAGCGACAGCTCGCCAAGACTGTCGCCGTCCGCCTGGAGCAACTGGCGGCCGTCCGTCAGGTCGGTGACCAGCGCGGTCGGCTGCTTGGCGGCGCGGGCTTGCTGCAGCCGGTCGAGGATCTCTCGTTTCATTCGACGTTCTCGACGAAGACCTTGACGGTGCCGCCGCAGGCCAGGCCGACGTCCCAGGCCTGTTCGTCGGTGACGCCGAACTCCAGCAGCTTGGGCGGCGCGCCCGCCATGATGGCCTGGGCCTCGTGCACCACCGCACCCTCGATGCAGCCGCCGGAGACCGAACCTTGGAGCCGCAAGGTGTCGTCGACGATGAGCTGGCTGCCGACCGGCCGCGGGGAGGAGCCCCAGGTCGCCACCACCGTCGCCAGGGCCACCTTGTGGCCCTCGTCGCGCCAGCGCGCTGCTTCAGCCAGCAAGTCCTCGGCTTTTCCTGTCGTCATGTTCCCGTCCGCCATGTCGTCATTCCTTCCTCACGCCGCATCGTCGGCCGGCTCAGGACCTCCGAGAGATCGCTCAGGCTTTGCAGGTTGTGCACCGTCCTGAAGTCGTCCACATGCGGGATCAAGGCTTTAGCCCCTAATGACTTTGGTTGGTAGGCATCATATCTCAAGAGCGGGTTCAGCCAAATCAGCCGCCGGCAGGACTTGTGCAGGCGTTCGACCTCGCCTTCCAGGCCCGCGGCATTGTCGCGGTCCAGGCCGTCGGAGATCAGCAGCACCACGGCGCCCTGGCCCAATACCCGCCGCGCCCAGGTGACGTTGAAATCGTGCAGGCAGGCGCCGATGCGGGTGCCGCCGGCCCAGTCGACCACGCTCCCGGCGACCTTCTCGATGGCCACGTCGACATCCTTCTGGCGCAGGTGGCGGGTGATGTTGGTCAGGCGGGTGCCGAACACGAAAGTGTGAACACGGTCTCGGTCGTTGGTGACCGCATGCATGAAATGCAGCAGCATGCGCGAATAGCGGCTCATGGAGCCGGAGATGTCGCAGAGCACCACCAGGGGCGGATGGCGGCGCCGCGGCTTCTTGAAGCGCAGGGGGATGATGTCGCCACCCTGGCGCAGCGCCGCGCGCATGGTGGCGCGCAGGTCGGCGCGCCGGCCGCCGCCGGGACGGAAGCGCCGGGTCGGCACTTCCATGATCGGCAGGCGCATGTTCTGGATGGCCTGCCTGGCTTCGGCCAACTCGGCCGCGGACATCTTCTCGAAATCGGTGGTTTGCAGCACCTCCTTGCTGGAGAAGGTGAGGGCCGCATCGATCTCCTGCTTTTCCTCTTCCCAGTCGGGCTCCTGACCTTCTCCCTCCTTGGGGCGCATGGCGTCGGACAGGCGGCGGCTCAGTTCCTCGGCGGCGTCGGGCTTCTGGCCCGCCAGGGGGGTGATGTCGGGCAGCAGCAGCGCCATCATCCGCTGCAGGATCTCGGGGTTGCGCCAGAAGACGTGGAAAGCCTGATCGAAGAGTTCCTGCTGATCGCGCCGGTTCACGAAGACCGCGTGCAGGGTCCAGTAGAAATCGTCGCGCCGGCCCAGGCCCACGGCTTCGATTGCCGTCAAGGCGTCCAGCACCTTGCCGGGCCCGACGGGCAGCCCGGCGGCGCGCAGGGTGCGGGCGAAATAGAGGATGTTCTCCGCCATGCGTCCATTGTCGGGCGGGGGTGCGCCGGGGCCGGAAGGGTCTTGCGGTTCGATCATGGGAGAAATCTTAGCGCAGCCAGGCCCGGTCAACCAGTCGCGTCGCCCAGCCGGGCCGCGAAGGATCAGGCGAAGGCGGCGTGGGACAACTCGGCCTTTACCTCGTCGAGGATGCGTGCGGCCTCGCTGCCCTGGATCTTGGCGATGTCGTCCTGGTATTTCAGCAGCACGCCCAGGGTGTCGTCCACGGCCTGGGGGTCGAGCGCCACCTTGTCGAGCTGGGTGAGGGCCTCGGCCCAGTCGAGGGTTTCGGCGATGCCCGGCGCCTTGAAGAGGTCCTCGTTGCGCAGCGACTGCACGAAGGCGACGACCTGGCGTGACAGCTCGGCGGGCACCTGCGGCGCCTTCACCTTCAGGATTTCCAGCTCGCGCGCGGCGCTGGGGAAGTCGACCCAGTGGTAGAAGCAACGCCGCTTCAGGGCGTCGTGGATTTCACGCGTGCGGTTGGAGGTGATGATGACGATCGGCGGCTCGGCGGCGGCGATGGTGCCGAGTTCGGGGATGGTGATCTGGAAGTCGGAGAGCACTTCCAGCAGGAAGGCCTCGAAGGGCTCGTCGGTTCGGTCCAACTCGTCGATCAGCAGCACCGGCGCGCCGTGTTCGTCGGGGCGCAGCGCCTGCAGCAGCGGCCGCTCGATGAGAAAGCGCTCGTCGAAGATGTCGCCGCTCAGCTGCTCGCGATCCTGTTCGCCGGCGGCCTCGGCGACGCGGATCTCCACCATCTGGCGCGGGTAGTTCCACTCGTAGACCGCCGCAGCGACGTCCAGGCCCTCGTAGCATTGCAGGCGCACCAGGCGGCGGCCCAGGGTCTCTGCCAGCACCTTGGCAATCTCGGTCTTGCCGACCCCGGCCTCGCCTTCGAGGAACAGCGGCCGGCCGCGTTTCAGCGCCAGGAAGAGGACCGTCGCCAAGTTGCGCTCGCCGATGTAGTTGCCGCGCGCCAGCAGGTTCAGGGTGTCGTCGACGGAATTGGGCAAGGGGGGCCTGTCGGCCATAGGAACTGTACTCGCTAACTTGAGGTGGGACCGCGGTGGGACAGCCCCTATTTTTGCAGCCAATCCCCGTCGGCTGTCAAAAACCACGTGCCGTCCGGCACCTGCTTGACGATCTTCGCGGCGTAGACCTTGCCGACCTCGCCGAGGGAGACGCCCAGTTTGGCGGCTTCCTTCTCGTAGATCTCGCGGCGCTTGGCGTTGATCTCGACGACCATGTCCTTGAGATTGGAATCGCGCGCCACGGCGAAGCCGTCGTAGCGTTCGCCGATCTTGCCGGCGGCCCTGAGGTCATCCAGGGACTGCGCCGCGGCGGGGCCGGCCAGCAGCGGAAGCGCCAGCGTGGCCGCCATGAGGAGGGAGAGGAGAGAGAACCAACGACGTGTCATGTTCGATCCTTTGGGGACTGTCCGTGGGCGTGTCGGGAAAGAAGCGCCCGACTAGAAGATATCCGGGTTCTGCTGGATATCCTTCTCAGCCTGTTCTTCAATCTTTACGCGGACTTCCGCATCCAATTTCACATTCAGGTTTATCGTGATTGGCTCTTTTGGCGCCTCGACCTGGACCTTCGGGGTGCAGGCGGCGAGGGCGAAGCAGAGGAGAATTCCCCCCAGAGCGGTGTCACGACCGCCAAAGCTGCTCAAATCGTCTCTCCCCTTGCTGTCGGAACCCTCTCTGAAAAGGGCCGAAACTGAAAGTTAGCATAGCAGCCAAGCCTTGCCGCTGCCATGTGACCTAACGGGTGATTCGCAAGAAGACTGCCGTTTATCCCCGCCCCGTACAAGACGCTCAATCGCGCAGTTTCCAGGCCCGCCGTAAAGCATCGTCCGACAGGCTGTAGCCCTGCTGCAGCGCCTCCAGGACGCTGCTCAGGTTGCTTTCCAGGTTGATGTTGAACTGGAAGGGCTGGCCGTCCAGCACCGCCGGATTCTGCCCCAGGGTCGAGAGGCGCACCGTGGCGTCGTTGGCGGCGGTCTTGGAGAGGGTCACTGAGAGGTTCTCGTAGTGAAAGTCCTCCAGCGCCTGGATCGCCAAGGCGACGGTCTCGCCACCGCCGGAGAGCGCCGAGCGCAACGTCTCGAAGCGGATCGACAGGCGGCCCGGTTCCTGGGCCTCGAAGCGGCCGTCCTCGACGATGATGTCCTCACCGGTGAAGACGATGGGGACGCTGCCCTTCAGGGTGCCGCTGCCAGATAAACCGTCGACCTCGATGAGGCGGAAGAAAGTCGCCAGATCCAAGGCGTCCGTGCCCAGCACGATGCGGTTCCGCGCGGCCGCCGGATCGAGCACCGCGGGCGCGATGCTCCAGCGCGCGCCTCCCAGGTCGAAGCCGCCTTCGGCGATGCGCAGGCGTGGCGGGGATTCGACGGAGAAGGTGACCTCGATTGCTTCGACCGGCACTCCGGCTTCCAGCCGGCTGAGGGTCAGGCGCTGGCCCGGCGCGGCGGTCGGAGGCAGCAGGCTGTCAAGCGTCAGGGAGAGGTCGAGACCGTCCACCTCCGCCGGTCCGCTGAAGGAGAGTCCGCTCACGGTGATCCGGGCCTGCTCGGCAGCCGCATCCCGCGGCCAGACCAGGCTCGCTTTGGCGGAAAGACTGCCGTCGACTTCCTCAAGCGCGGCCAGCAACGGCGAGACCCGTGCGGGCTGCAGGCCCTCCGGTGTGAAGACGATCAGCTTGCTGGCGGCTTCCATTCGGGCTTTGCCATCGTCGCTGTAGCGCCCGCTGACGTCCGCCAGTGGCGTCGCATCTTCGGCCAGCGCCAGTTCCGCGGTCAGATCGTAGCCCTTGCCCTTGCGCGCGAAACGACCGTCGATCCGCAGCGGCGCGGTAAGGGCCTCGTGCTCCGCCATACTGAGAGACCCGCTGCCGAAACTGCCCTGAACCGGTCGCAGCCCCCGGTCCAAGGACGTTTCGACGGCGAGATTTTCGGCACGGACGCCACGGTCCGGCAACGTCAGGCTGGTGAGTGAGGCTTTTGCCCAGGCCTCGAAGGCCGCGCCGCCGTTTTCCCGCCCGCCGTGGTCCCGTCCGCCGGCCTGCAGGGAGAAGGGACCGGCGACCAGCGGGATGGGCTCTGCCGCCGTCAGAAGGCTGAGGCCGTTGCTTTTCGCGTTTTCAGCCGAGAAGCGATAGCTGTAGCCGGCGGCCTTGGGCTCGACGTGGAACTGAAGGTCGGTGAGGCTGAGCGCCAGGGGGGCGCCGAGGCGCAGCGGCAGTTCGCCGCCCAACTGGTCCATCGCCACGCGGCCCTTGCGTTTCAGGTTCAGGTCGAGTCCCTGCGGGCCGTAGTCGATGTCGAGAGGCAGAGCGAGGGAGAGGTTCTCTATCACGCGGCCGGCCCGGGTGTAGCGCCCCAGGGAAGCCTCTGTTTCCACCGTGCCGGTGAAGCTTGTCGCTTGCAGATTGGCATCCAAAATCGCGTCGCCCTGGGTGGCGGCGGCGATCTGCAGTCCCTGGTCGCTGCTGCCCTGCGCCGCCACGGCGACCTTCACCGCGCGCGGCGGCCAGGGCGGGGAAGCGGCGAGGGCGAAGGGCAGGTCGCCGCCGGCCTTGAGGGTCAAGGTCAGACCGGAGGTAATCAGGGGCAGCAGTTCCTCCGGCGCGCCGAGGCGGCGCAGGTTCGCGAGCGCCGGGCGCTCGACACGCACCGCGGCGTCCTGGCTGAGCGTCAAGTTCAGGGTGCGGCCGCTGCTCTCGGCGATCAGCGGCAGGTGCGCGGAGATACCCTCGGTGCCGTCGGCAAGATCGACATCGGCCAGGATGGCGTCGCCCTTCAGGGACAGCTCGGCCTGGGAGAGCTGCGCCAACAGGGCCTCCAGGGTCCGCGGCAGGGTGGCCTCGGCCGGCAGGGTGCTGCTGCCCTCGGCCTGCAGGACCAGGGAGCCGGCGGTAACCTGCGGGCCGGGCAGGGTGACCAGGCGCGCCAGGCCGCCGGCGCTGAGCACCTCGCCTTGCAGCGTCAGCCGCGCTTGCCGCTTGGCCGCGCCGGCGGGCGGCGCGCTGGCAGTGGCCGTCAGTTCCAGGTGTTCACCGTCGCCTTCCAGGCTGAGTCGCACCTCGCTCAGTAGCGGATTGCCGACGATGCGCAACTGCCCGGTGGAGAGTTCGAGCGGGGCGCCGTCGCGCGGCAGGTAGCGCAGGCCGTTGAGGTCCAGATCGGCGCCGGCATGGGGATCGTCGCCGCCCAGGCCTTCCACCGAGAGCCGGCCGCTGAAACCGCCGACCGTCAGACCCTCCCAGTTCAGCCGGCCTTCGCTGAGGCCGGCGGTGACCTGCAGGATGCCTGCCGGGTCGCGGTGCCCTTCCAGCCTGGCGTGGAAACGCCCGAGAGGGCTGTCGAGGTTCAGCGTGCAGCTGGCCAGCAGGCCGCCGTCATCGGTGGGCTCCACGACGCCGGTGAGGTCGGCGGTCATGGCACCCGAGGGCGTGGCGAAGTCGATCTGCGCGTCTGTGAGCGTGACGACGGGCAGCGCCCGGGGGGCGGGCGGCGTCGCTGTGGCGGGTCCGGTATCGCCGGCGGCTTCGCCGTCGCCGCCGGTGAAGCGTTCCAGCAGCGGTTGCAGACTGCCAAGCAAAGGAGATTCGCCGGTCACATCGAGGCTCAGGCGCAGCCCTGTGATCTCGGCCTGCGTTACCTCCGGAGAGAGCCCCGGCCAGGAGAGGGTGACGGCAAGTTCCTGAGCCGCGGCCTCGCGGTTGTCGCCCAAGGCGATATCCTGGAGCGTCAATGTGCTGGGTGTCAGCGTGGCGACACGCAGCCCCTGGACAGTGACGCCTTGGCCCTCGAGATAGGACACGGCGGCCCGCGTCGCGAGGGGCTCGCGCAGCAGGACGGCCACGGCGAGGGCGGTCAGCAGCAGCAGGCCGCTGATGGCGAGGGTACGGCGAAGGCCGCGCCGTCGTGGGGCATCACCTTGAGACATAAGGGAAAGCTAGCGCAGGCCGGGCGGGAAGGCGATTCCGCAAAAGAAATGGGGCCGGCCCGTTGCGGCCGGCCCCAGTGAACTTTCTCTTTCTCAGCGGTTTGCGGAGGGCGGTCAGCCCGCCGCGGCGACCGCTCGTTTCAGCATCACGCCCACCAGATTGGCGCGATACTCCGCCGAGGCATGGAGATCGCTGTTGAGTCCCTCGGAGGACACGCTGACGTTCGCCACCGCGTCGGGTGAAAACCCACCGCCCAGCGCCGCCTCGGCGTCGCTGAGGCGGAAAACGCAGGGGCCCGCCCCGGTCACGGCCACACGCAGGCCGGCCGGTCCAGAGCTGACCATGACGCCGACGATGGCGTAGCGCGAGGCCGGGTTGGCGAACTTCGCGTAGGCCGCCTTCTCGGGGACCGGAAAGGCAACGGCGGTGATGATCTCGTCCTCCGCCAGGGCGGTCTCGAACAAGCCGGTGAAGAACTCATCGGCCGGGATTTGCCGCTTGGTGGTGTGCACCGTGGCGCCGAGACCGACCAGACCGGCCGGATAGTCCGCCGCCGGATCGTTGTTGGCGATGGAACCGCCGATGGTCCCGCGGTTGCGCACCTGGGGGTCGCCGATGCCGTCGGCCAGGGCGGCGAGGGCCGGAATCTTGGCCTTCACCGTGGCGTTGCCGGCCACTGCCGCGTGGGTGGTCATGGCGCCGATGACGATGTTGCCGCCTTCCTCCTTGATCCCCTTGAGCCCGGCGATCGCGCCCAGATCCACGATGTCCGACGGGCTGGCGAGGCGCTGCTTCATGGTCGGGATCAGCGTCTGCCCTCCGGCCATGATTTTTCCGTCGCTGGCCGCGCCCAGCGCCGAAACGGCGTCGTCCACGGAAGCGGGGCGATGATGATTGAAGTCGTACATTTTCTCGTTCTCCCCTTATTCCGCGGCCTGGGCATGCTGGTTGGCGAGCCGCCAGACCTTTTCCGGGGTCGCCGGCATGTCCATGGACAGAATGCCCAGTGCGTTGGTGATGGCGTTGATGGTCGCCGCCGGCGCCGCGATGGCGCCCGCTTCACCGCAGCCCTTCACGCCCAGCGGGTTGTGGGTGCAGGCGGTGCGGGTCATGCCGACCCGGAACGACGGCAGGTCGTCGGCCCGGGGCATGCAGTAGTCCATGTAGGAGCCGGTCAGGAGCTGGCCGCTGTCGCCGTCGTAAACCGCGTTTTCCAGCAGCGCCTGGCCGATGCCCTGGGCAATGCCCCCGTGGACCTGGCCTTCGACCACCATGGGATTGATGACGTTGCCGAAGTCGTCCACCGCAACCCAGTCGACGATCTCCGTAACGCCGGTCGTGGGGTCGATCTCCACCTCGGCGATGTGGACGCCGGAGGGATAGGTGAAGTTCAGCGGATCGTAGAAGGCGGTCTCGTCAAGACCGGGCTCCAGATCCTCCGGGTAGTTGTGCGGCACATAGGCGGTGAAGGCGATCTCCGCGATCGACTTTTCCTTGTCGGTGCCCTTCACGCGGAAGGTGCCCTTGTCGAACTCCACGTCGTCGACCGAGGCCTCCATCAGGTGGGCCGCGATCTTCTTCGACTTCTCGATGATCTTGTCGCAGGCCTTGGCGATGGCCGAGCCGCCGACGGCCAGCGAGCGCGAGCCGTAGGTGCCCATGCCCATGGGGATGGAGCCGGTGTCGCCGTGGATCACCTCGACGTTCTCGACCGGCAGGCCGAGGGTGTCGGCCACCAGTTGCGAGAAGGTGGTCTCGTGGCCCTGGCCGTGGCTGTGGGCGCCGGTGAAGACCGACACCGTGCCGGTGGCGTTGAAGCGCACTTGCGCCGATTCCCACAGGCCGACGCCGGCGCCCAGCGAGCCGACCACCGCCGAGGGGGCGATGCCGCAGGCCTCGATGTAGGCCGAGAAGCCGATGCCGCGCAGCTTGCCCTTGGCCTCGGAGGCCGCCTTGCGGGCCGGGAAGCCGTCGTAATCGATCATCTCCAGGGCCTTGGTCATGGAGGCGTCGTAGTCGCCGATGTCGTACTGCAGGGCCACCGGAGTCTGATAGGGGAACTGATCCGGCTTGATGAAGTTGCGCCGGCGGATTTCCGCCGGGTCGAGGTTCATCTCACGGGCCGCCACTTCGACCAGCCGCTCCACCACGTAGGTCGCCTCCGGCCGCCCGGCGCCGCGATAGGCATCGACCGGCGCGGTGTTGGTGAAGGCCGACTTCACGTTCACGTAGATCACCGGCGTGGTGTACTGGCCGGCCAGCAGGGTGGCGTAGAGATAGGTAGGAATGGAGGTGGCGAAGCTGGAGAGGTAGGCCCCCATGTTCGCGGTGGTCTCGACCTTCATGCCCAGGAACTTGCCGTTTTCGTCCATGGCGAGCTGGGCATGGGTAATATGGTCGCGGCCGTGGGCGTCGGAGGTGAAGGCCTCCGAGCGGTCGCCCGTCCACTTCACCGGCGCCCTGACCTTCTTGGCCGCCCAGGTGCAGACGGTCTCCTCCGCATAGCAGAAGATTTTGGAGCCGAAGCCGCCACCGACATCCGGGGCGATGACCCGCAGCTTGTTCTCGGACAGGCCGAGCACGAAGGCGCAGAGGATGAGCTTCAGCAGATGCGGGTTCTGGCTGGTCGAATACAGGGTGTAGCTGTCGGTGCCGCCGTCATACTCGCCGATGGCCGCGCGCGGTTCCATGGCGTTGGGGATCAGGCGGTTGTTCACCAGGTCGACCTTGGTGATGTGCGCGGCCTTGGCGAAGGCGGCGTCGGCCTCGGCTTCGTCGCCCAGGACCCAATCGTAGCAGAGGTTGCCCGGCGCTTCGTCATGAACCTGCGGCGCACCGGAATCCAGTGCGGTTCTTAGGCCGGCGGCGGCGGGCAATTCCTCGTAGTCGACCTCGACCAACTCGCCGGCTTCCTTGGCCTGGGCGTAGGTTTCGGCGATGACCACGGCGACGTGGTCGCCGACGTAGCGCGTCTTGTCGCGGGCCAGCGGGAAATGCGGCGGCGCCTTGTGCGGTTCGCCGTGACGGTCGGTCACGACCCAGCCGCAGGGCAAGGAGCCGACATTGTCGGCGGCCATGTCGGCGCCGGTGAAGACGGCGCGCACGCCGGGGCTCTTCGCTGCCTCGGAGGTGTTGACGCCCTTGATCTTGGCGTGGGCGTGCGGCGAGCGCACGAAGTAGGCGTAGAGCTGGCCCGGACGGTTGATGTCGTCGGTGTAGCGGCCCTGGCCGGTGAGGAAACGGAAGTCTTCCTTGCGCTTGAGGCTGGCGCCAATTCCGGTGTCTGACATGATCCTACCCCTTCATGTCGGCGGCGGCCGTCTGGATGGCCTTGACGATGTTGTGGTAACCGGTGCAGCGGCAGATGTTGCCTTCCAGCCACTCGCGGATCTCGCCTTCGTCGGGGTTGGGGTTCTTCTGCAGCAGATCGACGGCCGACATCACCATGCCCGGCGTGCAGAAGCCGCACTGCAGGCCATGGTTCTCGCGAAAAGCCTCCTGCATGGGGTGCAGTTCGCCGTCCTTGGCGAGCCCTTCGATGGTCGTCACCTCCGCGCCGTCGGCCTGGACCGCCAACATGGTGCAGCTTTTCACCGACTCGCCATTGACGTGGACCACGCAGGCGCCGCACTGGCTGGTGTCGCAGCCGACGTGCGTACCCGTGAGCGACAGGTTTTCCCGCAGGAACTGGACGAGCAGGGTGCGGCTTTCGACATCGCCCGTCACCGCCCGCCCATTGACCGTCATGGAAACGCTGGGCATGGAGTATCTCCCTTCCTTGACCTCCGAACGAAATGTCCGGTTCTTCTTGTTATTTCTGGCCGCGCGGCATCCGGGGGGCGCCAAGCGGTATGAATTCCTCGAACCGTGAAGTCTGTTGCCGCAAGCGAGTCACGTCAAGGGGCGCGGCCCGCAGGCCTCGTGAATTTTTCATCACAAAAAAAGTGCGGGTCCACTCAAAGAGCGAAGACGGCGATCAGGATCAGCACTGCGACCAGGAGGCCGGTGACCCAGACCCCCAGCGAGGCGCCGGCCCCCACATCGGCGTCCGATGGCTCCGGTGCGGCTGCGGCAGGCTGCGGGGCAGCCGCAGGGGGCGCTGGGGTTTCCGCAGCCGCGGCGGGCGGGGTTTCGGCCGCGGGCGCGCCGACGTTCTGCGCGAAGCGTGAGAAGAAATCGTCAGCCATTTTCTTGGCGGTGCCGTCGATCAGGCGTGAGCCGATCTGCGCCAGTTTGCCGCCCACCTGGGCTTGGACGTCGTAGTTCAGCAGGGTCGCGGCGCCGTCCTCCTCCAGGCTCACCTTGGCGCCGCCCTTGGCGAAGCCGGCGGCGCCGCCCTTGCCCTCGCCGGAGATGGTGTAGCCCTTGGGCGGGTCCAGGTCGCTCAAGGTGACATGGCCGGCGAAGCGGGCCGAAACCGGGCCAACCTTGGCGCGCACCTTGGCCGTGAAGGAGGTGTCGGAGGTCTTTTCGATCTCTTCGATCCCGGGGATGCAGAGACGCAGGACCTCGACGTCGTTCAGAGCTTCCCACACGGTCTCGCGCGGGGCCTCGATGCGGTATTGGCCGGTCATCTGCATGATTTCGTGCTTACCCTTTTCCCTGTGGCGCCCCCCAGCGGGGGCGGCTCCCTTCGCCAGTTCTGAACGGTGTGAAGAGGCCTCGGCCTCTCGCTTCGCCCATTTCACTCAGAATTGACGTTCCGCGCCCGCGGATCAAGCCCCCCTTGGTCCAAATGGGGGTTGACGGACGCGGGCGGAGGCCCGCTTCGGGAGCTTGGACAGGGTTGACGCGGAGATAGCGGTGATGGCCGGCATCTTACCCGGTTTTCAGAAGGTCCTCGACGGCCGTTGCCAGCGCCAGCAGATCCCGGTCCTGCCCGTGCCGCATCGAAATCTGCAGACCGCTCGGCAGGTTCGAACCGCCGCCGCCGAGCGGCAGGGAGACCGCGCAGAGGTCGTAATAGTTGGCGGCCCGGGTCAGGCGGGACATGGGGATCGTGGATTCGTCAACCTGCTCGAGCGGGATGGGGAGCTTCGGCGTCGTCGGCAGGATCAGCGCGGAAAACCCAGAAAAGACGTCCTGGAACGCTTCGATGTCCCGGCGCCGCTGCTCGACCATGGCCGTGTAGTCCTGCTCGCTGATCTGGGCACCGGCCAGGACGCGCCGCCGAACGCAGGGATCGAGCGGCAGCGAGTCGTCGTCGACCCAGGGGTACAGATAGGCATAAGCCTCGTACGCCATGATACCGCCGTTGCGCGCCTGGACCTCCAGGGGTGCCAGGGGGAGGCGGAGCGGCGTCAGCCGGCAGCCGGCGTCCCGCAGCCGTTGAATCGCGGCGCGATGCCGCTCGCGCACCACGTCGTCCAGCGGTTCTGCCTGCTCGTCGTCGAGAACGGCGAGCTTCAATCCGTCCAGCGAAGCTTTGGGCAGCGGCCTGTCGGCGCCGGTCAGTCCATCGAGCGCCAGTCCGGCATCCGCGACGTTGTGGGTGAGGGGGCCGATAGTGTCGAAGGTGGGGCTGAGCGGGGCGACGCCGGCCGTGGAGACGAGACCGCTCGAGGTCTTCAGGCCGACCAGCCCGCAGAGCGAGGCTGGAATACGCACGGAACCGCCGGTATCGCTGCCGATGGCAAAGGGAACCATGCCCGCGGCCACCGCCACGGCGGAGCCGCTGCTGGAGCCGCCCGCGACCCGGTCTTGCCGGCGGTCGCAGGGATTGACGGGGGACCCGAGGGCATAGTTCGTGCCCCAACTCCCGAAGGCGAATTCGACCATCTGGGTCTTGCCGAGAACGAGGGCGCCGGCCGCCCGCAAGCGGGCGACGAACGCGGCATCGGCCTTGGCCGCGCCGGTGGCGTAGGCCTTGGAGCCGAAACCCGTGGGATCGCCGGCTACATCGGCCAGATCCTTCACGGCCACCGGGATGCCGTGCAGCGGCCCCCGGTTGCGCCCGGCCCGCAGTTCCCCGTCCAGGTCCCGCGCGGCGCTCAGAGCCTGCTCGGCGAAGACCGAGACAAAGGCATTGAGCGCGCCGTCGTCCCTCTCGATGGCTTGGAGGCACGAGTCCACGATCTCGGAGACCGAGACATGGCCCTCTTGCAGAAGGTGGCGGAGTTGGCCTATCGAAAGCGCTGAAAGTTGCATGTCCTGGGATCGCTGTTGTACGTCGGCGGGTCGGGAAGGCCGGCAGGCTGCGGGCCATTCCTTATAGCGGGGGCAAGCGTGGGGTGAGGCTCGCCTTCCTCCGCACGCCTTGAGCGAACTGGAAAATAAAAGGGGTCAAGTCGCGTCAGGTTGTTGGGACCCGCCGTCTTGTCAGAACCAACAGCCTCCGGAAAATCAGCCTCCATTCTTCAGGGGCGGCGAACCCGCGCATTTGCGCGCGTCCGAAGCGGTCAAAGGTAGAAAATGTCTTTGCTAGCAATCTCCGAGCAGGCTCTGAATGGATTGATCATCAGTACCCTCTATGCGCTGACCGCGTTGGGGCTGTCGATCATCTTCGGTGTCCTGCGAATCGTCAATTTCGCTCATGGCGAAATCTATATGCTCGGCGGGTACGTGTATTTCTGCGCCGCCAGCATCCTGGGACTGCCTCCGCTGGTTGCAGTCCTGAGCGCAGCGGCGGTGCTGATGGCGGCCGGCGCCGTGATCGAACGCGGGCTTATCCGCCCGGTGCACCAGGGAAAGGTCGATCGCCCCGACGAGTACGCGATCATGATCACCTTCGCGCTGTCGGTCTTTCTTCTCAATCTGGCGAACTCGGTATTCGGCCCTTGGCCGCAACGCCCGGCGCCGCTGTTCCGCGGGCGCATCGAGATCGGTGAACTGATCGTGAGCGGCGATCGCTTGGCTGCCGCCGGGGCGGGGATTCTGCTCATCGTCGCGACCGTACTGGTGCTGCGATATACCTGGATGGGCAAGGCGGTGCGGGCGATCAGCCAGGATCGCGGCGCGGCCGAGATCTTCGGGGTCGACGTCAGCCGCTATTCGATGCTGGCTTTCGGCATTGGAACGGCGCTGGCCGCGGCTGCCGGAGCCCTGATTGGACCGGTCTTCAACGTCACCCCGGTCATGGGCGTGATCCCGGTGATCAAGGCCTACATCATCGTGGTCCTGGGCGGCCTGGGATCGATTCCCGGCGCCATCGTGGGCGCACTGATTCTGGGCCAGGTGGAGAGTTTCGCCACCGTTCTGATCCCCGATACCAGCCGCGCCCTGGCCTATAAGGACGCCTACGGCCTGGTGGTGCTGGTGCTGATCCTTCTGTTCCGGCCGCAAGGCCTCTTCGGCAAGCGGGAGCGCCGGGCATGAGCACCTTGTTTGGACACCGCGCCTTTCTGCCTTGCATCGCCCTCTTGGCCGCTTTCGCCGCCCTGCCTGTGCTGGGGTTGCCGGACTATTGGATCTACACCACGACCATCGGGTTCTATTACGCGATCCTGACCGCCAGTTGGTCGCTGCTGGTCGGCTTCGTCGGGCGGATCAGCTTTGCGCAGACCGCCATGGCCGGCCTCGGCGCCTACTCGGCGGTGCTGCTGAGCCAGCACCTGGGGCTTTCGATCCTGGGCGGGATGATCGCCGGCGTTGTCATCGCGGCCCTGGTGGGGCTCGCCATCGGCTGGCTGACGCTTCGGCTCCACGGCGCCTATCTGGGTCTCACCACCATCGCCTTTGCTGAGATCCTGCGGATCACCATCACCGCCGAGCACGGCGTGACCAAAGGCAGCCTCGGCCTGCAGGCCCCGGCGCTGATCCCGGATGGAACGCGCAGCGACTACTATTACCTCTTCCTGGCCGTCACGGTGGCCTGCCTCCTGGCTATGGCGCTGTTGCTGCGCTCGCGCGTCGGCCTGTTCTTTCAGGCGATCCGCGAGGACGAGGACGGAGCGGCCAGCCTGGGCGTGCGCGTCACCTTGTGGAAGACCCTGGCTTTCGCGATCTCCAGCGCCTTCGCGGGTCTCGCCGGCGGGCTCTATGCCCATTTCATTCAGCTCATCACACCGTCGATGATGTCGCTGCAGGAGATGGGCTTCGTCCTGGCGATGGCGGTCATCGGCGGCTTCCACAACATCCTTTTTGCCGCGCTGGGCGGCGTGGGCCTGCAATTCCTGCTGGAGGTGCTGCGGGAAATGGGTGAATGGCGCCTCGTCGTCTTCGGTGCCGTCGCCATTGTCATGCTGCGCTTCGCGCCCAACGGCGTCTTCGGACTGCTGGCGAGCGTCTTTCCGTCGAAGAGGAACAAATCATGAGTCCGCAGCTCGAGATAAAGCAGCTGACCAAGAGCTTTCAGGGCCTCGTCGCGTTGGATGCCGTCGACCTTTCCATCGAAGCCGGCGATCTTGTCGGCCTGATCGGGCCCAACGGCTCCGGCAAGACCACGATGCTCAACATCGTGGGCGGCTACTACGATGCCAGTTCGGGGCGGGTCGATTTCCAGGGCCAGCGCATTGACGGCAAGGCGCCCAGCGCCCTGGCGCGCCTCGGCATCGGCCGGTCGTTCCAGGTCACGAAAGTCTTCAAACGCCTGACCGTCTTGGAGAACCTGGTCGTTCCCGGAGCCACCGATTGGACGGCCGGTAAGGCAAGCATCGTCGAACGGGCCATGCAGATCCTGCGCGAGCTGAATCTGGAACGCCTGGCCACGGAGCGGGCCAGCAGTCTGTCGGGCGGGCAAGCCAAGCTGCTCGAGTTCGGCCGCATCATGATGCTCTCGCCCAAGCTGGTTCTTCTCGATGAACCCTTCGGCGGCGTCCACCCGGAACTGAAGGCCTTTATGTACGAGAGGATCCGCGACTGGAACGCGGCGGGCGTGACGGTCATCCTGGTGAGCCATGACATGGGCTCCATCTTCGATCTCTGCCGCCGTGTCGTGACGCTGTCCTACGGCCACATCATCGCGGACGGCACACCCGAAGAGGTGCGCAATGACCCCGCCGTCCTCGACGCCTACCTGGGAGACCACCATGTCGCTTGAGGTCGTGAATCTTCACGCGGGCTATCAGCGTGATATCGATATCCTGCGCGGCCTGAACCTGGTGGCGCGCGATGGCCAACTGACGACGATCATCGGCGCCAACGGCGTCGGCAAGTCGACCTTGCTGAAGAGCATCGTGGGACAGCTGAAGCCGCATAGCGGCAGCCTGACCTATCAGGGGCTGGATTTGATCAAGACGCCGGCCAAGGATCTGGTGCGCCACGGGATCGCCTATATCGCTCAACAGCACGCCATCTTCAAAGAGATGACCGTGGAAGAGAACGTCGAGATGGCGACCTGGAGCTTCAGGGGCGAGAGAGCCCGGGCCAGGCGGGCGCGGGAGCGGATCTACGACCGTGCGCCCTATCTGAAGGAGTTCAGGTCGCGGCGGGCCGGTTTGATGTCGGGCGGGCAGCAGCGGCTTATGCAGCTGGAGCTCGCCTTGATGAGCGATCCTCAGCTCTTGCTGATCGACGAGCCGACCGTGGGACTGGATCCCAAGCGCGCCCACACCATCTACACCCACCTTCGGGCGCTGGTGAGCGAAGAGGGAAAGACGATTCTGATGGTCGATCAGAACGTCATCGCCGGAACCGACGTGGCTGACTACATCTATGTTCTGGAGTTGGGCCAGAACAAGCTGGAAGGCAGCAAGGAGAAGTTCGACCGCGAGTATCGCGACACTATCGCCGACTGGCTGATCTAGACCGGATCACGTGCAGACGGAATCACTGTGTGCTTCCGTCTGCACGTCTGGATCCGATCCAACTCAAATAGCATCGAGCATATTCACAAGGGCGCCGGTTCGCTTTCGCCGATCCATCTACCCTGATCCGCTCCAGGCTCCCCCCTTTCGAAGCCTCCATCCTTCGCCGGACACTTCCCATCCGGGCAAAAAAATGCCCCGCCGGCAGCGCCGGTGGGGCAGTTCTTAGGGCAGGTATCTTACCTTACGGCTGCAACAGCAACGAGTCCGTGGTCGCCTGAGCCCGCGGCCAGAGGATCTCGGATTCCGCCGGGGTCTGGTTCGGCTTGCTGTACTGGATCACGAAGATCGGAACTTCCGGCCACTGCTGGAACTTCCACTTCGGTTCGGCCGTCTGCGGGAAGTAGATCTTCCCACGGGTGCCGTCCCACTGCAGCTTGCGCAGCGCGTCCTGGATCGCTTCACGATCCGCGGAGCCCGCCGCCTTGATCGCCTCGGCGATGACCATCACGCCATCGTAGCCTTCCATGGCCACGGCGTTGGCCGGGCGGCCGTAGGCGTCTTCGTAGGCCTTGGCGAAGCTGCGGGAAAGCGGCGTGTCGGGCTTGCCGGGCAGGCCGGCAGGGTTGCCGATGACGTAGACGCCGTCGTCGCCCATGACGTTCCAGAATTCCGGCTCCAGCACGTCGGCGCCGGCCGCGAAGATCGCCGTGTTCTTGGACGGCGCAACGCCCAAGTCATAGGCCTGGCGCAGCATCAGCAGCAGGTTCGAACCGGTGAAGCCGGCGACAATGAGGTCGGGCTGCGGATCGGAACGCTTGAGCTGCAGGAGCTGCGGGGTGAAGTCGCTGACGGTGCGCTCGGCGGTGAAGGAGGTCACCTTCGCGCCGGTGTCCTTCAGGTTCTTCTCGAAGACGTCGATGATGCCGAAGCCCCAGTCCGAGTTCTCGGAGATGACGGCGACGTGCTTGAAACCGGCTTCCTTGACCCAGTCCGCGGCCACGGAATAGACCAGGGAGTTGGCGACGGTGATGCGGAAGACTTCGGGAATCTGGGCCGCGGTAACGCTGTCCGACCAGCATTCGCCGGCGATGAAGGCGGTGCCGTACTTTTCGGCCACAGGGCCGACGGCGGAGCAGACCGCGCTGTGCGCGCTGCCGGTCACGGCGACGACCTGTTCCTTAGAGGCCAGCCGTTCAAAGGCCGCGACGCCCTTTTCCGGCACGCCGGAAGTATCCTCGACGATGAGCTCGATCTGCTTGCCCATGACGCCGCCGGCGGCATTCAGTTCCTCGACCGCGATGCGCATACCGTCGCGCAGCGATTCTCCGGTCTGCACGCCGCCCGGAGGCGACAGAGGCGCGATACCGCCGATCTTAATGGTTTCCTGGGCCACGGCCGGTGCCGCCGCCAAGGCCGCCACCAGGGCGGCCGATGTGAGCCAACTGCGTTTCATTTCGGACCTCTCTCCGCTACATATTGGCCGCTGCCGGTGCCGGGCTTCCATTCATGCTCTGCCGCGGCACGTCAGCGAACCTCCCATTCAGGGCCCTGAATCTGCGGGTTTCCAGGGTCCAGGCACAATAAACATGGTATCGATCCTCTGGCGCGTGTATGAAAGAAAAATGCGTCAACTCGCGTCAGTCGGAAAGGGCGTCGTTTGAGGACGGATTTCATCGCCAACCTGCGGTTGCTGTGCAGCTATCACGCCTCGACTTCGGAGGTTTGCCGGAAGATCGGCATCAGCCGCCAGCAGTTCACGAAGTATCTCTCGGGGAGCAGTTTTCCCAGTCAGCGGAACCTTCGCGTGCTCTGCGACTTCTTCGGCGTGGAGGACTACGAACTGCTGATGCCGAGCGACCAGTTCGCCAATATCGTACGCCTGAGGCCGGTGCGCGGCGACGATGGGCCGCGCCTGCCGCCCCGCTTCGAGCGCCTGATCGGTACCGCGGCGCGCCATGCCAACCAGCTCCGGCGGTTCCACGGCTACTATTTCAAGTACTTCTACTCGCTGTCGGAACCCGGAATGGTCCTGCGGTCGCTGGTCTATATCTATTCTTCCGAGAACCTCACGCAGTACAAGACCATCGAGCGCCTGAGGCCTTTCGGCAGCCGCGCGAGCACGCCTTACATCTTCAAGTATGATGGGATACTGCTTCTGGTGGGCGACCGGCTTCACATGATCGACCACGAAGTCGTGGTCGGAAACGAGGTCTCGCAGTCGATCCTCTACCTGCCGAACCGCAATCGTCTTTCACAGCTTTTCGGCCTGATGATCGGCGTTGCGGGCACGGAGGCGCACCAACCCGCCGCCGTGAAGGTTGTCCTGGAATATCTGGGCAAGACGGTCGACCGGAAGCGTGCGCTGGCCCATTGCGGACTGCTGGATCCGGCGCACGCCTCAATCGACCCGCAGATCTGCGAGTACATCGCCATGCCGCAGGGCCTGGAGGCCGACGCCCTGCGCTGTGAGGTGCCGACTTCGATGCTCTCGTAGCGGCCGGGGAGGGGTCAGCCTCCCAGGAACAGTCTCCCGACCTCCGGATCTTCCAGCAGTACGTCGCCTCTGTCCGCCATGGCCAGCTCGCCGGAGACCAGGACGTAGCCGATGTCGGCGAACTCCAGCCCTTTCTTGGCGTTCTGTTCGACCATGATGATGGTCTTGCCTTCGCCCTTCTGCAGGTCCTCAAGAATCTCGAAAACCATGTCGATAAAGCGCGGCTCCAGGCCGATGGAGGGCTCGTCGACGAGCAGTACGTCCGGGTCCATCACCAGGGCGCGGGAGATCTCCAGCAGGCGCCGCTCGCCGCCGGAGAGGACCTTCGCGGGGTGGCGGCGCCGTTCGGCCAGGCGTGAGTACTTCTCGAAAATCTGCTCGGCCTTCTCCTTGGCCTGTTGCGGCTTGTCCATCAGATAGCCGCCCATCCAAAGGTTCTCCTCCACCGTCATTCCGGGAAAGACCGACTTGTCCTGCAGAATATAGGCGACCCCGGCCGAACGCAGCTTGTCCTTGGGGGACAGCTTGGTCACGTCCTTGCCGTTGACCTTCACCGTGCCGGAAAAGATGTTGGTGAAACCGAAGATCGAGTGCAGCACCGTCGACTTGCCGGCGCCGTTGGGCCCGATGAGGCAGAGCGACTGGCCTTTGCCGACCTGCAGATTGAAGTCGTGAAGAATCTGCATCTTGCCGTAGCCGGCGCGCAGCTTTTCTATGGTGACGAAACCGTCCGTCCCCGCCAACTCGGCCAGCCGGCTGGGTGGAATGCCCTCCTTGGCCAACTGGGACGCCTGGCGGTTGACGTCCTCGACGGAGATGACGGTTTCGACGCCGCCCCGGCCATAGCCGCGGATCGGTTGCTTGTCTTGGCTATGATCGCTCATCAGTGCGCCCCCAGGTAGGCGTCGATGACGCGCTGATCGTTCTGGATCTCGTCAGGATTGCCCTCGGCGAGCATCTCTCCATGGGCGAGACAGTAGATGTGTTCGGCCAGGTTCATGATCACCCGCATGTTGTGCTCGATGACCAGCAGGGTGATGCCGAACTCTTCATTGGCCCGCTTCAGGCGGTCGATTAGCCCGTTGATCAGCGTCGGGTTGATGCCCGCCGTCGGCTCGTCGAGCAGCAAGACCTTGGGATCGTTCATCAGCGCCATGGCGAACTCCAGCAGTTTCTGCTGTCCGAAGGAGAGGTCGCCGGACATGAGATGGCGTTTCTGGTAAAGGCCGACGAACTCCAGCAGGGCTTCCGCCTTGTCCTTCTGTTCGCCGGAGTAGCCCCTGAACATGTCGACGAATCCCTGGTTGCGATGGGGCACCGAGATCAACATGTTCCGCACACAGTCCATCTTGCCGTAGATACGGGTCTGCTGGAAGGTGCGGAGCAGGCCCAGGCGGGCGATCTCCGGCACCTTGAGATCGGAAATCTCCTGGCCCTCGAACTTGATGGAGCCCTGGTCGACCGGGTGATAGCCGACGATCGAATTGAACAGTGTGGTCTTGCCGGAGCCGTTGGGCCCGATTAGTCCCGTGATCTTGCCCTCCGTGACCGAAATGGAAATGTCGTGATTGGCGCGGACGCCGCCGAACGACTTCGAGACATTCTCGACTCTGATCAATTCCGCGTTCATCGTCCGGCCTCCGTGGTCCCGCCGCCGGAATCGGACAGGCGCTGGTCG
The DNA here is from genome assembly GCF_039839785.1 of Pelagibius sp. CAU 1746. Classification (NCBI taxonomy): domain Bacteria; kingdom Pseudomonadati; phylum Pseudomonadota; class Alphaproteobacteria; order Rhodospirillales; family Rhodovibrionaceae; genus Pelagibius; species Pelagibius sp. CAU 1746. Next base: position 2,869,691 of record NZ_JBDOQT010000001.1, read on the forward strand.
ACCGTGATGCCGAAGCGCTCGGGCCATTTGCGCTGCATCCAGCCCATGATGCCTTCTTGGAAGAACACCACGTTGACGACGATCAGCAAGCCCAAGGCCACCCATTGCCAGCCCAGCAGATAGGTCCATGTGACTTCCTTGACGACGTGGAACAGGGTGGCGCCGATCACCGGACCCCACAAGGTGCCCTTGCCGCCCAGCAGCGCCATGACGACCATGAAGATGCCGAAGGTGGCGGCTGGGAAGGCGACTTCCAGGGGTTCCACGAAGCCCGTCAGGTTGCCGAAGATCGCTCCCGACATGCCGAGGAAGAATGCCGCGGCGGACCATGCCACCAGTTTGTGGCGCAGCGTATGGATGCCCATCGCCTCGGCCTTTTCCTCATCGTCGCGGATCGCGTTGACCGCCAGCCCGAAGCGGGTGGAATAGAGCCAACGCACGAAGACGAAGGTGAGCGCCGCCAGCACGAAGAACAGAATGTAGAAGATCACCGATCTTTCGTGCGGCTGGCCCGGATAGACGGGCATGGCGATGCCGCTGCCGCCGCCTATCCATTCCCATGTGCCGACCAGCTCGCGCGCCGAGAGGGCGATGCCGAGCGTGCCGATGGCGAAGTAGGGGCCGCGCAGGCCGAAGACGATACGCCCCAGCACGATGGCGAAAAAGGCGCAACCGATGGCGGCGGCGCCGGTGCCGGCGGCGAGGCTGAGAAAGTAATCGAAGTAGTCCAACTGCAGCTGTTCGCCGCCGCGGGCGGAAGTATAGGCCCCCACGTCGGTGAACATACCCACCTGCACGACCGCGCAGATGTACATGCCGGCGCCGAAGAAGAAGATGTTTCCGAGAGAGTTGTACCCCATCTGTCCGCCGGCGATGTCCCAGGTCAGGGCGAAGAGGATCATCAGCCAGAGAAACGCGATCTGTGTCGTATAGGCGGGGAACACGAAGGGAGCCAGCAGGGCCGCGGCGGCGATCACCGCATAGACGTACCAAGGGGTGGTGTCGCGGTTGATCTCGATCCTGCTGGAATGGCTGCCCAAGGCGGCTCCCGCGTCGGGAGCGCCTGTGCCGGAAGGAAGTGTGTTGTCGCTGGTCATGGCTTATTGCACCACCTGTCTGTGCCGCGCCATCTGGACTTGCCGCCAAATCAGAACCAGCAGCAGCAGGATGAGCGGCGTCGCCTGTTGGAACTCGGCGCCGAGCACGAAGCCCGAATACTGCTCGGCCACACCCAGGCCGAGACCGGTGACGATCACGCCGGGAATGTTCCCCAGGCCTGCCGCGGTCACGATGACGAAAGCGCGAATGGAGTGAGGGATGCCGTAGAAAGGCTGAATCACCCAGATCATCGAGACAAGCACGCCCGCGGCGCCGCAGATCGCGGCGTTGAGTGCGTAGGTGAAGGCGTAGACCCGCTCGGTGTCGATCCCCATGATCTTCGCCGCGCGGGGATCCTGCGCCGTGGCGCGAATCGCTTGGCCCATGCGGCTGGTCTTCATGAAGGTGATGACCGCGGCGGCCAGCCCGATGCTGAGCACGAAGGAGACGATCTTGATCTCCGCCACCGTCACCAGACCGCCGAACAGAGCGTGGGAGGTGAAGCCGGATTCCGCGGTACGCACCTCCGGACCGTAGGCCAGGTTCAGGGCCTGCTGCACCACAAGGGCGATGCCGAAGGTGGCGAGCAGCGAGGTGAAGAGGTCGCGGGATATCACGTAGCGGATGATCGCCAGGTACACCGCCCAGCCGAAGGCGAACATGATCGCGAAAACGATCGGGATGGAGGCGATGGGGTGGATGCCAAAGGTGCTGAGATGCCAGGCGAAGTATCCGCCCATGATCACGAACTCGCCTTGGGCGAGGTTCTTGACGTTCATCACGCCCCAGACAAGTGCCAGGCCGTAGGCCGCGAGCACGAAGATTGCGCCGACGAAGAGTCCGTCCAGCAGCAATTGGATGTTGAGCGCCGGTGCGAGCGCCAACAGGTCGAGATTGTCGAACATAACTGTCCTTCGCCCGAGATTGCCCGAAGGCAGTAGAAGCTAAAACCCCCGCCCGAATGGTTTCGGGCGGGGGTAGTCGGGCGAACCCTCAGTACATGGCCTCGCGCGGCCACACCAAGGAATCGGAGGCGTACTTGGACGGAGCGACAACCTTGTACTCGCCGCCCTGAATCTGCCGCAGCACCATCGGCTTTGCGAGGTTGTTGCCGGCTTCGGAGAACTTGATCGGACCGTAGAAGGTCTCCGTGTCCGTCGCCGCGATGGCGTCGCGCACCTTGTCCGTCTCGAATGCATTGGCGGCTTCGAAGGCCTCCTTCCAGACGATCACGGCGGCGGAAGCCTGAGCCGCTTGGTAGGGCACGTTCGAGTAGCCTTCGAAGGTCGACTTGAAGAGCTTGTCGTAGTCGGCCGCGGAACCGAAGTAGCCGTCGGAGTAGCTCAGCGTTTCGGCCCACTGGGTCGGGCAGAGATAGCCGTCGGCGGCGGCACCGAACTGCTGGACGATCTTGGCGCCTTCGCAGTGGGTCATGGCGACCATCGGCACCTGGACCTGAAGCTCCTGCATCTGACGGGCCGCGGTGACGGCGCCCTTGTTGTGGCCGGAGATGACCAGCAGGTCGGGCTTCAGGGCCTTGACCTTCGTCAGCGTCGCGGAGATGTCGGACAGGTCGGCCGGCATCTTGTCGTCGATGACGGTCTTCATGCCGAACTTCTTCATGTCCTCGACCACGCCAGCGCGCACGTCGAGGGAGAAGGCGTCGTTCTCGAAGACCATCGCGACGCGGACGTCGGCGGGGTTCTTGCCGTTCTTCTCGGCGATCTCCGCCGCGAGGCCGACCGCGCTGGCGAGATACTGCTCGGAGGTCGACAGCACCGCGAAGAGGTACTTGTAGCCCTTGTTGAAAAGGGCGCGCGAGGCGCCTTCGGCCTCGATCATCGGCACCTGGTACTTCTCGGTCACCGGCGCGGCGGCGATGGTGGTCGCCGAGCTGTAGGGGCCGAGGATGTACTGCACGCCGTCCTGCTCGATCAGGCGTTCCAGGAGCTGCGCGGTACGGGCCGGGGTCGATTCGTCGTCATAGTACTGGATCTTGAGCTTGTAGCTCTTGCCGCCGACCTTGACGCCGCCCATCTCGTTGATCTTCTTGACCGCGAGATCGTAGCCGTTCTGGGTGTCGATACCGTTGGAGGAATACTTGCCGGTCAGCGAGATCGCCGATCCGAGGATGATGGTGTCGCCGTCGACCTTGGCGCTGGCGGGCCCCGCGGCGATCATGCCGGCGGCGGCACCTGCCAGAACGAGACCGGAAAAGGTCCGGGCTCCAATGCTATTCCAAGCCTTTACAGGCGTATTGATGGATTTCATAGATGGCCTCCCTTAGTCCAAGTGGATTTTCCACTTAGTTCATTTCTGCAACTTCAACGGTGCAGTTGGCATGAATAATAGAGGGGTGGCGTTCGGACGCAAGTCCTGCAAGTCACCGGTCCTCTGGACGGCAGGAATTACGGCGTCGAATCCGTAAGTTCGCCAGGTCGGCGGGCGGGCGCGGGGCGGCGGGCTTCAGGCGAATGGCAGCGCCGAAAAGGCCGCGAATCCGGCGAATCGCCGGGAGTCCGCGAAGATCGAGGTTTCGCCGGCCCGCTCGCCGGAACGGTGGACGGTAGCGGCCTTGGGGTTGCCTATCGCTAGGGGCGCGCTTGCCTGTGGGGCTGGCGGCGGCCGCTGCCGTTGCGGCACCACTCTTAGGCGATGATGCGTCTAAGAATGAACCTTAGATTGTTCTACCGCTTACCCCTGGCGGCTGGACCGCGTTACAGGAACAAGGCGATCGCATAGGCGATGAGCAGCACGGCGATCCACAAAGCGGCGGCGCCGATCGCCCAGTCGCGGGCCAGCAGACCGTCGCGGGCGCTTTCCGCCACGTCCTCTCCGACCGGCTTCGGGGCGAGCAGGGAGCGGGTCGGCGGACGCAGCAATCCGCGCAGGTCGCGCAGCCGTGCGTCCAGCCAAGACCGCAGGGCGCCGAGGAGGGCGTAGCCGGCCGCCCCGGCCTTGGCGAAGAGAACCCGCCAGAACCAGTCGAAGTCCAGGCTGATGGTGAGCGTGCGGCGCATCAGCGGCAACAGCAGGAAGAACGCCAGTCCGGAGAACAGCAGCAACTGCAGGTAATAGACGACCTTGGCGGGTTTATAGGCCTCATAGGCCACCGGGTAGGGCAACAGGTCGTAGAGCGGTTGCGGGTAGACTCCCAGCAGGATGCAGAGCGCCGAGAAGATCACCATGGCGAGCCCCATGTTCCAGGGCGCGTCCTTGGGGCGCAGGCCGGAATCCTTCTGGAAGAAGACGAACCAGGGGAACTTGATGCCGGCATGCAGGAAGACGCCGGCGGAAGCGGCGGCGAGCAGCATGTAGACCAGCCCGAGATGCTCCATGGCCGCCGCTTCTGAGATCATGGTCTTGGTGGTGAACCCGGAGGTCAGCGGAAAGCCGGAGATCGCCAGCGCCCCGATGATGCCGCAGATCGCCGTCAGGGGCATGGTGCGGAAAAGGCCGCCGACGTCGGTACAGAGGTGCTTGCCGGTGCGGTAGACCACCGTACCGGCGCTCATCAGCAGCAGGGCCTTGTAGATGATGTGGGCGAAGGCGTGGGCGGCCGCGCCGTTCAGCGCCATCTCGGTGCCGATGCCGATGGCGGTCACCATGAAGCCCACCTGGTTGACGATCGAGTAGGCGAGGATGCGCCGCACGTTGTTTTCCAGCAGGGCGTAGATGATGCCGTACATGACCATGTAGAGGCCGACGCCGATCAGCACCGGCTCGCCCGGGAACAGTAGGATCAGCGCCAGCACCGCGGTCTTGGTGGTGAAGGCCGAGAGGAAGACCGAGCCTGTGGGGCTCGCTTCGGGATAGGCGTCGGCCAGCCAGGCGGAGACCGGCGGGGCGGCTGCGTTGACCAGGAGGCCGATCAGCACCATCCAGGTTGCGGGATCGACCGCGCGCAGCGGCTGAACCGCCACAGAGCCGCTCTGCACGATGACGCCGACGATGCCCACCATCAGGATCACGCCGCCGACCAGGTGCATCACCGCGTAGCGGAAGCCGGCCCGGCGCGCCGCCGGAGTGCCGCCGCAGAGCACCACCAGGGTGGAGAACAGCGCCATGATCTCCCAATAGACGAACAGGGTGACGAGGTCTCCGGCGAAGCTGCAGCCGATGGCGCCGGCGGCATAGGCATGGGCCGCGGCCAGTTCCTGCCAGCGGGCCTGGCGGAAGGCGAAGAGGCCGCCGGTGAAGGCCATGAGAGCGAAGATGGTGGCGAACAGCCGGCGCAGCGGGCTGCCGGCCAGCGGTGTGAGCTGATAGTCGAGGAAAGGCAGGCTCGTGACCGCGCCGTCGGGAACCTGCCAGATGGCCCAGAGCGTCAACAGCGGTGCGGCGAGGATCACGAGGCTGCGCAGATGACCGCGCGCCAGGCCGACCAGCAGGGCGCCGAAGAAAAGGATGAAGGCGGGCGACAGTCCTTCAATCATCGCCGCCGCCTCCGCCGTAGTAGTCCTGCGGGCGCTTCAAGATGAAACCCAGGCCCTTGGCGACCAGCACCATGGCAAGGCAGGAGAGGAAGCCATAGGCAGCGCCGAAACCGAACCAGCCGTCGATGCCGAAATGCCCGTCGCTGCCCGAGGCGAACTGGAGGGCGACGGCGATCAGCAGGATCACGATGAAGACCTTCCAGAGCAGCCGGATGGTCTCGGGCCGCGCCAGCCAGTGGTCGTCTTTGGGGTTCGTCATGACTGTCTCCCCCTCGTGGTGGTCGCCGGCATCAGGGCATACCCATGGGAATCTCGCTGGCGAGCCTGACCGCCGGCTGATGGAAGAAGAAGAAGGCGATGGTCAGGCCAGCCGTGATGGTGAGCGCCAGGACGGCCGGGAAGGGTGCCTCGCCGTGTTCCTTCTTGATTGACGATGTCGCCGCGGCGCCGGCACTGCCGGGAGAGGCTTCCTCGCGGGCGAACCAGGCAAGGACGATGATCGGCAGGAAATAGGCGGCGTTCAGAGCGGTGCTGAGCACGACGGTCGCCATGGCGGCATAGTTGTCGGCCTCGTAGGCGCCGGCCAGGAGATACCATTTGGAAATGAACCCGCCGGTCGGCGGCACGCCGATCATGCTCAAGGCGCCGATAGTGAAGGCGGCCATGGTCCAGGGCATGCGCCGGCCGATGCCGCGCAGTTGGTGAACCTCCGTCTTCTTCGAGGCGGTGTAGATCGCGCCGGCGGCGAAGAACAGGGTGATCTTGGCAAAGGCATGGGCGGCGATGTGCAGCACGGCGCCGACTTCGGCCAGCGGTTTGAAGAGCGCCGCGGCCAGGACCACGTAGGAGAGCTGCGAGCAGGTCGAATAGGCCAGCAGCCGTTTCAGGTTCTGCTGGCGCAGGGCGACGAGGCTGGCGGCCAGGATGGTGAAGGCGGCGGCATAGAGCAGCCAGTCGGCGCTGGGGGCCGCGGCCAGGAAGTCGACCCCGAAAACGTAGAAGACGACCTTCAGGATGGTGAAGACGCCGGCCTTCACCACGGCGACGGCATGCAGCAGGGCGCTGACCGGCGTCGGCGCGACCATGGCGGCCGGTAGCCAGCGGTGTACCGGCATCAGCGCGGCCTTGCCGATGCCGAAGACAAAGAGTCCGAGCAGCAGACCGACGGCCGGGCCGCTGATCTTGCCGGCCAAGATGCCTCCGTCGGCGAAGTCGCCGGTGCCCGCGACGCCATAGGTCCAGATGACGGCCGGCAGCAGGAGACCGATGGACGTCAAAAGGAGGATGCCGAGATAGACACGGGCCGAGCGGACGGAGTTCTCGTCGCCCTTGTGCGTCACCAGCGGGTAGGTCGAGAGGGTCAGGGCTTCGTAGAACAGGTAGAGCGTGAAGAGGTTCGACGCAAAGGCGACCCCCATGGCGGCGACGATGGCGAGCGCGAAGAAGGCGTAGAAGCGGGTCTGATGCTTCTCGTTGTTGCCGCGCATGTAGCCGATGGAGTAGAGCGAATTCACGATCCACAGCCCCGAGGCGATGGTCGCAAAGAGCATGCCCAGCGGTTCGACCTTGAACGCGATGTCGATGCCCGGGACCAGGGTGGCGAGGTGGACCGCGGGGCGGGCGCCGGCCAGCACCTCGGGCAACAGGCTCAAGACGTTGGCGGCCAGCAGGACCGCGGTTACCAGCGTCACGGCCTCGCGCAGGTTGGCACTGAAGCGCCCCGCCAGCAGGATGCCGAGGGTTCCGATCGCGGGCAGGAGCAGCGCGGCGATGATGGAGGCTTCGGGGCTCATGCGAGAGGACTCATGGGGGCGGGCCTCATGGCAGTGACTGCAGCAGGGACGCCGCCGCTGCCTGTGAGAGTTGGACCGGCAGCCCGGGCTGCAGGCCGAAGTAGATGTTGGCGAGCACTGCGGCCCAGGTCGCGGCCAGCAGCATCGGCGGCGCCTCGCGCTGATCCGCCACAGCCTGCTGCGGGGCCCGGAAATAGGCCGCTTCCACGACGCGCCAGACATAGACAACGGCCATCAGCGAGCCGAGCAGCACCACGGCCACGAGGACGATTCCCAGGCTGCCCTCCGCCAGCGCGGCGGAGATCAGCAGCCACTTGCTGACGAATCCCGCGGTGCCGGGCAGGCCGATAAGGCTGAGGCCGGCGAGGACGAAGGCGGCCATGGTCCAAGGCATGCGCTTGGCAGCTCCGGCCAGTTGGTCGAGCCTCAGGCCCTGGTAGTGCATTCCCAGGCCGGCGACGGCGAGGAACAGGGCGCCCTTGGCGAGCGCATGGTTGAAGATGTGGATGATGCCGGCGGAGAGTCCGGCGGCGCTCAGCAGGCTCGTGCCCAGCATGATATAGCCGATCTGGGCGACGGACGAATAGGCCAGCAGGCGCTTCAGGTTGCGTTCCATCATCGCCACGCCCGAAGCCAGCACGATGGCGAGCAGGGCCAGCGGCATGAGAAAACGCGAGAACTGCAGGTCGTGGTCGGTGAGGTTGCCTTGGAAGACCAGGAAGTCGAAGCGCAGCATCACGTAGATCTGCACCTTGGTCGCACAGGCCGCGAGGAATACCGTGACGATGTGCGGCGCATAGGTGTAGGCGTTGGGCAGCCAGGCGTGCAGTGGGAGGACCGCCGCCTTCAAGGCCAGGCCGACGATGATGAAGCCGCCCGCGGCCAGGATCGGCCGCTGGTCCGCGACCTCGCTGATGCGCTGCGCCATGTCCGCGAGGTTCAGCGTCCCGGTCATCATGTAGATCAGCCCGACGCCGATCAGGTAGAACGTCGCCCCGATGGTTCCCATCACCAGGTACTTGAAGGTCGCCGCCAGGGCGCGCCGGTTCGGCCCGGCCGCGATCAGGACGTAGCTGGCGAGGGACGAGACTTCCATGAACACGAAGATGTTGAAGGCATCGGCCGACACGACGATGCCGCAGAGGCCCGCCAAGGCCAGCATCCAGGCGCCGTAGAACAGGGGTTGGCGCGCCTCGTCGATATCGCCGTCGAGACTGCGCCGTCCGGCGAAGAGGGCCAGCAGCGAGGCGCCGCTGACCACCAGCAGGGCGACGCTGGTGAGAGCGTCGACCCTGATCTCGATGCCGTAGGGGGCGGGCCAGCCGCCCACGGCATAGCGGTACTCGATCCCGGAAAGCACGCCGGCCGTCAGCATGACGGCGACGGCAAACGCCATGGCGCTGGCCGCGGTTGCCGCCGCCCAGGCCAGGCCGCGCGGGCGCAGCAGGATGATGAGGGGTGCCGAAAGCAGCGGCACCACAACCTGCAGCACCGCGAGGTGGTAGGCTTCGCTGCTCACTTCCGATCGAGCTCCCTGATTTCGTTCTCCTCGATCGAACCGTAGGCTTCCTTGATCCTCACGATGATGGCGAGGCCGAGAGCAAGGGTGGAGATGCCGACCACGATGGCCGTCAGGATCAGCACCGACGGCAGCGGATTGGAAAGCAGCTTGTCGGAAGCGTTCTCATGGAAGATCGGCGCCGTGCCGCCCTCGACGGGCCCCATGGAGATGTAGAGCAGGAACACGGCGGACTGGAACAGCGAGAGCCCGATGAGTTTCTTGACCAAGTTGAGCTTTGCGGTCACGGCGTAGAAGCCGATCATCAGCAGGATCGAGAAGACCCAGTAATTGTAGAGTTCGAGGGTTTCCATCATTTCGCTCCGCGCGCCGCGAAGGAATGGAAGATGCTGATCAGCACGCCCGTGACGGTGATGCCGACGCCGGCCTCGATGATCAGGATGCCGTAATGCTGGCCGTGCACCGGGTCATGGGCCAGCGCCGAGTAGTCCAGGAAGTTGCCGCCCAGCAGCATACAGGCCACGCCGGTCAGGCCGTAGAGCAGGGGGCCGGCTGCGATCATGAGCTTCAGCAGACCCGCCGGCAGGGCCAGGCGGGCCTGTTCCTCGCCTTCGAGCAGCGCGTAGAGCACGACGCTTGCGGCGACGATGACGCCGGCCTGGAAGCCGCCGCCCGGACTGAAATCGCCGTGGAACTGGACGTAGAGCGCGAACAGCAGGATGAAGGGGATCAGCAGACGGCCGACCACCCGCGGGATCTGGTAGTGACGCAGCCCGGCCTTGCCGGCGAAGGTCATGGCCGGCGACACCTTCGGCTGGCCGACCGGTGCCTTGCCGAGGAGAAAGAGCACGCCGATGCCCGCGGTGAAGACCACGAAGGTCTCACCCAGGGTGTCGTAGCCGCGAAAGCTCGCCAGGACTGCGGTCACCACGTTGGGCACGTCGATGTACTCGGGCGTCTTCTCAAGGTACCAGGGCGCGACGTGGAGTTGAGCCGGGGCGTTCGGATCGCCGAGACGCGGCATGTCGAAGGTGGCGTAGACCAGCAGCGCGGCGATGACCGTCACCACGCCGAGGGCGGCCAGGCGGCCCGCGGTGCCGGCCCGCTCGTGCTCTGCGGTCAGTGCCAGAGCGCCTAGGAACAGCACGGTGGAGATGCCGGCGCCGACGGCGGCCTCCGTCAGGGCGACGTCGGCGGCATCGAGCAGGAAGAAGACCATGGCGCTCAGCAGGCTGAAGATGCCCGAGAGCATGGCGGCGGCGAAAAGATTCTTCGTTTGCACGATCGCCAGCGCGGTGATCACCAGGAGCGTCAGCAGGAAGATGATGAAGAAGACGGTGAAGACGGTCATGAGCGCGGCTCTTGTCGCCACGGTTTGGCCAGTCCCGGATTGATGCCCGCCAGCAGGGCGGCGCTGGCAAGCGCGTTGGCGGAGGTCGGGCTGGTAAACAGCATGAAGATGAGAATCGCTGCCAGCTTCACCGCGTCCAGAGAGAAGCCGGCCTGCAGGACCAGGCCGCTGAGGACCAGCATCGCGCCCAGCGAATCCGTGACGCTGGCCGCGTGCATGCGGGTATAGAGGTCCGGCATGCGCAGGGCGCCGATTCCGCCGACCAGCACGAAAAACCCTCCGGCGGTGAGCAGCATCCAGCTGATAACGTCCACGGCCATGGCCATCGGGCTAGTCCCCCTTCTCTTCTTCGGCCAGGCGGCGCTGGGCGCGCACGCGGAAAAACTCCAGGACCGCCAGGGTGCCGATGAAGTTGATCAGGGCGTAGGTCAGCGCCAGGTCGAGAAAATCCGGCCGGCCGATGAAGAATGCGGCCACCGCCAGCAGCAGCACGGTCTTGGTGCCGAGCATGTTGACCGCCAGGACACGGTCGTAAACGCTGGGGCCGAGCAGCGCGCGCGCCAGGGCGAGGGCCATGGTAGCGAGGATGGCGACGATCACGGCGTAGTAAAGCATCAACGCTCCCCCAGCTTTGCGACCCGCCGATCCATCTCACCCGACATCAGGTCGTCGGCGCCTTGCTGGGTCAGGGCGTGGACTTTCAATTCGCCGTGGTACAGGTCGAGGGTCAGGGTTCCCGGGGTCAAGGTGATGGAGTTCGCAAAAATCACCTGGCCGATGGGGCCGGGTGCGCTGGCCTTCAGTTCAATGTAGCGGGCGCTGATCGGCAGGCGTGGGTCCAGCACCACTTTGGCGACCGCCAGGCTGGACTTCACGATCTCCTTGATGAGCCAACACCAGTAGGCCAAAAGCCGCAGACTGATGGTGAGGGCGAAGATTTCCCTGTCGAAATAGCCCATGCGCCAGACGACGATCAACGTCGCCAGACAGGAAAAGGCGCCAAGTCCGAGCAACAAGGGTTCGGTATGGCCCGACCACAGCAGCCAGGCAGCCACCAGAAAGCCGAGCAGCACCAGCACCCCGCGCGATATGGCGGCGGGACTCTTCATGGGACCGGCAGCGTCCGTGTCCGCTCTTTCAGGGTGAGGATTCTCACTCAGCCCGCAGCTCCCCGAGACTTAATCCTTGTCTTATCCCTGCCTTGGGATTCCCCTCTTAGGCGGAACGAGCCTACTGACCGAGCCGCGCCGGTCAAGACAAACCGGCGCAAAACCAACCGATTCCGCCTCGGCGGCGGCGGCGGCCGCCGGGCCGGTCTGGCAGCTCGACCAATTGCCGCCCAGCAGGTGAGAATCCGGTCTGCCGTGTGGACCTCAGGCGGGGGCGGGAACCAGGGCCGCGGCCCGAACGCTTTGGCGTCCGGCGAATCGTCGGCCGCGCTCGCGCGAGGCTTGCGCGGCGCGGGGCGATGGGGCATCGCTTACCGCGGGACACTCTATTAGAGTCCCCCGCAGAAAAACACTTTCGCGCAGCAGGAGAGGCGCCGTGGCCGCCCAGCCGAGCAATCCCAGGCCCATCATCATCGACACCGATCCCGGTCAGGACGATGCCATCGCCATCCTCCTGGCGCTGGCGTCGGAGGAGTTCCACCTTCTGGGCATTACCGTGGTGGCGGGTAACGTACCCCTGGCGTTGACGGAGCAGAACGCCCGCAAGGTCTGCGAACTGGCCGGCCGGCGCGAGGTTAAGGTCTTCGCCGGTTGCGCCCGCCCCTTGGTGCGCCCGCTGGTGACCGCGGAAAACGTGCACGGCAAGACCGGCCTCGACGGCCCGGACCTTCCGGCCCCGGCGATGCCGCTGCAGGAGCGTCACGCCGTGGACTGGATCGTCGATACGCTGCGCGAGGCGCCGGCCGGCACGATCACGCTCTGTACCCTGGGGCCGCTCACCAACATCGCGACGGCGTTGATCAAGGCGCCGGACATCGCCCCGCGGATCGCCGAGATCGTCATGATGGGCGGCGGCTTCTTCGAGGGCGGCAATACCACGCCGGCCGCCGAGTTCAACGTCTATGTCGATCCGCACGCCGCCCAGGTCGTCTTTACTTCCGGCGTCAAGTTGACGATGCATCCGCTTGATGTGACGCATAAAGCCTTGATGTCCAAGGCCTGGATCGACTCGCTGCGCGCGCTCGGCACCCGCACCGGCGCCGCCGCCGCGGCAATGCTGGACTTCTACGAGCGCTTCGATATGGAGAAGTATGGCGAGGCGGGCGGCCCACTGCACGATCCCTGCGTGCTGGCCTACCTGCTGAAGCCCGAACTCTTCGGCGGGAAAGACTGCAGCGTTCAGGTCGAGACGGGATCCGAGCTGACGATGGGGATGACGGTGGTCGATTGGTGGAACGTCACCCCGGCGCCGCCCAACTGCAGGGTGATAAACCAGATCGACGCCGCCGGCTTCTACGACCTGATCGGCGAGCGGCTGGCGCGCCTGCCTTAGCGCATTCGGCGCATGCGGCCCCGCTTCATCGGCAGCGAGATCTACCGCCGCTCCACCTACGGCGGCCGGCACCCGCTGGCGATTCCCAGGGTCTCGACCTGTATCGATCTTTGCCGCGTCCTGGGCTGGCTGCCCCCCGCGGCCGATCCGGGCGATGTCTATATCGACAGCCCCCGCGCCTCGGCGGCGGAGTTGGCGCGTTTCCATGCGCCGGCCTATATCGACGCCGTGCGGCGCGCCGAGGCGGCGCAAGACCTGCCGAAAGAAGAGCAGGCGCGTTTCAACCTGGGGCGCAACGGCAATCCGATCTATCCGGAGATCTTCCGCCGCCCCGCCACCGCCTGCGGCGCCTCGATCCTGGCCGGGCGCGCCTTGGCCGCGGCTGCGGGCACGATCTACAGCCCGGCGAGCGGCACCCATCATGGCCGCCCGGACCGGGCCAGCGGCTTCTGCTACTTCAACGACCCGGTGCTGGCCATCCTCGCCTTGCTGGATGGCGGCCTGGAGCGGGTGTTCTACCTGGATGTCGATGCGCACCATGGCGACGGCGTGCAGGACGCCTTTCACGACGACCCCCGGGTTTTCACTCTCTCCATCCACGAGAACGCGCGCTGGCCCATGGGGCAGGCGGATCGGACGCAGGGGGGCGGGACGCTCGATGACCGCGCGGGCGGGCAAGCGCGCAACCTGCCGGTGCCGCAGGATTTCAACGACAGCGAGCTGGACTTCCTCATGCAGGCTGCGGTCCTGCCGCTGATCGAAGACTTCGCTCCCCAGGCCGTGGTCCTGCAATGCGGTGCCGATGCCTTGGCCGAAGATCCTTTGAGCAGGCTCGCCCTGTCCAACGGCGCCCTGTGGCGGGCCGTGGCAGAGGTCATGAGGCAAACCCCGCGTCTGTTCGTGACCGGGGGCGGGGGCTATAACCCCTGGTCGGTGGGCCGCGCCTGGGCCGGCGTCTGGGCGACCCTTAATGGCTTCGAGGTGCCCGACCGCCTGCCGCGGGAAGCCGAGGCGGTGCTGCGCGCCCTGGAATGGCGCCACAGCCGGGGCCGCAATCCTCCGGAGGCCTGGTTCACCACCCTGGCCGACCCGCCGCGGCCGGGACCGCTGCGCCCGGAGATCCGGCAGATGGCCACCGCCGTGCTGGCGCCGTAAGCGGCGCTCAGGTGGCTCTGGACGCGCCGGGAAGCTGCCGCTACATCTAAGCGCATGAAACAGTTCTTATCCCTGCTGGTTTTGCTTGCCGCCGCTGCCTTGCCGGTGCCGCCAGCTGTGGCGCAATCCGGTTCGCTGGTCGTTTTCGGGACCGGCGAACTCACCATCGAAACCGCTGCCGGCGCAAACCACACATTTCAGGTGGAGATCGCCGAGACCACGCCTCAGCGTGCCCAGGGGCTGATGTTCCGGCGGCAGATGGCCGCGGACGCCGGCATGCTGTTTCTTTTCGAGGGCGGCTTGCGGGAACGGGCGATGTGGATGAAGAACACGCTTATCCCATTGGACATGCTGTTCATCGATGAGGCGGGGGAGATTCTGCGCATCGAGCAGCGCACGGTGCCGCATTCCTTGCGGGCGATCAGATCGGGGCAGCCTGCGGCTGCTGTGCTGGAACTCAACGCCGGGACGACGTCACGTCTTGCGATCGAACCCGGCGACCGGGTGATCCATCCAGCATTCAACTAAAGTAAAGTTCCCGGGAACTCTCTAACAACCGTCTAGGAGACGTTCACGTCTCGAGGAACCTGAGTGCATCGACCTCAGCAAAGGGTCCTCTTGTCCGGCTCGCGCCGGTATCGCTCAACTGTAACCGGGCTGCTTCTTAGGCTTCCGGATCGAGGGCGACTTGCTCCATCGCACGCCAGCCTTCGCCGGCCGCGACCAGGCAGCTCATGCCCTGCGGGGTCGTCACGATAATCGACCAGGTGGTGCCGTTGCCGGTGCTGAGCACCTCGACCAGGCCACCGTTGTGGGTGACGCCGAGGGCCACAGGCTGTTCCTTGTACTTCTGCTGCAGAACCTGCAGTACGGAGTCTCGCTGATCACACTGAGGCTGCGCCATCGCTGCGCTGGTGCTAACGAGGGCGAGTCCAGCGCCGAGCGCTAAAATCTTCCACATGATAAGCCTCATCGTTTGTTCCACGGTCAGCGAAACCTTTTCGCCGATGTAAAGAGTCTTTCATGTGCGAATGAAGATGCTGTTAACACCTGCTTAAGCATGAGTTAACGGCGTGGGACAAATCCCGCCTGCGGAGCATGGATCGTGCACTTGAAGGTCTGCGCGAACACGCCGCTTCGGACAGGACGCAGTGAACTAACGCTTTGAGGAGATGCGGACTTTGCGACTTGCGGGAAGAGGCCGCGGCGGCGCGGGCGTGCGCGCACGAAAGCGTTACCAAGCCGCAGGGGAAAATATTACCAGCCGCAAATATGTGCGCTGTCGCGCGGCAATTCGGGAAGGGCGCGCGCTAAGAACCGCCGTCGGCATTGCCGCTATCCGTGAGGGCGAAACCGTGGGTACGGATGCGCGCCGGGAACACACGAAAAGGTGGCCGCGACGCCTGCGCGGCGTTTCGGCTGCTACAGCAGTTTGCCCTCGAAGGGATGCTTGCCGTCGCGCTCCTCGATCTCCACGACCCAGACGTCCGGGTCGCGCTTGACCGCCCGTTCGATGTAGGCATCGGCATCGGCTTCCGTCACCAGCTCACCGCCCAGCGCCGGCATCCAGGCGATGGCGCCCTCCATGTCGCGGGTCTGGTTCAGCAGCTTCACGCCCCGGTCGAGCTGGTTGATCTTCAAGATCAGCGTGCCGCTGTTCTTCTCGCCGCGGTGAACCACCGTGGCCGGGATCCCGTCGACGATGCAACGCTTGATGTGCGCCTTGATCCACAGTTCCGCGGGCAGGCGATCATCCATATCGGGAAAGACCCGGGGCGCCGTACATCAGCTCTGCTCTTTCGTCTTGAGGAAACGCAGGTCCGGATGGTCTTCGGCGGCACGGTCCAGGTGCCAGGCGTTGCGCGCCAGAAAGACCGGAGCGCCGGTGTGGTCGGTGCCGATGGCGCCCTGATTGGTGTCGAGGAAGCGCTTCAGCTTCTGCGGGTCGTCCGCCTCCACCCAGCGTGCGGTGTGCAGCGCCGTCGGCTCGAAGCGCACCGGCACTTCGTACTCCGTGCGGATGCGGTCGGCCAGCACGTCGAACTGCAGCGGGCCGACCACGCCGACGATCCAGTCGGCGCCGATGTTCGGCTTGATGACCCGCGCGGCGCCTTCCTCGGCCAACTGCTGCAGGGCGCGGCCCAGGTGCTTGGCGCGCAGCGGGTCGACCGGACGCACCGCCTGCAGGTGCTCCGGCGCGAAGGAGGGGATGCCGGTGAACTTCAGATCCTCGCCCTCGGTCAGGGCGTCGCCGATACCCAGGTTGCCGTGGTTGGGAATGCCGATGATGTCGCCCGGCCAGGCTTCCTCGGCCAGTTCGCGGTCGCGCGCCAGGAACAGCACCGGGTTGTGCACGTTGATGACCTTGCCGCTGCGCGAATGCTTCAGCTTGCTGCCGCGCTTGAAGTGGCCGGAGCAGAGCCGTAAGAAGGCGATGCGGTCGCGGTGGTTGGGATCCATGTTCGCCTGGATCTTGAAGACGAAGCCGCTGATCTTGTCCTCGGTCGGCGCCACCTCGCGACCCTGGGTCGGCTGCGGGCGCGGCGGCGGCGCCATGTCGGCGACGCCCTGCAGCAGCTCGCGCACCCCGAAGTTGTTCAGCGCCGAGCCGAAGTAGACCGGCGTCATGTGGCCTTCCAGGTAGGACTGCATGTCGAAGGCGGGGCAGAGCTCGCGCACCATCTCCACGTCCTCGCGCAGCTTGGCGACGGCGTCCGCGGGCAGCAGTTCGTCCAGCTTGGGATCGTCGATGCCGTTGCAGGACTCGCCCTCGGCGCCCATCTTGTCGCGGCTGCGCTCGACCAGCAGCAGGCGGTCGTGCAGCAGGTCGTAGCAGCCCAGGAAGGAGCGTCCCATGCCGATGGGCCAGGAGGCCGGCGAGACGTCCAGGGCCAGGCGCTGCTCCACCTCGTCCAGCAGTTCGAAGGGATCGCGGCTCTCGCGGTCCAGCTTGTTGACGAAGGTGATGATCGGCATGTCGCGCAGGCGGCAGACCTCGAAGAGCTTCAGGGTCTGCGCCTCGATGCCTTTGGCCGCGTCCAGCACCATGACCGCCGAGTCCACGGCCGTCAGGGTGCGGTAGGTGTCTTCGGAGAAGTCTTCGTGGCCCGGCGTGTCCAGCAGGTTGAAGGTCTTGCCGGCGTAGTCGTAGGTCATGACCGAGGAGGCGACGGAAATGCCGCGCTCGCGCTCCACCTTCATCCAGTCGGAATGGGCGCGCCGCTGCTCGCCGCGCGCCTTCACCGCGCCGGCCATCTGGATCGCGCCGCCGAACAGCAGCAGCTTCTCGGTCAGCGTGGTCTTGCCCGCGTCCGGGTGGGAGATGATCGCAAAGGTGCGCCGCCGGGCGACGGCTTCTGAAAGACTGGTCATGCTCTAGTGGGTCAAGGGGGCGGTCTGGTGGCGCTCTCGGGGCCTGAACTGTCGGGAAAATGGGGCTTTTGCGCCGGTTTTACAAGCGTTTCCCGGTGTTTCGGTCGGCAGGAACTGACCCGGCAGCCCGCCGCGGGCTGGTTTTGCGCCCCGGCTGCCCCAATTGTCCTACTGGCAGCGGCTCGGGCGCCTGTGTTAGCCCTGCCAAACCACTGGCAACAAGGGTAGATTCGATGGCTTCGCTGACTTCCTGGTCCCCCCACGTCCTCAGCCTGCTGCGCGTCGCCTCCGGTGCCGCCTTTTTGGCGCACGGCACCATGAAGTTGCTGAACTTCCCACCGGGCTATTCGCCGGAGCTGATGTCGATGCCCGGCGCGGCCGGAGTCGTCGAGCTGGTTGGCGGCGGCCTCCTGGTGCTGGGGCTCTTCACCCGCCCGGCGGCCTTCATCTGCTCCGGCACCATGGCCGCCGCTTATTTCGTGGCCCACGCCCCTAAGAGCTTCTTCCCGGTGCTGAACGGCGGCGACGCGGCGCTGCTCTATTGCTTCGTCTTCCTCTACCTGGTCTTCGCCGGCCCCGGCCCCTGGTCCCTGGACGCCATCGTCAGGAAGAAAGGGTAGGCGCGCGCAATTCCGCCAGCCCGCGCTTCTGCCGCCCCTCGCCGTCGAAGTTCGCAGGGTCCAGCCAGGCCTGGAAGGCGGCCCTGGCCGCCGGCCATTCGCTGTCCAGGATCGAGAACCAGGCGCTGTCGCGGTTGCGGCCCTTGGAGACGACGGCCTGGCGGAAGATGCCCTCGAAGGTGAAGCCCAGGCGCAGCGCCGCGCGGCGTGAGCCCTCGTTGAGGGCGTTGCACTTCCATTCGTAGCGGCGGTAGTCCAGCTCGTCGAAAACGCGGGCCATCATCAGAGCCATGGCTTCCGTCGCGGCGGGGCTGCGCTGCAGGGCGGGACTGTAGTTGATGTGCCCGACCTCGATGACGCCCTGGGCCGGCGTGATCCGCAGATAGCTGGCGACGCCGAGGGCCTTGCCCGTTTCCAGGTCGACGATGGCATGGAACAGCGGGTCGTCGCCCCGGCAGGCGTTGTCCATCCAGGCTTGGTAGTCCTCCAGCGCCGCGAAGGGGCCGTAGGGCAGGTAGGTCCAGTTGCGGCCCTCGGCATCGGCGCTGTTGGCGGCGAAGAGGTCGGCGGCGTGGCGCGCGGCCTCCAGCGGTTCCACCCGGCAGAAGCGGCCTTCCATGGCCGTTCGCGGGGGCAGGGGGCGGGCCGTCCATCCCGGCACGGGGGCGCCGACGGGCTGGCCCAGGGCATTGGTCTCGTAGGGGGTGTCGAGGGGATCGTAGATATCGGTCGTCATGGCAGTCCGGACAAGGGAGGAACAAGGTACTCCCTCTTGGCGCCGGGTGGACTGCAGCGCAAGGGCCATATCGGGATTTTGGAGGGAGCCACTTCGAAAGGTCCCCTCCAACCCCGGGTTCGCCCCCGGATTTCCCTAGAGCGTCATCACGATACGTCCGTCGATGGTGTTGGCGCGCATGCGATCGAAGATGCTGTTGATGTTGTCCAGTGGCTCGGTGGTGTAGTGCACCTTCACCTTGCCTTCGCCGGCGAACTGCAGGCATTCGGCCAGATCCATGCGGGTGCCGACGATGGAGCCGCGGATCGTCTTGCGCTCCAGCACGGTGTCGAAGATATCCAGATCGAAGGAGCCCGGCGGCAGGCCGACCAGGGACATGGTGCCACGCTTGCCCAGCATGCCGTGGGCCTGGCTGAAGGCCTGGCGCGAGACGGCGGTGACCAGCACGCCCTCGGCGCCGCCGCACAGCTTCTTCACTTCCGCGACCGGATCAGTCTCCCGCGCGTTGACCGCGGCATCGGCGCCAACATCCTTGGCGAGCTTCAACTTCTCGGGCGTGATGTCGACCGCGATAACGTGCAGACCCATCGCCTTGGCGTACTGCACGGCCAGATGGCCGAGGCCACCGATGCCGGAGATCACCACGGTATCGCCAGGCTTCGTGTCTGTCTCCTTCAGTCCCTTGTAGACCGTGACGCCGGCGCAGAGGATCGGCGCGGCGGGTGCGAAGTCCAGCCCGTCGGGCAGATGGCCGACGTAGCCGGGATCGGCCAGTACGTATTCGGCAAAACCGCCGTTCACGGTATAGCCGGTCATTTGCTGGTCGTCGCACAGGGTTTCCCAGCTGGAGAGGCAGTGCTTGCAGTGACCGCAGGCGGTATGCAGCCAGGGCACGCCGACGCGGTCTCCTTCCTTCACGGAGGTGACGTTGTTACCGACTGCGGCAACCGTGCCGACACCCTCATGACCCGGAATGAAAGGCGGGCTGGGCTTCGCCGGCCAGTCGCCATCGGCGGCATGTAGGTCCGTGTGGCAAACGCCACAGGCGGCTACCTTTACCAGGATCTGCCCGGGGGTGACCTCCGGGACCGGTACCTCTTCGATGCTCAGCGGCTTCTTAAACTCGCGGACGACAGCCGCCCTCATGGATTTGCCCATTGTCCTGCTCCCAAACTGCAGTGGAAAAGCACTCGGAGAATCAATCAGCTTCTTTCAGTTCCATGGGCTTTAGACCAGACCTATGCGTCTCTCTACGGCGCTTCAAGTGTCAAGTGAGCGGTTTGCCTTAGATTGCGGCAGCCGCCTTGCCGCGGCGGGGCCTGGAGCCTATGGTGAGGGTGTCTCAACGGGGTGCCCCAAATGGGCTGAGAGTTCGGCGCAGACCGGACAACCCGATGAACCTGACCCGGGTAATGCCGGCGGAGGGATTTGAGCGACAGGCCTTCACCAGACCCGCGTTTCTCAAAGCCAGCCGCCCCATAAGAGCTATGGAGCGACCGATGCGCTTTTCGACCTTCCTCTTCGCCGCCGCGATCACGGCTGCCGCTCTGCCGGTTGCCCAAACGGCCGGGGCGGCGGAGCAGACTCTCACCGTCTATACCTATGACGCCTTCACCTCCGACTGGGGGCCGGGCCCGGCCATCAAGGAGGCCTTCGAGGCCGAGTGCGACTGCGCCCTGGAGTTCGTGGCGCTGGACTCCTCCATCGGCGTCCTCAGCCGCCTGCGCCTGGAAGGGGAGAACAACAAGGCCGACATCGTGCTCGGCCTCGACCTCAACATCCTGGCCGAGGCGCGCGACAGCGGTCTGCTGGCGCCGCACGGCGTGGCAACGGATCCTCTGGCGCTGCCGGTGGCCTGGGACGACGATACCTTCCTGCCCTTCGACTACGGCTATTTCGCCTTCGTCTACGACACCGAGAGCCTGGACAGCCCGCCCAAGAGCCTGGAGGAACTGGTCGAGGCGCCGGACGACCTGAAGATCATCCTGGAGGACCCGCGCACCTCGACGCCGGGGCTGGGCCTGCTGCTCTGGGTGCGTGCGGTCTACGGTGATGAGGCGCCGGCGGCCTGGGCCAAGCTGGCCAGGAAGACCGTCACCACCACCAAGGGCTGGAGCGAGGCCTACGGCCTGTTCCTCGAAGGCGAGGCGCCGATGGTGTTGAGCTACACCACCTCGCCGGCCTATCACATGATCGCCGAGGACGAGCAGCGCTATCAGGCGGCGGCCTTCGCCGAGGGGCACTACATGCAGGTCGAGGTGGCGGCGATGACGAAGTCGACGGACACGCCCGAACTGGCGCGCCGCTTCCTGCAGTTCATGCTGAGCCCCGGTTTCCAGAAGAACATCCCGACGGCGCAGTGGATGTATCCGGCGACCGATCTGCCGGAGGGCCTGCCGCCGGCCTATGACAAGCTGGTCGATCCGGCCAAGCCGCTGCTCTTCACGGCGGAGGAGGTGGCGGCCAACCGCAAGGCCTGGGTCGAGGAGTGGCTGCAGGCCGTCAGCCAGTAGCCCGCTTCCGGTCTGCCTGTTATGCCCTGGTGGCTGCCCGCCGGCATCGCGCTCGCCCTGGTGGCGGCGGTGGTGGGCGGCGCGCTCATGGCGCTCGCTCTCGCCGCGCCGGGGCTCGACCTCGCCGGCAACCTGGGGGACGCCTACCTCTGGCGCGTGGTGCGCTTCACCCTGTTCCAGGCGACGCTCTCGACCCTGCTCTCCGTCGCCCTGGCGGTGCCCGTGGCCCGCGCCCTGGCGCGGCGGCGCTTTCCCGGGCGCGGCTTGCTGCTGCGGCTCTTCAGCCTCTCCCTGGTGATCCCCACCATCGTCGCCATCTTCGGCATCGCCGCCGTGCATGGGCGCACCGGTTGGGTGAACGACGCCGCCGAGTTGCTGGGCCTCGGGCGGGCGCACTACCTCTACGGCCTGACCGGCATTCTCATCGGTCATGTCTTCTTCAACATGCCCTTCGTCGCGCGCATCCTGCTGCAGGCCATTGAAGCGGTGCCGCCGGAGACCTGGCGCGTCGCCAGCCAGTACGGCCTGCGCTCGCGCGACATCTTCCGCCTCATCGAGTGGCCGGCCATGCGCACGGTGCTGCCGGGCGCGGCGGGCCTGGTCTTCATGCTTTGCTTCACCTCCTTCGCCGTGGTGCTGACGCTGGGCGGCGGTCCCAAGGCGACGACCCTGGAGGTCGCGGTCTACCAGGCGCTGCGCTTCGACTTCGACCTCGGCCGCGCCGTCGCCCTGGCGCTGGTGCAGCTCGGCCTCTGCGGGGCCATCGTCTTGGCGGTCCTGCAGCTCGCGGTGCCGGGCAACATGACGCTCACCGAGGGACGGATCTACGAACGCCCGGACCGTGGCGGGCGCCTGGGTCTTGCCGTCGACACGCTCGCCGTGATCGTCACCCTCGCGCTGGTGGTGCTGCCGCTCGCCGCCGTCGCCGTCGCCGGCTTCAACCCCAGGACCTTCGGCGTGCTGTCCGACCCGCGCTTGTGGCGCGCCGTCGGGCAGTCGCTCGCGATCGCGCTCTCGGCGGGCGTCATCGCCCTGCTGCTGGGCGGCGCCGTCCTGGTCTCCAGCCGCATCCTGCGCCACCGCCTCGGGCGGCCCGGCGCCGCGGGGCGGCTGGAGCTTTGCGCCTCGCTGATCCTCGTGGTGCCGCCTTTCGTGCTGGCCACCGGCCTCTTCGTGCTGCTGCGCCCGGTGGCCGATGTCTTCGCCCTGGGCATGCCGCTGGTCGTGCTGGTCAACGCGCTGATGGCGCTGCCCTTCGTGGTGCGTTTCCTCGGCGGGCCGATGATGGAGGAGGCACAGCGCCACGACCGGCTGTGCCAGAGCCTCGGCATCGGCGGCTGGAACCGCCTGCGTCTCGTCGAGTGGCCGAACCTGCGGCGACCCGCATCCCTGGCCCTGGCGGTCGCGGCGACGCTCTCCCTCGGCGACCTGGGCGTCATCGCGCTGTTCGGCAGCCAGGACTTCGCCACCCTGCCGCTGCTGCTCTACCAAGCCATGGGCGGCTTCCGCATGGGCGAGGCGGCGGTTATCGCCGCCGTGCTCTCCCTGCTTTGCCTGGCGCTGTTCCTCGCCATCGAATGGGGCCTCGGCGGCCTGAAGAGGCATGCCCATGTCTGACTCCCCCATGCTTGAGGTGGAGGGACTGACCTTCCGTTACGACGACATGGAGATGGTCTTCGACCTCACCCTGGACCGGGGTGACTGCCTGGCCGTGCTGGGGCCGAGCGGCGCGGGCAAGTCGACGCTGTTGAGCCTCGTCGCCGGCTTCGACAAGCCGCTCGCCGGCCGGGTGCTGATCGGCGGCGAAGACGTCACCGACTGGAAGCCCGCGGCGCGCCCGGTCACCAGCCTGTTTCAGGAGCACAACCTCTTCGCCCACCTGAACGCCGGGGAGAACGTGGGTCTCGGGCTCGATCCGGGCCTACGCCTCGACGCGAGCCACCGGGCGGCGGTGCGCGAGGCTCTGGCGCGGGTCGGCCTGGAAGGCTTGGAGCAGCGCCGCCCGGCGCAGCTCTCCGGCGGCCAGCGCCAGCGGGTCGCCCTGGCGCGCAGCCTGGTGCGGGAAAAGCCGCTGTTGCTGCTGGACGAACCCTTCAGCGCCCTCGACCCCGGCCTGCGGCTGGAGATGCTGGATCTGGTACGCCAGCTCCAGCGGGAGCGGGGCCTGACCGTCGTGCTGGTCAGCCACAATCCGCACGACGCCCTCAGGGTCGCCGGCTCTGCCGCCTTCATACACGCCGGACGGGTATTGGCGGCCGGGGAAACCCGCTCCCTCCTGGAAGGGGTAGGGCCGCCGGAATTGCGGGCTTTCCTCGGTCCCAACCCCCTCTAGCGGGGCGCCCCCGGCCGTGAAGCGGGGCAAAAAGGCAAATCCCGACGCTTGCCCTACCGCTCCCCCCGGGGATGTTTTAGGTTTGCGGCGGAGGGAGCCTTCCGTGCGGCCGCAGCCGTTGCGCCGGTGAGCCCGGGGCTTGCGCCACGTAGGCGGCACTCCAGCGCAGAATATCCAGCCAAGTAAGGTGGAATGGGGACGGCACAAAGGATTCGAACCGGGGCAGAAGCGGCCGCCTGGGGATGCGCGCGCCTGCGGCCCGCCGTTCTCGCGGGGTTCCTGGCTTGCGCCGTCGTCCTGTCCGGTGCCGGCGGGCCCTGGGCCCGGGATGCCTCTCCCGGAGCCGTGGAGACGGCCGCAGGCAGCCTCGGTCCCGATGATTTGCAGAGCGCCTTCACGCTACTCGACGGTCTCGGCCGCTTCTTCGGGGCCTTCGCCGAGCGCGAGACCAACAGCCTGGCGCGGGACCGCTGGCGCCGGCTCAGCGCCAACTACCAGGGCACGGCCGAAATCCTGCGCGGCCTGCTGGCTGGCGGCGGGCTGATCCTGGACGATCTGCCGCCGGGCCACAGCAGCGGTTTGCTGGACGACAAGCGCATCGTCATCGACCGGGATCTGGACGGCCGCTGGCGCCAGGGCGCCGAGCAACTGCGCGACGAACTAGTGCCGGTGCTGATGCAGGGCCTGGCGCGGCGTAGCCTGTCTCAGGATTGGCCCTGGCTGGCGGATCATCTGCGCGCCGTCGGCGGTCTCGCCAAGCTCGCCGAAGATCCCCTCGCGCGGCCGCTGCTGGCGCGCTTCTTTCAGGCCAAGGACGCCTACATCTGGCTCGCCATGCAACGCATCGCCCAGGGCGACCCGGCGGCCCGGCGGGCGATCGCCCGCCGGCAGGTGGCCGTCTTCGAAACCGTCCGCGCGCTCCGCATCGATATGGCGGCGACTTTCGGGCCGCAGCCGGTGGAGCGGCTGCAGCACGATTGGGAGTCCTATGTCGCGCAGGTCGACGGTTTTGCCGCAACGCGTGGCTGGCTGCTGCTCGATCCGGCCTTGCGCCGGACCCAGCTTGGGACGGCGGCCCAGGCCGACGCGGTCGACCGCGCTGCTTCGGAAGTGGTGGCGGCGGCACCACGCTCTGCCCTGGCCGCGGCCCGTGGCGGTCTTGGCCTGCCGCCTGAGGAAAGCCGGCCTTCTCCGGTCCCGGAGCCCGCGGCGCCGGGCATCAGTTTGGGAGAGTTGGCCGCGCGCGCGAACACGAAAACGGCCGCCGATGGCTTGAAGCCGGAACCGCCGCCCGCCCCGTCGGCAGCGGCGACGCAAACCGCCGCAGAGCCGGATCCGCAAAGGCTTCTGTCCGAGCGGGAGGCCGAACTGGAAACGGCCCGTCAGGAGTTGACCGCCTTGGACAGCCGTGTCGGCGATCTCGATGCCGCCCTCAAAGCGCGCGACGCGGAGACGGCGCGTCTCGAGGCGGAGTTGGCCGATCAGCGTGCGCGCCTGGGCGACGCCGAGCGCCGTGCCGCCGCCCAGGCAGCCAGCGCCGAATCGCTCTCCGCCGAGGTCCGGGAGCTGACGGCGTTGAAAGACCGCCTGGCCGGGCTGGAGCGTCAGTTGGCGGCGCGCGGTGAGGAGGCCCAGCACCTTGCGACCGCCTTGGCGGTGGAGCGCGCGCGCCTGGCGCAGGCCGAAGCGGCGGCCCGCGCGCAGCCGGCTGCCGCCCAAGCTTCCGCGATAGACTCAGCGGTACCGGCGGACCAAGAGGCCGAACCGGCAGTGCCGGAATCTTCGGGGCTCCATGAGTACCGGCTCCTTATTTTCATCGCTTTCGGCGTGATTCTTCTGCTGGGATTCTTACTTTGGCAGCGGAGCCGGCGGCGCTTCGGCGCGGTGGACGGAGGGCAGGGGCCGGTGCTGCTGGTCCCGCTGTCGGCCGAGCAGGCGGTGGAGGATCCGGTGGCCGCGCGCCAGGCCGTTGACCTGCCCGACGGCGTGGCGGCGGCGGAGCCTGCTCCTGCCGTCGTTTCCGAGCCGGCGCCGGCACCGGACCGCTCCGCCGACCTGCCGCGTCTGCGCCCGGGGCCGGGCGAGGGCGTGCGGATCAAGGTGAGCGGCGTCCCTCCGCTGACGCCGGAAGCCAGGGCGGCGATGCGCGCCGGCGCGATCAAGGCGCAGGCTGCCGAGGCGGCGGCCCAGGGCCGCGAGGCGGCCGCTGCCGGCGATCCGATGGTCCAGGCGTTGCGTAAGGGAAACCTGCCGCTCTTCGAACTGCTGTTCGCGGAGATGACCGGCCTGCGCGCCCCGCATCTGCAGCGTGTCGTCTATGGCGGCCAGGGAGAGGATCTGCTGGTGGTCTGCCGCGCTGTCGGCATCGAAAAGCTGCTCTTCGGTTCGATCTTCCTGCTGACCGATCCGCTGCGCGGTGGAGACGCCGACGAGGATCCGGCTCGGGCGGCCGAAGTGCTGCGCATGTACGACCGCCTGCCGCAGCCGATCGCCCGAAAGGTGCTGGCCAAGTGGCGCGAGACTTGGGGTGAGGGGACGCCGCGCCAGGGGGAGCCTTTCCTTGGCTAAATCTCGGCGCCGCCGCGCCACGGCGCGCAGTCCTTCGAAGCGTGGCGGAGGAAAGACCAAGAGCCGGCAGAAGGACCGGTGGTGGCGGCCGCGCTGGTGGCGGACGATGCCGGTCGGCCTGCGCCGCTGGGGCCAGCGCGTACTCCTGGTCGTGCTGCTGGTTTTTGTCGTGTTGCCTTTGGGATTGATCCTGCTGTACCGGGTCGCACCGCCGCCGGTGACGCCGCTGATGCTGATCCGCCTCGCGGAAGGGCAGGGGCTCGACAGGCGCTGGGCCTCCTGGGATGAAATATCACCGCATCTGCGCAAGGCCGTGGTTGCCTCCGAAGACAATCTTTTTTGCGAGCACAGTGGGTTCGACTGGCAGTCCTTGGAAGCCGCGGCCAAGGCCTATGCGGCGGGTGAGCGTGCCGGTGGCGGCAGCACCATCTCGATGCAAACCGCCAAGAACCTCTTTCTCTGGCCGTCGCGCAGCATCCTGCGCAAGGGGTTGGAGGTGCCGCTGACCGCGTCTCTGGAACTGCTCTGGCCCAAGCAGCGCATCCTCGAAGTCTACCTGAACATCGCTGAGTGGGGTCCGGGGATCTATGGTGTCGAGGCGGCGGCGCGGCACTACTTCAAACGCGGCGCCGAGGATTTGACGCCACGCCAGGCCTCGCAGCTCGTCGCCGTGCTGCCCAATCCCCTGGAGTGGCGTCCGGTGCCGCCCAGCGACTACGTCGCGCGGCGGGCCAGCGTCATCCGCACCCGCATCCGCCAGCTCGGCCCCTTGCTCGACTGCGTCGGCGGTCAGGCCTGAGAACTCAGACTCGCGTGTTCGCCTGCATGATGGCGAACATTTCCAGCTCCAGATCGGCGCGGCGGCGGCGCAACTGGTCGTCACGCTGGGCGTGTTCCGGGTCTTCCTGCGGGTTCAGCTTACGGATATCTGAGGTGAGCCGGGCATGCTGCGCACAGAGATCCTCGAAATCGGCGTCCGTGGCCGATATCCGCGCCAGCATGTTCTTCAGGCGACTTGCGACGATATCGAATGGCTTGCTCATGGCGTTTCCTCGCCCTTTTCCCTCGGCCTGCTGGTTTGTGGAACCGCCAAGATCGCACGAGTGAGCCTCGCAAGCTGTTCCAGGAACGGTACCTAGTAGGGCTGTGGAGACGCCCGGCGCGGAGGGTCAGCAGCCGCCCGCGGGTTGCAGCAGGCCCCAGCCGAAGGTGCTGTCGCGGCCCGGCGTGCCGAGGTCGCGGGCGCTCTGGTGCAAGCCCTGGCGGATCGTCTGAGGGGAGGCGTCCGGCGCCTTGGCGAGGGAGAGGGCCGCTGCGGCGGCGACGAAGGGGGCCGCGAAGGAGGTGCCGCTGTTGTAGCGGCCGCCCCGGCCGCCGCGGGCGCTCCAGACATCGACGCCCGGTGCCGCCAGGTCGATGTAGTCGCCGCGGTTGGCTTCGGTATAGGGCTGCAGCGCCGCGTCCACCGCCGTCACCGCGACCACCGGCGCGTAGCCGGCGGGGAACACCGGCGCCGCATTGGGGCCTTCGTTGCCGGCCGCCGCGATCAGGATCATGCCGCTTTGGTGGGCGCGCTCCACGGTGAGGCGCATGACCTGGTTGCCCGGGCCCGACAGACTGAGGTTCACCACCCGCACGCCCTGTTGCCCGAGCCAGTCGACCGAGCGCGCGATGGCGTCGGTGGTGCCGACGATGCGGTTGTCGTCCCGCAACGAGAAAATCGCCGCCGCGAAAAGGCGGGCGGCGGGCAACAGTCCGCTTGAGTTGCTGCCGGGCGCGCCGACGATGATGGCGGCCACGGCGGTGCCATGGTCGGGCGGCGCCGGCGGTACGCCGCCGGCGATGAAACTTCGCGCCGTAACCTGGCGGTCGGTCAGCGCTTCATGGCCGGTATCGATGGCGGTATCGATCAGGCCGACGTCGACGGAGGTTTCGCAAGTCCGTTCCTCGCCGGGCCAGCCGATCAGTGCCTTGGCGTAGTGCCGCGGTGCGCCGCCGGCTTGCGAGGCGGCATCCGGCTCGTAAAGCGTGTTGGCGTCGAAAAGCGTAGCCGGGAAGGTCTGGCGCAGGGCATCGAGGGCCGCCGGCACGTCCTGGCCGCCGGGCACTCCCAGGCGCAGCAGCGCGAAGCCCAGCGCCGGAAGCTCCTGCAGAGAGCGCACTGCATAGCCGAGCGTGGTGAGCTGCTGGGCCAGGGCCGTCGCGTCGGCCAGCGATGCGGTAATGGCCAGTACCTCGTCGGGCACGATGTCGGGATCGGCCGCAGCAGATTGACCAGGCGGCGGTGCCGGTGCGCCGGGCTGCGGACCCTGCGGCGTGGCGGTCGAGCTTGCCGCCGGACGGCGTGGCGTAGGCCGCCGCGGTTCGGGGTCGCGGCCGGGGCCGGGGTCGACCTGGGCGGAGGTGCCCCTATCGATCGAGGGCCGGTTCGCACTTTCGCAGATCTGGACCGGGCGCCCCTGGCCCGACAGCCATTTGCCGCTGCGCGCTTCCTGAATTCCCAGGATGTACCACTTGCCGCGTTCCAGGGTCTTACTCTTCGGTACCGTGGCGTGGATCATCCGGTTGTTCCAGGAGGAAACCGGGAGTGCGACACTGACGTTGGGATCGCGGATCACCAGCAGCCGGCCGGCGGCGCGGCCCAGGTTGCGGCCGCGCACTTTCAGCGTGTCGCCGAAGTCGACGCAACCGGTGAGGCCGATACCCATGATGACCGGCTGGGCGGTCGTCGTCGCGGCCTGCGCCTTGGCCGGGTTCTGGGCCGGCAGAAGAACGGCCAGCGCCACGGCCACGAGGCCGCCGAGCAGGCTACCGCGAAAGCGGGTCAGCCGGTCTGCGCGTGCGGCGGCCATGGCGCGTCAGTTCCTTTCGGCGAAGGTGACGACCGTGCCGTTGGCCCGCAGGGCGGCGAGGGCTTCCTCCACCGTGGTGGCCTTGGGATCGACGAGGCGCAGGTTGTAGATGCCCAGGGCCGTCGGGCCGTCGGCGATGGAAGCGCCGGCCGCCTGCAGCACTTCGCGGATATCCTGCTCCGTGGCATCGGGCGCGAAGGTCACCTGCATCACGGCAGGTGCGCCGCCCGTGGCGGTCGTCACGTCGCCGCCGGTCGGGATCAGGCCGCTGTTCATGCCGACCATGACACCGGCCTGGACCACGATGGCCAAGCAGGCGGCGATGGCCAGCGGCCGCCAGAAGCTGGCGACGGTCAGAACCTTGCCGGTCATCCTGTCGGCGCTGCCCTTTTGCTGTTCGGCGTCCTGCTTGATCTCGCGCTTCAGGCGTTGCAGGCCCAGCTCGCCCGGGCTGTTCTCGAAGGCTTGATCCTTGACCTGCTGGCGCAGTTGGCGCAGCAGTTCCACCTCGTCGCGCGCCTGGGCGCTTTCTTCCAGGTAGGCCTCGACCGCCCGGCGTTCCCCAGCCTCCAGGGTGCCGTTGACGTACCAGGGCAGCAGCAGGTCCAGGTTCTCGTCTCTTTTTCCGTTGTCAGCCATTATGACAATCCCATCTCTTTGAGCCCCGCAAGGCACTTCATCAGTGCCTTCTTCGCGTGAAACATCCTCGTCTTCACCGTGCCCTCGGGGCAGCCGACGATGTCGGCGATCTGCCCGTAGGGGAGGTCTTCGAAGAAAGCCAGATGGACCACGCTGCGGTGCGCCTCTGAGAGTTGATCAACACAGTGCCGCACCTGTTCCGCATCCTGGGCCGCGGAGAGTGTTTCTGCTGCGTTGGGAGATTCGTCCTCTGCAATCTCCGGATCCAGCTCCACGCTCTCTCCTGGCTTGCGCCGCCGGATCCGGTCGATCGCCTTGTGGTGAGCGATGCCTAGAACCCAGGTGCTCACCGAGGATCGGCCTTCAAAGCGGCTGGCGCTGCGCCAGACTTCGAACATGACCTCGTTGAGTACGTCGGAGGCATCGAAGGAATCGTTCAATTTGGAACGAATAAAACGGTAAACCCGCCCCTCGTAGAGGCGATAGAAGGCATCCATCGCCGACTCGTCGCCGTTCGCCATTCGGCTCAGCAGCTCTCGATCGTCTTCTGTCAAGAGTAGCCCCTGTGGCTGGCGGCGGCCACGGCCCCCTTGTGAGGGCGCAGGACGCCTAAGGTTTATGAATCTCCCTCGCGGGACTGGTCCCGATAATAGCGCCATTAGCATCAATTGCGGTGACCATCCAGAGGTAGCGCTTGCCGCCGGGCAATTGCGCCAGGGTGAAGGCCTCCAGGCTCGCGGAAGTCCGCCCGCCGGGCACGAAGATGCCGGCCGCGGCGGGTTCGCCCGCCAGCGCCGTTCCGGCGGTCATCTGCCCAGCCGTCGCTTGGGTGTCACGGGCCGGGTCCAGCGGCTCCGCCGGGCCGGCCGGGGCGGTGAAGAAGGAAAGCTGGTAGGCATCGGCGCCGGGCAGGGCGTTCCAGGAAAAACGGGTCTGTGCGGTGAGCGGCGCGCCAGGGCGCGGCCCGGTCAGCAGGATATCGCGTCGCGCCATCGCGGGCAGGGCGCTGCGCTTGGGCGTTATGTAGTATTGCAGGGTAGGCGCGTCGAAGCCGAACTCGGGGTCGATCATCCTCAATCGCACCAGGTGGGTGCCTTCCTCACCGGTCGGCAGCGGCGGGCTGGTCAGCACTGTCCGTCCTCCCACGCCGACGCCCTGGCGCACCAGCGCGAGGGGATGGAACGCCGGAGCGCCCGCGGTGGAGGCGGCCGTGGCCACCTCCCACTGCATCTGCAGCAGGCCGATGCCGCTGGTGTTGAGTTCGGCGACGACGCGCAGTTCGCTGCCCCTGGGCAGCACGCGGCTGCGCGTATGGTCGTCGAAGGTGAGCTCCAGGCGTTGAACCGAGAGCGCGGCCGAGCCCTCGCCGGTCGCCGCCACTTCGAACTGGCCGTCCTCGGTGCTGTTGTCGGCACTGTCCGTAAAGACGCGGCGCAGGGTCAGCGAGGCGCCTTCCTTGACGGCGCGATAGACCATTGCCTGGGGTATCTGGACGGTCTCCCGGAGACGCAAAACCTCCGAGTAGACCTCGCCCTTGGCGCTCTGGGACACCTTGCGGGGCAAGTTGCCCGCGGCGACGCCGTCGATGAACACTTGGACGGCGGATGACGAAACGATGCCCGGATTGGGTACGTCGGGCGAGATTCGCTCCACGTTCCAGTTCACGGTGACCGCGGCCGGTCCGATGCTTGCAATCCGCGCGTTGGCCGGAGTGGCGGTAACGTCGTTGAGATACGCCTCCGCCTGCGGCAGCGCGATGGTCATGGCGGCCAGCGTGGCGGCCAGCACGGTGGGGAGTCTGAGGTTTCGGGCGCCCATGGTCACATTCCTTGGCTAACGGTTGTCCTTGCTCTCGAACGCTTTCGTGCAAGGACGACGGACGGCTTCCGGGCAGGCCGCCGCCGTTGCTCTTGCTCCCCGTTTGTCGTTGCGACGGAGGGAGTGGTTCAAAGAGCGGCGGGCGCCCTCAAGGCTTGTATATCTCGCGCGCCGGGCTCCTGCCGATGACCGCGCCTTCCTCGTCCAGGGCTCTGACGGACCATAGGTAGCGGCGGTCGTTGGGCAGGTGGGCCAGGGTGTGGCCTTGCAGGCGCAGCTCCGTCACGGCCGCGGGAACCACGATCCCGGTGAGAGGCCGCAGCCCCCGCAGGCTCTCGGTATCCGGTGCGCGGTCCAGCGGGACCGCCGTCACCACGTCGTTGGCCACCACGTTGCCGCCAGGGCCCGGCGGCGCGCCGAAGATCTCCAGCTTGTAGAGATGCGCCCCCGGCAAGCCCTGCCAGGCAAAGCGCGTGGTCAGAGTCAGCGGTGTGCCGAGGCTGGGTGAGGTGACCAGCATGGGCTGCGGGTCTTGGCGCTGCGGCAGCGGGCTTTCGGGCGTCACGTAGTACTGCAACTGCGGCTCGTCGAACAGCGGGTCGGGCTCGTCCAGCCGGAGCCGCACGAGGTTGTTGCCTTCGAAACGAGTGGGCAGCGGCGGGCTGGTGATGGTGACCGGGCGGCTGCCGGCGACCGGCTGACGGACCAGGGCCAGAGGGCGGAAGACGGGCGTGCCCGCGGTCGTCGCCGCGGTGGCCACTTCCCACTGTCCGCGGATCAGGCCGGACCCCGAGGTGTTGAGCCGGGCGACGGCGCGCAGGCGCCGGTCCTTTGGCAAGACCTTGAAGCGCGAGTCGTCATCGAAGCGCAACTCCATGCGGCTGACATTCAAGGGCACCGAGCCAGGGCCGGAGGGCGTCAGCAGCGTGGTGCCGGACAAGCTGGGAGGAGGCGTGACCCCGAGGCTGTCGGTGAAGGTCCGCTGGTAGACGATCGGCACGCCGGACTTGATGGCGCGGAAGGCCACGCCTTGCGGCACGGTGAAGGTCTCGGTGAAGATCAGGTTTTCGTTGGTGGCTGCCGGGCCCGGCGCAAAACGGGAGAGCGGGCGGTGGATGGTCGCCAGGACGGTGCCGTTGACGATGAGGGCTCCGCTCGGCGAACTGACGGTTCCGGGATTGGAAGGCGCGGAGCCGCCAAGGCGGACCACCTGCCAGGTGACGGTCACGGTGCTGGGCCCGACGCTGGAAATCGGGATGCGGGCCTGGGTCGTGTCGACGCTCAAGATGCCGGCGAAGGCGCCGGGCGCGAGCGGCAGCACGCTTGCCGAGACGAGGAACGCGAGAGCGAGAGGGAGAAATCGAAGGTTCATCGGAGCGCTCTCAATAGGCCACGGGCAACGACAGACGAAGGGATGTAAAGGCCTGGTATTGCAAGTCTTTCTCCGGATTATCGAAGTCGTCGTTGGTGTCCTGGACGTTCCCGCTCAGCGCCAGGGCCACGCCCAGCCGGTTGACGTCCGCCTGGCGCAGCGTCCACACGACCTCTCCATTCAGGCTGTTGGTGTCGGGTGTGTCGCCGTCGCCCATCCGATGGTTCAAAGAATAATACAGGGTGGCGTCCAGGGTTTCCGGAATCACCGTGACATTTGCGCCCAAGTTCAGCAGCAGGCTCTGATTGTCGTCGCCGGTGTCCAGATCCTCGAAGTTGTCCCATTGGACACTGGGTTGGAGAGACAGCCAGTCGTCGACCATGACGTAGGCGCTGAGCGCCGTGCTGTTGTTGCGCGTGTCGCTGCTCAAGTCGACGTGATCCTCGAAGGAGTAGATCGTGTGCGACAGGTTCCAGTTCCAGCTTTCGTAGTTCGCACCGGCGCTCAAGGTAAGGGAGCGCGTGGAGTTGTTGGCGTCGTCGTCGGGGAAATCCTGTGATCTGTCGATGCGGTCGATTTCGAAGAACGAGGCGGAGAGTCCGAAGAAGGGTTGGCCGTACCATGGCAGGGAACCGTCTTCCAGCGGCTCGACGTAGGGTGTGTAGTTGCCGTTGAAGTAGACGTTGATGTTCCGGTCGGTCGGCAGATAGTCCAGGTCGTCGACGTTGTTCACTTGGTGGTCGACCCGCAACTGCGCCGAGAACTCGTCCCAAAGGAAATCCGAGAAGACCGACGTCGTCTCCCGGTCGGGCTCGAGGTAAGGGTTGGCCAGGCTGCTGAAGAAGGTATCTACCTCGTCGCGCTGCACGCCGATCGTCCAGGTGAAGACGCTGCCGTCCAGGGTGGCGCCGCGCAGCGGCTCAAGGGAGGCCAATACCGAATAGGCCTCGGCGTTTTCCGCGTCAAAGCCTTGGTCCTTGCCGTCGAAATCGAAGCTCGTCTGGGCATATTCGCCGCGCAGCCGCAGGGCCTCGTCGAACCACAGCGTGTCGGCGGCGATGGACCAGCCGTCGCCTTCGTTGACGGCTTCCTCCGATCCGATGCCGAAGCCGCCGTCGCCGCCCTCGCCGGTGTAGTAGGTTCCCGTCAGGACGACGTTGTCCTTCAGGGCTTCGACAGGCCGCACCGAAACCGAAACGCCTTCGACCCGCTCTTCGTCGTGGCTGATGCCCAGCACGTGCTTGGTGCCGACCATGGCCTCGGTGCGCTGCACGAAGCCGGTGACGGTGAGGCGTTCGTCTGCGAGGCCCGCCCGCAAGGAGACGCCGCGCCGGTAGAAGCCCGACATGATCAGGTTTTCGATGCCGGTGTCATGATCGCCGACCGTGAACCCGGCGAAAGAGCTCTCGCGCTCGTAGTCGCCGTCGATCCTGAATTCGCCGAGGTCGAGGTTGCGCTCGTCGATGCCCAGTTCGAGCTGGCTGTTATAGAGATAGTTGCCCTGCGCGGTGATGCGCCAGTGGTCGTCGCCAGCCGCCGCCTCGACGTTGCCGGCACTTTCGCCGGTGACGTGCTGGGGAGGAACGTCGACGCCGTTCTCGGCGATCCGGGCGTTCACTTCGCCGGCCAGGTCGGCATTCAGCGAGAGATCGCGGATCAGATCGGAATGGCGGATCTCGAGGCTCCAGTAACCGCGCTCCAGGATGGCGCCGTCGCCGCTGCGCTCGACAAGGCGCAAGCTGTGGCTGCCGGTGGAGAGCGGTTCCGGCGGCGTGACCACCAGGCGGGGACCCTCGAGCGCGACGAAGGCGGTGACGTCGAGGTCGTCCAGCTCGACCGCCAGGCTCCGGTAGACGGCGGGATCCAGGTCTGCCGGCAGCAGGATAACGATGGGGTCGCTGCGCCCGCGGGTTTCCGAGGTCAGGGATTCAAGTTCCGGAATCCAGTCGCCCTGCGCCGCGGCCGGCGGGCTGCCGCAAAGGGACAGGGCCAGGAGGATCGTGGCCAGCCCGGTGGTGGAACAGATATAAGAACGTCCGGCCGTCCTGCGGCCGGATAGCACTAAAGGACGCCTGGTGCCCTGCGCACCACGCTTGCTTTCCTGCATTGCCCTACCTTTCGGTCCACCCCCCGGCGAACGAATTTAAGGGCGACTCTCCCACGTCAAGGGCATCCTATTATCCTGAAAGTGCCCGCGAAGGAAGAGCGAGCTTACCCCTAGTACCGAATTTCTTGCGGGCCCGGAGGGGCGGTGGCGTCTTTGGGCTGCGGAGATGATGGGTTAACCTAAGGAAATTCCAGCTTTCCGGCCGGTTGGGGCTGCCGGGGGCGGCCGCGTTGCGAGTGCTGAGATGATGAAAGAACCACGGGGGAAGGGAGCGTTCCGGTTTTCGGAGGTGCCGATGGGCAGGTCCATCGGCAAGGAGCGCTACCAGAAGAAGCTGACAGACCTGCAGCTCCGGCTGCGCCAGGTCCAGCAGGCCTATCTGGCGACCGGCGACCGGGGGATCGTCGTTTTCGAGGGCTGGGATGCGGGCGGGAAGGGCGGTACGATCCGCCGGATGAGCGCGGTCATGGACCCCCGCGGTTTCAAGGTCTGGCCCATCGCCGCGCCTCGTGACGTGGATAAGGAACGCCACTTCCTCTATCGCTTCTGGGAGAGAGTGCCGCCCCGCGGCGCCATCTCCGTCTTCGATCGCTCCTGGTACGGGCGGGTGTTGGTCGAACGCGTGGAAAACCTGGCGACAAGGTCGGAATGGCGCCGCGCCTACCGGGAAATAAACGAGTTCGAACGAATGCTGATCGATGACGGCGCCCGGATCGTCAAGCTGTTCCTGCACATCACGCCGGAAGAGCAGCTCAAGCGTTTCGAGCAACGCCTCGCCGATCCCATGAAGCGTTGGAAGCTGACCTACGAAGACTTCCGCAACCGCAAGCGCCGGCCCGACTACGAAAAGGCGGTCGAGGAGATGATCGCGCGCACCTCGACCGTGCGGGCGCCCTGGCACGTCATAGCGGCGAACGACAAGAAGTATGCCCGGATCGAGGCCCTGAGCCTGATCGCGGAGACCCTGGCAGAGGGCGTCGACCTCGGCCCCCGGCCCATGGACGAAGAGGCCAAGGCTCTGGCAAGAGCCGTGTTCGGGAGTCTGCCCGACGGTCTATGACGCTGGGTCTGCGGCTTCGGGACCGTTGCCGCCGCGCAGTTCTCCGGCGGCCAGGAGGGCGATGGGCAGCCAGAGGGTGATCCACTCACGCCCCAGATTCTGCAACAGGCTGCGCGAATCGAACAACGAGGCGGCGAGCCCGTAGAGCAGCAGGACCAGATAGATCGCCTGGCCGCGGCGCAGGTGCCGCACGGCGAGCCACACGGCGTAGCCGAGCAGCGCGGCCAGCAGCAGGGTGGCCGGCAGACCGCCGTAGATCTGGTTGGCGAGGAGCAGATTGTGCGGCGAACGCTGCGGCCCGTATTTTCCGGTGAACATGATGTCCGTGAGACTGCCGTAACCGAACCAGGGACGCTCGGCAATGGCCGCCAGCGCCTGTCGCCACAGCTCGAAATGCCCGCTCTGCGTTCTTTCGTAGAGTGCTGTGACGGGCCGGAGCTCCGCCAGTGCGGCGGCAAGGAGAACCGCGGCCCCCAAGGCGATGGCCACCGCCGCCACTCGACGGTTGGCCGAAACCAGGCCGATGGCCAGCGCCCCCGCCAATGACAGAAGCGGGCCGCGGCTGCCGGAAAGGACCATGAAAATCGCACAGAGCACGGCGATGCCCAGCCACAGCAGGCGCTCAGCTCTGCCGCTGGCGCGCGGCAGCAGGACGAAGACCGAAACCAACGCTACGAAGCCGTAGAGCGTCGCGCCGATGACTTCGTGCGAGGCCAGTCCGAATGCGGTCAGCCGCAGCCCCGGCGTGACCAGGCCGCTCAAGACGCCGGCGAAGAGCGCCAAGAGGCTGGCCGCGGCGGTCAGCGAGAGGCAGAAGTAGAGGCGGTATTCCAAGCGCGGCTCGCGGGCCGCCAGCAGCGCGGTGATGGCGAAGAAGACCGCGAGAAGCGCTGCCACGCGCAACAGGTCGCCCATCTCATCCCAGTCGAAGCCGCTGCCGAAAAAGCCGGCGGCCAGGAAATAACCGACATAGATCGCAGCCAGCCGCACCAGGTGGGATCGCCACAGCCCCCGCGCTTTCAAAGCGTAGAGATTGATGATGAAGACCGGCAGGCCCAAGAGATAGAAGAGATTACGGTGCCCGCGCGTTTCCAGCACGAAGGCGGCACAAAGCAGCAGGATATAGACCGCCGAGAGCGTCTCGATCCGCGTGACTACGCGATAGAGCTTTCTTGCGGGATTGGATCCGCTGTGGATTCCGTGTTCTCGGTTGGCCAAGGATAGGACTCGGAAAGAGGCTCGGCGAAACTACGCTCCAGGATGTACTTCGCGATGCGGTGCGAGGCAAACATGGAATGGGCCGCGCGCCAACCGGCTTCGGCGACGCGGCGGCGCTCGGTGTCGTGGCGGGCGAAGTAATCCAGTTTGCCGACCAGTTCCTCCAAATCGCCGAAGAAGGCGATCTGGTCCTCGGCAAAGAGATCCTGAAACCCGGTGCTGCGCGAGACAAAGGTCAGCAGGCCGTTCCCCAGCAGTTGGCTCATGCGGTCCGAGGCGTAGAGGTAGACGTTGTCCGGCCGGCTCATGCTGAAGCCCATACGGGCATTGTTCATGGCCTCCAAAAAGGCGGCGCCGCGCAGTGGGGCGCTGCCGGGCAGGCCGCGGATGTCGGCTTTCAGTTGCGGCAGCCGCTGCAGCGCCTTCAGCAGGAACCGAACCCGCTCGTCGCTGCCGTCGCCGGTGCCGACGGCGAAGAAAAGGTCGAAGTCCTGGTCGCTGCGGGCGAAGGCACGGCCGGTGTCCACCGCCGGGTCCACCGGGTTCGGCATGAAATATACCTTGGCGCGGCAGTCGGAGGGCACGCCGTGGATGGGGGCGGCGGAGGTTACGAAAATGGCGTCGACGGTGTCGGCGCGGCGCAGGAGCCGTGCCCGGTTGGCGGTGTCGGTCAGGGTGTCGACGTTGCGAAAGGCAATGCGTAATGCGGGGTTTTCGCGGCGCAGGGTCTCCAGGGTTGCGTTTTCGATGGGCTCGCTATGGCCCATCAGCAGCAGGTCGGGGCGGAAGTTTCGGGCGGTCTCGATCAGTTTGCGGTTCGCGGCGCGCCGGCCGGGACCGGTGGAGAGAAAGGGCGTCGAGCCGCGCGCCACTTCGCGGTCGTTGAAGACATACAGGTTGCAGCCCAGGCGTATGAAGCCATGCAGCAGCTTGGGCATGATCATGTAGTACTCGTTGCCCATCTCGCGGCCGAAGACGTTCCCGACGAGGAGAACTTTACGGTTAATGTAGTCGGACATTAAGTGCTCTAAGGTTTCTTGTAATTCTTGAATACAAGCAATACTAGTGCCTTGGGGGGCTCGGGCAAAGGGCTTGGAGGTGGGCGCTTTGTCGTTGCCA
This sequence comes from Pelagibius sp. CAU 1746, assembly GCF_039839785.1. NCBI lineage: Bacteria > Pseudomonadati > Pseudomonadota > Alphaproteobacteria > Rhodospirillales > Rhodovibrionaceae > Pelagibius > Pelagibius sp. CAU 1746. The sequence goes on from NZ_JBDOQT010000001.1 coordinate 2,907,871, forward strand.
AAGCTGAGGCGAGACCCTAGGTTTTCCGCGCATCGGGGCGTAGCTCAGCCTGGTAGAGTGCCTGCTTTGGGAGCAGGATGTCGGAGGTTCGAATCCTCTCGCCCCGACCACCCTTCATCTTCCCGGAACTGCCGCGAGCCGATAGAGTTTCGGCGCACGACCGGCCGGAAACCGACCTCATGGCGCTCGCCAAACTCGATCACGTCAACCTGCGCACCGCCCGCCTGGACGGCATGCGCGCCTTCTATACGGAGGTGCTGGGACTGACAGAGGGGCCGCGCCCGGCTTTCGGTTTCGGAGGCGCTTGGCTGTATTGCGGTGATGTGGCGGCGGTGCACATGATCGAGGTGGCCCGCCAGCCGGCCCCTGAAGGGGAACTGCGGCTGGAACACTTCGCCTTTAGGGCGGAGGGTCTGGCGGAGTTCCTGGCGCTGTTGAGGGCGCGTGGCCAGGATATCCGCATCGCGGTGATCCCGGATTTTGGGATCATCCAGGTCAATCTTCACGACCCCGACGGCAACCACATTCACGTCGACTTCGCCGCCGCCGAGGCCGCCGCAGTGACCGGGGAGCCGGCTCTGGCCCGGTTGTGAGGGGCTTTGAGGCCATCAAAGTCGTTGCGCGGGGCCGGTCAGCGGCTATCATGCGGCGCGAATCACGAGGCGCCGGACCTTGGAACCGGGCCGAAGAAAAACGCTGATTTTCAGCACGTTGATCCTCAAAAGGTGTAGGGGCAACCATGCAAGTGCGCATCTTTCAGCCACCGAAGACCGCGATGCAGTCGGGACGGGCCGCCACCAAGCAGTGGGTCATGGAGTTCGAGCCCCAGGCCGCCCGCGAGGTCGAGCCGTTGATGGGCTGGACCTCTTCGGCCGACACCCACGCCCAATTGCGCCTGCGCTTCGACACGCTGGAGGAGGCGATCGCCTACGCTCAGAAGGAAGGCCTCATGTACAGCGTCGAGCGGCCGCACGAAAGAAAAATGAAACCAAAGGCTTACGCGGACAATTTCAGATACGACCGCCTGGGCCGCTGGACCCATTGAGGGACGCCGCGCCGATCCTTGAACGGGGCAGCTTTGCTGCCGGGGGCCGCGCGGTTCGCCAGAAACCCGGAGCAAGCCTCCCAGCGCCCGTAGCTCAGTTGGATAGAGCACGTGCCTTCTAAGCATGGGGTCGCAGGTTCAAATCCTGCCGGGCGCACCAATCTTCTCGATATTTACCGCAGTTGACACCCAGCCGAAGATTCTTCGGATTCCTATCGACCGGAACCTGAAGCTGGCTTAAAAACATGGAGTTGTCTGAACGGCGGCGTTTCCGGAGCCTATGAAACTCGATAAGCGCGACCTGCAGATACTCGCCATCCTGCAAGAGGAAGGGCGGATCACCAAGTCCGAGCTGGCGGCGCGGATCAGCCTCTCGCCCGCGGCCTGTTGGGATCGCCTGAAGCGTCTCGACCAAGCCGGCTTCATCAAGGGCTACCGCGCCGAGGTGGCGTTGGAGAAGATCGCCCCGACTTCGCACTTCCTGGTCCAGATCGAGCTGGAGAGCCATCAGGCCGCCGACTTCCAGCGCTTCGAGGATGCCATGCTCGAGATCCCGCAGGTCGTGCGCTGCGTCGCCGTCGGGGGCGGCGTCGACTACTTCATCGAGATCGTCTGCCGTGATGTCGCCGCCTATCAGGACCTGATCGACGAGGTTCTGGAGAGCAAGATCGGCGTGAAGCGTTACTTCACCTTCGTCGTCACCAAACCGGTGAAAGATTCGCCGCCGCCTCTGGAACTGCTGCGCGGCGGCGACGGCGACGACTAGAGGTCCGAATCGCCGGGCCGAAGATTATTTGACCGGTCGGGCCTGGCGGCGTTGAATCGTCGGCGCGGCACTGCCACTTCCGAGCCACTTTCCTCCAGTCGCCCGCTACGATCCGGCGAATCACCCCGCAGAGTCGCGTCGATTTGCAGGAGAAAGCGCCGTGCCGCAGTCACCGAGCAGCAGAGCCGTGTCCAATGCCGTCTTCGAGGATGCCTTCGCCTTGGAGGACCCGGGGCTGTTGGCCGGCTGCTCCTACGTCGACGGCGCCTGGGCCGAGGCCGCCGAGGCCGCCGAGGCCGCCGAGGCCAGCGTGCTGGCGGTCACCAACCCCGCCGACGGCGCAGCCATCGCCGAGGTGGCGGCCTTGGGCGAGGCCGGCGCGCGGCGCGCGGTGGGCGCGGCGCAGCGGGCTTTCCCCGCTTGGGCCGCCCTGTTGCCGCAGCAACGCAGCGACTGTCTGCGTCGCTGGTATGAGCTGATGGTGGCGCACAAGGAAGACCTCGCCCGCATCATGACCCTGGAGCAGGGCAAGCCGATCTCCGAAGCGCGCGGCGAGATCGACTACGGCGCCTCTTTTGCTGAGTACTTCGCCGAGGAGGCCAAGCGTCCGGACATCATGAGCGTGACCTCGCATCTGCCCTCGGCGGAGGTCGAGCTGTGGCGCGAGCCGGTCGGCGTCGCCGCCCTGGTCACCCCCTGGAACTTCCCCAACGCCATGATCACCCGCAAGGCCGCGGCGGCCCTGGCGGTGGGTTGCACCGTCGTGGTGCATCCCTCCAAGGAGACGCCGCTCTCTGCCCTGGCGCTGGCCGAACTGGGCCAGCGCGCCGGCTTTCCGCCGGGCGTCTTCAACGTGGTGGTCGGCGAGCCGGCGCCCATCGTCCGCGCCTGGACGTCGGACAAGCGGGTAAGGGCGCTGTCCTTCACCGGCTCCACCGAGATCGGCCGGCTGCTTTACGCACAGTCCGCGCCCTCCATCAAGCGGCTGAGCCTGGAACTGGGCGGCCATGCGCCCTTCATCGTTTTTGCCGATGCCGACTTGGACAAGGCGGTCGAGGAAGCCATCGGCGCCAAGTTCGCGACTTCCGGCCAGGACTGCCTGGGCGCAAATCGGTTCTTCATCGAGCGGCCGGTCTACGAAGAGTTCTGCCGCCGCTTTGCCGCGAGGACCGAGGCGCTGACCCTCGGCTTCGGCCTCGACGATCCCGACATCGGACCGTTGATGAACAGCGCCGCCGTCGCCAAGCAGGAGGACCACGTGGCCGACGCTCTGGCCAAGGGCGCGCGACTGCTGTGCGGCGGCGAGGGGCACGAACTGGGGCCGCTGTTCTACAAACCGACGGTGCTGGCCGACGTGCCGGATGACGCGAAGATCATGACGGAGGAGACGTTCGGGCCGGTGGCCGCCATGGCGCCTTTCGACGGCGAGGCCGAGGTCATCACGCGCGCCAACGCCACCGACTTCGGACTGGTGGCTTACCTGCACACCAGGGAGCCGGCGCGCATCTACCGCATGAGCCGCGCCCTGGAATTCGGCATGGTGGCGGTCAACCGCACCAAGGTGACGGGCGCGCCCATTCCCTTCGGCGGCATGAAGCAATCGGGCCTCGGGCGCGAAGGCTCGCGCCTCGGTATTGAGGCCTTTTCCGATGTGAAGTACGTATGCCGCGACTGGTCCTGAGAGGAGAAGAAAGATGTTGTTGAAGAACGATCAACTGGAGACTTGGGACCGGGAGTGTTTTTTCCACCCTTCGACCCACCTGGCGCAGTTCGCGCGCGGCGAGGCGCCGCAGCGTATCGTCACCGGCGGTGAGGGCGTTTACATCCGCGACCGCGAGGGCAACAAGCTGCTCGACGCCTTCGCGGGGCTTTACTGCGTGAATGTCGGCTACGGCCGCCGGCAGATCGCCAAGGCCATCGCCAAGCAGGCCGAGGAACTGGCCTACTACCACGCCTACGTTGGCCACGGCACCGAGGCTTCGATCACCTTGTCGCGCATGATCATCGACCGTGCCCCCAAGGGGATGAGCAAGGTCTACTACGGCCTCTCCGGGTCGGATGCCAACGAGACCAACATCAAGCTGGTTTGGTACTACAACAACATCCTCGGGCGGCCGGAGAAGAAGAAGATCATCTCGCGCTGGCGCGGCTATCACGGCTCCGGCCTGATGACCGGCTCGCTGACCGGCCTGGAGCTGTTCCACAAGAAGTTCGACCTGCCGCTGGCCCAGGTGGTCCATACCGAGGCGCCCTACTATTACCGCCGCCGGGACGACGCCATGAGCGAGGAGGAGTTCTCCGCCCATTGCGCCGCCGAGTTGGACAAGCTGATCCAGGCCGAGGGGCCGGACACGGTCGCCGCCTTCATCGGCGAGCCGGCGCTTGGCACCGGCGGCCTGGTGCCGCCGCCGGCGGGCTATTGGGCGGCGATCCAGGAGGTGCTGGCCAAGTACGACATCCTGCTGATCGCCGACGAGGTGGTCACCGGCTTCGGGCGGCTGGGCTCCATGTTCGGCTCCGACCACTACGGCATCCGCCCCGACATCATCACCTCGGCCAAGGGTCTGACCTCGGCCTACGCGCCGCTGTCGGCCTCCATCATCGGCGACAAGGTCTGGAAGGTGCTGGAGCAGGGTACCGACGAGAACGGCGCCATCGGCCACGGCTGGACCTATTCGGCGCATCCCATCGGCGCGGCGGCCGGCGTCGCCAACCTGAAGCTGGTCGACGAGTTGGACCTCGTGACCAACGCGCGCGAGGTCGGCGGCTACTTCAACAGCGCCATGAAGAAGGCGCTGGGCAATCATCCCCGTGTCGGCGAGGTGCGCGGCGACGGCATGCTCTGCGCGGTCGAGCTGGTCGAGGACAAGGACAGGCGCAAGTTCTTCGAACCGGCGGGTCAGGTCGGCCCCAAGGTGGCATCGGCCCTGTTGAAGCGCGACGTCATCGCCCGCGCCATGCCGCAGGGCGATATCCTGGGTTTCGCACCGCCGCTCTGCCTTAGCCAGGACGAGGCCGACATCGTCGTCGGCGCCATGCGCGAGGCGATGGAGGAGGTCTTCGCCGGCGCGTGATCCTGCTGCCGTCTCCACAAGGACCCTTTCGGCAGGGCATTACTTCGGCTAAGGGATGGCGGAGGCGGGTTCTCGGGCCCGCACCGCTGTCGCTGCTGGGGAGGAAGTCATGACCGGCACCGGATCGGGCGAACAACTGATTCCGCGGGTAAAGAACGAGATCCGGGCGGTGCGTACCGCCTTGTGGTTCCGCCCCAGCGCCTATTGTCTCATCGCCGCGCTGGCCGCGGCCTTCGTTGCCACCGTCGACGGATTCCTGCCACCGCACAGCCTGGACTGGCTGCCAGAAGTGGAACAGGAGACAGTCACCGAACTGTTGAAGCTGATGGCTGGCAGCATGCTGACCGTGGCGACGGTGACGCTTTCGGTCCTGATGCTGGTGCTGAGCCTCGCCGCCGGCCAGGCCTCGCCGCGCGCGGTGCCCGAAATCATGGCCGACCCGGTGACGCAAAACGCTCTCGGCACCTTCCTGGCTACCTTTACCTACGCGCTGGCGGCGCTGCTGCTCTTCGGCTTCGGCGCGGTAGCGGGGCCGGGCGTCACGCTGATCTTTTTCGGGGCGCTTTTCCTGGTGCTGAACGCACTGCGCTACCTGGTGCAGTGGATTCATCATGTGGCCGACACCTTGAAGATCAACCGCATGATCCACCGCATTCATCGCCAGGCGCGGACGGTGCTGCAGACTTATCTGGACCGGCAGCAGGAAGGCAAGACCGAGTCCGCGGAGGCTAAGGCGGGGGAGGAGAATCCCGTCTTCCCGACGGCCACCGGCTACGTGCAACTCATCGATGCGCGGCGCCTGCACGACCTGGCCCGCGCGCAGGATCTGACGATTTGCCTCTGCGTGCAGGAGGGCGACTTCGTCCACGACCACCGCAACCTTATGATGCTACGCGGCAGCCGTGCCGACGACGAGCTTTGCAAGGCACTGCGGGCGACGGTGGTGATCGGTTTCGAGCGCAGCCACGCAGGCGATCCGCGCCTCGGCTTTGAGCTGCTGGCGGAGGTCGCCTGCCGGGCCCTCTCGCCGGGCATCAACGACCCCCAGACGGCCATGGCCGCGATCGAGTACCTCGGCAGCCTGCTGGCCCTGGCGGCCGCTCGGCCGGCCGCAGACTATCCGGCGTGCAGCACCGCCGACGGCCGTGTCACCTTCCTGTGCCCGGATTTCGGCGCCATGCTGGAGCGTGCCCTGCGGCCGGTGATCCGTGACGGGGCCGCGAAAGCCGAGGTCATGGAGGCGGTGATGCAGGTGCTCTGCGACTTGGCTGCCTGCGCGGCCCCGGACCATCTGGACGTCGTCCTGGAAGAAGCCCAGCGCGCCGAAGCCTTCGGCCTGTCGGCCCTGACCCTGGAGCGGGACAAGAAGGCCTTCTGCGAAAAGGTTCAAGAGCTGCGCGATCACATCGCCGGGCGGCGGCGATAAGCCCTGCCATCATGGCCGATTGGCGTTTCTGTGCGTTGCAGTCCCCGGGCGTCCCCGGCACACTATGCCATGGTCAATGTCCGGCGGGCCCGCTTTGCCGTAACGCCGGTGATGGGTAGCAAACAGGAGAGAGGGTACGACATCCATGGCAGCTTCCAGCGACAGCCTGCATGCGCCGCGTGAGCGGTTGAGCAAGGAAACCATCCATCTGCATCAAGCCATCGTTTCCTTGATGGAGGAACTGGAGGCGGTCGATTGGTACCGTCAGCGCGCGGACGATTGCGACGACGCGGAGCTGAAGGAGATTCTCCTGCACAACATGCGCGAAGAGATGGAACATGCCGCGATGGTGCTGGAATGGATCCGCCGTAACAGCCCGGACTTCGACAAGCACCTGAAGGAGTTCCTCTTCAAGGAAGGGGACATCTCCCACCACTGAGGACCCTGCGGCCCGGGCGTTTCAATCGCGCTGCTCCTCGCGCTCCCAGAAGGGGCCGGAGTTGCGCGAGTCCGGGTGTGCCGACTGATAGGCCGGCGGCCGGCAGCCGGCCAGGAAAGCGGTCAGGACGATCAGGGTAATCACCAGGGACGGTCGGGGCATCGGAGTCCGCTCCCTTTCTGAGACCGGGCACCCCTGCAAGATCGCATGGGACGCTCATGGTTCATGAAATGGATCGGTGGACGCCGTCGGCAAGGCCCCGGCGGCGGTGGTCGTGCCGGTGCGGGGCCCGGAAATCACGCGAGAGTGCGGCTAGCGGGCGTTTCGCGCGGTGGCGGGACGGGAGCGGGGGCGCAGTACCTTGGCCGAAGAACTCGGACCCGCCTGCCAATTGAGATCGACGCCCTGTTCCTTCAGATAGGATTCCGCGGCGGCGCGGGCCTCCGCATGGGAATCGGCAAAGCCCTGGGCATAGAAACGTCCGTCCTTTTCGTAGGAGACGGTCCAGCGAAAGCCCTCGGAGCCTTTCTGGTTGCGCGGCCCCGGATTGCCGCGCCAAGGTTCGATCAAGATATCGTGCTTTTTCATAGTGACTACGTTGATTTCTTACCAGTCAGAGTCAAAGGCGTTGGCCGCGGTGATCATAAGCCAAGCGGGGTGCTCTTGTGGACTCCGTTTTGCGGGCCAGCCTAGTGGCGCAGCACCATCAGGGCGCCTTCGATCAGCTTGACCAGATCGGTGTGGCCGTCGGTCGCCGCCATGTCGCGGGCCAGCTCCAGCTTGGCGATACCTTCGTCCGGCGTGGTGGCGGGGCGCGAGATGATCGTCGCGTCCAGTTGACTCACCGTATCCTCCATGGTGCCGCGGTCGAGATGATGGTGGTCGCGGAGCAGGCGGGCGCGAAAGATGGCGAGTTCATTCAACGTATGCATGCTCATGATTAAACCCCGCTCACTGACATCCAAAGTGTGACAATTCGCGGTCACCTGCACACCGCCGCGGGCATCATACAGCAGGCACCTGCGACTGTCGCGCCCTCAGTCTTCCTCGCTCAGGAAGCGGTCGGCGGCGTCGCGCCGGCCCAGGCTCTGGCGGTCGATGGCGACGCTCTTGATCAGCGCATAGACCTGGAGGCCGGGCTTGAGCCCCAGCGCCGTGCGCGACCGGGCGGTGATGCGCGCCCAGATGGGCGCGCCGCCGGCGTCGAGCTGCAGGTCGATCTGGGGACTCTTTTCCTCACCAATTGCCTCAATAGTGCAAGGTATAATATTGAGAATACTTATATTTTCTGGAGGGCTGAGGGCAATCGAGACGTCGCGGGCGCGAACCCGGACACGCAGCTTCTGGCCCAGCGGCAGGTTCAGGTGCGGCACGCGCAGGCGCCCGCCGGCGAAGCGCAGCTCGGTGAGACCGAACATCCGGTCCTGGCCGGCGACCGTGGTGCTCAGCACCGCGCCGGCCTCGTAGCGCCCGGTCAAGGGGCGCAGGTCCAGCCGGTTGGTCAACTCCTCCAGCGGTCCCACCGCCTCGATGCGGCCGTTCGACATCAGCACCAGCGTGTCGGCCAGGCGCACGATCTCCTGCATCGAATGGCTGACGTAGACGATCGGCAGGTCCAGTTCGTTCTTCAACTGCTCGATGAAGGGCAGGATCTCTTCCTTACGCGGCTGGTCGAGCGCGGCCAGCGGCTCGTCCATCAGCAGCAGGCGCGGGTTGGCCAGCAGGGCGCGGCCCAGGGCCACCCGCTGCTTCTCGCCGCCGGAGAGGGCCCGCGGACGGCGCTCCAGCAGGTGCTCGATGCCCAGCAGTCCGACCACGCGGTCGAGGCCGATGGGACGCTCCCCGGACGGCGCGCGGTTGTAGCCGTAGAGCAGGTTGTGGCGCACCGAGAGGTGGGGAAACAGGCGGCCTTCCTGGAAGACATAGCCCAAGCGGCGCTTTTCCGGCGGCAGATCGATGCCCTTTTGGGAATCGAAGAGGGTCCGGCCCCGCAGCACGATGCGGCCGCGCTCGGGGCGCAGCAGCCCCGCCAGCGTGTTGATCAGAGTGGTCTTGCCGGCACCCGAGCGACCGAAAAGCGCCGTGATCCCGTTGGTCTCGCACTGAAAACTGGCCTCCAGGGACAGGGAGCCCAGGCGCCGTGCGATGTCCACTTCCAGCATCATGGGCCGCCTCCTCAGTCGCTCATCCGGGCCCGCAGGCGCCGGGCGATGGCCTCGGAAGCCGCCAGGGCGGCCAGGGACAGCAGCACCGAAAGCAGGGCGAGGCGCAGGGCGCCGGCCTCGCCGCCGGGCGTCTGGATCAGGCTGTAGAGCGCCAGCGGCAGGGTCCGGGTCTCGCCGGGAATATTGGAGACGAAGGTGATGGTGGCGCCGAATTCGCCCAGGCTGCGGGCGAAGGCCAGGACCGCGCCGGCCAGGATGCCGGGCATGATCAGCGGCAGGGTGACGGTGGCGAAGACGTTGGTCCGCGACGCGCCCAGGGTACGCGCCGCGGTCTCCAGGCTCTGATCCACTGATTCGATGGACAGACGCATGGCGCGCACCATCAGCGGGAAGGCCATGACGGCGGCGGCCAGGGCGGCGCCTTCCCAGGTGAACGGCAGACTGATCCCGAAGGTGGCGAACAGCCAGGCGCCCAAGGGACCCTGGCGCCCCAGCAGCACCAGCAGCAGATAGCCCACGACCACCGGCGGCAGGACGAGCGGCAGATGGATAACGCCGTTCAGCAGCGTCTTGCCGAAGAACTCGTAGCGTGCCAGCAGCCAGGCCGTGGCCAGCCCGAAGGGCAGGCTGACGAAGACGCTCCACAGGGCGACCCGCAGGCTGAGGCCCAGCGCTTCGATTTCCAGCGGGGTCAGATCGAACATCGCGTCCCTTGCAGGTCTCGGTGAACGGACATTCCTCTAACTGCCGAGGGCGGGCCGCGTAAAGCCGTGTTTGCCGAAAATCGCCGTGGCCTCTGCGCTTCGCAGGAATTCGTAGACCCGGCGCACCTCCGGACGGTCGCGCCCGGCGACGATCGCCAGGGGATAGATAATTCTGGGACTCGCCGCAGACGGAAAGCTGTCGACGACGCGCACCCGCGGCGAAATCGCTGCGTCGGTTTCATAGACGATGCCGGCTGCGGCTTCGCCGCGGTCGACCAGTGCCAGGGCGGCGCGCACGTTGCTGGCCTGGGCGAGCTTGCCGGCGACCTGGTCCCAAAGGCCGAGGCTTTCGAGGGCCTGGCGGGCATAGACGCCGGCCGGTACGTGATTGGGATCGCCGATCGCCAGGCGGCCCGTGCCCAGCAGCCGGGCGAGGTCCAGTTCCGGCGCCAGGCGCAGGCGCAGGGGCGAACCCACGGGGGCGACCAGGACCAGGCGATTGGACAGCAGCGGGACGCGGCTGCCGTCCAGCAGCAGCCGTCGGGCCTCCAGGTGGTCCATCCATTCCACGTTGGCCGAGAGGAAGAGGTCGGCCGGGGCACCCTGGGAAATCTGGCGTGCCAAGGTCGAGGACGCGGCGACCACCGGGCGAATCGAGCCTCCGGTCCGTGCGGCATAGGCCTCGGCAATCTCGTTCACGGCGTCGGTGGCGCTGGCCGCCGCGAAGAGCGTGACGGGTTCGCCGGCTTCTCCTCTCGCGGCCGGCAAGGCCACGAAGAGGGTCAGCAGGAGGCCACAGAGGCGGAGAAGGCGCGCCAGCCGGGCGGTCATGAGATCAGGCTCCGTAGAGCTCGTCGGGGTCCGCGGTCACCGGCAGCACCTCGGTCAGGCTGCCGTCGGCGGCGACGGCGCGGTAGAAGCAGGATCGCCGTCCGGTGTGGCAGGCCACGCCCTTCTGGTCGACGCGCAGCAGCAGGGTGTCGCCGTCGCAGTCGACGCGCAGCTCGACCAGCTTCTGGGTCTGGCCGGAGGTCTCGCCCTTGCGCCACAGCTTGCCGCGCGAGCGCGACCAGTAACACACCTGGCCACTGGCCAAGGTCTCCGCCAGGGCCTCGCGGTTCATCCAGGCCACCATCAGGACCTCGCCGCTGTCGTGCTGCTGGGCGACGGCGCAGACGAGGCCCTTGTCATCGAAGGAGACGGCCTCGTCCAGCTCTGGGGTAAGTTCACTCATCGTCGGTTTTCCTGAAGGGGATTTTGGGTTCCCTGGGTTGCGGGCACTCTCTTAGCCTGCGCAGGCGGCTTTTCCACCATGAATTCCGCCGCCGCCGGCTTTAGGGTCGATCGCGGCCAGGCGTGCGAAACCGGCTTCCAGGTCGGCGATCAGGTCGTCGGCGTGCTCCAATCCGGCGTGGATGCGCAAGGTCGGCCCCACCGGCTCCCAGCGCGTCGCCGTGCGCATGCTGGCTGGATCGGTGAGCAGGATCAGGCTCTCGTAGCCGCCCCAACTGGCGCCGATGCCATAGAGCTCCAGGCCGTCGATGAAGGCCAGCACCGCCTCGCGGGAGCAGGGCTGCAGCGTGAAGCCGAAGAGGCCGGAGGCGCCGGTGAAATCGCGTTTCCACAGGGCATGGCCCGGGTCGCCGGGCAGGGCCGGGTAGAGCAGGCGGTCGACCTCCGGGCGCTGGCCCAGCCAGTCCGTGAGGGCCAGGGCGTTGGCCTGGTGGCGTTCCAGCCGCACTGCCAGCGTGCGCAGGCCGCGCAGCCCCAGGTAGACGTCGTCCGGAGCCGCCGCGCAGCCGAGATACTGGCTGGTGCGGCGCAGGCGCTCGTAGTGCTGCTCGCCGCTGACCACCACGCCCAGCATGGCATCGGAATGGCCGACCATGTATTTGGTGGCGGCGTGCAGCACGATGTCGACGCCGTGCCCGAAGGGCTGGAAATAGAGCGGAGTGGCCCAGGTGTTGTCGATTACGGTGACCGCGCCCGCGGCCTTGGCCGCCGCGACGATGGCCGGAACGTCCTGCACCTCGAAGGTGAGGGAGCCCGGCGATTCCATGTAGATCAGTGCCGTGTCGTCGCGCACCAGTTCGGAGATGCCGGCGCCCAGTGTCGGATCGTAGAAGGTCGTCTCTACGCCCAGGTTCCGCAGCAGGTCGTGGCAGATCTTGCGGGTCGGGAAGTAGACGCTGTCGGGTATGAGGAAGTGCTTTCCGGTCTGCGCGAAGGTCATCAGGGTCACGGCTACGGCTTGGAGGCCCGAAGAGACGGCGATGCCGCCGTAGCCGCCCTCCAAGGCGGCGACGGTCTCCTCGAAGGCGAAGGTGGTCGGGGTGCCCGTCCGACCATAGGAACTTGTTCCCTTCTTCAATCCGCGGCGGCCCGCTTCCTGAAAGGCTTCCATGCTGTCGTGCAGCAGGGTGGAGGCGCGGTAGACCGGGGTGTTGACGGTGCCGAAATGGGATGCCGGATCGCGGCCCAGATGGGAGAGCAGCGTTTCCGGATGACGTGCGGCGGTTTTCTTCATACGAACTGGAATCCACTGGTTTCCGCCGGGGTCGGGGCGGCCGGCCCCGGCTGCGCGATGGGCTTCGAAGGTTTACCTATCGCCCCGCGTTAGCCAAGCCGTTTCGCAACCGGTGATCTGCAGCGATGCAGCCTGGTCTCCTGGTCCGGCTTTTCCGCCGCGGCTCCGACGAAGGCGCAGGCGGACCGGTATTTTTTCCACACAGCCCGTTTAGCAAGCTGTTGCCTTTCCTCAAAGACTGAGACATGGTTCGCGGGTGTGGCGTGAATAACCCCGCCGGAAGCTGGCTGTCTAACGACTATATGCAGGTTGTGAGAGCGGGGCTCGCGGTCCACCTTAAGACAATAAACTGTGAACAGCAGGGAAGGTTACTCCATGTCTAAATTGAAGGTTCTGCTTGCGGCGAGCGCCCTCACCGTAGTTGGCGCTGCCGGGGCTAATGCCGCGACGCTGGATGACGTCAAAGCCAAGGGCTTCCTCCAATGCGGCGTGTCGACCGGCGTGCCGGGCTTCTCCTTCACCGACGATTCCGGCAACTGGCAGGGTTTCGACCCGGCGGTGTGTCAGGGCGTCGCCGCGGCGATCTTCGGCGATACCAGCAAGGTCAAGTATACACCGACCACCGGTAAGACCCGCTTCACCGCGCTGGCGTCCGGCGAGATCGACATGCTGGCCCGCAACACCACCTGGACGCTGAGCCGTGATGCCGACCTCGGCCTCACCTTCATCGGCGTCAACTACTACGACGGCCAGGGCTTCATGGTTCCCAAGGCTCTCGGCGTCAACAGCGCCAAGGAATTGGATGGCGCTTCGGTCTGCATTCAGACCGGCACCACCACGGAACTGAACCTGGCGGACTACTTCCGGCTCAACAACATGAGCTATGAGCCGGTGCCGATCGAGACCAACGAAGAGGCACGCACCAACTACTTGGCCGGCCGCTGCGATGTCTACACGACGGACGCCTCGGGCCTTGCCGCTTCGCGCGCCGCCTTCGATAACGTGGCCGATCACATCATCCTGCCGGAGATCATCTCCAAGGAGCCGCTGGGCCCGCTCGTCCGCGAGGGTGACGAGCCTTGGGGCGACGTCGTCCGCTGGACCCTGAATGCGATGATCACCGCCGAGGAATATGGCGTGAGCTCCGCGAATGTCGACGACATGGTCGCCAACAGCGACAACCCGGAGATCCGGCGCCTGCTCGGGGTCGAAGGCAACATGGGTGAGATGCTGGGCCTCGACGCCAAGTGGGGCTACAACATCATCAAGATGGTCGGCAACTACGGCGAAGTGTTCGAGAAGTACATCGGCTCGAACACGCCGATCGGCCTGGAGCGTGGCATCAACGCCCAGTACAAGGACGGTGGCCTGATTTACTCGCCGCCGGTTCGGTAGCCGCTCGACGGTTGATCGAAGCATGACATGAGCCAGGGAACGCCGGCGCAAGCCGTCGGCGTTCCCCTAGGCTTTTGCATCGCTTGATGAAAATCTTCCTGGAATCGTCGTAGCTGGGAGCACCCATGGCCGCAATCGAACAGGATTCTGAAAGCTTTTCGTTGGGCCAACTGTGGTCGGACAAACGCTACCGTGCGGTGGTCATGCAGATCTTGGTGATCGCCGGCGTCTTCCTCTTCCTCTCCTTCATCATCACCAACGCGGTTCAGAACCTGGAAGCCCTTGGCAAGACCTTTGGCTTTGAGTTTCTTGAAGCTCCCGCCAGCTACGATATCAACCAGTCGCTGATCCCCTACAACTCGCGCGACACGCATCTGCGCGCCTCGGTCGTTGGGTTGTTGAACACCGCCCTGGTGGCTTTCTGCGGCTGCGTGCTCGCAACCATTTTGGGCTTCATCCTCGGCGTGTTGCGGCTGTCCCACAACTGGCTGATCAACCGCCTCGTCTACTGCTACATCGAGTTCGTGCGCAATGTTCCGGTGCTGCTGCAAATCTTGCTGTGGCATGGCGTCATCGTCACTTCGCTGGATGTGCCGCGCAATGCCTACAACCCGATGGCCGACGTGTTCCTGACCAATCGCGGCTTCTATGTGCCGCGCCCGGTTTTCGAGCCCGGTTTCGCATTCGTGGCAATCGTTTTCGTGGCGGCCATCGCCGGCATGATCATATTCAGCCGCTGGGCCAAGAAACACCAAGAAGCGACCGGTCAGATCTACCCGGTCTTTTCTATCGGCGTTGCGGCGATCATCGGGCTTCCCGTGATCGCCTTTTTCGTGGCCGGCATGCCGATGTCTTTGGATGCGCCCGCGCTGAAGGGCTTCAATTTCCAGGGCGGCATGGTGCTGAAACCGGAGTTCACGGCCTTGTGGCTCGCCCTGTCGCTCTATACCGCGGCTTTCATCGCCGAGATCGTGCGCTCCGGCATTCAGGCGGTAAGCCATGGCCAGACCGAGGCCTCCTACGCGCTTGGCATCAAGCCGACCTGGACCATGCGGCTGATCATTATCCCGCAGGCCTTGCGTGTGATCGTGCCGCCACTGACCAGCCAGTATCTGAATCTGACGAAGAACTCTTCGCTGGCGATCGCCATCGGCTACATGGACGTGACCGCGACCCTTGGCGGCATCACGCTGAACCAGACGGGCAAGGAGATGGAGTGCATGATCCTGCTACTGATGGTCTATCTGACCATCTCGCTGCTGATCTCCGCCTTCATGAACTGGTACAACCGGCGCATCGCGCTGGTGGAACGCTGAGGGGAGGTGCGACGATATGGTTGATACCGCGACTCAACCCCGCAGCTACGAACCCGGCAACCACCCGGACCTGCCGCCGCCGCTGCTGACCAGCGGCCCGATCGCCTGGGTGAGGGAGAACCTGCTGGGCTCGCCGCTCAACATCATCCTGACGGTGGTCTCGCTCTACCTGCTTTACCTCATCGTGCCGGGGCTCTTGAACTGGGCCATCTTCGACTCGGTGATCAACGCCGATTCGCGTGAGGGGTGCAGGGAGATTGCCGACGGCGCCTGCTGGGCCTTGCCGGCCATCCGTTTCGATCAATTCCTCTATGGCTTCTACCCGGACCACCTGCACTGGCGCATCAACCTGACGGCCGTGCTGTTCATTTTGGCGCTGCTGCCGGTGCTTTGGGATAAGGCCCCCTATCGGAAGTACTGGTTCATCTACACGGCTATTTTCCCGCTGATCGCTTTCATCCTTCTGATCGGGCCGGCGGCGTTCAATATGGACAACCCTGGGATCTTTGTTCCGTCGTTCCAGGCGTATGGAGATGCCGTCTCGAACCTGAATCCCATCGCGTTGGTGTGGACTCTTCTTGGGGATATTTTCGGGCTGATCTTCTGGATTCTGTCATGGATCGTGTATCCGTTCTTCAAGCCAATCGGATGGGTGTTGGTTGAGCAGGTCGGGATGGAGAACGTCGAGACAACGAAGCTTGGTGGCTTTGCCCTTAACACCATTATTGGCGTTACCGGCATCGTCGCCTCGCTCCCGCTCGGCATCTTGCTCGCCCTCGGGCGGCGTTCGCATATGCCCATCGTGCGCACCCTCTGCGTCATGTTCATCGAGTTCATCCGCGGCGTGCCACTAATCACGCTACTCTTCGTCGCTTCGACGATGCTGAACTACTTCCTGCCGCCGGGCACGACCTTCGATCTGATCCTTCGGGTGCTCATCATGGTCACGCTGTTTTCCTCGGCCTATATCGCCGAGGTGGTGCGTGGCGGTCTGCAGGCCATTCCCAAGGGGCAGACGGAAGCCGCCGACGCGATGGGCTTGCGTTACTGGCAGTCGATGCGGCTGATCGTGCTGCCGCAGGCGCTTAAGATTTCCATCCCCGGTATCGTCAATACCTTCGTCGGCCTGTTCAAGGACACGACCTTGGTGGTGATCATCGGCTTGACCGACGTTCTGGGCGTCGGGCGCGCGTCGCTGTCCGACGCCAAGTGGCAGGGCTTGCCGGAAGAGGTCTATGTCTTCACGGCGATCCTCTTCTTCGTCTGCTGCTTCAGCATGGCGCGTTATTCGACGTACCTGGAAAAGAAACTGCATACCGGCCATAAGCGCTAAGGCCGGCGCCGGATCAACAAGCGCCCGGCGCGGGCCGAACAAGGAGGCTAAACTGGATGTCTGATGTTGCTGCTGCCCCGCAGATGCGGATCTCCGATGAAGTGGCGATCCAGATCATCGGCATGCATAAATGGTATGGGGAGTTTCACGTCCTCAAGGACATCAACCTGACGATCAACCGCGGCGAGCGTATCGTGATCTGCGGTCCTTCGGGGTCCGGCAAGTCGACCATGATCCGTTGCATCAACCGCCTGGAGGAACACCAGAAAGGCAAAATTCTGGTCGATAACATTGAGCTGACCCACGATGTGAAGAACATTGCCGAGATCCGCCGTGAGGTCGGCATGGTGTTCCAGCACTTCAATCTCTTTCCGCATCTGACGGTTTTGGAGAACTGTACTCTGGCGCCGATCTGGGTACGCAAGATGCCGAAGAAGGAAGCCGAGGACGTCGCCATGGAATACCTGGAGCGGGTGAAGATCCCCGAGCAGGCGGCCAAATATCCGGGGCAACTTTCCGGCGGCCAGCAGCAGCGCGTGGCCATCGCCCGCTCGCTCTGCATGAATCCGCGCATCATGCTGTTCGACGAGCCGACCTCGGCGCTGGACCCGGAAATGATTTCCGAGGTGCTGGACGTGATGGTCAGCCTCGCCGAGAGCGGCATGACCATGCTCTGCGTGACCCACGAAATGGGCTTCGCGCGCAAGGTCGCCAACCGGGTGATCTTCATGGACGGCGGCGAGATCATTGAGGAGAACGAGCCGGAAGAGTTCTTCAACAATCCACAGTCGGCGCGCACGCAGCTCTTCCTCAGCCAGATCCTGCACCACTAACCACCGTCGCGCGAAGGGCGCCGCGGAGCCGCAACTGCGGGTCCCGGCGCCCTTTTCCTTTCTCAGCGCAGTGCGAGTCTCAACGGTCCGTTCGCGGGCGATTGGTAATATGGCTTTGGCAAACACCTTGGGGCAGCAGGATGAGTGAGATTCGAGGGGCACGTCGCGACGGCGGGTCGCCCGGCGCGGCGTCACGCGGCAAGGTCGCCTTCCTTCAACTCGAGCCGACGACGCGCTGCAATTTCATCTGTGGCTTCTGCAGCGGGAGGCAGATGGATCAGACGGATTTCGCGGTCGAGGATTTCGACCGCCTGCTCGAGGCCTTTCCGGAGGTGGAGCACATCGAATTGCAGGGCGAGGGCGAGCCGCTGCTCCACAAGGGGTTCTTTGCGATGGCGCGGCGGGCACGAACGCGCGGCATCCGCTTGTCGATGATCACCAACGGCAGCCTGTTGTCGGAGGAGCGGGTCGCGGCCATTCTCGATCTCGGCATGGAGGCGATCAACGTTTCCGTCGAGTCACCGGATGAGGACGAGTTCCGGGACATCCGCGGCGGCAGCTTCGCCAAGGTCAAGGCCGGCATCGCACGCCTGTTGGAAGCCAGGAGGGCGCGCGGTCTGGACCGGCCGCTGGTCGGTTTCGCCATTACTGTCCTCAAGCACACCGTCGAGCGCCTGCCGGAGATTGCCGCGCTCTACGAGGAACTCGGTATGGATGGCGGCGCGACGGTGCAGCCGCTGAGCCGCATGGACGCCTTCAGCAAGGTCTATGACGAAGAGGTCGCGGCGCAGTTCCTGGACGAGGCGGACACGCAACGTCTCTTGCGCCTGCGCAACAGCGATCCCAAGGTGCGTGCGATGACCAGGCAGGCCGCGCAGAGCGGCCACTTCTATCCCGAGATGCACAGGCGTTTCCCGATACTGCACGGTTGCCCCTGGGTGAGGGGCGGTCTCTATGTCGACCGCCACGGCGCTCTGCTGAGCTGCTGCATGGTGAAGGATGCCGCGGCTCATGGACTGGGGAAACTGGGCATCACCCCCGTGGAGGCCGTGCTGAACAGGCGCCGGGAAATCGACGCGGCGCTTAGCGCCGGGCGGCCGCCGGAACAGTGCCGGGGCTGCGCCTACTACAGGCCGCCGGAACAACGGGAGGTGCTGCTGCAGCGAATGCGGGCGCGGAATTTGCAGCGCCGGCGAGCGGAGGCGGCTAAGCCGGAATGATGCCGCTGATCTGCGGGTCGATGATTTCCTGCTCCTCCTGGCGGTAGGGCACGAAGCCCATGCGCTGGTAGAGGGGCAGGGCGCGCGGATGGTCCATGGTGTTGGTATTGACCGTCAGACGCTCCGGCTCGTAGCTCCAGGCCTGCTCGATGGCTGAATGGAGCAGATAGCGCCCCAGGCCGCGTCCCACGCAGTGTGGCATGAGCCCGAAGTAGGCGAGGTCGATGGTCGGTTCCTCGCGGCGGTCGAGTTCGAAGTAACCGGCGGGGGCGCCGTCGACATACAGCACGAAGACTTCGACCCTGTCGTCGGCAAGGATGCCGCCCAGGTCTTCGTCGCTCATCTGGCGGCGATACCACCAACGCCAGTCGCCGCCGACGGAGTTGTAGAGATAGCGGTAGAAGCCCACGGTTGGCTGCTCGGCCAGCATCAGGGCATATTTCGTTTTTATCGGCGGATGCGCCGGGGCCAGGGACGGGCGCTCGGTCATCTCCAGGTAGGTTATGGTGAAGCGGACCCTGGGGTCGCGCCCGGCGGCCAGCTCCACCTCCGGCGGCAGAGCAACGCCCTCCGGTGGCGCTTTCGGCAGGTCCAGCCAGCGCGCCAAGATCGCATGGGGCGTGTAGGCATAGCCGACGGCCGAATAGAAGCCGATCACCGGCCGGTTGCTGTCCCGCACGATCAGTTGGATCTTCAGGATGCCCCGTTCGGCAAGCCAGTCCTCCGCGCGGCGCACCAGGCGGCGCCCCAGGCCGGCACCCTGGTGGGCCGGGTCGACCGCCACATAGTACAGCCAGCCGCGGTGGCCGTCATGGCCGCAGCAGATCGTGCCGACAACCTGACCTTCGCCTTCGGCAACAAGGATCTCGGCGTTGCTGCTGGACCGCCAGCGGGCGATATCGAGATCGGGGTCGTTGTACCAGCAGGTGAGGCCGCAGCGCTCCCACAGCGCGGTGCAGCCGGCGAAATCTTCGTCGCCGTAGGACCTGATTTCCGGCAAGGTCAAGACTGCTCGGCCGTGGCTGGGCCGGTTTCGACCGGCGTGTCGCCTTCCAGGCCCCATTCGGACCAGGAGCCGTCATAAACGGCCACGTCGCGGTGGCCGAGGCGATGCAGCGCCAGGCTCAGCACCGCGGCGGTGACGCCGGAACCGCAGGTGGCGATCACCGGGCGGTTAAGGTCGACCCCCGCCTCGGCGAAGCGTTCCTTCAAGGTGTCGTCGTCCAGCAGGGTCTGCCGGGTCTGCTCGACGACCTCGACGAAAGGCAGGTTGCGGCTGCCGGGGATATGGCCGGACCGCAGACCCTGGCGGGGCTCCGGATCGCTGCCCTGAAAGCGGCCCCGGCCGCGGGCGTCCAGCACTTGCTCTCCGCCGCTCTCCAGATTGGCCAGAAGCTGGCTGCGGTCGCGCAGCAGGAAGCTGTTGATCCGCGGGGTAAAGTGACGTTCTTCAGGATGCGCCTCGCCGTCTTCCACCGGGCGGCCTTCGTTCATCCATTTCGGCAGGCCGCCGTCCAGCACCGCCACCTCCCGGTGGCCGAAATAGCGGAAGGTCCACCAGACCCGCGGGGCGCTCCAGATGCCGCGCTGGTCGTAGATCACCAGGCGCAGCCCGTCACCGAGGCCGAGCTTGCGGACCTTGGAGGAGAAGATGTGCGGCGGCGGCACCATGTGTGGCAGATCGCTCGCCGGGTCCTTGATGTCGTCGATGTCGAAGAAGACGGCGCCGGGGATGTGCTGCGCCTCGAACTCGCGGCGGGGATCCAGGCCTTCGCCCGGCAGGTAGTAGCTGGCGTCCACGACTCGCAGGTCGGGCGCCCCCAGGTTCTCGGCCAGCCACTCGGTGGAGACCAGCGCGTCCTTCGCAAAATCGACCATCGTTGCTTTCACTTCCTCCCGAAGGCCCGCCGCTGCGGGCTGCTGCGGGTTCTTATTCGTCGAACAGAATGTTGATGCGCCGGTTCTGGCGGCCCTTGTTCTCGATCTTGCCGACGCGCACGCGGCCGATCTCGCCGGTGTGGGCCACATGGGTGCCTCCACAGGGTTGCAGATCGACCCCGGCGATGTCGAGCAGGCGCACGCGCCCGCCGCCCATGGGCGGCTTCACCGACATGGTGCGCACCAGATCGGGCTGTGCCGCCAACTCCTCTTCGCTGATCCAGCGCGGCGCCACAGGATGGTCCTCCGCGACCAGGCGGTTGAGCTCCGCCGTGAGGTGCTCCTTGTCGAGCTGGGTATCGGGCAGGTTGAAATCGAGCCGGCCTTTCTCGGCGCCGATCTGTCCGCCGGTCACGTCCCCGGTGACGACGGCGCACAGTAGGTGCAGGCAGGTGTGCATGCGCATGTGCTTGTGGCGGCGGTCCCAGTCGATTTCCGCCGTGACCTTGCTGCCGGGGGCGGGCGCGGCGGCGCCGTCCTCCAGGACGTGGACCACGTCTTCGTGGGTCTCGCCCTTGACCGCATCGATGACGCGCAGTTGGCTGCCGTCTTCCAGGATCAGGGTTCCGCAGTCACCCGGCTGGCCGCCGCCGGTGGGGTAGAAGACCGTGCGGTCCAGGCGTACGCCCTCCGGCCCGCTCGCCGTGACCGTGGCATCGCAGGACTTGAGGTAGGGGTCATCCCTGAACAGCAGTTCCATGTTTCGCCTCTCTCCGCTTCTCTAATCGGGCCCTCGATTTCGGGGGTATCAGCCCCGCCAGCCGAGCCAAGCCGGCACCGGCAGTCCTTTTTCGCGCAAGAACGCCGGATTGAACAGCTTGCTTTGATAGCGCATGCCGCCATCGCAGAGAATGGTGACGATTGTATGTCCCGGCCCCAACTTCTTGGCCATACGCACCGCCCCGGCCACGTTGATGCCGGTGGAGGCGCCGAGGCAGAGACCTTCTCGCTCCAGCAAGTCGAAGACGTAAGGGATCGCTTCGCTGTCCGGGATTTGGAAGGGCTCGTTGACCTCGATACCCTCCAGATTGGCGGTGATGCGGCCCTGGCCGATACCCTCGCTGATGGAGGAGCCCTCAGCCTTCAGCTCGCCGTGAGCGTAGTAGTTGTAAAGGGCCGCGCCCATGGGGTCGGCCAGGCCGATGACAACGTCCTTGTTGCGCTCCTTCAGGGCCTGGCTGACGCCGGCCAATGTCCCGCCGGTGCCCACGGCGCTGACGAAGGCGTCGATCTTGCCGTCGGTCTGCGCCCAGATCTCCGGGCCGGTGGTCTCGTAGTGGCCGCGCCGGTTGGCGACATTGTCGAACTGCCGGGCCCAGATGGCGCCCTGGGGATGGCTCTCGTTCAGTTCCTTGGCCAGGCGCTCCGAGACATGGACGTAGTTATCCGGGTCGCGGTAGGGCACGGCGGGCACTTCCTTCAGCTCGGCCCCGGAAATCCGCAGGATGTCCTTCTTTTCCTGGCTCTGGGTATCGGGGATGACGATGACGCAGCGGTAGCCGCGCGCCCGGGCCACCAGGGCCAGGCCGATGCCCGTGTTGCCGGCGGTGCCCTCGACGATGATGCCGCCCGGCCGCAGCGTCCCGCGCTCCTCGGCGTCCTTGATGATCGCCCAGGCGGCCCGGTCCTTCACCGAGCCGCCGGGATTCTGGAATTCCGCCTTGCCCAGGATTTCGCAGCCGGTCTCTTCGGAGAGTTTGCGCAGGCGGATAAGGGGGGTGTTGCCGATCGCGCCGACAAAACCGTCACAGACGTCCATTTCTTCTTCTTCCTTGCTGAGACGCCACCGCCGGAGAGGGGGCGCCTGGCCGGCGAGAGTAGCTGCCCCGGCCAAGGGGGTTCAAGGGATGCTCCAGCATTTTGACACATTTTGCTGTAGATCACTTCCAAATACGCATAACATCTGTGTAATTCAAGGCCAACCATTGCAGAGCGGCGACCGTGATGAGATTTGTGATCTGCCCCGAGGCCAGGCGGGCGAGGGCCTCGCTGCGCGCCAAGGGCAGCACCCGGATGTCTTCATGTTCATGATCCAGGCCGTGAATGCCGCCGACGCCGCGGCTGTCGATGCGTCCGCAGTAGATAACGACGGTCTCGGAACAGCCGCCCGGCGTCGTCAGGAAGCGTCCGATGGGCAGCAGCTCGCCCACCGTGCAGCCGGCCTCCTCCTGAGTTTCACGGCGCACGACCGTATCCGGGTCCTCTCCGGGCTCGATGACGCCGGCGACGATTTCGATCAGCCAGGGCTCCATGCCGGCGGCATAGGCGCCCGGACGGAACTGTTCGATCAGCACCACCTGGTCGCGCGCCGGGTCGTACAGCAGGACCGCGGCGGCGTGGCCGCGCTCGAAGATTTCGCGGGACATCTCTCCGGTCCAACCGCCGTCGAAGGTATGGTGGCGCAAGCGATAGCGGTCGACTTGGAAATACCCCTTGAAGGCTGTGGTTTTTTCCAGGATTTCGACACGGCGGTCCTTGGTGGCGTCGCTCATCAACACGGGTCCTGTTATCGGGTTATCGCAGGCCCCCGGTACGGAGGCGGCGCAACCTTAGCCGAGGCGCGCCGGCGGACCCAACGGCATTCCCACCGCTTGCCTGGGCGGGGCCGCCGTGTTGCGATCGCCGGACGACGCGGAAATGGGAAGGGTGTGAGATGTCGATCAGAAGCGAGAAGGTGACTTTCTCGGGCGCCGGTGGCGATATCCTGGCTGCGCGTCTGGACCTGCCGCCCGGGAGACCGCGGGCCTACGCGCTTTTTGCGCACTGCTTCACCTGCAACAAGGACATCTTCGCTGCCAGCCGTATCGCCGGTGCTCTGGCGATGCAGGGCATCGCCGTGCTGCGCTTCGATTTCACCGGCTTGGGCGCCAGCGAAGGCGATTTCGCCAACACCAACTTCTCCTCCAACATCGCGGATCTTCTGTGTGCCGCCGATTACCTGCGCCGGACCCACGCGGCGCCGAAGCTATTGATCGGCCACAGCTTGGGCGGGGCGGCGGTTCTGATGGCGGCCGCGCAGATCCCGGAAGCCACGGCAGCGGCGACCATCGGGGCGCCGGCAGACCCGGCGCACGTCGCCGCCCACTTCACCGAGGCACGCCCGGAGATCGAGGCTGCGGGCGAGGCGGAGGTCCTGCTGGTCGGGCGGCCCTTCCGCATCAAGAAGCAGTTCCTGGAGGATATCGAGAATCATAAGCTGGAAAGGGCCGTCGCCGACCTGCGCAAGGCGCTGATGGTGTTCCACGCACCACGCGACGCGACCGTCGGCATCGACAACGCCAGCCGCATCTTTCTTGCCGCCAAGCATCCCAAGAGCTTCGTCTCCCTGGACGACGCCGATCACTTGCTGAGCCGCAAGGCCGATGCGGTCTATGTGGCCGATGTGCTGGCTGCCTGGGCCGGGCGCTACATCTGCCGGGAGGAAGCGCCGACGGAATTGAATGCCGCTACAGGAACGGTGGTGGTCGAGGAAACCGGGGAAGGCAAGTTCACCCAGCGCATCGCGGCGGGTCCACACCGGTTGCGCGCCGACGAGCCGGTGAGCTATGGCGGGCTGGACAGCGGGCCATCGCCCTATGACCTGTTGCTGGCGGGACTTGGCGCCTGCACCTCGATGACGTTGAGGCTCTATGCTGAGCGCAAAGGCCTGGCGCTGGAAAAGACCCGCGTGATCCTGTCGCACGACAAGATCCACGCCGAAGACTGCGAGACCTGCGAAACCCGAAGCGGCAAGATCGACCGGATTCAGAGGACCATTCGGATCAACGGCGATCTAGACGACGCGGAGCGCCAAAGGCTGATGGAAATTGCCGACAAATGTCCCGTCCACCGCACTCTCGAAAGCGAAATCCTCATCGAGACGAAAGCCGACGGGCGTTTCGACTGACCTGCCCGCCGCGCGTCGCTTCTGTTGTATTGGCTGTCGCACCGCTGCTACTCGTGGGTTTCCGCCAGGACTAGAGTTTGTTAGGCTTGTCGTTGAAAAGAAACAAAATAAGCCGAGGCTTGGCGACGGTCTGTCGCCAGGCGGCAGGGCAGAGGGGCGTTTGAAAGTGCAGAGGGAGCGAGAAGGTTGCGGGCGATCGCTGGCCGGCAGAGGTGTCTGTTGCCGTGATTTATGGCCTGCCGGCACGATCATCCATGACTGACCAATTCGTGACGAGGCCGAGCGATTCTCAAGAACCGCGGAGTTCCAGCCGGCGGTTATGCATGTTTCGGCGCAGCATGCAGAAAGCTGTGGTCGGGATTCGAGCGAGACGAAGACGCTGAGAATCATGAGAAATGGCCGATCGGCCTGCTGAGGCGCCGGCCGGGCGGCCAAAGGAAATCTCACAGGGAGACCGAGAAAATGACGAAGAAGAACGAGTTGGAAAGCATCAACGGGAAGCCGTTGCACCCCGGCGTGAAGAATCTTTGCGACCAGTATGAGAGCAATAGGATAGACAGACGGGAGTTCGTGCGTCTGGCGGCGTTTCTGGGAGTGTCCGCGGCTTCGGCCTACGCCTTCGCCGGCGACCCGACCGGCGGCGGCCTGGTTCAGGAAGCGGCGGCTGAAACCCCGAAGAAGGGCGGCACCCTGCGCGTCGCCATGCAGGTGCAGGAGATGGTCGATCCCGCGACCTTCGACTGGACCCAGAAGTCCAACCAGGCTCGCCATATCATCGAGTACCTGACCATCACCGGCCCGGACAACATCACGCGGCCCTATCTGGCGGAAAGCTGGGAAGCCTCCGACGACTTGAAGACCTGGACCTTCAAGCTGCGTCAGGGCGTGAAATGGAGCAACGGCGACGATTTCAACGCCGACGACGTGGTGTTCAACTTCACCCGCTGGCTCGATCCGGCGACCGGTTCCTCCAATCTCGGCCTCTTCTCCGCCATGACGGAAGAGTACGACACCGGAGAAAAGAACGATGACGGCAGTGCCAAGATGGGCAAACGCATGAGTGAGGGGGCCGTCGAGAAGGTCGACGACCACACCGTGCGCCTGCATCTGAACTCGGCCGTCCTGTCGATGCCGGAGAACCTCTACAACTATCCGACCGCCATCGTGCACCGGAACTTCACCAAGGACGGCGGCGACTTCTCCAAGAACCCCGTCGGTACCGGTGCCTTCGAGCTGGTGAAGTTCGCCGTCGGCGAAGAGTGCGTGCTGCGCCGGCGCAGCGAGGCCTATTGGGGCGGCGATGTCTACCTCGACGAGATTCGCTACATCGACACGGGCGAGGATGACTCGGCGGCGATCGCCGCCTTGGCATCGGGCCAGGTCGATGCGATCTACCGCCTTGGCATCCCGACCCTGGAGATTGCCGAGCGCATTCCCGGCGTTGTGGTCTCTCAGGCTGTGACCGCCCAGACCGGCGTCATCCGCATGAACGTCAACAATGCGCCCTTCGACAACAGGAAGGTTCGCCAGGCGATGGTGCTTGCGTCCGATAATGCCCAGAACCTGAAGCTCGCACACCGCGGCATGGGCTCGGTTGGCGAGAACCATCACGTTGGGGAAATTCATCCGGAGTACGCCAAGCTGCCGCCGCTGAAACGCGACGTGGCGAAAGCCAAGGCATTGCTGGCCGAGGCCGGCTTCCCCAACGGTATCCAAGTAACCTGCAATGTCGGCAACACCGACGGCACCTGGGAGCAGGATTCCGTGCAGGTTCTGAAGGAGAACGCCGCAGAGGCCGGCATCGACATCACCATCAACGTCATGCCTTCGGCTCAGTACTGGGAAGTCTGGAACAAGGCGCCGTTCAGCCTGACCTCCTGGACCCACCGCCCGCTTGGGACCATGGTGTTGAGCTTGGCCTACCGCAGTGGCGTGCCCTGGAATGAATCCGGCTACAGCAATCCGGAGTTCGATGCGGCCCTGGACAAGGCGGAGTCCATCCTCGATGTCGCCAAGCGGCGCGATCAGATGGCGGTGGTGGAGAAAATCCTCCAGGACGATGCCGTTATGGTGCAGCCTTTCTTCCGCTCCGTTTTCACGGCGGCGAAGGACAACGTCAAAGCCTATCAGACTCACCCGACCCGCTATCACCAGTTTAATAGCGTTTGGTTGGGTTGAACGAGAAGGGCCGCGGTCGTGAAGTGCCGCGGCCCTTTTCCTTTTGCTGCGGCGGGCCCCTGTCGCCGGACTTGCGAGGCGGCCTGGGCGAGGGGTAGCCGGGAACACTCCGGCGAAACCTCCTAAGCAGATAGTTGGGACCGGAAGGCTAGATCGCGATGCTGGTTTTTATCGTTCGGCGCTTCGGCACCATGGCTTTGACCATGCTGGTCGTATCGATTCTGGTATTCCTGCTGCTCGAGATCAATGTCGAGAGCGTTGCCACGAAAGTTCTCGGACCCTACACCTCGCAGGAACAGCGTGAGATCTGGTTGGAGCGCAACGGCTATACCGACCCTGCGGTCTGGCGTTACCTGCGCTGGCTGGCCAACTTCGTCGTAGGCGACTTCGGTGACTCCGTGCGCTTCAAGGTGCCGGTCAGCGACGTCATGTGGCCGCGGCTCGCGAACACCGCCATCCTGGGCGGTATCGCGCTGTTCATCGCTTCGATGATCGGCCTCACCCTGGGTGTCGTCGCGGGTATGCGCGAAGGCGGCGGCCGCGACCGCGGCGTTTCGGTGTTGGCGGTGCTCACCACCTCGGTCCCCGAATTCGCCAGCGCCGTTTTTCTGTCCGGGCTTTTCGTCTTCACCTGGCCTCTGTTGCCGGGCACCAGCGGCATGGCCGACGGGTTCGATCCGGTGCAGCTCGTTCTTCCGGTGATGGTCCTGGTGATCTACGACTGGGGCTACGTGGCGCGCATGACCCGGGCGTCGATGGCCGAAGTGATGATGACGCACTACATCCGCACGGCCGTCCTCAAGGGCCTGCCCTATGGTCAGGTGATCCGAAAGCACGCGCTGCGCAACGCGCTGATCGCGCCTTTCACCGTCATCATGTTGCAGATCAACTGGCTACTCTCCGGCGTGATCGTCGTCGAGGTCGCCTTCGCCTACAAAGGCTTCGGCAGCCTACTCTACGAGGCTTCGCTGAACAGCGACATCTATCTCATCGAAGCCTGCGCCATGGTGGCCGTCTTCGTCGCCGTGATGACACAGACCTTGGCGGATATCGGTTATACCTATCTCAACCCGCGAATTCGATTCAGCTAGGAGGGGGCGCCATGACCGAGCAAGCTGTTTCCGTGCCGCGCCGCGACTCTCGGCTGCTGCGTTTCGTCCTGGGGCTGGCTCTGATCCGTGAAAGCTGGGTCGGAATGATCGGCTTGGGCATCATCGTCTTCTGGGCGCTGGTGGCGATCTTCGCCGACGTGCTCGCACCCTTTCCGCCGAACCAACCGGGGCTGCCGCTGGCGCCGCCGGGATCTGTCTCTATGGACGGCGCCGGCATCTATTGGCTGGGCACGGATCATCTTGGCCGCGATTTGCTTTCGCGGATCATCCATGGCTCGCGGCAGGTTCTGCTCTACGCGCCTCTCGCGACCTTTTGCGCCTATCTGGTGGGTATCCCCATGGGATTGGCCGCGGGCTATCGCCGGGGAGTGACGGACGACGTGCTGTCCTTTATCGCGAACGTCATCCTCTCGTTCCCGGTCTTGGTCCTCTATATCATCATCATCGCCACCATCGGCGCGTCGGGGTCGAATATCGTGATCGCGGTGACTTTCGCATCGGCGCCCGGGGTCATGCGCATCGTGCGCGGCTTGGTGCTGGACCTGCGCAATCGTGAATACGTTTTCGCCGCCGAGACGCGTGGTGAATCGGTCTGGCGGATCATGCTGGTGGAGATCCTTCCCAACGCCCGCGGCCCCCTCATCGTCGATGCCTGCCTGCGGCTGGGCTACGTGGTGATCACCATCGGAACTCTCGGATTTCTCGGCCTCGGCCTGCCGCCGCCCGACCCCGATTGGGGCGGCATGGTCTCCGAACTCCGGCAGTACGCCATCGTCGATCCCATGCTCGCGGTCTTCCCCTGCATCGCGATTTCTTCGCTGGTGCTGGGGTTCAATCTGCTGGCCGACGGCCTGCGTGAAGTCTCGCTGCGCGACTAGGGGAGAGGGAGATGCCGAGCCAAAGCCACAGCTTCGACGGTCCGGTCCTGGAATGCCGCGACCTGTGCATTTCCTACTTCACCAGGGCCGGCGAGATTCCCGCGGTGATCGACTTCAATATGACCTTGGAGCAAGGGGGCAGCATCGGCCTGGTCGGCGAGTCCGGCTGCGGCAAGTCGACCGTGGCCATGGCCATCATGCGCTATCTCGGCGGGAACGGGGCCATCGTCGGTGGGCAGGTCTTCTACAAGGGTCGCGACATGGCGACCTTCAGCGACGAGGAACTGCGTCAATTGCGCGGCAACGAGATCGCCATGGTCTATCAGGAACCCATGGCCTCGCTGAACCCCTCCATGACCTTGGGCAGGCAGCTCATGGAGGTACCGCTGTGTCACGAGAATATCAGCGAGCAGGAAGCCTACAAGCGGTGCCGGCAGATGCTGGCCGATGTGAACCTTCCGGACCCGGACCGCATCATGTCGGTTTACCCGCACCAGATCTCCGGCGGGCAGCAGCAGCGCGTGGTCATCGCCATGGCGCTGCTGTCCAATCCCTCGCTGCTGCTGTTGGACGAACCGACGACGGCGCTGGACGTGACGGTCGAGGCCGGCATCATCGAACTGATCGGTCAGATCGCCCGGAAGTTCAACACCTCGATGGTTTACATCTCGCACAACCTGGGTCTCATCCTGGAGACCTGTGACCGGGTGAACGTCATGTACTCGGGTGTGGTGGTCGAGAGCGGCACGGTGGGCGAGGTCTTCGACCATATGCGCCATCCCTATACCAAGGGACTCTTCGGCTGCATCCCCTTGCCGGGCGCGGACAAGACGGCGCGCCCCCTGGTGCCGATCCGCGGTCAACTGCCGTTGCCCCACCAGCGCCCACCGGGCTGCTACTTCGGGCCGCGCTGCGACTTTTTCCAAGGTGGCCTCTGCGATCGCGAGAACCTGGCCATGACCCAGGTGCCGGACGAACCCGGACACGATGTGCGCTGCCGCCGTTGGCAGGTCATCGATTGGGACAGCTATCATCCCGAGGGTGTCGGGGCCGGCGAGATGGAGGCCGGCGATGTTGTGCTCTCCATCGACAACATGAAGAAGTACTACGAGCTGACCGACAACTCGATAGCCGCCATGATCTCCGGCAAGCGGGTGCGTTACGTGAAGGCCAATGAGAGCATCACTTTCGATGCCCGGTCTTGCGAGACCGTGGCTGTCGTCGGCGAGTCCGGCTGCGGCAAGTCGACCTTCGCCAAGGTGCTGATGGGCCTGGAGACGGCAACCGACGGCAAGGTGGTGTTCAACGGCAAGGACATTTCGCAGGAGGAGGTGCAGAACCGCTCGCCCGAGCAGGTCGGCTCCATGCAAATGATCTTTCAGAACCCTTTCGACACTCTCAATCCCAGCCACAGCGTCGGAGCGCAGTTGGCCCGGGTGATCCGCAAGTTCGGCGTTGAATCGGATCGGGACAAGGTCGAGCAGCGCGTCATGCAGTTGCTGGACCTCGTGAAGCTGCCGCGTGAGTTCGCAAGGCGCCGGCCGCGCCAGCTTTCCGGCGGGCAGAAGCAGCGCGTCGGCATCGCGCGGGCCTTCGCCGGCAACCCGACCACCGTGGTGGCCGACGAGCCTGTCTCGGCCCTGGACGTCTCGGTGCAGGCAGCCGTTACCGGGCTCCTGATGGATATTCAAAAGACCTACCGCACGACCCTGATCTTCATCAGCCACGACCTCAGCCTCGTGCGCTACCTGGCCGACCGTGTGGTGGTGATGTATCTGGGCCACATCGTCGAGCAGGGGACCACCGACGAAGTCTTTGCACCGCCCTATCATCCCTATACCGAAGCTCTGCTCTCGGCGGTGCCGATCGCCGACACCTCGGTGGAGAAGACACGGATCATTCTGGAAGGCAATTTGCCCTCGGTGACCAACCCGCCGGCGGGCTGCGTCTTCAACACTCGCTGTCCGCACAAAATCGGCCCGGTCTGCGAAACCGAGGTTCCCCCCGTAGTCGAGCCCACGCCTGGACACCGGATCGCCTGTCACCTTTCGATGGAGACGCTGCGGGAGATGAAACCGGTGATCGTGATGGCCAAGGATGCCGCGCCCCCGGCGGCGGAGTAGGGCGCCCGGCGCTGAGGGGAGGGGCACCGGGGTATCCGGCCTACCGCCTTTGTGTCACGCCGTATCGGCGTTGCGGCGCTTGCCGGAACGCGCGCCGGGTCGTACCTTCGGCGTCATGAATGCGGCGGAAAGATTAACCATAATGCGCGGCCCGGCGGCCGTGGCCTGCCTGACCCTGTCGGCTCTGCTTCTGGCGGCCTGCACCATAGAGGTCGGCCCGCCACCGGAATCAGACCCGCCGCTGGTGCCCCAGAAGGCCAAAGCGCCACCGCCGCCGCCCCAGCCCAGCGAGCCGCAGCCTTGGTCACGGGATCTGAACCTGAACGCAGGTCCGACACTGGTTGACGAAGGCGAGTTGGCCGAAGGCCTGGTCGCCGGCGATAGCGACGTGGTCTATAGCAGCGAGCGTCTCACCTTCGAATCCGCGTTCAACGACGAGGGACCGAAGAGCGAGGCCGAACGTGCCCGGGAGCGGGCGCGGAAGCGGGCGGAGGCGGCGGGAAGGCCGGTGCCGCCCGAGGTAACCGCAGCGCCGGTGGAACAGGTCAGCGCCCGGGAACTGCCGCCGCCAGGTCAAGCCGTGGCACCCGCGACGACCGAGCCCCCGACGCCGGTGAAGCGGGATTGGCGGGAATCGCGCCTGCCGCCGCCGCCGAAATTCCCGCCCGTGCCAAAGGACGCGCCCGTGCCTCAATCCGCGGACGGGAGCGGTGAGGCGGCCGATCCGACTGCGATTTCGACGGCAGCCCCGGCAGCGGCCGGTTCCCCGCCCGCGCAAGATCGGCCGGAGCCCCCGCTGGAACCTATGGAGGCGGCGGCGCAGGTGCCGGAAGCCGGTAATCCCGCGGAGACGGGGCAGGCGGCGTCATTGCAAATGGCCGCTTCGGGACCCTCGGATGAGGCGGCGGCGCGGCCGGAGACGGCTGAAGCCGCGGCGGCCTTCGCCGCGGTTGCCTGGAACGCACCGGCGGGCAGCATTCTGGTCCAGGTTTCCGCGGTTCAGAAAGAGGAGAACGTCGTCGGTGAGTGGCGGCGCCTGCAGGCGGCATACCCGCAGGTTCTGGAGCCCCTGAGGCTGGTGGTTGAAGAGGCCAAGCTGGGCGAGCGCGGCGTCTTCTATCGTGTCCAGGCCGGCGCCTTTGGCACGGAGGAAGGCGCGACGGCGGCCTGCGACAATCTCATCGATGCCGGGCAGGCCTGCTTCGTGGTGGTGCGCTAGGCGCGGGGTGGTTTCCCCTCAATGCGTGACGCGGATCTCACTATCGGTGACCGCTGCGAAAGGCACCCTTAGGGCGACAAGCTTCCATTCCGGCCCGCGGCCCTCCGCCCAATGGCGGAACTGCTGCTTGGCACGGTGGACGACTTCTTCTTCGGTCTGCTCGTGCGCCGAGATGACCTGCTGATAGATCTCCAGGTGAATCTGGTGCTCTTCGTCATCCAACTGGAGTTTCACGTCGTACTTCGGCACGGAAGGACGCTCCGGTATTGCTTGCATTTGACCTCGGCTAGGCTAAGTCAGGACCTCTTTCCCTTTCGTTAACCGCTGCGCGCCCGTCTTGAGATTGAGTATGGTTAGCAGGACCTTAAGGCGACAAGATGCCGGTATACCAGCAACTTGGAGGCGGAATCCCCGGTGTATTAGGGGGATTTGCCGCTATAATCTTGCCAGACTGCGAGAGTAGGACGGCTCTATGGATGGTCTGAAACGGCAGGGACCGGAGGATGCACGGTCGCCTGAGGGTGGTGTTGATCTGGGCGGCCTGACCGGCAGCGCCTTTGAACACCTTCCTGTCCCCGTGGCTCTGGGCCTGTGGCGCGGCGGCGCGGCTGAGCCGGAACTCCTCTATGGCAACGGCGCCTTTGAGCGCTTGTTTGCCGGCCGGTTTCCGTCCGTCCTTCCAAGCTACCTGGGCGACCTGGCGGCGGCGCGATCCGATCTGGAGCAGCGCCGCGTGAGCGGCCGGTTCGGCGCCGGCGAGGCTTTTACCGAAACCCTGACCCTGGCCGTGCCGGGGGTGGGGGCCGTCGCTGCAGCCTGTCAATGGACCCCCTTGCCGCTGCCGGCGGACGAAGGCGGGTACTGGAGTGCCACCCTGACGGTTCGGGCGCAGACAGATCACGAGAGCGAAACGCCACGTGACAGCTCCGACCGCCTGGCTGCGATCTTCGAATATTCCCCCGTCGATATCTGCCTGAAGGATGCCCAGGGCCGCTACGTTCAGGTCAGCAAGCGGTTCGAAGAGGTTTACGGGGTCACCAACGCAGAGATCAAAGGCAAGTTGCCCATCGATGTCGGGGTCGATCCGGGTTGGGCGGAGAAGGTTACCGAAGCCGATAACATCGTGCTGTCGACGGGCAAGCCCTTGGCCTATGAGGAGACCATTCCCCTGCGCCAAGGCGTCGTCGAAGGTTTCACCGTCAAGTTTCCTCTCATCGGCGCCGGTGGCGAGCTGCAGGGCATCGGCACCATCTGCACGGACATAACCGAGCGCAAGGAGGCTGAGCGGGCCTTGGCGCGCAGCGAGCGGGAGGCGGCGCACTCCAAGGCGCTGCTGTCAGAAGCGATCAAGAGCATGACGGACGGCTTCGTCTGGTTTGACAGCGAAGGCCGCCTGGTGCTCTGCAATCAAAAGTACCGTGATCTGTATCCGAAGTTGGCCGGTGCGCTCAAAGCCGGCGCCGCTTATGCCGATCTGATGAAACTGGCTTTCGAGCGCGACCAGTTTGCGGTCTTGGCGGGCTTCGATGAACTGAACGGCATCGGCGATGCCGCGGTCGCCCATGTCTTCGGTAAGCATCCAACCTTCCGTACCAAGACCAGCGAAGGGCGATGGATCGAGGCGCGCAACCATCCACTGGAGACCGGCGGCTTCATCGGTATTCGTTTCGACGTGACCGAACAGGTCGCGGCGGAGGATGCCTTGAAGGAGAGCGAGCAGCGCTTCAAGGACTTTGCTCAATCGGGCCCCGGCGGTTTCTGGGAGATGGACGAAAGCCTGCGCCTGTGTTCCTTCCTGGACGTCCAGACCGAGGCCGGGCGCTCACGCCCCATGGCGAGCGAAGCGACGGGCCGGACCCTCTGGGAGCTTTTCGCCGCCGATGCCGAGGACGAAGGGTATTGGCGCCGGCTGCGCGAGAGGCTCGAGAGGCGGCGGTCGATCAAGGACCTGCGCACGGTTTTCGTCAGCAAGGAGGGGGAACGTTTCTACTGGCGCATCAACGGGAAGCCTTTCTACGACCGTACGGGCCGCTTCAGGGGCTACCGCGGCGTGGCGGAGGACGAGAGCGCCGAGGTGCGGGCGCGGCAGCGGGCCGAGGCGGCGGAGGAACGCCTGATCGACGCCATCGAGTCGATCTCCGGCGGCTTTGCTCTTTTCGATGCCGACGACCGTTTGGTGCTCTGCAATCAAACCTATCGCAACCGTGCCATCGGCGACGGAAGACATATCTACCCTGGTGCCACGTTCGAAGAGATCGCCCGCGTGAACGTCGACCAGGGGTGCGTTACCGGCTTGGCCGGCGAGGCGGAGAAGGAGGCGTGGATGCAGCGGCGCCTGCGCGCCCACCACGCCGCGGAAGGCGATTTCGAGATCGCTTGGCACGACGGGCGCGTCTACCAGATGACGGAGCGCCGCACCCACGACGGCGGCGTGGCCAGCGTCTCTACCGATATCACCGAGCTCAAGCGGGCGCGGGAAATCGCCGAGCAGGCAAACCAGGCCAAGACGCGGTTCCTCGCGGCGGCCAGCCACGACCTGCGGCAACCGCTGCATGCCATCGAGCTTTTCGTCGCGGCGCTGGCGGCTACTGCCGACGATGACGAAACCCACGGTATCATCAGTGACCTGCGAGAAGCGTCCAACGCGGCGGGACGTCTGCTCAATGCCATGCAAGATGTCTCGGAGCTGGAAAGCGGCAAGCTGGAATGCCGTTTCATGCAGTTTCCTGTGCAGCAGCTCCTGGATCGTATGGTCCGGGTCTATGGACCGCAGGCGCGCGAACGCGGCCTGGAACTGAAGATGGTGCCGTCCAGCCAGGTCGTCTATAGCGATCCCAACCTGTTGGAACGAATTCTCGGGAACCTGCTCTCCAACGCGGTGCGATATACCCCGGCGGGCCGGGTGCTGCTCGGCTGCCGGCGCAGAAACGACAAGCTGCGTATCGAGGTTTGGGATACGGGACTGGGAATCCCGGAGGGAGAGCGGCAGAGAATTTTCGAGGAGTTCCACCAGCTCGACAACCCGGCACGCGAACGCCGGCGGGGGATCGGACTTGGTCTCTCCATCGTCAGGCGTCTGGCCAGCACCCTGGGGCATGAAATCTTCCTGCATTCGGTGCGTGGCCAGGGAAGTGTGTTTGCGGTACAGCTGGACCTGACTGGGAAGTCGGTCGCTTTGTCTCACAGGAGCGGCAAGCGGGACCGCGCGGGGGTAAAGTCGAACGCCACGGTGCTGGTTATCGACGATGACCGCCAAGTGCGAAAAGGCATGGTCCGTGCGCTCGAGTCCTGGGGATGCCGGGTGGCGGCGGCGGGCGACTACGACGCCGCGGCCGACATCGTGGCCGCCGCACCCGACGCCTTCGACCTGATTATCGCCGACTACCGCCTGCCCAACGCCTGCAACGGCGTGCGCGCAGCCGGCCGGTTGCGGGTCCTCTGCAAGCGGATGGTGCCGGTCCTGATCGTCACCGCGGATCAGGGCGAGGAGGAGATGCGGGAGATCACCGAAGAGGGCTTCCCGACGCTTCAGAAGCCCGTCGATCCGGAAGCCTTGGCACTTGCCGTGCGTAACCTCCTCGAAGACTTCGCAGTGTCGGAGGCGCAGGTGTCCTGAACGTCGGGCGACAGGTTTTGAGGCATCGATGACTGGCTGGTTTGCGGACAACCTATCGCTGGG
This sequence comes from Pelagibius sp. CAU 1746, assembly GCF_039839785.1. Taxonomy (NCBI): domain Bacteria; kingdom Pseudomonadati; phylum Pseudomonadota; class Alphaproteobacteria; order Rhodospirillales; family Rhodovibrionaceae; genus Pelagibius; species Pelagibius sp. CAU 1746. The sequence goes on from NZ_JBDOQT010000001.1 coordinate 2,943,127, forward strand.
CCTTGGCGGACTGGCGGTATTCATACACCTGTCCGGTATCGCCTCTGCACTGCACGCCGCCATGCGCACTCGCACGGCGCAGGGGGCGGTGGCTTGGTCGATCCTGCTGGTCACCTTCCCTTATGTCGCGCTGCCGCTCTACTGGGTTTTCGGGCGTGGTAAGTTCCACGGCTACGTCGCTGCCCGGCGCTCCGGCGACCTGGAAATTCACCACGTGGCAGCGACCCTGCAGCAGCGCCTGGCGTCGCAGCACAGGGCCGCGTTGCCACAGGGGGCCGAGTCGTTGCCGGTCTTCGAGAAACTCGCCGGAACGCCGTTCTGCCGAGGCAACGAAGTGGAGATCTTGAAGAACGGCGAGGCCGCCTATGGGACCATGTTCTCGGCTATCGACGCGGCGCGCGCCTATGTCCTGCTGCAAGTCTACCTGCTGCGCGACGACGACCTGGGAAGGGATCTCAAGGCGCGCCTGGCCCGGCGGGCGCAAGACGGCCTGCGGGTCCTGCTGCTCTACGACGAGATCGGCAGCTATGGTTTGCCGCGCAGCTATGTCAGGGAACTCCAGGATGCGGGCGCGACAGTTGCCCCTTTCGGGACGACCCAGGGGCCGGTCAACCGTTTTCAACTGAATTTCCGCAATCATCGTAAGATCCTGGTGGTGGACGGCCGCGAAGCTTTTGTCGGCGGATTGAATTTTGGAGATGAATATCTGGGGCGGAACGTCAGCTACGGGCCTTGGCGGGATACTCATCTGCGGATTTTCGGGCCGGTGGTGCAGGCGGTCCAGCTTTCCTTCGTCGAGGACTGGTTTTGGGCTACCCGAGAAGTCCCGGAGCTGGCTTGGGAGACCGAGGCTGCGCAGCAGAGCGATGTCGCCGTGCTGGCCCTGCCGACAGGGCCGGCCGATTTGCAGGATAGCTGCGAGCTGTTCTTCCTGGAGGCGATCCGTAGCGCCAGGAAGCGGATCTGGTTGGCCAGTCCCTATTTCGCGCCGGACGAACAGATCATGGCTGCCTTGGAGCTGGCGCGCCTGCGCGGGGTTGAGGTTCGTCTTTTGCTGCCCGGGCGGGCCGAACACCGGATCGTGCATATGGCGGGTTTTGCTTACTACCCGGCCGCCGAGCGTGTGGGGATCCAGATCTATCGCTATCAGCCCGGATTCCTCCATCAGAAGGTCCTGCTGGTTGACGATACCCTGGCGTCGGTCGGCACGGCGAACCTCGACAATCGATCCTTCCGCCTGAATTTCGAGCTGTCGATCCTGATCTGGGATCACCGCTTCGCATTGCAGATCGAGAAGATGCTGTTGGAGGACTTCGCGCAAAGTCGAAAGGTCGCGGCCGGCGAATTGGACGATCAACCCATCTGGTTCCGCATCGGAGTCAGCCTGTCCAGGCTGCTGGGGCCAGTGCTGTAGGCGCTGCGGCGGCGCCTACATATTGCTGAGCGCGTCGATCGTCCGCAAGATGGCCGGACCGATCAGGACGACGAAGAGCGGAGGCAGGATGAAGACGATCATCGGCACCGTCAGCAGGGCGGGCAGCCGGGCTGCTTTTTCCTCCGCCTTCATGGCGCGCTCCTCACGGGATTCCGCTGAAAGCACCCGTAGGGATTGAGCCAGAGGCGTGCCGTAGCGTTCGGCCTGAACCAAGGTTCCGACCACGCCGCGCAGCACCGACAGGTCGGATCGCTTGGCCATGTTTTGCATGGCCGTGCGGCGGTCGGGCAGAAAACCGAGCTCCAGGCCGGTCAGGCCGAATTCGTCAGAAAGCTCCGGCGACGTCTTCTCCATTTCCTCCGAAACGCGCATCAGGGTAGCGTCCAGGCTGAGACCCGCTTCCGCACAGATGACCATCAGGTCGAGCGCGTCGGGCAAGGACTTGCGGATCGCCTCGCGCCGCTTGGAGGCCTGGTTGTAGACCATAATGTCCGGAAGGTAGGCGCCCAGGACCGTGATGCCCAGAGCGGTCGCCGCCTTGGTTATGGGCTGAAGGTGGTAGGCGTCCAAACCATAGAGCATGAACACCGCGATGCCGCCGCTGACGAAGGGCAGGGCGAATTTGAAGAAGAAGAAGCGGACGAGGGCATCCTTGCTGCGCCAGCCGGCCTTGGTGAGCTTCTCCGACACCTTGTTGGCCTGGGCGCTGCGCAGAACCTTCAGACGTTCGACCACCTGGCGCATGAAGGTCATGCTGCCGACGTGGGCTTCGCGGCGGCGCGGCGTCATGACGCCGACGCGCATGTCCTGGCGCTGTCTGGCGATCAGCAGGGCGCGCTTGGCCGCCGTATCCCTGTGCAGCAGGGCGAACCATACCGCGAGGATGCTGACCAGCACCGACAGCGAAGTCATGACGACCAAGAGGTCCTCGACCGACATGCCGCGGGGCAGAAGATCGTCGAAAGTCATATCTCGAACTTCACCATCTTGTACATAACGCCGGCGCCGACGGCGAAGCTGGTCAGGCCGATGCCGACCAGGAACATGCCGCGGGGGTCGATCCAGAGCTCCGCGATGTAGGTCGGATTGATGAGATAGATGAGGAGCGCCATGATAAAGGGCAGGGACCCGATGATATAGGCACTGGCCTTGGCTTCGGAAGACAGCGCCTTGATCTTCAGTTTGAGCTGCCGGCGGCGGCGCAGCACGTCAGAGAGGTTGGCCAGGGTCTCTGCCAGATTGCCGCCGGTCTCCGATTGGATCGCCAGGGCGATGGTGAAGAAGTTGAACTCCTGAATGTCCAGGCGGCGCGATGTCTCCCAGAGCGCTTCCTCCAGCTTGGCGCCGAGGCGCACGGAGTCGGTGACATTCTGCAGTTCCGTCCCGACGGGTGCGATAATCTCGGCCCCGGCGGTGCGGATCGATTCGGTGATCGGCAGGCCGGAGCGCAAACCGCGGACCATGAGGTCGATGGCCTCGGGGAAGTTAGCGATGAACTTGTTCCGGCGGCGCCTCAGCAGGAAGCCGACGACAGCATGGGGCAGCAGCACGGCGGCCAGCAGGCCGGCCAGCGCGCTCAACAGAAGCGGCGCCGTGTTGGTGAATTTCAAGAGACCGAAGGTGAATAATCCCAACAGGATCGACGTCAGCACGTAGTTTCCCAACGTGGTTTTGAGGCCGGCGCTGGCCAGACGCAGGCGAAGTTTCTCAGGTTGCGGAATGAGGTGCTTGATGAGATTGTCGACGATCGGAATGCCGCTTTCGCCGGTGGCACGGCGGATCGAGATGATCTGCTCCGGCGTCATCTGAGGGGCATTGCTTTCCCTGACGCGATTGATGCGCCGCCGCGTCTGCTTGGCCGCGCCGCCGCCCCCAAAGACCAGTAGGAACAGCACGAGCGCGCCGAGGGCCGGGAGGCTCATCAGCACCCACTCGATCGGCACCGAGCCGAGCTGCATGGGAAGGTCTACGTTCATCCCATGGCCTCGAGCAGCGGCTTATCAAGACTGAAGTAGGCGGCCTTGGGCGTGAAGTGGGGTCGAAGGCCGGAGGACTTGTAGCTTCCCAGCAGCAGGCCGTCCTTACCTTCGCCCTGGAATTCATAGGTGAAGAGGTTTTGGGTCGTGATGATCTCGCCTTCCATGCCGACGATCTCTTCCACATGGGTTACGCGGCGCATACCGTCGCGCATGCGCGAGACCTGGACGATCAAATCGACGGCGGAGGCGATCTGCGTGCGCACCGCCTTGGCCGGCAAGTTGATACCGGCTAGGCCGATCATGTTCTCGAGGCGGGTCATGGCCTCGCGCGGCCGGTTGGCGTGAAGCGTTCCGAGGGAGCCGTCGTGGCCGGTGTTCATGGCTTGTAGCATGTCAACGGCTTCAGCGCCGCGAACCTCGCCCAGGATAATCCGATCGGGACGCATACGCAGGGAGTTCTTCACCAGGTCCCGCATAGTGATCTCGCCGCTGCCCTCCAGGTTCGGCGGCCGGGTTTCCAGCCGGACCACGTGGGGCTGCTGGAGCTGAAGCTCGGCGGCGTCTTCAATGGTGACGATCCGCTCGCCGGGATCGATCAACTGAGACATGGCATTCAGCAGCGTCGTCTTACCCGAACCGGTGCCGCCGGAGATCAGGATGTTGAGGCGGCTGCGCGCGGCGATCTTCAGGACCGTTGCCATCGCGGCAGAGACGTTATTCTGCCTCTGCATCACGTCCAAGGTGATGCCTTTCTTGGAGAACTTACGGATCGAGATGGAAGGTCCGTCGATCGCCAGGGGAGGGATGATGATATTGACGCGGCTGCCGTCAAGCAGGCGGGCATCTACAAGGGGCGTCGTTTCGTCGACGCGGCGCCCGATCTGCGAGACGATGCGCCGGGCGATATTCAGAACGTGCTCGTCGTTCTGAAAGGTGACGTCTGTCAGCTCCAGCTTGCCACGGCGCTCCACATAGACCTGCTTGGGTCCATTGACCATGATGTCGGTAACGGCTTCGTCGGCCAGCAGCGGCTCCAGCGGCCCCAGGCCCAGCATATCGTCGAGCATGATGTCGACGATGGACTGCTGTTCGGGAGCGTTGAGGTTGAGTTTCTCGTCGAGGACGATCTCCCGGACGATCTCACCGATTTGGCGGGTCAGGTCCTCCCGCGGCAATTGAGAGGCGGCCGAGACGTCGAGACGCTCCATCACCAGGGGATGGACCTTGTTCTTGGCGGCGGTCACGGTGGGACTATGAGATGTCGCCTTGGCTCGGTCGTGACCCTCGGGCGGCGTGGCCGATCCGGGTTGCGCTTCCGGGACCGTGCTGCTGTTCATCAGCTCCTGGCGTTCGTCCGGCTGCATGGCATTGCACTGCAGAAGCCAGTCGATCAGGCCGGTAACCAGCTTGCGCCGCTGCAGCAGCCCAAGCTTGGTGCCGCTGCGCTCGATCTCATAGGTAAGCAGGTTGCCGATCCGCAACGCCAGTTCGGGGCGCGGGATCGACGAAAGGTCGTCGTCCCCGATGAGGGAGAGAACCTTGGGCTGGAGCTGCCGGCGATAGGCCTCTAGATTCTCGTCCGAGACCCCTTGCTCGCTCGCGGCGGGCGCCTTGTCTTCGTTGATAACCCCCGCCACGACCGTCAGCCCTTCTTAAAGAGGCCGAAAAGCCCCGGCTTCTTCTTTTGCGAGGCAGTCTTCTTATCCGGTGCCTTGCCGCGCTTCATCTTGACCTTGCCCTTGGCTTTGCCTTTGGCCTTGTCCTGCTCGTCGTCTTGCTCAGGCAGATGAAGCTCGCTGACGAGCTTGCGCAGCGCCTTACAGACCTTCGCACGGGAATTGGTCTGGGCGAGAGGCTTGCCGGTATTGGCTGCGGCGTTGAAGACCTTCGGCTCGTCCGGCAACACCAGGTCGACCTTGTGCTCCAGCGCCTTCTGAAAATCCTTCAGTTGCATCGCCTGCTTGGGGCCCATGGCACGGTTGGCCACGACCCGCAGCGGCGTGTCCGGCGCCACTTCCTGGATGCCGCGGAGCAGGCGCAGAGAGTCGCGCAATCCGCCGAGAGAGAGCTCCGTCACCAGGACGATCTCGGTCGCCGCCTCGAAGACCCGACGCCGCACGGAGTAGGATGAGCGGGGGACGTCAACGACAATGTTGTCGTTGATTCGTCCCAGCGCCTCGAAAAGGGCGTCCACGGCATTGGGATTGTACTGGACCTCGGAGGTAAGGTTCTCCTCGGTCGCCATGATCGAAAGATGGTCCGTCAGCTTGGCGGTCGCACTGGCGATGAACAGGCCGTCGACGCGCGCCGGGTTCTCCAGCGCCTCACGCAGGCCGCGGGTCGGCTCCAGGTCGAGGGCGAGGGCGATGGTACCGAATTCCAGATCCAGATCGACCAGGGCCGTCTTGTACTTACGCTCTTCGCTGAGGATCCAGGCGATGTTGAGGGCGACCGTACTGGCGCCAACCCCGCCGCGCGAGCCGATGACCGCGATACGCGCCTTCTGCTCGGGAACGCTTTCGCTCTGATGATGGCTCTGCTGGGACTCCTCAGTGCGGTTCAGCGCCGACGCCAGGACCTTCTCCGTCAGCGGCTTCACCAGATAGTCGCTGGCGCCGGAGTCGACGATTTCGCGGTAGACCGCGATGTCATTGACGCTGCCGATCCCGATAACCTTGGTCCCGTCCGGAACCGCCGCAGTGAGCGACAACATGGCGGTTTGCGGCGAGACGGCTTCGGAGACGTCGACGATCAGCAGGGCGGGTGAAACGGTCCCCCCCAGGTACTCGATCGCCTGATTCGGGCCGCCGTCGCGAACCAGCGGCTCTGCGAAGTATTCCTTCAGCACCGAGGCAACGACCGAGTGCGTCTGATTGTCGCCGACGAAGGCGACACATTCGGCGGCGATCGATTCGGCCGGGTGCTGTTCCAAGATGCGGTCAGCCATGCTCATTAAGAACCGGTGTCCTCTTCCTGAAGCTCGTCCTCCTTGCCTACGCGGTAGCGCAGGATGGACTCGCTATGCCGTTCGGCGTCTGCCGGCTCCAGCGTGCGGCCGCGCTCCAAGTCCGCCGGATCCGCGACCATGACGCCGAGGTTATAGGCATTGGCGCAGCCGAACCCTCGGGTGAAGTCCGGCCTGTCCGGTTCCAGGGGTTGCGGCTGGTTGCAGTCCGGAAGGATGGCCATGACTTTGGTCACCGTCAGGCCCACCTCGTCGTCCGCGAGGGCGCCGACACGGGCTTCCGCCGTATTCGCCAGGGTGCTTTGGTAGCCAAGGTCGGACAGCGCCAGCCGGACGGCCTCCAGGCGCTGCAGCGTCAAGCGGTCGTAAGTTGCCGGGGCGCTGCCGCTGCCGGCGACGCTGAGGCTGATCAGGCTGTTCGGATTCGGCGCCGCTTCCTCAAGCAGGCGCACGATGGCGCGCCGCGCCCTGCGATCGAGGACCGCTGCGCTGTCGTCGAAGGAAACGCGCTGCTCGAAAATGATGGTTTCTGCCTGGTTTTCCGGCGTCGCCGGAACCTGCTGCCACTTGCCGTTGTAGAACACGGAATTGATGGCGTCGGCGACCTTCTGTGCGCCTGGATCGCGATCCGGGTCGCCAGCGCAGCCAGCAGTGGCGAGCGCCAGACAGAAGAGGGCGGTAAAGCCGGATTTCTTATGGCTCAGCATTGCGGAGTCCCTAATCCAGGATGAAACCGGTGTTCTTTTGCGCGCCGCCCAGGCTCGACGCCTGCGCCGGGTCGACCGGCACGGTTCGGCGCGTCGGGCCTTTGTCGTTCTTCGCGAGCGGGGCGGCGCGATAAGGATCGACCGGCGTGCGCAGCTGCTCGGCGTCGACCGGACGCACGATGTAGGGGGTGACGATGATCACCAATTCGGTCTCGTTGCGCTGGAAGCGGTCGCTCTGGAACAACGCGCCGAGGATCGGCAGGTCGGACAAGCCAGGGATCTTGTGATTCTCCTGACGGGTATTGTCCAGGATGAGCCCGGCGATGGCGAAGCTTTGGCCCGAGGCAAGTTCCACCGTGGTCTCCGCGCGGCGCGTCGTCAGGGAAGGGATCGACAGGCCGCCGGCGACGACCTGGACCGCCGTGGAAAGCTGACTGACTTCGGGGCGCACCCTCATGGAAACACGGCTCCGGCCCAGCAAGGTCGGCGTGAAGGCCAGGCTGACGCCGAACTGCTTGAAGACGACGGTGATGGTGTCTTCGTCCTGCGACACCGGGATCGGGAACTCGCCGCCGGCGAGGAAGCTGGCGGTCTCGCCGGATACGGCTGTCAGGTTCGGTTCGGCCAGAATGGACACCAGGTTGTCGTCGGCCAGGACGTCGAGCAGGCCGTCAATCGAGACGTCACCGATGTTGCCGCCGCCGAAGATGGCGTTGACGCCGGCCACCGGCGGAAACGATTGCAAGCCGAACTGAAAGGCGCCGTCATAGAGGATGTCCCAGTTGAAGCCGAACTGATTGATGACCTCGCGGGAGACCTCAGCGATGCGTACGCGCAGGTTCACCTGGTTCGGTGCCGTGACGGCGAGGCGGTTGATCACTTCGCCACCCTCGCCGACGAAGCGGGAGGCCAGACGGCGCGCGTTCTCGGACTCGGTAGCGGTCTCGACGGCGCCGGAGAGGATGATCGCGCCGTCGACCGAGGAGGCGACGACCGTTCCGTTGGGGACCAGGTCCGTCAACGCCGATTGCAGGCGCTTGAGGCTGTGGGTGACGTTGACCTGGATGTTGGCGATGACGTTGTCATTGCTGTCCAGGGCGAAGAGGGTGGTCGTGCCGACCGCCTTGCCGAAGAGGTAGAGCAGGCGGTCGGATTTGGCGCTGACGTCGGCGATGCCGGGGTTGGCGATAAAAACCGAGGCCATGCCGCGGTCGAGCCGCAGCAGCTGGCCCTCGCCGATCTCGATGGCGATAGGGTCGCCATTGGTCGGCACAGCCCGACCCTGCAGGGCGGCCTGTCCGGGCAGCGGCAGGAGACTCGCCGAAAGCACAATGGCGGCGGCAAGCCAAAGCCTTGAAATCATGCGCATAACGATACCCATTCCTAGAAGCGTAGCTCCTGGACCTCATTACCACGCGTAATGTTAACAACCTTCTTATTGCCGCCCTGCTTTCCGTCACGCATGCCGACCAGACGGCTGACTTCGCTATCCCAGGTGTAGGTGTGGCCCCGCTCCGGGTCCGGCTCGTCCTGAGGATCCTCCTGGGAGGTGGCGAGGCGTTCGAGCTCCTCCTCGTCCTTGGCCAGGCTGCGCAGACTGATCGACAAGGCGCCGAGCTCCCGCACGACGGTGAGCATTTCCGTCTGCTTTGGCGTCACTTCTACGGTGAAGTTCTTAGCGTAGATCGGCTCGTTCTTTTCCTCGTCGACCATCTGGTCGATGGCCAGCACCCGGACGTTTTCCAGTACCGTCTCGCTGGCCCTCCGCTCGATGGCCTCGGCGCCCGTGCGATCGACCACGGTATGTGTCAAAATGATGTCAATCCGGTCGCCAGGGAAAACCAGGCCGCTGACGCCGGACGTGGCGTTCACGCGGATTGCCATGGCCCGATAGCCGGGCCGCAGAACCGCAGCCAGAAAGCCACGCTCGCCCGGCCGGATGACGCGCTTGGGAGTGACCGGCTCGCCCGGAGTGAACCCCCGGCGGACGACGGCGCCATAAAAGTCCTCGATCTTGAATTCCTTGTCCGTGATGTATTCTTCGGGAATATCGTCATCGGGCCAGATCTGCCACCGCAGCTGGTCTTCCTGAATGAACACGCCGGTCGGCAGGGTGATGCTGGCCACGAGGACCTGGACCCCTTGCGGGGCGGGTGCCTGCTGGGCGACGACGACGGGCTGTGCGCGCTGGGCGTCGAGCCAGCTGCGGGCCACGAAGGTCGTGACGACGGTGATCAGCAGCGCCGCAACGACGAGGATGATGGTCCTGAGTGACATGGTTCAGTCCTCCGAGGCGCCGGCGGCCGTGGAAGGCCTGGCGCCGAAGCCGGTCGCTCCGGCAACAGTGAGGGTGTGGGCTCGCGGGCGCATGCTCTAGACCCGCGCCAAGAGCTGCAGCGCCACGAAAAGGCCGCCGACGGCGATGGCGACGGCATAGGGCATGGGTTGCTTTCTGAAGGATGTATTCCGCGAGGCGTAGACCAGGTGCGCCGGCATGGCAGAGCGGTTGACTTTGAAGTTCAGCCACATGCCGGCGGCGAGAAGTCCCCCGGCGACGCTGGTGTAGAACACCATCGGCATCATCAAAGCGGGGCCGGTCCAAAGGGTGACGGCCACGAAGAGCTTTATGTCACCGCCACCGCAGAGCCGCAAAGTGAATAGCAAGAACCCCGCCACGAAAGCCACAGCCGCATAGATGAGAGCACCGACCCAGTCGATGTCGCCACCGGAAGCGATTACGTAAGACGGATACAAGGCCGCCATCGCCAGGCTGTAGCGGTTCGGCACAGTAAAGTTCCGCCAATCGCTCGCCGCGGCGGCGATGAGCAGGCCGGAAAACGCCAGAATCGTGAAACGCGCGGTGGCGTCGGAGAAGTCCATCACCCAACCTTTCGGGTAAACTCCGCTGCGGCCCGCGCGATATCACAGGAATCGCACAGGCTGCCCGAAAGAAGATAGGCCCGGGGCATTGCCCCGGGCCTATCACCTCAAGCCGAGTACGGCGGGCCCGGGTGGGCCGCCGATCTGCCCCTATTACGGGGTGGGGCTAGTCGGCGCAGCGGTGGCGTTGTTGGCGGCATCGCTCAGCTCGTTGGACACGACGCCGAAGATGCTCTGCAGGGACCCACCAAGGGACTGCAGGGCCGCGATAGCCGCCACCGACACCAGGGCGGCGATCAGGCCATACTCGATGGCCGTAGCACCAGACTCGTCAGAAAGAAAAGACTTGATCGTTTCGAACATGATTGCGACCTCCTAATGCACGCATATCCACGTGTGATAATCCGCTCATCGCATTAACAAATAGTAAAATGCGAAAGCTTTGTTTTGTTCAGATCTAGAAATAAAGACATCATTGCAATGCGTTATTCTAATAATACTTTGTTAATTTGGATGTATAATTAGATAAAATTTGGTTTACTTTACCGTATGCTTTGAGAATCAAAAGCTTGTCTCGGTCGGAAGAACTTATCCTGCGCAAGAAACGGGCGTAGAAGAGGCGCTTTCTCTAGGCTCCGACTGCCGCTTTGGCGCGGCCAGGCGCGGGGGAGCGGGAAGATGCAGGTAATGCAAGCGCTTCAATTCACGCCGGCCGAGCGCGACGGAATCGAGAATGAAGCCACAGGCCAGACTGAGAAAGGCGAGGATCATCAAGCCGCAGACCAAGACGGCCGTTGGAAGCCGCGGCACCAGTCCGGTTTCGATGTAGGTGGCCAGCAGGGGGACGGCGAGAAGGATGGAGAAGAATGCCAGGATCGCGCCGGCTCCGGCAAAGAACGGCAAGGGGCGCTCTTCTTTTGTCAGGCGAAGGATGGTCATCAGGATGCGAAAACCGTCCTTGAAGGTGCTGAGCTTGCTTTCCGATCCTTCGGGGCGCTCCTTGTAGGCGGTTTGCACCTCGCAGACCGGCATGCGCAGTTCCAAAGCATGAACGGTGAGTTCAGTCTCGATCTCGAAGCCTTGGGCGAGGGCGGGGAAGGACTTCACGAAGCGGCGCGAGAACACGCGATAGCCGGAGAGAATGTCGTCGAAGCGTTTGCCGAACAGCGTGCTGACCATCGTGGTAAACAAGCGGTTACCGAAACGGTGTCCGCGGCGATAGGCCTCGTCGCTGGTATTGCGGCGCGCGGCGTTGACCATGTCGAGCTGTTCGCGGCATAGCGTTTCGATCAGCTTAGGCGCAGCAGCGGCGTCGTAGGTGTCGTCACCGTCGGCCAGAACGTAGATGTCGGCATCTACATCGGCGAACATGCGCCGTACGACGTTACCTTTGCCGCGCAGGGTTTCCCGCACGACCCGGGCGCCGGCCTGGGCTGCGACTTCGCCGGTCCGGTCGGAAGAGGCATTGTCGTAGACGTAGATATCGGCTTCCGGCAGCGCCTCGCGGAAGCTCCGGACGACTTGCCCGATGGCCGCTTCCTCGTTGTAGCAGGGCAGCAGTACGGCGACGCGTACTGCGTCCCGCGGCCAAGCCTCGGCAAGGGCATTTAGCTGCTCATGGACCGGATTTGGTGACATCTCGCGCATACCTGCTGGTTCCCAGGCTGTCGCCTTGGTTTCTGCAGGCTACTGTCGCAGGCCCGGTTCAAGATTTCCCTAACGGGCGGCCGGCTTGGCCGCGGCGCCCTTGACTCAGCGCAGCACCCGGTAGAGGCGGGCATGATTCTGTAGTGTGCCCGGCAGTTCCACGGCTGCCAGCCAGTCAGGAGGCTCGCGGCGATCCAGGCGTTGATACAGGTTGTCCTCGCCCTCAGCCGGGGCATAGAACAGCCGTTCCGCCTTCGATCCGCAGATTAGAACCAGGTCCACGCCGCGGTCCTCGAAGAGGCTGCGGGCCGCAGCAAGGTCCCCGCCGGCCAGCAAGCGGTGGCCATCGAGAATACCCTCGCCGTTCCGATGATAGGGCGTGCCGATGACCCGGTGGTCCGTGCGGTAGAGAAGCTCGGGCCCGATATCCATGAACGCCAGGACGGTCTGTGGGGCCGCGGCCCAGCGCGGTTCGGTTTTCAGGTAGTCGGCGATTTCCCGGACACTGCAGCCCTTGTCGGATTTTTCATCGGCGTCATCGGCGGTTGCAGGTGCCGCCATGATCGTGACGCCGATCAGGAAGGGGGCGATCAGCAGCGCGGAGATGACGCCTCCGCGCAGCAGGCCGCGGGCCAGGTCATTGGTGACACGGGCGCTCGCGACCAGAAAGCGGTCGAGGACAATTGCGAAGGCCATGAGGAAACCGAGTTCCGCATAACCGGCGAACCGCATGTGCTGCAGGGAAACCAGCACGAAAGCCAGGCAGCAAAGGGCGACGAACAGATAGATGAAGAACCGCGGGGTACCTCGTTCTCTCAAGAGCACCCATAGGAACGGCACAGCGACGAGAATGATGCCGCCGAGATAGAGAATGAGCTTACCGAGGCTCTTGCGGTCATCCGGCATCAACGGAAGCATTTCCCCGACGCGGTCCAGCCAGATCGGGACGATACGGGGGTCGACTTCGGCCATCGGGCCGGCGAAGAACAGCGGATAGAAGAAGATCAGCAGGAGCGCGATAAGTCCGCCGCCTGCGCCGCCGATGGCGGCTCTGTTGACGAGTCCCGCCATCGTGCCTCGGCGCTTCTCGATCATTTCCACCACCGACCAGAACAGCAGGACGCCGGCGCCGAGAACATACTGCGCGCTCGAGACCTGATCGTAACTCGGGTCGAAGAGGTGTCCCAAGGGGCGCTCGGCGAAGAGAGCGATCAGGAGAACGCCGCTCATGCCGAGGGCGAACGAGCGGTTCTGCTGTGCCCTCCCGCGCTCTCCGAAGAGCCAGGGCACCCCCAGGGCGACGAGGCAAACGGCGGCGGTCAGCAGAAACTCGACCGAGATCCAAATCCCGAAACCCGCCGCGGCTCCGGCAAGCATGGCCCTGCGCCGGTCGCGCGGGTCGCTTAGCGCGCGCAGCATCAAGCCGGCGACAACCACGAACATGAGCAGCATCAGGCTGTGGTGATCGGCGCGCCCGAGGGTGGAATAGGCCACCGCACCGGGTTGCAGAAGCAGCGCGATGGCGGGGAGGAACCAGGTTTCGGGCCGGATCACCGGACGCAGCGCCCAGATCAGCAGAAAAGCCGTTGCCAGTTGAAGCAGGGGCGAAATCGTCAAGCCGGCGAAGTAAAGCGCTCTATCGCTTTCCATGACCAGCTGGAAGGGCAGGGCGAGAGTCAGGATGAGCACATCGAAAGGCCGCGTCCAATGCAGCCTGTCGCCATGGGGAGCGTTGGCGCGGTCGACGGTGCCGTCGAACCATGCGCCGCTGTCGTACAGCTCCGTCACGCGGACCATGCGCATATAGGAGTCCGGTCCGGACAACTGGGAGTCGGCCAGGGAAACATCTCGGAGCAGGGCGAGGCCGCCTTGAGTCAGCGCCCAGAAGGCGACGAGGGCCATAAGGGCCAGCAGGGTGTTGCCTCTGGCCAGGACAGGCGGTGAATGCTTCGGCATTGGATGCCTCTCGAGAAGAACAGGCCAAAGCGCGGGATCGCGCGGCCATGCTGCTAGGTGCGCGCTAAATAATGATTAACAAAGAACAATTTTGACGTTTCAGGCGCTCTTAATTATTCGTGCTTACGATCGGCGGCAACAAGGCACGGCCATTTCCGTCATCGCTCGAAGCGCAACGAAGGCGGGAAGACCGTTGAACGAGCAGCGCGAGAGAAGGCGGACGGCATATGGTGGAAGCCCTGGGAAGTCCGGCCGCTGCCCGGAACGACAAGCTGCTCTGCGCCTTTCTGCTGCTGGTCTCCCTCGCTTACAGCGGCTTTGCCGCCTTCGATTACTTCTCCTACTTCGAAGAGGGGCTTTTCGACTTCACCCTGCGGCCTGTCGGCCGGGACTTCGTGAACTACTGGACGGCCGGTTCCGCGGTATTGGACGGCCTGGTTCCCCAGGTCTTCGACGTATCCTTCTACCATGCCTATCAGGAGCGTCTTTTTGACCATGAGGTCACCGACTACAACTGGTCCTACCCGCCGCATATGCTGCTGCTGGTCTGGCCCTTGGGGGCTCTGTCGTATCTTTGGGCCCTCGCGGCGTGGTCGCTGGTTCTCTTGCTTCTTTACCTCTGGGCCGCGGCAAGCGGCCGCCAGCAGGCCGCTCTCGTGGCGGTGGCGCTGCTCGCCGCGCCGGCGACCTTCGAATGCTTGACCTCCGGTCAGAACGGATTTCTCACCGGCGCACTGCTGATCGGCGGACTGCGGTTGCTCGGGCCGCGGCCGGTCCTCGCCGGCATTCTGTTCGGCATCCTCACGATCAAGCCGCAACTCGGCTTGTTGTTGCCTTTCGCACTTTTGGCCGCCCGCCAGTGGACAGCCATCGCCGCGGCCGGACTCACCACGCTGGTGCTGGTGGGGATCAGCATCGCGGTCTTCGGCTGGGGGGCCTGGGAGGCGTACTTCGAATTGGTTGTCCCGACTCAGTCCGAGATCCTGACGGAGCGCACGGCGCCCTATCTGAAGATGATGCCGTCGGCCTATATCGGGATGCGGCTGATCGACGCCGAGCCCCTGCTGCGGAATGCGGCGCAGATCCTGATGTCGGGAGTTGCCTTGGCCGGCGTGGTCTGGGTGTTCCGGCGTTCCACGGACGCCGACCTGAAGTTCGCCGTTATCGCCGTCGGTGCGTTCCTGGCTTCGCCCTACGCCTTCGACTACGACATGACGGCGGTGATGCTCGCAGTGGTGCTCGTGACGCTGCGGGGCTTGCGTGATGGCTTCCTGCCGGGAGAGCGGATTGCGCTCGCCGCCACCTGGAGCCTGCCTTCGACCGTGTTCTGGCTCAATGCCGTCCACCTGCCGGTCGGCGCGCTGATCTTGCTGTCTTGCTTCGTTTGTTTGCTGGCCCGGAATGCCCGGGCGGTGAAGGGGGAGAGCCGGCGCGGCTTCGTCTGGGCGAAGTCAAGCCAGAGGTTGGCCTCCTGATTCCTCTTCAGACGTGGAAGGATTCGCCGCAGCCGCAGCGGCCCTTCTCGTTGGGATTGGTGAAGACGAAGCCGCAGTGGAACTTGTCCTCGACGTAGTCCATTTCACTGCCCAGCAGGAACATGACGGCGGTGGGATCGATGAAGATCTTCACGCCCTTGTCCTCGACAACGTCCTCCAGCTTGCGCTGCTCCTTGGCGTACTCGACCACGTAGCTCATACCCGAGCAGCCCTTGGTGCTGACGCCGACGCGCAGGCCGAGCACCGGCTCGTCGCTCTTGGCGATGAGCGCCTTCACGCGATCCGCGGCCGCGTCGGTCAGAGTGATCAGGTTCGCGATAGCCATTGGTCTTACCCGTTTCCTACCCAAGAAATATAAGGAGTCCCTTCCGGCGGTGAAAGGGGGTCACACAATGTTGATTTTCCTAGAACATTCCCAAGGCCAGCTTGGCGTCCTCGGACATGCGCTCCGGTGTCCAGGGCGGGTCCCAGGTCAGCGTCACCTGCACCTCGCCGACGCCCTCGGTGGCGGCCACCGCCTCGGCGACCTGCTGGGGCATTTCGCCGGCGACCGGGCAGGCCGGGGCGGTCAGGGTCATCTCGATGGCCACCGAGCCGTCCTGGTGGATGTCCAGGGTGTAGATCAGGCCCAGGTCGTAGATGTTCACCGGGATCTCAGGGTCGTGGACCTGCCGGATGGCGTCCTCGACCTGCTCCTTGCCGGCCACGGGTAGGCCGGGCTGCAGCGGCGCGCCGGCGCGGGCGGTGAGCCCCTCGGGCGCGGCGCCGAGGCCGAAGGTGTCCATGCCTAGGGGATGATCGCTCATCGTTTCGCTTCCTGTTCTATTCCGTCGTCACCTGGTTTTCGCCATCCAGGGCCGCCGTCATGGCGTGCCAGGCGAGGGTGGCGCATTTGACCCGCACCGGAAACGCGCGCACGCCGGAGAGCACCTGCAGGCGTTCCAGGGCTTCGCGGTCCTCGGCGGCGGCCTGCTCCAGGGTGAAGCCGTCCTCGGTGCAGAGGCGGTGAAAGTCGCCGAAGAGGCGGCGCGCCTCGGCCTCCGTCTTGCCGCGCAGCACCTCGGTCATCATCGAGGCCGAGGCCATGGAGATGGCACAGCCCTTGCCCTCGAAGGCCACGTCGGCGATGCGGCCGTTCTCGTCCTCCACCAGGTAGATGGTCACCTGGTCGCCGCACAGCGGGTTATAGCCGCGCGCCTGGCGGTTCGCGTCCTCGGGGTGGCGCAGGTTGCGCGGGTGCTTGCCGTGATCGAGGATCACTTCCTGGTAGAGGTCGCGCAGCAGGTCGTCCATTACCCGAAGAGCTCCTTCACCTTCTCCAGCGCCCGCACCAGCACGTCGATGTCGCCGGTGGTGTTGTAGAGGCCCATGGAGGCGCGCGCCGTGGCGGGGATGCAGAAGCGGTCCATCAGCGGCTGGGCGCAGTGGTGGCCGACGCGGATGGCGACGCCTTCGCGGTCGACGATGGTGCCGATGTCGTGCGGGTGAATGCCGTCCAGCGTGAACGATACGATGGTCGCCTTTTCCTTGGCGGTGCCGTAGATGGTCAGTCCCTCGACCGCGCTCAGGCGCTCGGTGGCGTAGGCGAGGAGGCCGGCCTCGTGGGCCGAGATGGCCTCCATGCCGATGCCGTTCACGTAGTCGATGGCCGCGCCCAGGCCGATGGCCTCGACGATGGGCGGGGTGCCGGCCTCGAAGCGGTGAGGTGGATCGGCGTAGGTGGTCTCGGCGAAGCTGACCGAGCGGATCATGTCGCCGCCGCCCAGGAAGGGCGGCATTTCCTTCAGCAGGTCGGCTTTGCCGTAGAGCACGCCGATGGCCGTGGGGCCGTAGAGCTTGTGGCCGGTGAAGGCGTAGAAGTCCGCGTCCAAGTCGCGCACGTCGACCTTGCTGTGCACCACCGCCTGGGCGCCGTCCACCAGCACCAGCGCACCGGCCTTGTGGGCCAGGCGGATGATCTCCTTCATCGGGGTCACGGTGCCCAGCACGTTGGAAGTGTGGGTGATCGCAACCAGCCTGGTTTTCGGTCCAAGCATACTTTCGTAGGCGTCGAGGCGGAAGGAGCCGTCGTCGGCAATCGGAACTACTTTCAAGTTAATTCCGACCCGGTCGCGCAGCAACTGCCAGGGCACGATGTTGGCGTGGTGCTCCATCTCCGTGATCACCACCTCGTCGCCGGCCGAAAGCCGGTTGCCGAAGCTGTGGGCCACCAGGTTGATGGCCTCGGTGACGTTACGGGTGAAGACGATTTCCTGGTCGGAAGCGGCATTGAGCAGGTGCGCCACCTTCGTACGTACGCCTTCGTAGCGGTCGGTCAGGTGCTGGCTGAAGTAGTAGGCGCCACGGTGTACGTTTGCGTAGCAGGTACGGTAGATCTCGTCCATGGCCTCCAGAACAGCGGCAGGTTTTTGAGCTGAAGCGCCACTGTCCAGGTATGTCAACGGCTTGCCGTGTACGCTCTGGCTGAGGACGGGGAAATCGGCACGCACGCGCTCCACGTCGAAGGCCAGGACGGAGTTGTCGCCGGCGGTGGGCGTACGCAGGGTTTCGGCGGTGGCCATGACTAGAGATCTCCCCGGCGGCCGGCCAGCCAGTGGCCGATGGACGACATCAACGCCGGGCAGAGGCCTTGGGCGGCGATGTTATGGACGCTTTCGGCCAGGAAGGCCTCGATCAGCATGGCCCGCGCTGCCTTTTCCGGGATGCCTCGGGCGCGCAGGTAGAACAGGGCGTTGTGGTCCAGATCGCCGGCCGTGGCGCCGTGGCTGCAGGCCACGTCGTCGGCGTAGATCTCCAGCTCCGGCTTGGCGTCGATCTCCGCCTTGTCGGACAGCAGCAGCACCTTGGAGAGCTGGTGGCCGTTGGTGTGCTGGGCGTCGCGGTGCACGGTGATCTTGCCCTGGAAAACGGCGCGGGCGCTGTCGTCGATGACGCCCTTGAAGATCTCGCTGCAGGCGGTGTTGGGCACCAGGTGGTCGATCCTGGTGGTGTTGTCCACGTGCTGCTCGCCGCGCACCAGGTAGGCGCCGTTCAGATGGCAGTTGGCCTCCTCGCCGGCCAGGCGCACGGCGACCTCGTTGCGCGACAGGCGCGCGCCGGTGGTCATGCCGAAGGCGTCGTAGAGCGCGCCGGCGGCGACCTCTGCATGGACCGTGGCGGTGTGGAAGGCGTTCAGGGCATCGGCCTGCAGCTTGTAGTGATGCAGGGCCGCGCCTTCGGCCAGGGTCACCTCGGTGCCGCTGTTGGTGTAGTAGGGCTGCCGGCCCACATGAGTGTAGTGCTCGATCAGCGTTGCCTGGCTGCCCGCTTCCAGGACTACCAGGTTGCGCGGGTGGTAGGCCAACGGGCCTTCGCCGGCGCCGCCCAGGTGCACAATCTCGATGGGGTCGTGCAGCACCGTCCCCTTGGCGAGGCGCAGCACGAAGCCGTTCATCATCATGGCAGTGTTGAGCGCAACCAGCGCCTGGCTGTCATCCTGTGCCCGGGCGCCGAGGTGCGCTTCCAGCCAAGCCGGATCACGCCCCAGAATCTTCCGCAGGGTGGTCAGCTCCGCGCCCGCGGGTAGCGGGCCGACGGTCGAGAGGTCGCCGCGGTGGTGGCCGTCGACGAAGACCAGGCGGTGGTGCTCGGAGGCCGAAGGCAGCAAGCTGGGCGCGCGGTCGATGGAGATGCAGGCGCGCGGCGCGCCGTCGGCCCCAAAGCCCGCCTTCTCGATGGGGCGCAGGCTGGTGTACTTCCAGCTCTCCTGGCGCGGCGTCGGCAACCCCGCCTCGCTGAAGCGCGCAAAGGCGTCTGCGCGCAGGCGGCTCAGCCAGGGCAGGTCCTGGCCGGGCAGGGCGTCGCGCAGGGCGCCGTAATGTTCGGTGAAGGTCTCGGTGCTCATCGCAGTCTCTAGGCCGCCGCGGTCTCGGTGAAGGCGGCGTAGCCGCTCTTCTCCAGTTCCAGCGCCAGCTCCTTGCCGCCGCTCTTCTGGATGCGGCCGTGCGCCAGCACGTGCACGTGGTCCGGCACGATGTAATCCAGCAGGCGCTGATAGTGGGTGATAACCAGCAGGGCGTTGTCGGGCCGGCGCAGCAGGTTCACCGAGTCCGCCACGGTCTTCATCGCGTCGATGTCGAGCCCGGAGTCCGTCTCGTCGAGGATCGCCAGGCTGGGCTCCAGAATCGCCATCTGCAGCGCCTCGTTACGCTTCTTCTCGCCGCCGGAAAAGCCGACGTTGACGGCGCGCTTCAGCATGTCGTCGCTCATGTGCAGCATCTTGGTCTTCTCGCGCACCAGCTTGACGAACTGCATGGCATCCAGCTCGTCCTCGCCGCGGGCGCGGCGCACCGAGTTCAGCGCCTCTTTCAGGAAGGTGGTATTGGGCACGCCGGGGATCTCCACCGGGTACTGGAAGGCCAGGAAGACGCCGGCGCCGGCGCGCTCCTCCGGTTCCATATCCAGCAGGTTCCGTCCCTTGAACAGGACTTCGCCCTCGGTGGCCTCGTAGCCTTCGCGGCCGGTCAGCACGTAGGAGAGTGTGGACTTGCCCGAGCCGTTGGGGCCCATGATGGCGTGGATCTCGCCGGCATTGACCGTCAGGTCGATCCCTTTGAGGATTTCCTTGCCGTCCACCGTGGCGTGCAGGTTCTTGATCTCAAGCATGAAATCTACGCGTCCTCTGTCTTCCTGCCCTCAGCCGCTTCGCGGTCCGCGGGCGTGAACTCTCTGATCACTTCGATCTTGCCAACGATGTTGGCGTTGAACTCGTCCAGGCGCTCGGCCGGGATCCAGTATTCTTCGTGCTCCGCGCCGCCGACCACCTTGCGGTCGAATTGGTCGAGGAAGGCCTTGCGGACTTCGAAGCGCGTCACGAAGCCGAGCCCGTCGCCGGTCTTGGTGTTCCAGTCCCGCGCAATCTGACTGGCGTAGGCCTCGTTGGTCACGGGGTAGAAGATCGGCTGTTCCGGCAGGCGTGGCGGAAAGCCGGCGAAGTCTGCTTCGCGGACCAAGGCCAGCTCGTTCGACCCGGTCGGCCTGTAGAGCGTGATGGTTTCCTCTGTCATGGCTCTACCCGGTTAGCCGACGCTGCCTTCCAGGGAGATGCCGACCAGCTTTTGGGCCTCCACGGCGAACTCCATGGGAAGCTGCTGCAGCACCTCGCGGCAGAAGCCGTTGACCACCAGGGCCACGGCGTCTTCCTGCGACATGCCGCGCTGACGGCAGTAGAACAGCTGGTCCTCGCTGATGCGCGAGGTCGTCGCCTCGTGCTCGACGATGGCCCGGCGGTTCTTGCTCTCGATGTAGGGCACCGTGTGGGCGCCGCACTTGTCGCCGACCAGCAGGGAGTCGCACTGGGTGAAGTTGCGCGCGCCCTCGGCCCTGGCGCCGATGCGCACCAGCCCGCGGTAGGTGGAGTCCGACTTCCCGGCGGAGATGCCCTTGGCGATGATGCGCGAGCGGGTGTTCTTGCCCAGGTGGATCATCTTGGTGCCGGTGTCGGCCTGCTGGTGATTGTTGGTGATGGCGATGGAGTAGAACTCGCCCACCGAGTTATCGCCCTGCAGGATGCAGCTCGGATACTTCCAGGTGATGGCCGAGCCGGTCTCCACCTGGGTCCAGGAGATCTTGGAGTTGCGGCCGCGGCAGGCGCCGCGCTTAGTGACGAAGTTGTAGATGCCGCCCTTGCCCTCTTCGTCGCCCGGGTACCAGTTCTGCACCGTCGAGTACTTGATCTCGGCGTCATCGAGGGCGATCAGTTCCACCACCGCGGCGTGGAGCTGGTTCTCGTCGCGCTGCGGGGCGGTGCAGCCCTCCAGGTAGGAAACGTAGGAACCTTCGTCGGCGATGATCAGCGTGCGCTCGAACTGGCCGGTGTTCTGGGCGTTGATGCGGAAGTAGGTCGACAGCTCCATGGGGCAGCGCACGCCCTTGGGGATGTAGACGAAGGAGCCGTCGGTGAAGACCGCCGAGTTCAGGCAGGCGTGCTTGTTGTCGCCGTAGGGCACCACGGAGCCGAGGTACTTCTTCACCAGCTCCGGGTGGTTCTTCACCGCCTCGGAAATCGGGCAGAAGATGACGCCGACCTCTTCCAGGTTTTTCTTGAAGGTCGTCGCCACCGAGACGCTGTCGAAGACGGCATCCACCGCCACGCCGGCCAGCACCTTTTGCTCGCTGAGCGGGATGCCGAGCTTCTCGTAGGTCTCCAGCAGCTTGGGGTCGACCTCGTCCAGGCTCTTCGGGCCGTCGCCCGGCGCCTTGGGGGCGGAGTAGTAGTAGGAATCCTGATAGTCGATGGGCGGGAACTTTACCTTGGCCCACTCCGGCTCCGGCATGGTCAGCCAGTGGCGGTAGGCCTTGAGGCGCCATTCCAGCAACCATTCCGGCTCGTTCTTCTTGGCCGAAATGAAGCGGACGATGTCCTCGCTCAGGCCCTTGGGTGCCGTCTCCGCCTCGATGTCGGTGACGAAGCCGTACTTGTACTTATCGAGGGCTCTGACCTGTTCGACAGTCTCGACAGTAGCTGCCATCTACTCACTCTCCTGCAAAGGCAAATGCTTGTGCCGCATTCTTCCGATTACTGCTTGCCCGCCGGGCTTGGCGCCCCGGTGTCGTCGCCGACGCCCGGCGCGATGCCGAAGGCCGGCGGGAAGACCATCATGTCGGCCAGCGTGACCGAGGTCAGCGCCTGGCGGATCGCGCCGTTGACCTTGTTCCAGTTGCCGCGCATGGGGCAGAAGGACTCCGCATCGCAGGATTCCTCGGCCCCGTCGACGCAGGCGGTGAGCGCGATCGGGCCCTCCATGGCTTGGATGATCTGGGCCACGGTGATCTCCTCCGGCCCGGCACTCAGGGTGTAGCCGCCACTGGCGCCGCGCTGGGAGATGACCAGCTTGGCGCGGCCCAGCAGATTCAGCAGCTTCGACACCGTCGGCAGCGGCACCCCGGTATCTTCGGAGATTTGCTGCGCCGAACGGGTCTCCTCGCCGCGCAGGGCCATTTGGGACATCACGACCACGGCGTAGTCGGTCAGCCGGTTCAAGCGGAACATGCCATCGCCTCAATTCATACCAATATGGTATGGATTTATGTATATGATTTCCGCGGCGAATCAAGAGATTTCCTTACCCAAAAAGGGAGAAATTCCTTTGCGATTCCCAATATCCCGGCGCCGCTTGGCTTCCGCCGCGCGTGGCCGCTATGCCGCGGCGGCGGGCGCGCAACCAGGCCCCGGGGACTTGCCTTCGAGCCGCCGTCTCCCATAGGTTGATCCGCCCGGACGAGAGCCACGGGCTCCGCAAAGCAGGATGGACAAACGAACCCGGAGAGTGACATGCGCGTCAGGAGTGCCCTTTCGATCCTTCCCATCATCCTTGCCGCTGCGCTTGCCGGCCCGGCTTTCGCCGATGGCGACCCGGCAAAGGGTGAGAAGGTGTTCAGGAAGTGCAAAGCCTGCCACGCCGTCGAAGAGGGCAAGAACAAGGTCGGTCCCTCGCTCTTCAACGTCGTCGGACGCACGGCGGGCACGGTCGAGGGTTTCCGGTACTCCAAGGCGATGGAGGCTTTCGGGGCCGACGGCCAGACCTGGGACGAAGACAATCTCAGTGCGTTTCTGGAAAAGCCCAAGGATCTCGTCGACAAGACCAAGATGGCCTTCGCAGGCTTGAAGAAGGAAGAGGAGCGGGCCGACGTGATCGCCTACCTGAAGCGGTTCGGCAAATCCGAATAGGCCGCAGCTTCGGCCAGATATCAGCCGCCGGAAGCCGGGCTCGCGCCCGGCTTCTTGCGTTTCGGCGAGGCCGGGAGCCGCCGGACCTCTTGGGCTCAACCTCGATTTGTGCCTATAGTCATGGAGACAAGTATTGGGGGGAGTCCTTGCGCAGATTCAGGCCTGTTCTCCTGTTTTGTTTCATCGTGGCTTTCCTGTCTCCGCAGGCGTCCTCGGGGCAAGATGCCGGCGGCGGCACCGGCGGAGCCGCCGCCTTGGAGCAACTGCGTGCTTCCGGCCAGCCGCTTTCAGAAGCGGCGGTGCGCGACCTCGTCGCCCGGCTGGACGACGCCGAGGTGCGGCAGCTTCTTCTCGAGAGACTGGATGCCAGTGCGCAACAGGCCGAAGACGCCGCGGAACCCGACATGGCCGCCATGGTGCTGGGATGGCGCGATCTCGCGGAGGCGTTTCGCGGCAACTTCGAGGCCATGCTCAGGGCCGTTCCGGAGATCCCGGGAGGTGTTGCCGCGGCTTTCCGCTACCTGAACGATCGCGGGTCCGGCGTCGCGCTCTACTGGCTGGCCCTGGGTTTTGCCTTGATGATGCTGGCTGGCGGCGGCGTGGAGTTGCTGGCTCGCCGCATTCTGCGCCGTATCTGGGAACAGGCCATCAGGCCCGGGCCGGATGCCGGCATGGCCTTGCTTGGCTGTCTGCTGATGCGTCTGGTCCTGGAAGCGGTCTTTCTCCTTGCCTTCGTGGCCGGCGCGCTGCTGCTGTTCTTTGCGCTCTGGCAGGGCAACGAGGTGACCCGCAACGTGGTGATGACCTACCTGACCGCAGTGGTCGCGGTGCGCTTCTTCACGATCTTCTCCCATGTGATGCTGTCGCCCGGCTATCCGGCGCTGCGCCTCGCGCGGATGCCGGACGATGGGGCCCGCTACCTGCACCGCCAAAACATCGTGATGGCATTCATCGCCGCTTTCGGGTTTCTGACCGCCAGCCTGCTGGGCCAGTTGAGCCTGCCTGAGAACGCACAGCGCGCACTTGCCTTTGGTGTCGGCTTCGCGCTCTTCGCCACCCTGGTCTACACGATCCTGCATGGCCGGCGATGGATCGCCGGCGATCTCGCCTGGGACCGGAATGCCAACGGACGTCTGCGGGGGCTGTTCGCCGATAGCTGGCCGGGTATCGCGGCGGGCTATGTCGTGCTGCTCTATCTCGCGATTGTCGTGGTCGCCTTCACCGGTCACCCGGTTTCCTATCTCTCCGTGTTCGGCAGCCTGCTCACCGTGCTCTTCGTGCCTCACATCGATGCGGTTCTGCTGCGCGGCGCCCTGCGGCTGGAGGCACAGAAGTCCGCGGCCGAGAATGCCGGGGGACAGCTGCGCATCGTGGGGCTGCGGGCTGCCCGTCTCGCCCTCTACCTCTTCGCGGCGCTCTTCCTGCTGCGCATCTGGGGCCTCGACTTCCTGAGCCTTGCCGAGGCCAGCGTCGGCTCGCGCATTGCCGGGGCCCTGGTCGACATCGGCCTGACCGCCCTGGTGGCTTACGTGCTGTGGGAAATGGCGCGCATCGCCATTGACCGCCGGCTGGCGACCGAAGGCGCCGGGCAGGAAGGTGAAGGCGCGCCGGAGCCTGGAGAGCAGGGCGGGCAGGGCGTATCGCGTGTCCGCACCCTGCTGCCGCTGATGCGCGTCACCATCCAGATCACCATCGTCGTCATGGCGGTGATGCTGGTGCTCTCCTCCCTGGGTGTGGACATCGGCCCGCTGCTGGCCGGCGCCGGCGTGGTCGGACTGGCCGTGGGCTTCGGAGCGCAGACCCTGGTCCGCGACATCGTCTCGGGTGTGTTCTTCCTGGTCGACGACGCTTTCCGGCTGGGCGAGTACATCGACGTCGGCAGCGTCAAGGGCACGGTCGAAAAGATTTCGCTGCGCTCCCTGCGTCTGCGCCACCATCGCGGCGCGCTTCACACCATACCTTTCGGAGAGATCCAGCACCTGACCAACTACAGCCGCGACTGGGCGATCATGAAGCTGGAGTTCCGCGTGCCCTTCGACACCGACCTGGAAAAGGTGCGCAAGATCTTCAAGCGCATCGGCCAGGATCTGTTGAAGGACGAAGAAATGGGTCCCGATTTCCTGCAGCCCTTCAAATCGCAGGGCGTACTGCAGACCGATGACAGCGCCTTCGTCCTGCGCGGCAAGTTCATGGCCAAGCCGGGCAAGCAGTTTCTCATCCGCCGGGCGGTGTTCCAGGCGGTGCAGAAGGCCTTCGCGGAGGAAGGCATCCGCTTCGCCGACCGCCGCGTCACGGTGAATGTGCCCGGTGCCGAGCACATGGAGCCGGAGGAGCGTACGGCGGCGGAGAAGGCAGCGGCCTCGGCGGTTGCCGCAGCCGAAGCAGAAGCAGAGGAGCGCGCTGGCGCACAAGGGGCGAAAGCTTGATCACCAACGCCTTGGACCGCTGGAGAGATACGGCCATCGTGCCGGCCTGCCTGAGAAGCCTCAGATATCGCCCTGCGGCCGCAAATCCAACACCCCTGTTTTCACAAGAAAGTGAGTGAGCGTGATTCAACACGGCTGTAGCTGCCCCCTAGGCTGAGAGCATGGCGACTTAGTGCGGAAGACCGCGTCTACGCCGACGGCACCTTCAGGCGCGGAGTCCGTTTGGGAGGGCGCGATGAAATCAAAGAAGAAGATGCTTCTGTCTAGCAGCATGATCCCCTTGCTTATGCTGGGCGGTGCTACCCTAGGCGGCGCGGCGATGACCGCCGTGTTCACGGCCCCGCCTGCAGAAGCGGCCTGCAATCCCTGCAACCCCTGTGCCGCCGCCAACCCCTGCAACCCCTGCGCGGCAGCCAGTCCGTGCAATCCTTGTGCAGCAGCCAACCCTTGCAATCCCTGCGCGGCAGGGGGGGGTGCCAGCGCCGCGGCTTGCACAGTGCCGCGGCTGCAGACCGCAGCGGCGGCCAACCCCTGCGCGGTCGCCAAGCCGCGTAATCCCTGCAATCCTTGTGCTGCGGCGGCAAATCCCTGCAATCCTTGTGCAGCGGCAAACCCCTGTAATCCCTGTGCTGCGGCAAATCCTTGCAACCCCGGTGCAGCGGCAAACCCCTGCAATCCTTGCAACCCTTGCGGTGCGGCGACAGCCGTGGAGTTGACGGATGAAGAGGCGGTGAAGGTCTACGATTGCCTCTTCCCGACGATGAAGGCTGCTTACGCCAAGTCGGACAAGGGCGATGCCTCGGGCTATTCGAATTGGCGGCGCTACAGCACGCAATCCTACGTCTCGGCCACCCACGGCAGCCGCTACGTACAGAATTACGCCAATGCTTCCGCAAAGGCCTACGGTGCCTATGAGGAGGCCGGGGCGTTCCCGCCGGGCGCAAAGCTGGCAAAGGACAGCTTCATGGTGAATGCGAAGGGCGAGGTTTCTGTCGGGCCGCTCTTCATGATGGAAAAGATGCCGGCTGGCTTTAATTCAGACAGCGGCGACTGGCGCTACACCATGGTGATGCCCAATGGCGCGATTGCTGGAACCACGAACGGGCAAGGCTCCGCGAACGTGGAGTTCTGTATAGGCTGCCACATTGCTGTGGCTCCGGAGCAGGACAGCGTAATGCTCCTGCCAGAGGAATACCGCGTCAAATAGCACCATGCGCCGGTACCGCCGCGGTTCGTGGCGGACCTCCGCCAACCGGATTTTCTTGTCGATCGGCCTGCTGGCTGTTTCGGGACCGCAGCCGGCGTGGCCGCAAACCTCTGAATTTCCCGATGGGCTCGCCGCCTTTGACGCTGGCGACTACAGAAACGCCTATGAGATCTGGCTGCCTCTTGCGGAGGCGGGAGACGCTTCCGCGCAGGTAGCCCTTGCCGGGCTGCTTGAAACAGGCGGCCCTGGCGTAGTGCGGGACCTGCCCGCCGCGATTGAATGGTACCGGCTCGCGGCCCGCGGCGGCGACCCCGTCGCCCAGATGAACCTCGGTGAGTTCCTTGCGCAGGGACAAGTGGTTCCCCGCGATGACGTGCGCGCCCTGGCCTGGTTCAGCCTGGCGGCGGAACAGGGGCAGGGCTGGGCGGCAAGACGACGCAACGAACTCCATGACAGTCTCACCGCCGGGCAGCGGGAGCAGGCAGCCCGTCTCGCCTTGCGCCTGCGCGCAGCTACGCAGTGACCACAGCCCGCCGTCCGCGGTGTCATGCTGCGGAGGGCTCTGCGCCTTTGGGGTGCCGAGGCAGGGGAAATGAAGAGGCTCGACAGAATCGTTTCGGTCTTCTAACACTCCGGGCATTCTACTAACTCCGTCGTTACCCCCAAAAAGACCAAGGAAAAGGCAGGGACATGCAGGCAGACGTCACCCCAGAGGTCACCGTGGTCGACCACCCTCTGGTGCAGCACAAGCTCACCATCATGCGAGAGAAGGACACGGCCCTGCCGGAGTTCCGGCGTCTTTTGAGGGAAATCAGCCTGCTGTTGGCCTACGAGGTGACCCGGCACCTGGAGCTGAAGCAGATCGAGATCGAGACGCCGGTGGCCAAGACCGCAGCTCCCCTTCTGGCCCGCCCGGAACCCTGTCTCATCACCATTTTGCGTGCCGGCAACGGCCTCCTGGACGGCATGCTGGACCTTATTCCTTCGGCCTCTGTAGGGCACGTCGGCCTGTACCGCGACCCCAAGACCCTGGAAGCGGTGGAATACTACTACAAGGTGCCCAAGGACATGGGCCAGCGCCTGACCATCGTGGTCGACCCCATGCTGGCCACCGGCCACACCGCTGTCGCCGCCCTCGACATGCTGAAGAAGGACGGCGCTGCGGACATCAGCTTTGTCTGCCTGGTGGCCGCGCCGGAGGGGATCGAGGAACTGCGCAAGGCCCATCCCGACGTGCCGGTCTTCACCGCCGCGGTGGACGAGAAGCTGAACGACAAGGGCTACATCGTGCCCGGTCTGGGGGACGCCGGCGACCGCATCTTCGGCACCAAGTAAAGCCGCTCAGGCCGTTTCCGGAGCCGCCCTGCCGAGCCGGCCGGCCGCAAGAGCGCAGCCCGAGGCGGCGAGGGCAACCGCGGCCATCCCGAAAAAGGCGAAGCCCGGGCCGGTCTCGTAAAGGCGGCCCGCCAACAGCATGGCCCCGCCCATGGCCAAGCCCCCGGAAAGCGCCGAGTAGAAGCTCTGCATGGAGGCGGAGAGCGCCGCGGGCGTTGCCCGGGTGATGTAGTGCATGGCCGCCAAGTGGGTCACGGCGAAGGTGGCCGCGTGCAGCGTCTGCACCGCCGCCAGCAGGGCGAGGTCGATGGTGACGGCCGTAACCGCCCAGCGCAGGCTGCCGAGAAGGCCGGCAGCGAGGAGCAGCGTTACCGGCGAGAATCGCTGCGTCAGGCGGCGACTGACAGCGAAGAACAGGATCTCGACCACCACTCCCTCGGTCCACAGCAGGGCGATGGTGGTCTCGCCGATGCCGCTGGCGCGCCAGTGCAGGCTGGAGAAACCGTAGTAGGCGGCATGGCTGGCCTGGATCAGGGCGGCTGCCAGAAGGAAGACCAGCAGGCCCGGGCGGCGCAGCAAGCCGAGCAGGCGGCGCAGGGAGCGGTCCTCGGCAGGCTCCGCGGCCGTGCGGTTGTGCTGGCGTCCGGGCAGCGCTACGGCGGCGGCGAAGGTCAGTACCAGGGCCGCCAGGATCAGCCACAGCACCCAGTCCGCGGAAAAGGCGCCCAGCAAGCGCCCGGCGGCGAGGCTGCCGGCTATAAAGGCGAGACTGCCCCACAGGCGGATCCGTCCGTAGTCCAGGGAATGGCGGGAGACGGCGGCCAGGGTCTGGCTCTCGCCCAGCGGCACCAGCAGGGGGAAGCTGGCGGCGACGACGACCTGGACCGCCAGGATCCAGACAAAGCCCGCGGCCGGGACGAAGGCGGCGAAGGCCAGCAGGCTGATCCCGGACAGCAGAACGATGGTTCCCTTACCCCAGCCGGCCCGGTCGGAAAGGTGCGCCAACGCCGGGCTGGCGGCCACCTTCACCCAGGCCGCCAAGGCCAGGAGCGTGCCGATCTGAGCCGCGCTGAAGCCGCGCGACTCCAGCCACAGCGGCCAGAATGGAAGATAGCAACCGACGGCGAGGAAGACGGCGCCGTAGTAGAAGGCG
This sequence comes from Pelagibius sp. CAU 1746, assembly GCF_039839785.1. NCBI lineage: Bacteria > Pseudomonadati > Pseudomonadota > Alphaproteobacteria > Rhodospirillales > Rhodovibrionaceae > Pelagibius > Pelagibius sp. CAU 1746. Next base: position 2,972,021 of record NZ_JBDOQT010000001.1, read on the forward strand.
AAACGAAGGGAAAGGGCCTGGGGAGACATGAGCCTGGGAGGAGGTTCCGGCGACCGCAACGGGGAAAAGGACGGTCAGCAGCTATCGACTCGAAGCGCTCCGCGCAAGCTGAAAGCACAGGCCGCAGGATAGCGCCGGAGGGTCCGACGTCATCACGATCGTTTGATGAGCGGTGAGCATGTGGCGCTCTATATCTCAGGAGAATCAAGACCGTAGAGCCAGTCATCACGTAAGGGGGGCGATCATTGAGGAAGGAGATTTCTCATGGCGGTCCCGAAGTGGGTCCAAAACACCAGCCGGTTGGCTGTCGTCCTGGCGATTCTCGCCGGCGCCCAAACGGCTTCCTCGCAACCCGTGACAGAACCGGGCTTCAGCGGCAGCGAGGCCTCGGCCGCGGCGGAGCCGCGGGGGTATCGCTTCAGCGGGCCGCCGGAACGGCCCCGCCGGCACTTCCGCGTCAGCAATCCCGCGATTCTGTCCGCCGCTGAGGCCGAGTCCATCTACGACGGTCTGAAGGCGGAGATGGCCCGGCGCTACGCCGCGAGCGGTGACGCCGCCGCCGCGTCCTATCAAGGCTGGGCCAGGTTCAACACGGCTCCCTACGGGTCGTCGACCCACGGGCGGCGCTATGTGAACAACTACGCCAACGACATCGCCCGCGGCTATGGGAAGGCGGGGACGGCTGGCCGTCTCCCGGTGGGCTCGATCGTCGCGAAGGACAGTTTCATCGTGACCGAGAAGGGAGAGGTTCAGCCAGGACCGCTCTACGTCATGGAGAAGATGCCAGCGGGCTTCAGCTACGTCACCGGCGACTGGCGCTATAGCGTGATCACCGGTGCCGGCGAGTTGGCCGGGCGAACCGAGGGGCCGGGAGCCGCTCGGGTCGAGTTCTGCATAGCCTGCCACCTGGCCCGGGAAAAAGAGGACCACCTGTTCTACGTCCCGGAATCCTTCCGCAGCTCGCCGTGACCTGTTGCTGGGCATAGGAGGCAGGGGGGACTGACGGCGTTGCGCGCGCCGCCGGGGCTGCGCCAAAATAGGCCATGCAGTTTGGATTGATTCCCTACCGGCCCGGCATCGGGGGTTACCTGGCCGAGTTCCACCCCGGCCCGCCCGAAGGCTGCGACTGGGCAGAGGATTCGCTGTATATGGACGGCGACGTCTTCGAGGCCCTGGTTCTCCTGATCGGGGCCTTTTCGGTGAAGCAGCGCATCACGGTGGTCCAGGGCGATGCCTTGGGGCGGCTGCGCGAGGACTTGCAGGACGCCGCGCGGCAGGTCTCCCACGCCGACAGCCCGAAGGCGATTTGGCCCTACAGCGGCGGCTACGGTTATACCCAGTTCAACTCGGTGCGGGACTGGCCGGCGGAACGCCAGGCCTTCACGGCAATGCTGCGCGATCTCGGTGCCTGGGTGTCCGACAGGATCGCCGACGGCAAGCCGGTTACGATCCGTAGCGTGTGAGGGATCAGGAGAATGCCTTGAAGGCGATGAGGGTGAAGGTGTCCTTGATGCCGGTTAGAGTCTGGATCTTCTCGTTGACGAAATGGCCGATATCCGCGCCGTCTTCCAGATAGCACTTCACCAGCAGATCGTACTGTCCCGAGGTGGAATGCACCTCCGAGACCTGCTCGACGTCCTGGACCAACTCGTCGGCCACCGAATAGGCCTTGCCGAGGTCGCACTTGATCATGATGAAGATGGTTTGCATGGCACCCTATACCCTTTCGCCCGCCTACGACGGGCCTGGTCCCGCTAAGGAACATTGCCCGCCGCATCATAGCCGCTTCGGCGCGGCTGCCCAACCATGAGACGAGGGGGCGAGGGTTATACCGTTCGCCTGGCCCGGCCAGAGGACGCAGGGTCCCTGGGCGCTGTTGAGCAGGCTGCGGCGGCGCGCTTTGCGGCCATCGGCATGGCGCGCATCGCCGAGGGGCGGCCGACCGACGAGTCAGAGTATCTTGAGGCTATCGGCGACAGTCGCCTGTGGGTGGTCGAGGCAAGCGGCGGTGTTCTGGCCGGATTGGCCATCGGCAACATCCTGGACGGTCAAGGATTCCTGGCGGAAGTTTCGGTCCTGCCCGACCATGCCGGCCATCGCTTGGCCGCTCTGATGATCGCTGCGCTGGAAGCCTGGGCTCTGGCCCGGGGCTGCCGCAGCGTCAGTCTCACGACCTTCCGCGATGTGCCCTGGAACCGGCCCTACTATGAAAGTTTGGGATTTGTCCCGCTGGACGAAGCCGATGCCGGACCGGAGCTGCGTGCCGTGCGCGCGAAGGAAAAGGCGCGTGGCGTCGACAGCAACGGTCCGCGCCTCTGCATGGTTCGACGGATCGGAGAAGGCGGCTAGGCGACCTTCGCGGGACGAAGCATGAAGGCCGGCACATGATCGCCGAAGGCGGTCTCGCCGGGCTGCGGTTCGTCGTCATCGTCGTCGTCGAGTTTGCGAGAGCGGCGGCCGCGTTTCCCGGCCTTGTCACCGCCGCGCGCTTCTGCGGGCTTCCGCCCTTCCTCGCGCTGCCGGCCGAAGGGGACGACTTCCTTCATCTCGGTTTCTTCCCGGACGTCCGCGGCCTGCGTCTCTTCGGTTTCTTCTTCTTCGGAAGCCGGCGGTTCCTGCGTGATCGTTGAGTCGGCTACGGCTTCCTCACCGTCGTCCCTGCGCTTGGCGGAGCGCCGGCCACCGCGCCCGCGCTGGCTGGTATCCGAACTCTTGCCGCCACGGCGCCGGCCGCCGCGGCCCCTGCCGCGGTCGGCGCTCTCGGCGTCTTCCGCGCTCCAGCTATCGGCGTCCTCCAGGGCGACCTCGGGGATCTTCACGCCGATAATGCGCACGACGTTGTCTAGGTACTTGCCTTCTTCCGGCAGGGCCAGGGTGAAGGCCTTGCCGCTGCGTCCGGCGCGGCCGGTGCGGCCGATGCGGTGGACGTAGTCCTCCGGGTTGGAGGGAACGTCGAAGTTGAAGACGTGGGAGACGGCCGGAATGTCCAGGCCACGCGCGGCCACATCGGAGCAGACCAGGATCTGGACATTGCTGTCCTTGAAGCCCTGCAGCGTTTCCATGCGCACCGGCTGCGCCATGTCGCCGTGCAAGGCGGCAACCGAGAAGCCGTGGCGCTCCAGCGAGCGGTAAACGATATCGACGTCGCGCTTGCGGTTGCAGAACACCAGCGCCGACTTCACCGCTTCCCCTTCACTTCTGATGATGCTGCGCAGGGCGGCGCGCTTTTCCTTCGCGGCGCCGCGCAGCTTGATGAGGCCCTGGGTCACCGTCTCGGCGGCCGAGGCCGGCGGGTCGACGGAAATCTCCTTCGGGTTCATCAGAAACTTGTCGGCCAGGCGCCGGATCTCCGGCGGCATGGTGGCCGAGAAGAAGAGGGTTTGGCGGATCTTGGGCAACAGGCCGACGATGCGCTCGACGTCGGGCATGAAGCCCATATCCAGCATGCGGTCGGCCTCGTCGATCACCAGGATCTTCACGTCGGCCAGCAGGATCTTGCCGCGCTCGAAGAGGTCGATCAGGCGGCCCGGCGTGGCGATCAACACGTCGACGCCGCGGTCCAGCTTCTGCTCCTGTTCCACGAAGGAGGAACCGCCGATCAGCAGCGCCATCGACAGCTTGCCGTGCTTGCCGTAGAGCTCGAAGTTCTCGGAGACCTGGGCGGCCAGCTCACGCGTCGGCGCGATGATCAGCGAGCGCGGCATGCGGGCACGGGCCCGGCCGCTCGACAGGATGTCGATCATCGGCAGGGTAAAGCCGGCGGTCTTGCCGGTGCCGGTCTGGGCGCAGCCGAGGACATCGCGTCCCATCAGCACCACAGGGATGGCCTTCTCCTGAATGGGGGTCGGCGTGGTGTAACCCACGTCCTGAACGGCCCTCAGGACCTCTGGACTCAGTCCAAGATCTTCGAACGTCATGCAATCCGTTTTTCGGTTTGGGGTAGCTTCGTCGATTGAGCTTCTGGCAATCGAACTTTGGCCGGATCATAGGTTTTAGGTTTGTAATGTCAATCATAACTGGCCGTTAACTGCCGAAATTCTTTGGCGAATCACGCCGGCGGCGTTGGCCTTAAAATATTCTTCCTATATCCTGCAACTTATATGGTTAATATTTCAGAGGCTAAAGTGGTGCATTCCGGGCAGACTTTCAAGGGGGCGGGACTACTTCTGGTCGATATCCAGGAACGCCTTGCGCCTGCGATTGTCGAGACGCCCGATGTCGTGGCCCGCGCCGGCACATTGATCCGCGCGGCCCGAGTATCCGGCTGGCCGATACTTGCGACTGAGCAGTATTCGCGCGGGCTGGGGCCGACGCTTCCGAAACTGCGCGATCTGCTGCGGCCGGAGGAGGTTGTCGAGAAGATCCATTTCGCTGCGGCGCGCGAGCCGGCCTTCTGCAGCGCGCTGCAGGCGCAGGAGCTCACCCATTGCTTCGTCGCCGGCATGGAGGCGCATGTCTGCGTTCTTCAGACCGTACTGTCGCTTCTCGGCAAGGGGGTCGGCGTCACCGTGATCGGCGATGCCGTGGCTTCGCGGGTGGATATCAACCGCCGCCTTGCCCTGGCGCGCATGGTCCGCGCCGGCGCCGTGGTGCAGAGCGCAGGGGCCGTCTGTGCGGCTTGGGCGGCGGGGAGCCCGGTCCGATAACGCGGCGTTGCCGCCGTCGCGTCCATCGCTCAGAATGACCGTCCCGCCGACTTCGCATGACCCACCGTAAGATTCTTTCCGTATGACCGATAAAGTTCCCCTAGCCCTGCTGCCCGGCCTGCTGTGCGATGCGGCCCTTTGGCAGCCGCAGGTGGCTGCGCTCTCCGACATTGCCGATTGCCGCGTCGCGGACCTGACGACCCAGGACACCATAGAGGCCATGGCCGAGAGCGTACTGGCGGCCATGCCGGAGCGTTTCGCCTTGGCCGGACTCTCGATGGGCGGCTACGTGGCCTTGGAAGTCGTGGCCCGGGCGCCCGAAAGGGTCACGCGCCTTGCCCTTCTCGATACCCGGGCGCAGGCGGACGCACCGGAGGAGAGCAAGCGGCGGCGCGGCCTTATCGAACTGGCGGAGAAGGGACAGTTCAAAGGCGTCACGCCGCGTCTGCTGCCGCTGTTCATCCACGAGGAACGGCTGGGCGATCCGGCCTTGACCGGCACCGTCACCCGCATGGCCCAGCATGTCGGCAAGGAGGCCTTTATCCGCCAGCAGCGCGCGATCATGGGGCGCCGCGACCAAACCGCGGCGCTCGTAAAGATCCATGTGCCGACCCTGGTGCTTTGCGGGCGCGAGGACGCACTGACGCCTTTGGCCGACCACAAGGCCATGGCTGCCGGGATCGCCGGCGCGCGTTTGGCGGTGATCGAGGACTGCGGCCACCTGGCCACCCTGGAACGCCCCGAGGCGGTGAACGGCGAACTGCGGCGCTGGTTGACGGCGGAAGACTAGGGCCGCGGGCCGGCGGCTCCGTCCGTTTCTTCGGGACCGGTTTCCTCGGGGCCGGTTTCCTCTGCCGACGCTTCCTCCGCATCCTCGGCCAGGGTATCGACCGTGGAGACGGTCTGCGCCAGGGTGAGGGACTCCGTGAAGGCGACGTGCTCTTCCTCCGGCGCCGGCGCGCGCTGGCGCATTCGGTAGACGGTGAAGGCCGCCAGGCAGAGCTGCACCCCCGCGGTCATGCCGAAGAGCGCGTCGGGGCCGAAGGCGCGCGTCAGGCTGGAGGCGACGAGCGGGCCGACGACGGCGCCCAGAGCGAAAATCAGCAACAGGCCGCTGGCGGCCTCGACATAGCCGTCGGGCTCCACATAGTCGTTCATGTGGGCGACGCTGAGGCCGTAGATCGGAAAGGCGAAGAGCCCGAAGAGGAAGATCAGGGCAAAGGCGCCTTGGCCCCAGGGTGGCGACCAGAAGACGAAGAGCAGACCGGCCAGGGCGGAGCCGCAAGCGGCAGCGATGATGACGCGGCGGCGGTCCGTCTTGTCGGAAAGCCGCCCGAGGGGCCACTGACCCAGGGCGCCGGCGATCACCGCGATACTCATGAAGATGGCCACGCCCCAGGCGTTGGCGCCTTTTTCCTGCGCGAAGACCGGCGCCAGCGCCCAGAAGGAACCGTTGGCCAGGCCCACGGCCAGGCAGCCGATGACGCCCACGGGCGAGAGCTTGTAGAGATGTTTCAAGCGGATGTGCACGCTCTGCACGGGCGCCGGTGCTTCCGCCTTGGTCATGGCGACCGGCACGGCGGCGAGGGAGACCAGGATCGAGGCGAGGATGAAAAGCGGGAAATTCTCCGGGCGGTCCAGACCGAGCATGAGTTGGCCGATGGTGATGACCGTCAGGTTGATGATGGTGTAGAGCGAGAAGACGAAGCCGCGGGTCTCGTTGGTCGATTTCTCGTTCAGCCAGCTTTCGATGATCATATACAGCGCGGCGAAGCAGAAGCCGGTCATGGCGCGCAGGGCCCACCAGAGGTAGGCGTTGAGAAACATCGAGTGTACCAGCACCACGCAGGAGGCGACGGCGACCAGGGCGGCGAAGGCCCGAATGTGTCCGGCACGCCTGATGAGGCGCGGACCGTAGAGGCAGCCGCTGGCGAAGCCGAGGAAGTAGGCCGACCCCAGGATGCCGATATCGGTGTCGGAGAAGGCCTCGAGATTGGCGCGCACCGGCAGCAGAGTTCCCTGCAGCCCGTTGCCCATGAGCAGAAGAGCGACGCTGAGCAGCAGCGCGGTGATCGGTGCGAAGGCTTTGGTCATCGCGAGGCCGTTCCTGTCGAGAGCAGGAATTGATTTAGCACATCGCCGCCGCCCGTTCGAGGGGGGTGGCTAGACGTCCAGTTCCTCGACGAAGCGCGCGTTCTCCTGGATGAAGGCGAAGCGCGTTTCCGCCTTGCGGCCCATCAGCCGCTCGACGAGGTCGGCCGCCTTCTTCTCTTCCGCCGCCGGGTTGGCGTCCTCGGCGCCGACGATGGTCACGCGCAGCAGGGTGCGCTTGCCCGGATCCATGGTGGTTTCCTTCAACTGCCGGGCCGGCATCTCGCCCAGGCCCTTGAAGCGGCTGACCTCGATCTTGCCGCGGCCTTTGAAGTGCGACTTGACCAGCTTGTCCTTCTCCTTGTCGTCCATGGCGTAGACGCTTTCGCCGCCCTGGGTCAGGCGATAGAGCGGCGGCTGCGCCAGGTAGAGCCGGCCGCTTTCGATGAGGCCGGGCATCTCCTTATAGAAGAAGGTGATCAGCAGCGAGGCAATGTGGGCGCCGTCGACGTCGGCGTCGGTCATGATGATGATGCGCTCGTACCGCAGCTTGTCGACCTCGAAGCTGCCGCGCGAACCGCAGCCCAGCGCCTGGGTAATGTCGGAGATCTCCTGGTTGCCCTTCAGCTTGTCGGCCGAGGCACTGGCGACGTTGAGGATCTTGCCGCGCAGCGGCAGCACCGCCTGGGTCTCGCGCGAGCGCGCCTGCTTCGCCGAGCCGCCGGCCGAATCGCCCTCGACCAGAAATATTTCGGTGCCTTCGGAGCGGTTGCGGCTGCAATCCGACAGCTTGCCCGGCAGGCGCAGCTTGCGGGTCGCCGTCTTGCGGCTTTGCTCCTTCTCCGCACGCCGCCGGCGGCGTTCCTCGGAGCGCTCGACGATACGCTCCAGCAACAGGCGCGCGCGTTCGGGATGCCCGGAGAGCCAGTGATCGAAATGGTCCTTGATGGAGCCTTCCACCAGCTTGGTCGCGGCGGCCGTGGCCAATTTTTCCTTGGTTTGGCCCTGGAACTGCGGGTCGCGGATGAAGAGTGACAGCATGATGCAGGCGCCGCCGCAGACGTCGTCGGAGTTCACGTTGCCGGCCTTCTTGTTGCCGATCAAATCGGCATAGGCCCGGATGCTCTTCAGCAGACCGCTGCGCAAGCCCGCTTCGTGGCTGCCGCCTTCGGGCGTCGGCACCGTGTTGCAGTAGGAGTTGAGGAAGCCGTTTTCGTCCATCGGCCAGGACATCGCCCATTCGACGCGGCCCTGATCGTCGGGGAACTTGGCTTCGCCGACGAAGGGCTCGGGCGTCAGGGTCTTGCGCTTGTCCAGGCTGGCGGCCAGGAAGTCCTCCAGGCCGTTGGGAAAGTGGATATTGTCCTTGTCCGGGGTGTCGTCGCCTTTGGCGATGAGGCTCGCATCGCAGCTCCAGCGGATCTCCACCCCGCGGAAGAGGTAGGCCTTGGAACGCGCCATGCGATAGAGCCGCGCCGGGTGGAAATTCGCATCCTTTTCGAAAATCGAAGGGTCGGGGTGAAACTGGATGGTGGTGCCGCGGCGGTTCTTGACCGGCGTGCCCTTGCTGAGCTTCGTCGTCGGCTTGCCCTTGCTGTAGCTTTGCACGTAGAGCTTCTGGTCGCGCGCGACCTCTACGGTCATCTCGTCGGAGAGGGCGTTGACCACCGAGACGCCGACGCCGTGCAGGCCGCCGGACGTGGCGTAGGCCTTCTGCGAGAACTTCGCGCCCGAGTGCAGGGTGGTGAGGATCACTTCCAGCGCCGACTTCGGCTTGTACTTGGGGTGCGGGTCGACCGGGATGCCGCGGCCGTTGTCGCTGATTACCACCACGTTGCCGGGCTTCAGTTCCAACTCGATGCGGGTGGCGTGACCGGCCACGGCCTCGTCCATGGCATTGTCGAGCACTTCCGCCACCAGGTGGTGCATGGCGCGCTCGTCGTTGCCGCCGATATACATGCCGGGACGCCGGCGGACGGGTTCCAGCCCCTCCAGAACCTCGATGTCCTTCGCGGAATAGCCTGATTGTTTGCCTGAGGGTTTCTTTGAGGTCGTCTGGAAGAGGTCCGCCATCTTGGCCTGTGCTGTGAAAGAAATGTGATGGCCGGAAAAGCGCCCCGGCGCATGGCGAATCGGGACAAGAGAATCGCCGATGGAGTAGGGTAGCGTATCTCGAGCCCCAGTATCTAGGTCGTGGGTGCCCGGCTGGCGCATATCTAGTAAGTGAGGGACGGCCTGTCCATGCCTTCGGAAAATGAAATGCCACCCCAGGGGAACAAGCCGAGGGGCGGCTTGTCCACGCGGACGCTCGCCATGCCCGCCGACGCCAATCCCAACGGCGACATCTTCGGCGGCTGGGTCCTGTCGCAGATGGACATCGCCGCCGGCATCGCCGCCGGCGCGCGCGCCCGCGGGCGTGTCGCGACGGTGGCGGTGGACGCCATGGTGTTCCACCTTCCGGTTTACGTCGGCGATGTGCTGGGCACCTATACGGAGGTCATCCGTGTCGGGCGCACTTCCATGGCCATTCATGTCGAGGCCTGGGCGCTGCGCGGCAGCATCAGCGCCAGCGGGCCCAACGAGCATGTCCGGGTCACGCAAGGGACCTTTACCCTGGTCGCCATCGACGACAACGGCAGGCCCAGACCCGTCCCCGAGGGGCCTGTGCCACCCGCAGCCGAAGAGGGGGCCGCATGAGACGCTTGCTCGCCGCCGGCCTGCTGATGCTCCTGTCCATGAGCCCGGTCCAAGCAGGAGAAGCCGACGTGGTCGCGGCCGAGGCCGTACAGGAAAGCGACGGCACCTGGCGCTTCCGGGTCACGGTGCGCCATGGCGACGAAGGTTGGGAGCATTACGCCGATCGCTGGCAGGTGGAGACCCGGGACGGACGCGTCCTCGGGACCCGGGTCCTGTTGCATCCCCATGAGCAAGAACAGCCCTTCACCCGGGCTCTGGGCGGCGTGACCGTCCCGCCGGAGGTCGATGAAGTGGTGATCCGCGCCCACGATTCGGTCCACGGCGACGGCGGGGCGGTCGTCACAGTCAGGCTGCGCTGAGGGGCGCGGCAGGTTCCCCGGCGGGCCGCTTCAAGCAGCCAGCGACCGCCACAGCCGAAAAGGGGAGCCGGGTTCCTCCCGCGCGACCCAGCGGTAGGGCAGGTCCCGCCACGGCATCACCCGATGAGTCAGATTGTCCAAGACATAGACGCCTCGGTCACTGTGCACCAACAGCACCGCATGGCCGCGCCCGCGGTCCAGCCGGCAGGCGGCCAGGGTGAGGGCCCCGCGCGGAAAGCTGTGCTGCCGGATCAGGGTCTGAAGCTTGCGGATCGCATAGTCCTCGCAGTCTCCCGCCCGGTCGCCGATCTCCCAGAAGTCCTGACCGGTATCATCGCGGAACTGAATGCGCGCGTTGATCTCCTTATTGACCTTGGCGAGTTGGGCCGCCCGGCCCAGGGAGAGCTTCAGGGGGCCGAAGCGCGCCGCCGCCGGGTCCAGGTCCGGGTGCCGGCGCAGCAGGGAGAACCAGGCCGAGGGGGCTGGGATCAGCTTGCCGGCCGACATGGTGGAGGATTTCGGAAGAGGGGCCGGCAAGCCGGTCATCGCGGCTTCGACGGGAGCGGCGAAGGTTGCCGCGGCGGCGGCGCCGCACAGGCCCATGAGCAGGTGTCGTCGTGACAGCAAGAGGCTACTCCAAACGTAGTAACTCGTTTGATAGAGGAGTAGCGCGATACTTGTTTTTAGGGCGTGATTTATTCGGGGGTATTGTATGACATTGAAATTATAAAGTCGTGATATTCGGAATATTTTAATAAAAAATTAGTGTTCTCGCTTTACGTACTAAGAATATTGGCTTTCTCAGGCGATTTTCCGCTTATGGGTGCGATTCCGCTCCAGTTACGCGCTTTTGGAGTGGCTGGCACTGAGAATCCTATCTCAATACCTCTTTCGCTTCTTGTGATGATTGAGTGACCGCTTCACGGCAGAAGTGTGATGAACAAAGATCGCTGCTGTGATTTCGGCCGCCTCTTTACTTCTCCTTAACCAATTTGCTCTTCCGGCGGGCGGCTGCGCCAGTGGGCGCCGGCTCAAGAAAAAGCCCCGCCGGCGCTGAACCGGCGGGGCCTGCTTTCGGTCAGGGCGCGCCTTGCGCCCCTCGATGTCAATCAGACCGCATCAGACGGAATAGTACATCTTGAACTCGACCGGATGCGGGGCGTGCTCGAACTCGTAGATCTCTTCCCACTTCAGATCCATGTAACCGTCGATCTGGTCGCGGGTGAAGACGTCGCCGGCCAGCAGAAACTCGTGGTCGGCCTCCAGGGCCTCCATGGCTTCGCGCAGGGAGCCGCAGACCGTCGGCACGCCGGCGAGTTCTTCCGGCGGCAGGTCGTAGAGATCCTTGTCCATCGGGTCGCCCGGATGGATCTTGTTCTTGATGCCGTCCAGGCCGGCCATGAGCATCGCCGAGAAGGCCAGGTAGGGGTTGGCCGCCGGATCCGGGAAACGGATCTCGACACGCTTGGCCTTGGGGCTCTCGCCATAGGGGATGCGGCAGGAAGCTGAACGGTTGCGCGCCGAATAGGCGAGCAGCACCGGCGCCTCGAAACCAGGAATCAAGCGCTTGTAGCTGTTGGTCGAGGGGTTGGTGAAGGCATTCAACGCCTTGGCATGCTTGATGATGCCGCCGATGTAGTGGAGGCACATCTCCGAGAGGCCGGCGTAACCGTCACCGGCAAAAAGCGGCTGGCCGCCCTTCCAGATCGACTGGTGGGTGTGCATGCCCGAGCCGTTGTCGCCGGCCACGGGCTTCGGCATGAAGGTGGCCGTCTTGCCGTATTGATCGGCGACCTGATGGACCACGTACTTGTAGATCTGCATGCCGTCGGCGGCCTGCACCAGCGGCGCGAACTTGGTCCCCAACTCGTGCTGGGACGGCGCCACCTCGTGGTGATGCTTTTCGATGTCGAGGCCCATCTCGCCCATGACCTTCAGCATCTCGGCGCGCAGGTCCATGGCCGAGTCGACCGGCGGCACAGGGAAGTAACCGCCCTTGACCTGCGGGCGGTGGCCGAGGTTGCCGTACTCCATCTCGGCGCCGGAGTTGTAGGGGCCCTCGTTGGAGTCCAGGAAGTAGGAGGTCCGGTGCTGGGACACCTCATAGCGCACGTCGTCGAAGACGAAGAACTCGGCTTCCGGTCCCCAGAAGGAAGAATCGCCGATCCCCGTCGCCTTCAGGTGCTCGACCGCGCGCACCGCGGTCGAACGCGGGTCGCGGCCATAGAGCTGGCCGGTCGAAGGCTCCACGATGTTACAGAAGAGGATGAGCTGCGACATGTTGGAGAAGGGATCCATCACCGCGGTGCTGAGATCCGGGCACAGGATCATGTCGGAGTCATTGATCGCTTTCCAGCCCGCGATCGACGAACCGTCGAACATAATGCCTTCGGTGAGGGCGTCCTCGTCGATGGCATTCACATGCATGGCGACGTGGTGCCACTTACCGCGCGGGTCGGTGAAGCGGTAATCGACGTAGGAGATGTTCTTCTCTTTGATCATCTCAAGGATGGTTTTGGCGTCAGACATGGATGCTCTTTCCGTTTTCTAAGAACCGTGATTGACGTTACTGGTGCCGGCTGTCCCCGGCCCGCAAGTCCGCCGGCACAGTCCGGCGGGCGTGCCGGTTTAGACAGCGGCGGCGCCGCGCTCCCCCGTGCGGATGCGGATGGATTCCTCGATCGCGCTGACGAAGATCTTGCCGTCGCCGATGCGCCCGGTGTGGGCGGCCTGCTGGATGGCCTCCACCGCGCGCTCGACCAGATCGTCCTCCAGAACCACCTCGACCTTCACCTTGGGCAGGAAATCGACGACGTATTCGGCGCCGCGGTACAACTCCGTATGGCCCTTCTGCCGGCCGAAGCCCTTGGCCTCGGTCACGGTGATGCCTTTGATTCCGACTTCGTGCAGCGCTTCCTTTACCTCATCGAGCTTGAACGGCTTGATGATCGCTTCGATCTTCTTCATCGCGTGTACGGGCCCCGTGTCTCTCTCTATCTATAGTGTGATTTTCTCAAGCTGGCTGGCTCTGGCCTGTCGGCACTTCCGTTCGCTGGCGAAGCAGCGTCCACTATCGCGTTAGCAGGAGCCGTGCCAAGTGGCCGGACCCCGGCAAAACCTGGGGTTCTGCCGGGGCGTCCGTGAAAACCGCACTAAAATGCCGCTTTGTGCTGCCCAAGAAATAGGCGGTTTGGGCAGAAACTAGTCACGCGCTCCGCGCTTCTCGGTTCCCCAGATATCCGGCGATGCGGTCCAGAGCCGCCCGGATGTTTTCCTGCGAATTGGCGTAGGACAGGCGCAGATAGCCTTCGCCGAAACGGCCGAAGGAGGTGCCGGCAATGGTCGCGACCCCGGCCTGCTCCAGCAACTCCACTTCCAGGGTCTTGGCGGGAATGCCCGTGCCGGACACATTGGGAAAGGCGTAGAAGGCGCCCGCGGGCTCCACGCAGGAGACACCGGGAATGTCGTTCAGCACCCGGTGGATGGTGCGTCGGCGCATGTCGAAAGCGCTCATCATCTCGGCCACCGCGTCCTGGGGGCCGCGCAGCGCGGCGATCCCGGCGAACTGGGTCGGCGCGTTGACGCAGGAATGGCAGTTGATGGCCAGGCGCGTGGCGGCTTCGGCCAGGGCCTTGGGCCAGACCGCGAAGCCCAGGCGCCAGCCGGTCATGGCGTAGGTCTTGCTCCAGCCGTCCAGCATGATCACGCGGTCGCGGATCTGCGGGTACTGCAGCAGGCTGACGTGCTCGCGCCCGTCATAGAGCATCTGGCTGTAGATCTCGTCCGACAGGATAGCCACCTCGGGATGGGCCTCCAGGCCCGCCACCAGCCGGTCGACCTCTTCGCGCGGCGTCACGCCGCCGGTCGGGTTGGCGGGGCTGTTCAGGATGATGAGGCGGGTCCGAGGGGTGATCAGGCTCAATACCTCCTCGGCGGAGAAGGCGAAGCCGTTGTCCTCGCGCAGCGGGATCGGGACCGCCTTGGCGCCGGAGAAATTGATCACCGACTCGTAGATCGGGAAACCTGGATTGGGATAGAGGATCTCGGCGCCGGCCTCGCCGAACATCAGGACGGCGAAGAACATGGTGACCTTGCCGCCTGGCACGACGACGACACTGGCCGGATCGACACTGACACGGTGGCGCAGTTCCAGGTCCTCGGCCACCGCCTCGCGCAGCTCGGGAATGCCGTTGGCCGGGGTATAGCCGTGGTGGCCGTCGCGCAGCGCCTTGACCGCGGCCTCCACCACATGCTCGGGGGTCTGGAAGTCGGGCTGACCGATTCCCAGGTTGATGATGTCGCGCCCCTGGGCCTCCAGTTGCTTGGCCCGCGCCAGCACCTCGAAGGCGCTCTCCGTGCCCAGCCGCGCGATCGCGGCCGCGGTCTTCACCATATCCGCCCCTCCAGGCTTGTTCCTGTAACCGGAAATTCGGCAGCAGACTATGGCAGAGGGGGCAGGGGCCGCAAGGCGGCTGAGAAGGCGCCCGGCACTGCGGAAACTTGAGGATCAGCGCGCTCTTGACGGCTGCGGGCCGGAGGTCTAAACACGCCCATCCGACGCGCCGCGCCCGTCAGCGCGGCAAGGTCCGATGGTGGCTGTAGCTCAGTTGGTTAGAGCGCCTGGTTGTGGTCCAGGAGGTCGTGGGTTCAAATCCCATCAGCCACCCCAATCCTTCCCACAGTTTCGTCAGCACGCCGATCGGCCCTGAGGGGCGGAGCGATGACGCTTCCATGAAATTCCTCGTCGGTGCGGCGGCGGAAATCCGGCCGCCGGCCCCTTAAGTTGACAAAGCGGGCGCTGGCCGTAAGGTCGGGGCACAGCCAACACCGCCGCTATTGTGCGTCCATGACGGGTTCATGGCCGTGAGTGCCGCAGCGCGCGGCAGGGGATCACCGGTCCCCGAGCGAAACCGCTGGAGGATTCAACCATCACCGAGGATCACAACCAACTCCACGCCCTGGACGAGTCCGACACCATCGGCGGGCGCATCGGACGTGCCCGCGAGGCCGCCGGTCTGACCGTGGCCCAGGCCGCGCGCCGCCTGGGGGTGAAGACGGCGACCTGGCAGGGCTGGGAAAACGACCGCTCAGAACCGCGCTCCAACAAACTGACGATGATCGCAGGCGCCTTGGGCGTCAGCCCCGCTTGGCTGCTCACCGGTTTCGGAGAGGGCCCGACCGAGGCCATCGACGACGAGGTCCAGGTGCTGCGCCAGGAAGTCGGCTTGATCGCCCAGGACATGGCTTCGGCCCAGGCCCGCCTCGACGCGGTGCTGAAGCGCCTGGAGACCTTTCATTCCTTCCATCACGTAGAACCGAACTAGGCCAGGGACGGCGGCGCGCCGGGGTCAGTCGCCGCCCAGAAAGGTGCTGCCGGCTTGGTCCGGCGGCGCCCCACTTGCCGTACGCAGGGCCGACAGCATCGACGAGAGGCGCCAGACCGGCGCTTCCGGCGTGTCGTTCAGGGCCAACGAGAAACTCAGTCCCAGACTGTAAGCCCCGGTGCTGTCGGCCGCGACGTTCGAAGTCATCTCGAAGGCGCCGAGCGGACGGCGGAAGCCGAAGCGGGCTTCGGAAACCCGGTCCAGCGGCCGGTGGTCCAAGCCGGCCACCACCACGCCGCCATCTTCCAAACGCCAGTCGGAGTTCAGGCCCAGGCGGGTAATCCGCCTCTGCGGCAGCACATCGTATTCGACGACGCCATCATGCCGGCCGCCGAAGGCCTCTCCAGTCAGGCTGAGACGGCCGCCGCCGTTGGGGCTTGCACCCCCATCCGCGCCGTAGCGGGCGGCCAAGGTGAGCCGGTGAACGGCTCGCATGCCGCCAAGGACAAGGCCTCCTTGCCCGGTGACACGTAGTTCACGCTCGCCGTTTTCCCACTCATCCAGCGCGAAGCCCAGCCCGTAGGGCAGTGCGCTTCGGGCGCCGAGATCCAGGTTGCCGGTAGCGCCGATCTCGCTCCGGCGCACGAGAGGGTTTTCCTCGCCGTCGCTGTCCCGGTAGTCGCGGTTGAGATAGGCTAGGTATTCGCTGTGGCGCAGCGTCAGGGCGAAGGGGCCGACGTCGCGGTGGGCCGACAACTCCCCGATCGGTTCGGCGCTGCCCCGCAAGGCCAGGTCGAAACCGTCGGCAAGGCTCGCCGCGGGAAGCGGCATCGCTGAGTATGCCAGCGCGGCCGCGCAGGCAGGCGTCGCGAGGCGGCGGAAAAACCGCAGGAAATCCGGGAAAGAAGGAAGATTCAAATGGTTGCTGAGCGTTCGGGGCGGAAAACGCGCGGGCACCGGAGGGCTCTCTGCAAAGGTTAAGCGTCGTAAAGAACAAATAAAGTAAAAGTTTTAATATCCCGTAAACCATAGTTGTGAGGGTCGTTTCACGTGAAACAAATTACTTACAAAGAATTAATATTTTGAAGAATGAGAAATATTATCCAGCAGGAGTTTGGTTTTTATTTTATGGGCAAAGAACTCTCGGGCTGTGCACAAATGGTCTCGCCGCCGAGTTGGCCTGTGACATGGCTGTGGTCAAGGTGAAGCTTCAGTTTCTTACGGGGCGAGGCGGGTCAATATTGCAATCTCTGCGCCCGGCCTGGCGCAAACATTGGCCAGGCCCGCTGCCGGCACTAAAAGTCCCGCTTCTTCGGAAGAATCCTTGTCAGTACTTGGCGCCCGCGGCACTTGGCGCCCGCAGCGGCGCGGGACCTCTATCGCCGGCGGTTCGGTTGGCGCTAAGCTGGCGCGCTCGCGAGTCGGGCCGCGTCGACCGGCCGCAGCGCTAAGGAATATCAGTGTTTTGAGGAAGTAAGGGGGCAGGGTGAGCCAATCTCTGAAGACAAGGATGCGCGACGGAACGCCGGCCTTCGGCTACTGGACGGAGTTGTTCAACCCGACGGCGACGGAAATCATGGCTGCGGCCGGCTACGACTGCACCATGATCGACCTCGAGCATGGATCGGCGGACCTGAGCGACGCCCTGGCGGTCATGCGTGCGTTGAAAGGCAGCGGCTGTACGCCTCTGGTCCGGGTGCCGGCCAACGATGCCGCCTGGATCAAGCGGGTGCTGGATGCCGGGGCCCAAGGCGTCATGGTGCCGGCGGTGAACTCCAAGGCCGAGGCCGAGGCGGCCGTATCCGCATGTCACTATCCGCCGCGCGGAACCCGGGGCATGGCCGCGCCGATCGTACGTGCCGCACGCTACGGCGACGACTGGCAGGGCTACGTGCGGGACATCGCCGGCAGCCTGCTGGTGATCTGTCAGGTGGAGACCGGTGCGGCGGTGGAGGCTGTCGCGGAGATCGCCGGGGTCGAAGGCCTGGATATGATCTTCATCGGCCCCTTCGATCTTTCGGGAAGCCTGGGACACCTGGGCGAGCCCGACCATCCGGATGTACGCGCCGCCATCAGCCGCGTGGAGCAGGCGGCCAAGGCCGCCGGCTGCCTGCTGGGCGGCATTCCCACGCCGGGACGGACATCGAAAGCCCTCTATGAGGCGGGCTACGACCTGGTCATGGCGGATGTCGACCTGGCGATGCTGCGCGAAGGAGCCCTCGCCAGCGTGGCGGCCCTGAACGAAGCGGCTGGCCGGGACTAGCCGCCCCATGACACCGCGCGGCAGGTAGATTTAGGAATGCAGCCTCTCGAAGTGGCCCTCCTCACCACCGAGCAGATGTACCGCGCCGACGGCCTGGCCATCGCCGGCGGGACGCCCGGTGCCGTGCTGATGGAGGCCGCCGGTGCGGCGGTCGCGGGGGCGGTCATGGCCCGGCGCGGCATCGCCCCGGTCCTAGTGCTCTGCGGCCCCGGCAACAACGGCGGCGACGGTTTCGTGGCGGCGCGCCACCTCCAGGCCGCGGGCTGGCCGGTGCGCCTGGCCCTGATGGGCGGCGTCGACAAGCTGAAGGGCGACGCCGCCGGCGCGGCGGCGGCCTGGAGCGGCCCGGTGGAACCCCTGGACAGGGTGGAGCCGAGGTCCGGCGAGGTCGTGGTCGACGCCCTCTTCGGCGCCGGACTGACCCGCGCCCTGGACGGCGCGGCGGCCGAGCTGGCCCGCAAGGTCGCGGACCTCGGCCTTCCGGTCATTGCCGTGGATGTGCCGAGCGGCCTGCCGGGGGATGGCGCAGACCCCCTGGAGGGCCTTGCCTTCCGGGCGAGCAAGACTGTCACCTTCTTTCGGAAGAAACCCGCTCATCTACTTGTTCCTGAAAGAGAATTCTGCGGCGATGTCATCCTGGCGGATATCGGCATTCCCGCTGCTGTCCTGGCGGAGATCGCCCCGCAAAGCTTCGAGAACGCGCCGGCGCTGTGGCTGAGCGGCTATCCCTGGCGGAGCACCCAATCCCACAAGTACGACGCCGGGCACCTGCTGGTCGCCGGCGGGGCCACCATGACCGGAGCGGCCCAACTCGCCTGCCGGGCCGGCCTCAGGATCGGGGCCGGACTGGTTTCCGTGGCCTGCGATGCCGCCAGCCTGCCGATCTACGCCATTTCCAATCCCGGCGTCATCACCCTGGCGGCGCCGGATCCCGCCGATTTTGCCGCGGCGCTGGAGGACCCGCGCCGCAATGCGGTGCTGGTCGGGCCGGGCAACGGCGTGACGCCGCAGACACGGGCCCGCGCCGAGGCCGCCCTGGAAGCAGGAAAGGGGGCGGCGGGCAAGCAGGTGGTGCTGGATGCCGACGCCCTCAGCGTCTTTCAGGACGATCCGGCGGCGCTGTGGTGGGGAATTCGAACGAATGCAGCCGGTGCGACGGTGCTGACTCCCCACGACGGCGAGTTCCGGCGGCTCTTTCCGGACCTTTCGGGGAACCGGCTGGAACGCGCCAGGGCCGGGGCCGCCCGCAGCGGCGCCGTGGTCGTGCTCAAGGGCCCCGACTGCGTCGTCGCGGCACCGGACGGGCGCACCGCGATCACCGCGGTGGCGCCGCCCTGGCTGGCGACGGGCGGGACCGGCGACGTCCTGGCAGGCATGATCGGGGGGCTGCTGGCCCAAGGCATGGCCGCCTTCGAGGCGGCGTCGGCGGCGGTCTGGATCCATGGGCGGGCCGCCGCGGAGCGCGGCCCCGGGCTCGTTGCCGAGGATCTGCCGGCCGCCCTACCTGAGGTTTTGCGCGGGCTTTGGCTCGCTGTTTGCGGCGCGGACCAGGAACGGAATTTATTCAATAGTTTTAGATAGTTCCACGGTATTCGTTAACGAAAGTTTCACGTCTGCGCGTGTAATATGCAACCTCGTGCTGAAAGGAGTGTTCGGTCGGGGGCCGGCCTTGATTGAAAAGGTATTGAGATCATGCTCGCAGACCACTGGTTCAAGCAACCGTTGAAGGCGGAGGCCGTCAAGGTCGGCTCCGTCTACAAACTGGCCCACGAAGGCAACATCGTCGAGATCGCCAAGGTGGTCGATGTCGGCCCGGATGCCCTGGGCATTCCTCACGTGACCTATGACGTCTCCGTAGAGCGCGCCCGCCTGGCGAAGTACGAAGAGCGCCGCACCCTTGGCCTGCAGACCTTCGCCGAGCGGTTCCGCGACGCCATCACGCCCGAGAAACAGGACGCCTGACGCAAGAGGCGTGACGCCGCCTTGCGGCTGCGCATCCTCTTGTCCGCCCAGGCGAAAACCGAGGCCCGGCGCGGAAGGTCCGCAACAGTTTCCAGACATTAATCCTATCTCAAAGATTTGCCTCTAAAGTCCGCCACATCATGATTACGACGCGGCAAAGCAAGAGCCAGACGGCGGCGCAGGCCTCACCCCGCTCCAGCAGTTTCTGGCAGAATCTCTCCGGTGCCCTGGGCGGCAGCGGCGACCGCCGCAGCCTCTTTTCCCGTCGCGGCGCCAACCCCGACCAGGTGAAGGCCGGGCGCGTCTTCCGCCATGATGACGGCAGCGGCCGCCAGGAGACCGCCACGGTCATCGGCCTCTGCGAGATCCTGGGCATGACCCATGTGCGCTACGACCTACGCATCGACCAGCCGGGTCACCGGCCCTTCGAGGACGGCCCGCGGGTGCTCGGCATGAAGACCTTCCTCGATCACTTCTGCGAGCCGGTCAGCTCCTAAGCCGTTTCGGCCCTCCCGATATCCACATTGCGGCTTTCCCCGGAATTCCGGGCGCGTTCGCGCGCCGCTTGCTATTGCGCGACCGGCTGCGATGTTATACATCGGCCCTCCGCGGTAAGCGCGGGCGTGGCGGAACTGGTAGACGCGCTGGTTTTAGGTACCAGTGGAGCAATCCGTGGGGGTTCGAGTCCCTCCGCCCGCACCAGCGCCAAGCGGAAGTTGAGGGTTTCTCTCACTATAGAGTTTGCCGGCCCGGGCGGTCCCCAGGCGGCTGAGTTTCCCCGCGAATCATCATTCAAGACGAGGCTGAGGAAGGCCTAGCCGAACATGCAGGTCACGGAAGTTAACAGCGAAGGCTTGAAGCGCGACTTTAAGGTCGTCATTGAAGCCAAAGAAATTAATGAGAAAGTCGAAAACCGGCTTCGTGAAATCAGCGCGCGGGTGAAGGTTCCCGGGTTCCGCCCGGGCAAGGCGCCGATCAAGCTGCTGAAGCAGCGCTACGGGCCCTCGGTGATGGGCGAGGTGCTGGAGCGCGCGGTGACCGACTCCTCGGCCCAGGCCATCAACGAGCGCGGCCTGCGCCCGGCCGTGCAGCCGAAGATCGAGATCGATTCCTTCGAGGACGGCAAGGATCTGGAATACTCCATGGCGGTCGAGTTGCTGCCGGAGTTCGAACCGATGGACTTCTCCAAGATCGAGCTGGAGCGGGTGAAGATCGTGGTGCCGGAAGAGGAGGTGACCTCCGCTCTGGACCGCCTGGCCGCCAGCCGTAAGGAGTCCAAGCCGCTGGAGACGGCGCGTCCGTCGCAGTCCGGCGACGTGGTGGTGATCGACTTCAAGGGCACCGTGCACGGCGAGGCGCTGCCGGGAATGGCCGGCGAGGATCACCATTTGGAACTCGGCTCGAACACCTTCATCGCCGGCTTCGAGGACCAGCTGATCGGCGCCGCGGTGGGCGAAGAGCGCACCGTGAACGTGACCTTCCCGGAAGGCTACGGCAACGAGAAGCTCTCCGGTCAGCCGGCGGTCTTCGAGTGCACCGTCAAGGAGATCCGCGAGTCGGTGCCGGCCGAGCTGAACGACGAGCTGGCGACGTCGATGGGCGCCGAGAGCCTGGACGATCTCAAGGAAAAGGTGAAGGAGCGCCTGGCCCAGGATTACGACGGGCTGTCGCGCATGCGTATGAAGCGCGAAATCCTCGACCAGCTCGCCGAGAACCACGATTTCGCGGTGCCCGAAAGCATGGTCGATCTGGAATTCGACGCCATCTGGCGCCAGGTCGAGCACGACCGGGAGCACGGCCGCGTCGACCCGGACGACGAGGGCAAGGACGACGAGGAAATGAAGGCGGAATACCGCGACATCGCCGAGCGTCGCGTGCGCCTGGGCCTTCTGCTTTCCGAGGTCGGCCGTCTGAACCAGATCGAAGTGGCCCAGGACGAGGTCAACCGCGCACTGTTCCAGGAGGCTCAGCGCCATCCCGGGCAGGAGCAGCAGGTTCTGGAGTTCTACCGCAACAACCCGGAGGCTCTGGCCCAACTGCGCGCGCCGCTGTTCGAGGACAAGGTGATCGACTTCATCATCGATCTGGCCAAGGTCAACGAGCGCGAGGTGACGCCGGACCAGCTCCGCGAGGAAGAGGAAAAGGCGGCGGCCGAAGCCTCCGAGAAGCCGAAGAAGGCGGCGAAGAAGAAGCCCGCCAAGAAAGCGGCCTCTAAATCCAAGGCCAAGAAGGCCGAGGGCGACGAGGCGGGTGAGGACGGCGCCTGAGGGGCCGGCCGGGGCCGATAGGGCCTTGGGCGAGGCGGCGGGAGGGTTTTTCGCGGAGGCGACTCCACGAGGGGCTTTCCCTGGCCGCCGGCAGACCTTAAATGTGCTCTCCTGACTTTATCGAGGGGCCCCGAGGTCCGCTGCGGCGGGCGGGAACCAACAGAATCAAGGAATGTCCATGAGCGATCTGTTCAGCCGCGATCACCATGAGTTGGTCATGAATACCCTGGTCCCCATGGTCGTGGAGCAGACCAGCCGGGGCGAGCGGGCCTACGATATCTATTCGCGCCTGCTGAAGGAGCGCATCATCTTCCTGACCGGCCCGGTGCACGATGCCGTGGCCAGTCTGATCTGCGCCCAGTTGCTCTATCTCGAGTCGGAAAACCCGACCCAGGACATCTTCTTCTACATCAACTCGCCCGGCGGCGTGGTCAGCGCCGGGCTGGCGATGTACGACACCATGCAGTACATCCGCCCGGAGGTGCAGACCGTCTGCATCGGGCAGGCGGCCTCGGCCGGCTCGCTGCTGCTCATGGCCGGCGCCAAGGGCAAGCGCTTCGCGCTGCCCAACTCCAAGATCATGATTCACCAGCCCTCGGGCGGTTTCCAGGGTCAGGTGACGGATATCCAGATCCACGCCGAGGAGATCCTGCGGACCCGTCATCGGCTGAACGAGCTCTACGTCCACCATACCGGCCAGGACCTGGCGACCATCGAGAACGCCATGGAGCGCGACAACTTCATGGATTCCGAAAAGGCTAAGAGTTTCGGCCTGATCGACGAGGTGGTCAGCCAGCGCCCGGCCGGCGAATCGCCGACGCCAGGGGGCAGCGGCGACAAGAGCTGACCCCGGCGGGCTGTTTCCCGCCGCCGTGTCCGGTCCGGATGGACGGAAAAAAGTGCGGAGCCGCGCCCTTGGCGGGCTGGCTCCGGGGCAGCGGCGGAAAGCATGTTCGCTAACTACTTGTTTCCCGGAAAAGGGCGGGTTCCCCCTTTCGTTAATAAATTGTTGAGCCCTTCGAATTAGGCTCAAATTGTCCTGTTAGCCAAGGCTCGGAGCCAGGCCCTCCCGTATAGCTCAAATCCTGCGGTTTTTGTCATTGTGTGGGGGCGGGGCGTTTGACTAACATGGCGTAATGACAAACAAACGCCTAGTTGTAGCGGTATGACAAAGTCCAGCGGCAGCGACTCCAAGAACACTCTCTACTGCTCCTTCTGCGGCAAGAGCCAGCACGAGGTGCGCAAGCTCATCGCCGGTCCGACGGTGTTCATCTGCGATGAATGCGTCGAACTGTGCATGGACATCATCCGGGAAGAGCACAAGACCACTCTTGTGAAGTCGCGCGACGGCGTCCCGACGCCGCAGGACATCTGTACCGTCCTCGACGACTACGTGATCGGCCAGGGGCATGCCAAGCGGGTGCTCTCCGTGGCCGTCCACAACCACTATAAACGCCTGGCGCACGGCGCCAAATCGGCCGACGTCGAGTTGGCGAAGTCGAATATCCTGCTGGTCGGCCCGACGGGCTGCGGCAAGACGCTGCTGGCCCAGACGCTGGCGCGCATTCTGGACGTTCCCTTCACCATGGCCGATGCCACCACGCTGACCGAGGCAGGCTATGTCGGCGAGGACGTGGAGAACATCATCCTGAAGCTGCTGCAGTCCGCCGACTATAACGTCGAGCGCGCGCAGCGCGGTATCGTCTACATCGACGAGGTCGACAAGATCAGCCGCAAGTCGGACAATCCCTCGATCACCCGTGACGTCTCGGGCGAGGGCGTGCAGCAGGCCCTGCTGAAGATCATGGAGGGCACGGTGGCCTCGGTCCCGCCGCAGGGCGGCCGCAAGCACCCGCAGCAGGAGTTCCTGCAGGTCGATACCACGAACATCCTCTTCATCTGCGGCGGTGCTTTCGCCGGCCTCGACAAGCTGATCGCGGGCCGCGGCAAGGGCACCTCTATCGGCTTCGGCGCCGACGTGCGCGGCCCGGACGACCGCCAGACCGGCGAGGTGCTGAAGGACGTGGAGCCGGAGGATCTGCTGAAGTTCGGCCTGATTCCCGAGTTCGTCGGCCGCCTGCCGGTGGTCGCGACCCTGGAGGATCTGGACGAGGGTGCCCTCATTGAGATCCTGACCCAGCCGAAGAACGCTCTGGTGAAGCAATACGAGCGTCTCTTCGAGATGGAAGACGTCCGCCTGGAGTTCACGGAAGACGCCTTGCGCGCGATTGCGGGCAAGGCCATTGCGCGTAAAACGGGGGCCCGCGGGCTGCGTTCCATCATGGAGAGCATCCTGCTGGACCCCATGTATGACCTGCCTGGTTTGGAGAATGTCGAGGAGATCGTCATCAACCGCGAGGTCGTCGATGGGCGCGCCAAACCCCTTTACATCTATACCGATCGTCGCGAAGACCTGGGAACGAGCGCTTAAGCGGTTGTTCTGCAATCATAGATT
This sequence comes from Pelagibius sp. CAU 1746, assembly GCF_039839785.1. Lineage (NCBI taxonomy): Bacteria > Pseudomonadati > Pseudomonadota > Alphaproteobacteria > Rhodospirillales > Rhodovibrionaceae > Pelagibius > Pelagibius sp. CAU 1746. The sequence continues at coordinate 2,996,085 of NZ_JBDOQT010000001.1, forward strand.
GCAGGTTATCCAGGTGGCCTTGAAGTCTGGGCGAGAATCTACAATTTTTAAATACGAACCCGCTATTCTCGGGCGTCCTGTCTACGGGCGTGCGATGTTTCTCGCCTGCTTACGATAAACGCCCCTCTGTTTCTCACGAGGTAATATGCTGGAACTTGCTCGCGGTAACCTCTTCCCGGTGCTGCCCCTGCGCGACATCGTGGTCTTCCCGCACATGATCGTGCCGCTTTTCGTCGGTCGCGATAAGTCGGTGCGCGCGCTCGAAGACGTTATGAAGGACGACAAGCAGATTCTCCTGGTCACCCAGAAGAACGCGTCTCAGGACGATCCGACGCCGGCTGACATCTACTCCGTCGGGACCATTGGCACGGTGCTGCAGCTCTTGAAGCTGCCCGACGGGACCGTGAAGGTTCTGGTCGAGGGCGGCCAGCGCGCGCGCATCAGCAAGTACGCCGACACCGAAGAATTTTTCCAGGCCTACGCCGAGCCGATCGAGGACGATGCCGGAGACGACCGGGAACTCGACGCGCTGGCGCGCACCGTGGTCTCGCAGTTCGAACAGTACATCAAGCTGAACAAGAAGATCCCGCCGGAGGTACTGGTCTCGATCAACCAGATCGACGACTTCTCCAAGCTGGCCGACACCGTCGCCTCGCACCTGGCGCTGAAGATTCCCGAGAAACAGGAACTGCTGGAAAGCGGAACCGTCAGTGACCGCCTGGAAAAGGTCTATGCCTTCATGGAAGGCGAGATCGGCGTGCTGCAAGTCGAAAAGCGCATCCGCAACCGCGTGAAGCGGCAGATGGAGAAGACCCAGCGCGAGTATTATCTGAACGAGCAGCTCAAGGCGATTCAGAAGGAACTGGGCGAGGGCGAGGACGGTCGCGACGAACTGGCTGAGCTGGAAGAGCGCATCAAGTCGACCAAGCTGACCAAGGAAGCCAGCGAGAAGGCCCTGGCGGAACTGAAGAAGCTGCGCTCCATGAGCCCGATGTCGGCCGAGGCCACCGTGGTGCGCAACTACCTCGACTGGATCCTCTCGATCCCCTGGAAGAAACGCACCAAGGTCAAGCGCGACATCAAGCATGCGCAGGAGATCCTGGATGCGGATCACTATGGCCTGGAGAAGGTCAAGGAGCGCATTCTCGAATATCTCGCCGTGCAGCAGCGCATGAAGAAGGTCAAGGGCCCGATCCTCTGCCTCGTCGGCCCTCCGGGCGTCGGCAAGACCTCGCTCGGAAAGTCGATTGCCAAGGCGACCGGACGCAACTTCGTGCGCATGAGCCTGGGCGGCGTGCGTGACGAGGCCGAAGTGCGCGGCCATCGCCGTACCTACATCGGCTCGATGCCCGGCAAGGTCATTCAGTCGATGAAGAAGGCCAAGTCTTCGAACCCGCTGTTCCTGTTGGACGAGATCGACAAGCTGGGCGCCGATTGGCGCGGCGATCCGTCCTCGGCGCTGCTCGAGGTTCTGGATCCGGAGCAGAACAGCAACTTCAACGACCACTATCTGGAAGTCGACTACGATCTTTCCGACGTGATGTTCGTGACCACGGCCAACACGCTGCGCATGCCCGGGCCTTTGCTCGACCGCATGGAGGTGATTCGCATCCCCGGCTATACCGAGGATGAAAAGGTGCAGATCGCTCAGCGTTATCTGATCCCCAAGCAGATGAAGGATCACGGCGTGAAGGAGAACGAGTGGTCTATCTCCGAGCAGGCGCTGCGCGACCTGATCCGCCTCTACACCCGCGAAGCCGGCGTGCGAAACCTGGAGCGGGAGATCGCCAATCTGGTGCGCAAGGCGGTGAAGGAAATCGCCATCGGCAAGGCCGAGACGGTGAAGCTGGACCGCCGCAATCTCGACAAGTACGCCGGCGTTGCCCGCTACCGCTACGGCGAGGCGGAACTGGAGGACATGGTCGGCGTTTCCACCGGGTTGGCATGGACCGAAGTCGGTGGCGAGATGCTGTCCATCGAAGCGGTGATGCTGCCGGGCAAGGGCAAGGTGACGTCCACCGGCAAACTGGGCGACGTCATGAAGGAGTCGATCCAGGCAGCGGAGTCCTTCGTGAAGAGCCGCGCCATAACCTATGGCATCAAGCCGACGCTCTTCGAGCGGCGTGACATACACGTCCACGTCCCTGAAGGCGCGACGCCGAAGGACGGTCCTTCGGCCGGTATCGCCATGGTGACGGCGATCGTTTCCGTGTTGACCCAGAATCCCGTGCGCCGCGACGTGGCGATGACCGGCGAGGTGACGCTGCGCGGGCGCGTGCTGCCCATCGGCGGGCTCAAGGAAAAGCTTCTCGCGGCGCTGCGTGCCGGCATCAAGACGGTGCTGATTCCACAGGAGAACGAGAAGGACCTCGCCGACATTCCGGACAACGTGAAGCGCAAGATGGAAATCGTTCCTGTTTCCGATTGCGACGAAGTGTTGAAGCGGGCCTTGGTCAACGAACTGACTCCGATCGAGTGGAACGAATCGGACGAGGACGTGCAAGCGACTCGGGCGCCGCAAGGGGGTGATGCGCCGTCTGGCGTGCTCACCCACTAATCGGAAAGGGGTATTCTTCGATTCGTTTTGGGAATGCAGGGGTGCTTTAGCCTGAAATTGGCTAAAACCCTTGCTTTTCCGCCCTTCTCACGTTGACGCCCCTGAATGGCGCGATCTACAATTCGCACCTCCTCGGAGCGGTTCCTTTATCTCTCTGCACATCCTATTCCCTACTGTTAGGAGGGGGGTTTAACGTGAATAAAAATGATCTGGTAGCAGTTGTCGCTGACAAGACCGGTCTGTCGAAGGCCGATGCTACGAAGGCCGTTGATGGCGTGTTCGACGCGATCACCGATTCCCTGAAGGCGGGGACCGAAGTGCGCCTCGTTGGCTTCGGTACTTTCAATGTCACCCGGCGTGCTGCTTCCGAAGGCCGCAATCCCCGCACGGGTGAGCGGATTCAGATCCCCGCGTCCAATCAACCGAAGTTCAAGGCGGGCAAAGGTCTCAAAGACGCCGTCAACTGACGCCCGAAGCCTTCTGCTTCTCAGACCCGGCCGCCCCGTTGATTCGGAGGCGGCCGGTCCTATTTTCAGAAGACCGTGTTTTGGTGTAGATAGCTTTTACCGGGCGGTTAGCTCAGCTGGCAGAGCATCGCGTTTACACCGCGAGTGTCGGCGGTTCGATCCCGTCACCGCCCACCATTTCCTTGTTTGATTTTTCTCCGGCCGGCTCCGGGCTCTGCCTGGCGGCGGTGACGGAAGCGGGGCCCGCCTCAGGGCGCCGCAGAGCCTCGTGAGAGCAGAGGCAGCGGGAGACCGCCCCGACGCCGACTCGCCCTCTTCAAGCCTCTCGGACGCCGCCGCGGAGCCCAGCGGCATCGGTCCCGGCACGGCGCTCTTTCCCCGGCTTTAAGATTTCCGTGGAATAGTGGCCGCGTGCCGCCTCTCGCGGCGTTTTCGGCCCCGGCGCGCCCGGCCGGCGGAAAGCGCGGGCTCCTGTGCCAGGCCAGGGGAGGGCCGAAGACGAAAAAAGCGGTCCCGAAGTCCTCGGCACCGCTTGACACCCTGGGGGCGGTGGAGTACATCACCGCCTCCCGGACACGGGGGTGTAGCTCAGTTGGTTAGAGCGCCGGCCTGTCACGCCGGAGGCCGCGGGTTCAAGTCCCGTCACTCCCGCCATTTCCCCTCTTGAAGACTTGGCTGAATTCAAGCCCTCCGGCAGCGCCGGGGGGATCGCTGCGTCATGCCGGCCATGACGCCGCGGCGCGGCGGGTGCGGGGGCCGGGCAGGCGCTCGCCGGTTCATCCCGCAGACCGGCGCTCTACCGCCGCGTCAGCCCGGCGCCGGAAGGGGCCGATTCTTCCCCTGGCAGCAATCATTTCAAGGGATTGGCGCTTTTCCGGCAATTCCTTCCGATCTATATTCGGACCCGACGCGAAGCCGTTGGGTTGCCTGCGATGATTGACCTTGCAATGACGCATCCCTTGCGGCAGTAAACGCACGCCGGATTAACGTTTCTGGACAGTTGTCCAGGCCCGGCAAAACGACACGCCAAGAACGGCGGGTTAGGAGAGTGACGCATGGATGCCTTGTTGGCGGAATATTTGCCGATCCTGATCTTCCTCGGCATTGCGGTCGGACTCTCGGTGGTCATCGTGGCCGCATCCTATATCGTCGCGCGCCAACGGCCCGACTCGGAGAAGGTCTCGGCCTACGAGTGCGGCTTCGAGGCCTTCGACGACGCGCGCAGCCGCTTTGACGTCCGCTTCTATCTGGTCGCCATCCTTTTCATCATCTTCGACCTGGAAGTCGCCTTCCTCTTCCCCTGGGCCGTGGCCCTGGGCGATATCGGCGTCTTCGGCTTCTGGTCGATGGTGATCTTCCTCGGAATTCTGACCGTCGGTTTCGTCTACGAATGGAAGAAGGGGGCTCTCGAATGGGAGTAGACACGCTGCAGAAGGCCGGCGCGCCGTTGCCCCCGGGCGAACGGCAGGATGCGGTGTTGAGCCAAGTGGCCACGGAGATTTCCGACAAGGGCTTCGTGGTCGCTCAGATGGACAAGCTCGCCGCCTGGGCCCAGTCCGGCTCGCTGTGGCCGATGACCTTCGGTCTGGCCTGCTGTGCCGTCGAGATGATGCACACAGCCTGCAGCCGTTACGACCTCGACCGTTTCGGCATGGTCTTCCGCCCCAGCCCGCGCCAGTCCGACGTGATGATCGTCGCCGGCACGCTGACCAACAAGATGGCGCCGGCCCTGCGCAAGGTTTACGACCAGATGCCGGAGCCGCGCTGGGTCATCTCGATGGGATCCTGCGCCAACGGCGGCGGCTACTATCACTACTCCTATTCCGTCGTGCGCGGTTGCGACCGCGTGGTGCCGGTGGACATCTACGTTCCCGGCTGCCCGCCGACGGCGGAGGCGCTGCTCTACGGCGTGATCCAACTTCAAAAGAAGATCAAGCGGAGCGCGGCCCTTGCTCGTTGATCGCTTGCTGTCTGTGGCACGGGAATAATCGGAAGTTCGATGAACGAAGCGCTGCGAGACCTTGGCGACTTTCTCGACGCAGCGATCGGTGACGATCTGCTGGCAGTCGACATCGCCTATGACCAACTGAACCTGCACATCAAACGGGACGCGGTCGTCAAAGTACTGACCTTCCTGCGCGACGACCAGAACTGTCAGTTCAAGCAACTGGTCGACGTGACGGCGGTGGACCGCCCGGACCAGGCCGAGCGTTTCGAGGTCGTCTACAACCTGTTGTCGCTGAAGCTGAACCAGCGCATCCGCGTGAAGTTGTCGACTGACGAGCGCACGGCAGTGACCTCGGTGTGCGGCGTCTTCTCCTCGGCCATCTGGCTGGAGCGCGAAGTCTGGGACATGTTCGGCGTCTTCTTCTCCGGCCATCCCGACCTGCGGCGCATTCTTACCGACTACGGTTTCGAGGGACATCCGCTGCGCAAGGACTTCCCGCTGACCGGTTTCAAGGAAGTGCGCTATGACGAAGAGCAGAAGCGGGTGGTCTACGAGCCGGTGAAGCTGCCCCAGGAATTCCGCCGCTTCGATTTCATGAGCCCCTGGGAGGGTATGCTGCGGCTGCCGGGCGACGAGAAGGCCGAGCCGGCGCCGAGCGAGACCAAGAGCGAGGGGAGTGGCGCCTGATGCCCGAGGTACAGATCAAGCCGCTGACCCTAAACTTCGGTCCGCAGCATCCGGCCGCCCACGGCGTGCTGCGCCTGGTGCTGGAAATGGACGGCGAGGTGATCGAGCGTGCCGACCCGCACATCGGTCTGTTGCACCGGGGCACCGAGAAGCTCATCGAGTACAAGACGTACCTGCAGGCGGTGCCTTATTTCGACCGCCTGGACTACGTGGCGCCGATGAACCAGGAGCATGCCTTCGCCCTGGCCGTGGAGCGCCTGCTCGGCATCGAGGTGCCCAAGCGCGGCCAGTACATCCGCGTGCTCTACTGCGAGATCGGGCGCATCCTCAATCACCTACTGAACATCACCACCTTCGCCATCGACGTCGGCGCCATGACGCCGATCCTCTGGGGCTTCGAGGAGCGCGAGAAGCTCATGGAGTTCTACGAGCGGGCCTGCGGCGCGCGGCTTCACGCCGCCTATTTCCGCCCCGGCGGTGTGCACCAGGACCTGCCGGCCGGGCTGCTGGACGATATCAAGACCTTCTGCGGAACCTTCCCCAAGGTCATCGACGACATGGAAGGCCTGCTGACCGAGAACCGCATCTTCCGCCAGCGCACCGTCGATATCGGCGTGATCAGCAAGGAAGAAGCCAACGACTGGGGCTTCTCCGGCCCCATGCTGCGCGGCTCCGGCGTGCCTTGGGATCTGCGCAAGTCGCAGCCATACGACTGCTACGAAGAGCTGGAATTCGACATTCCCGTCGGCAAGAACGGCGACTGCTTCGACCGCTATCTGGTGCGCATCGAGGAAATGCGCCAGAGCCTGCGCATCATGGAGCAGTGCATCGAGAAGATGCCGGGCGGTCCCGTGCAGGTCGCCGACCACAAGATCACGCCGCCCAAGCGCGGCGACATGAAACGCTCCATGGAAGCGCTGATCCACCACTTCAAACTCTATACCGAGGGCTACCACGTGCCGCCGGGCGACACCTACGCCGCGGTCGAGGCGCCCAAGGGCGAATTCGCGGTCTATCTGGTGGCCGACGGCGGCAACCGCCCCTACCGCTGCAAGATCCGGGCGCCGGGCTTCGTTCACCTGGCGGCGATGGACTATATGTGCCGCGGCCATATGCTGGCCGACAGCGTCGCCATCCTCGGTTCCATGGATATCGTCTTCGGGGAAGTCGACCGATGAAGATCAGCAGTTATCCCGAACCCCAGAGCGAAGGCTTCAGCTTCTCCCCGGAGAACGCGGCGCGGGCCGAAACCATCTGCGCGCGCTACCCGGAAGATCGCCGGGCCAGCGCCACCATCGCGCTGCTCGACCTGGCGCAGCGCCAGAACGGCGGTTGGCTGTCTCGCGAGGCCATCGAGTTCGTCGCCGGCTACCTGGAAGTGGCGCCGATCCGCGTCTACGAGGTCGCGTCCTTCTATACGATGTTCAACCTGAAGCCGGTCGGGAAGCATTTCATCCAGGTCTGTCGCACCACGCCCTGTTGGCTGCGCGGCTCCGACGGCCTCACCAACGCCTGCAAGAAGAAGCTGGGTGTCGGTATCGGCGAGGTCACCGGGGACGGCATGTTCAGCGTTGTCGAGGTAGAGTGCCTGGGCGCCTGCGCCAACGCGCCCATGGTGCAGATCAACGATCACTACTACGAAGACCTCACGCCCGAGCGCATGGAAGAGATCATCGACGAGCTGCGTGCCGGCGAGGAGGTCACGGTCGGCTCGCAGACCGGGCGGCTGTCCTCGGCACCGGAAGGCGGTCCGCAGACGCTGCTGAAAGTCGTCGAGCCGGGGGAGGGCGATTAGATGCTGCAGGACAAGGACCGCATCTTCACCAATCTCTACGGCCAGGACGACTGGGCCCTGGCCGGGGCCAAGCGCCGCGGGGTCTGGGACAACACCAAGGCCCTGCTGGAGCTGGGCCGCGACAACATCGTCGAGCAGATCAAGGAATCGGGCCTGCGCGGGCGCGGCGGCGCCGGCTTCCCGACCGGCCTGAAGTGGTCTTTCATGCCCAAGGACCGCGGCGACCGCCCGGCCTATCTGGTGGTCAACGCCGACGAGTCCGAGCCGGGGTCCTGCAAGGACCGCGAGATCCTGCGCAACGACCCGCACCGTCTGCTGGAAGGCTGCCTGGTGGCCGGCTTCGCCATGGGCGCTTCGGCCTGCTACATCTACATCCGCGGCGAGTACTATCACGAGAGCTCGCAGATCCAGAAGGCCATCGACGAGGCTTATGACGCGGGGCTGATCGGCAAGAACGCCTGCGGCAGCGGCTACGACTACGACATCTATCTGCACCGCGGCGCCGGCGCCTACATCTGCGGCGAGGAAACCGCGCTGCTGGAAAGCCTGGAAGGCAAGAAGGGCCAGCCGCGCCTGAAGCCGCCTTTTCCGGCGGCCTGCGGCCTCTACGGCTGCCCGACCACCATCAACAATGTCGAGACCATCGCCGTCACGCCGGAGATTCTGCGCCGCGGCGTTTCCTGGTGGAGCGGCTTCGGCCGGCCCAACAACACCGGCACCAAGATCTTCTCGATCTCGGGCCACGTGAACAAGCCGCTGAACGTGGAAGAAGAGATGAGCATCCCCTTGAAGGAGCTCATCGAAAAACACGCCGGCGGCGTCATCGGCGGCTGGGACAACCTGCTGGCGGTGATCCCGGGCGGCTCCTCGGTGCCCTGTCTGCCGGCCTCGACCTGCTCGAACATCCTCATGGACTTCGATTCGCTGCGCGAGGCCCAGTCGGGCCTCGGCACCGCGGCGGTCATCGTCATGGACAAGTCGACGGACATCGTCGAGGCCATCGCCCGGCTGTCGCACTTCTACATGCACGAGAGCTGCGGCCAGTGCACGCCCTGCCGCGAAGGCACGGGCTGGATGTACCGGGTGATGACCCGCCTGGTGCGCGGCGAGGCGGAGTTGGAAGAAATCGATACGCTGCTGGATGTGACCTATCAGGTCGAAGGGCACACCATCTGCGCGCTCGGCGATGCCGCGGCCTGGCCGATCCAGGGCCTGCTGCGCCACTTCCGCCCGGAAGTGGAACGCCGCATCAAGGAGCGTAAGCAGTCCATGGCGGCAGCGGAGTAGGGGAACAAGCGATGCCGAAGCTGACGATCGACGGCAAGGAGATCGAAGTCGCGGACGGCCTGTCCGTCCTGCAGGCCTGCGAACTCGCCGGGGTCGAAATCCCGCGTTTCTGCTATCACGACCGCCTCTCGGTGGCCGGCAATTGCCGCATGTGCCTGGTGGAGATGGAACGCGCGCCCAAGCCGATCGCTTCCTGCGCCATGCCGGTGGGCGAGGGGATGGTCATCAAGACCGACACCGACAAGGTGAAGAAGGCGCGTAACGGCGTCATGGAGTTCCTGCTGATCAACCATCCGCTCGACTGCCCGATCTGCGACCAGGGCGGCGAGTGCGACCTGCAGGACCAGGCCATGGCCTACGGTTTCGACCGCAGCCGCTATGACGAGAACAAGCGCGCGGTCTCCGAGAAGTACATGGGCCCGCTGATCAAGACGATCATGACCCGCTGCATCCAATGCACCCGCTGCGTGCGTTTCGCCACCGAGATCGCCGGCGTCGAGGAAATCGGTTTGGTGAACCGCGGCGAGCACGCCGAGATCACCACCCTGGAACAGGCCATCGATTCCGAGCTCTCGGGCAATCTCGTCGACGTCTGCCCGGTGGGCGCGCTGACATCGAAGCCTTACGCCTTCGTGGCCCGGCCCTGGGAACTGCGCAAGACGGACTCGATCGACGTGCTGGACGCGGTGGGGTCCAACATCCGCGTCGACACCCGTGGGCGCGAAGTGATGCGCGTGTTGCCCCGCCTGCACGAGGACATCAACGAGGAATGGATCAACGACAAGACCCGCCACGCCTGTGACGGGCTGTCGCGCCAGCGCCTCGACCGGCCCTATCTGCGCAACCAGTCGGGCCGCCTGGAGGCCGTTTCCTGGAATGTCGCCTTCAAGGCCATCGCCAAGCGCCTGAGCGGCCTTTCCGGCGACAAGATCGCCGCCATCGCCGGCGACCTCTGCGACGCCGAGTCCATGCTGGCGCTGAAGGACCTCATGGCCGGGCTGGGTTCTCCCAACCTGGACTGCCGCCAGGACGGGGCCAAGATCGACGCCTCCTGCCGCGCCGGCTACATCTTCAACAGCTCCATCGCCGGCATCGAGTCCGCCGATGCGATCCTTATCGTCGGCGCCAACCCGCGTTGGGAAGCGGCGATGGTCAACGCCCGCCTGCGCAAGCGCTTCCTTCAGGGCGGCGTGAAGATCGGCCTCATCGGCCAGCAGGTCGACTTGACCTACGGCTACGACTACCTGGGCGCCGGGGCCGAGAGCCTGGCGGAGATCGCCGAGGGCAAAAGCGCCTTCGCCGAGGTGCTGCGGAAGGCCGAGCGGCCGATGATCATTCTCGGCATGGGGGCGCTGGCGCGCGCCGACGGCGCCGCGGTGCTGGCCGCCGCGCGCAAGATCGCCGAGAGCAGCGGCATGGTTTCAGATACCTGGAACGGCTTCAACGTGCTGCACACCGCGGCGGCGCGGGTCGGCGGCCTGGACCTCGGCTTCCTGCCGGGCGAGGGCGGGCGCGACACCGACGCCATTCTCGCCGGCTGCGAGGAGGGCGCCATCGAGGCGCTCTTCCTGCTGGGCGCCGACGAGCTCGACATGGGCCGTCTGGGCGAGGCGGGCAAGGGACCCTTCGTGATCTACCAGGGCCACCACGGCGATGCCGGCGCGCACCGTGCCGACGTGATCCTGCCGGGCGCAGCCTACACGGAAAAGAATGCCACCTACGTGAACACCGAGGGACGGGTGCAGCTCGCCCGCCTGGCGGCCTTCCCGCCGGGCGAGGCGCGCGAGGACTGGACCATTCTCCGGGCGTTGTCCGAGGTGGTGGGTAAGCGGCTGCCTTACGATAACCTGGGCGAGGTCCGCCAACGGCTGATCGAGATCAACCCGGTCTTCGCCGCGGTGGATCAGGTCGAGGCAGCCGCCTGGGGCGATTTCGGTAAGGAAGGCAAGATGGAGGCGACACCCTTCACCTCGCCGGTGGGGGTGTTCTACATGACCGACCCGATCAGCCGTGCTTCCGAGACCATGGCGCAGTGTACAGAGGCCTTCTCGCTTGGCGTCAGGAAGGGGACCGGCACTCATGGCTGACATGTTCGATCTGGCCTACGCCTGGCTCCTCAACGATCCCATCGGCCAGGCGACTTACATCCTGATCAAGATCGTTGCGATTCTCATCCCGCTGTTGCTTTCGGTGGCCTACCTGACCTACGCGGAGCGCAAGGTCATCGCGGCCATGCAGCTACGCAAGGGGCCCAACGTGGTCGGGCCCTTCGGCCTGCTGCAGCCCATCGCCGATGCGGTGAAGCTGCTGTTCAAGGAAACCATTCTGCCGTCGGGCGCCAACCGCATCGTTTTCCTCATGGCGCCGATGCTGACCTTCATCCTGGCGATGATCGGCTGGGCGGTGATCCCCTTCGACGCGGGCCTGGTGCTGGCCGATATCAACGTTGGCATTCTCTATCTCTTCGCCATCTCCTCGCTGGGCGTCTACGGCGTCATCATGGCGGGCTGGGCTTCCAACTCGAAGTATCCCTTCCTCGGCGCCCTGCGCTCGGCCGCGCAGATGGTGTCTTACGAAGTCTCCATGGGCTTCGTCATCATCACCGTGCTGCTGCTGGTGGGCTCGCTGAACCTTTCCGACATCGTGATGGCGCAGCAGGGCGACTACGGCCTGTTCAGCTGGTTCTGGCTGCCCATGCTGCCGATGTTCGTCATCTTCTTCATCTCGGTGCTGGCGGAGACCAACCGCTCGCCCTTCGACCTGCCGGAAGGCGAGTCGGAGCTGGTGGCCGGCTTCTTCGTCGAATACTCCTCGATGACCTTCGCCCTGTTCTTCCTGGGCGAATACGCCAACATGATCCTGATGAGCGCGATGACTGCGATCCTGTTCCTCGGCGGCTGGCTGCCGCCGGTGGACATCGCGCCCTTTACCTGGATCCCGGGGCCGATCTGGCTGATCGCGAAGATCTGCGTGGTCCTGTTCTTCTTCCTTTGGGTGCGGGCGACCTTCCCGCGCTACCGCTACGACCAGCTCATGCGTCTGGGCTGGAAGGTGTTCCTCCCATTCTCGCTGTTCTGGGTGGTGCTGACCGCCGGCGTGCTGGTGGCTTTCGACTGGGTGCCGAACACATGACGGCAGGAGACTAGATATGGGCATGATCGACCGTGGCCTGCGCAGCCTTCTGCTCAGCGAGCTCTTTTCGGGCATGTCGCTGACCCTGCGCTATTTCTTCAAGCCGAAGGTGACGCTGAACTACCCCTATGAGAAGGGGCCGCTGAGTCCGCGCTTTCGCGGTGAGCACGCGCTGCGGCGCTATCCCAACGGGGAAGAGCGCTGCATCGCCTGCAAGCTCTGCGAGGCGATCTGCCCGGCTCAGGCCATCACCATCGAGGCGGAGCCGCGCGACGACGGCAGCCGGCGCACCACGCGCTACGACATCGATATGACGAAGTGCATCTACTGCGGCTTCTGCCAGGAAGCCTGCCCGGTGGACGCCATCGTCGAGGGGCCGAATTTCGAGTTCGCCACGGAAACCCGCGAAGAGCTGTTCTACAACAAGGAAAAGCTGCTCGCGAACGGTGACCGCTGGGAACCCGAGATCGCCCAGAACCTGGAGCTTGATGCGCCCTATCGCTGAGGCAGAAGTCCTCGAGCGACAGCGGGGCAGCGACCTGATTGGGGGAGCAACCGTGCAAGTGAATCAAGAGGCTGGAATCTCTGCCGGCCGGAAGAAGGCCGGGAGGTTTGTAGCATGATCATTCAGGCCCTGGCGTTCTATCTCTTCGCCGCGGTCACCGTCGCCGCCGGCGTCATGGTGGTCAGCGCCCGCAACCCTGTACATTCGGTACTGTTCCTGATCCTCGCCTTTTTCAACTCGGCGGGGCTCTTCGTGCTGATGGGCGCCGAGTTTCTAGCCATGATCCTGGTGGTCGTCTACGTCGGCGCCGTGGCGGTGCTGTTCCTCTTCGTGGTCATGATGCTGGATATCAACTTCGTGCGCATGCGCGAGGGCTTCCTTCAGTACCTGCCCCTGGGGGGAATGATCGGGCTGATCCTGCTGGTCGAGCTCGTCATGGTGGGCGGCGCCTGGGTCGTCTCGCCGGCTGCCGAGACGGCGGCTCTGCACCCGACGGCCCCGGCCGGCGACCTGCACAACACGCGCGCGCTCGGCGGGGTCATCTACACCGACTACATCTATCTCTTCCAGGCGGCCGGTCTGGTGCTGCTGGTCGCCATGATCGGCGCCATCGTGCTCACCCTGCGTCAGCGTGAGGGCGTTCGCCGGCAGTCGATCGCCAAGCAGGTCTCGCGCAGCCGCGCCGAGTCGGTCGAGATCAAGCAGGTTCCCAGCCGGAGCGGGGTATAGAGCTATGTTCGAGATCGGCCTTGGGCACTACCTGACCGTTGCCGCGATCCTCTTTACCCTGGGGATCTTCGGCATCTTCCTGAACCGTAAGAACGTCATCATCATCCTCATGTCCATCGAGCTGATGCTGCTGGCGGTAAACATCAACTTCGTGGCCTTTTCGACTCACCTGCAGGATCTGGTCGGACAGATCTTCGCGCTCTTCGTCCTCACCGTCGCGGCCGCAGAGGCGGCCATCGGCCTGGCGATCCTGGTGGTCTTTTTCCGCAACCGGGGCTCCATCGAAGTCGAAGACATCAACATGATGAAGGGCTAGGGGAAGGCCGCTCTCATGGATCAACTTATCGTCCTGCTGCCGCTGCTCGGCGCCATCATCGCCGGGTTCTTCGGGCGCCTGATCGGCGACCGCGCCTCCATGTACGTCTCCAGCGGTCTGCTGCTGGTTTCGGCGGTGCTGTCCTGCGTCGTCTTCTACGACGTGGCCTTCGCCCACAACGCGCGGGTAACGGAACTCTTCACCTGGATCGATTCCGGCACCTTCGAAGTGAGCTGGGCGCTGAAGGTGGACACCCTGACGGCCGTGATGCTGGTGGTCGTGACCGGCGTGTCATCCATGGTCCACGTCTACTCCATCGGCTACATGTCGCACGACAATGCCAAGCCGCGCTTCTTCGCCTACCTCAGCCTCTTCACCTTCTTCATGCTGATGCTGGTGACCGCGGACAACTTCGTGCAGATGTTCTTCGGTTGGGAGGGCGTCGGCCTGGCCTCCTATCTGCTGATCGGCTTCTGGTACGAGCGGCCCAGCGCCTGCGCCGCCGCCATTAAGGCCTTCCTCGTGAACCGCGTGGGCGACATCGGCTTCGCGCTCGGCATCTGCGGTGCCTTCGTGCTGTTCGGTACTGCCGGCTTCGACCAGGTCTTCGCTTCCGTGCCGGGCATGGCCGAGGCCCAGTTCGAGGCCTTCGGCATCTCCGGCCATGCGCTGACCATCATCTGCATCCTGCTGTTCATCGGCGCCATGGGTAAGTCGGCGCAGTTGGGCCTGCACACCTGGCTGCCGGACGCCATGGAGGGCCCGACCCCGGTCTCCGCCCTGATCCATGCCGCGACCATGGTGACCGCCGGCGTCTTCATGGTGGCGCGCCTCTCGCCGATGTTCGAATATGCCCCCACGGCGCTGGAGCTGGTGACCTACGTCGGCGCGTTGACCGCCTTCTTCGCCGCCTCGGTCGGCCTGACCCAGAACGACATCAAGCGGGTCATCGCCTATTCGACCTGTTCGCAGCTCGGCTACATGTTCTTCGCTCTCGGCGTCTCGGCCTATTCGGCGGGCATCTTTCACCTGATGACCCACGCCTTCTTCAAGGCACTGCTGTTCCTGGGCGCCGGTTCGGTGATCCATGCCATGTCGGACGAGCAGGACATGCGCAGGATGGGCGGCATCTACAAGCTGATCCCGGGAACCTACTTGCTGATGTGGATCGGCACCATCGCGCTGCTGGGCATCGGCATCCCCGGCGTCTTCGGTTTCGCCGGTTTCTATTCCAAGGACATCGTGGTGGAGGCCGCCTACGCCTCGCAGACCACGCACGGCACCTTCGCCTTCGTCATGGGCGTGGTGGCGGCCTTCATGACGGCCTTCTATTCCTGCCGCCTGATGTTCATGACTTTCCACGGCACGCCGCGCGCTTCCAAGGAGGTCATGTCGCACGTGCACGAGTCGCCACAGGTCATGCTGGTGCCGCTTTATGTACTGGCCTTCGGCGCGGTCTTCGCGGGCCTGGCCGCCTACGAATACTTCGTCGGCCACCATATGGAAGCCTTCTGGGGCGAGGCGCTGAAAGTGCTGCCGGGCAACGACTCGGTGGAGGCGGCGCACCACGTGCCGCTGTGGGTCAAGCTTTCGCCCCTGGTCGCGGGCCTCGGCGGGATCGCCCTGGCCTATGTCTTCTACATCGCCGCACCGGCGCTGCCGGCAAAGACGGCCAAGGCGCTGCGCCCTCTCTATCTCTTCTCGCTCAACAAGTGGTACTTCGATGAACTCTACGACCGTCTCTTCGTCCGACCGGCCCGCCTCATCGGCTTCGGCCTGTGGAAGGGCGGAGACGGCGGCGTCATCGACCGCTTCGGCCCGGACGGCGTCGCGGCGACCACCCAGAACGCCTCGCGCCGCACCTCGCTGCTGCAAAGCGGTTACGTCTACCACTATGCTTTCGCCATGCTGATCGGGGTCTTCGTCCTGGTCACCTGGTATTTCCTGAGTCAATTGGGGTGATCCAGAAATGACCAGCTGGCCAATTCTTTCGACGATCACCTTCCTGCCGCTTGCCGGCGCGCTGTGGATCCTGTTCTTCGTGCGTCACGAGGACGAGGCCCTGGCGGCCAAGAACGCCCGCTCCATGGCGCTCTGGGCGTCCTTGGTGACATTCGTCGTCTCGCTCTTCGTGTGGTTCAACTTCGACCGCACCAGCGCCGACTTCCAGTTCGTCGAGCAGGTCGAGTGGATCCCGGCCTTCAACATCAGCTATCACATGGGTGTGGACGGCATCTCCATGATGTTCGTCCTGCTCTCCACCCTCTTGACGCCGCTCTGCGTCCTCGCGAGTTGGGATGCGGTCAAGGTCCGGGTGAAGGAGTACATGGTCGCCTTCCTGGTGCTCGAGACGCTGATGGTCGGCATGTTCTGCGCCTTGGACCTGGTGATTTTCTACGTCTTCTTCGAAGGCGTGCTGATCCCCATGTTCCTGATTATCGGTATCTGGGGCGGCGGCCGCCGGGTCTACGCGGCCTTCAAGTTCTTCCTCTATACCCTGGCCGGTTCGGTGCTCATGCTGCTGGCGATCCTCGCCATGTACTACGACGCCGGCACCACCGATATTCCGACGCTGCTGGCCCACGGTTTTCCGGCCTCCATGCAGAAATGGCTGTGGCTGGCCTTCTTCGCCTCCTTCGCGGTGAAGGTGCCGATGTGGCCCGTGCACACCTGGCTGCCCGACGCCCACGTCGAGGCGCCGACGGCGGGCTCGGTCATCCTGGCCGGCGTCCTGCTGAAAATGGGCGGCTACGGCTTTCTGAGGTTCTCGCTGCCGATGATGCCGGAGGCCTCGGCCTTCTTCGCGCCGCTGGTGTTCTCGCTCTCCATCGTCGCCGTGATCTACACCTCCCTGGTGGCGCTCGCCCAGGAAGACATGAAAAAGCTGATCGCCTATTCCTCGGTCGCCCACATGGGCTTCGTGACCATCGGCATCTTCGTCGTCAACCAGCAGGGCATCGAAGGGGCGATCTTCCAGATGCTGTCCCACGGCGTCGTCTCGGCAGCGCTCTTCCTCTGCGTCGGCGTGATCTACGACCGCATGCATACGCGCCTGATCGAGCGCTACGACGGACTGGTCAGCCGCATGCCGGGCTATGCACTGGTTTTCATGGTTTTCATGCTGGCCTCGGTCGGCCTGCCGGGGACCAGCGGCTTCGTTGGAGAGTTCCTGGTGCTGGTTGGGGCGTTCCAGGCCAACACCTGGGTCGCCTTGCTGGCGGCCAGCGGCATGGTCCTGGGGGCGGCCTATATGCTCTACCTCTATCGGCGGATCATCTTCGGCAGGTTGACCAAGGAAGATCTCATGGCGATCCTCGACCTCAACTGGCGGGAGAAGGTGGTCTTCGCACCGCTCCTCGCGCTGGTGCTGTGGATGGGCATCTATCCGGCGTCCTTCATCGACGTGATGTCACCCTCGGTCGAACGGCTGATCGACGGTTATGAAACGGCCCTGGCGCGGGCCGAGGGGCCGACGACCCTGGCCGATCTCTGGGCGCAGCGCTAGGAAAGGCGAGAAAATGTCCGACCTGAACCTCACCGCCGCGCTGCCTGAAGTCTTCCTGGCCTGCGCGGGTATGATTCTCCTGATGCTGGGAGTCTTCCGGGGCAACCAGGGCACACGCCTGGTCCTTTCGCTGACCGTTGCCTGTTTCGCCTTGGTTTTCGTCATCATCGCCGTTGCCATGGGCCGCAGCGAGAGCGCGCTTGGCGGGCTCTTCATCGCCGACGCCTTCGGCGACTTCATGAAGCTGCTGGTTCTGGTGGGGTCTGCCGTCACCCTGATCATGGCGCTGCGCTATATCGAGCGCGAGGACATGGCGCGCTTCGAATACCCCGTGCTGGTGCTCTTCGCGACGCTCGGCATGATGCTGATGATCTCGGCCAACGACATGCTGGCGCTCTACCTTGGCCTGGAGTTGCAGAGTCTTTCGCTCTACGTGGTGGCGGCCTTCCGGCGCGATCACCTGCGCTCCAGCGAGGCGGGTCTCAAGTACTTCGTGCTGGGCGCGCTGTCCTCGGGCATGCTGCTCTACGGCATGTCGATGATCTACGGCTTCGCGGGGACGACCTCCTTCGACGGTCTTGCGGCCCAGTTTTCCGCCGGGCAGACGCCTTCTCTGGGCCTGATCGTCGGCATCGTCTTCCTTTCCGCCGGCCTCGCCTTCAAGATTTCCGCCGTGCCCTTCCACATGTGGACACCGGACGTCTATGAAGGGGCGCCGACGCCGGTCACCGCCTTTTTCGCCACGGCCCCCAAGGTAGCGGCCATGGCGCTGATCGTGCGCGTCATGATCGGCCCCTTCGGCGACCTGGTGGACCAATGGCAGCAGATTTTCTGGTTCGTTTCCGTCGCCTCCATGATCCTCGGCGCCCTCGCGGCCATCAGTCAGACCAATATCAAACGTCTGATGGCCTACAGTTCCATCGGCCATATCGGCTACGCACTGATCGGCCTGGCCGCCGGCACGGAAGAGGGCGTCAACGGCATCCTGCTGTACCTGACGATTTATATCGTCATGAACCTGGGCACCTTCGCCTGCATCCTCTGCATGCGTCAGAAGGATGTCATGGTCGAACGGATCGAAGATCTGAAGGGCCTCAGCAAGACCAACCCCGGCATGGCCCTGGCGCTGGCGATTTTCATGTTCTCCATGGCCGGCATCCCGCCGCTGGTCGGCTTCTTCGGCAAGTTCTACATCTTCCTTGCAGCCATCGAGGCACAGCTCTACGTGCTGGCGGTGATCGGCGTGCTCTCCTCGGTGATCGGCGCTTTCTACTATCTGCGCATCGTCAAGCTGATGTATTTCGACGATCCGATCGAAGCTTTCGACCGCCCCATAGGGCGGGAGATGACCGTCATCCTGGTCGGCACGAGCTTGGTGATCATCCTGTTGACGGTGGGCATCGCCCCGCTGCTTGACGGGACGGCCATGGCGGCGGCGTCGCTGTTCCCCGGATGATCCCGGAACCGGACCGGAACCGCACACCGCGTCTGCCGCCAGCCTATCGGCTGGTGGCGCTGGAAGAAGTCGACAGCACCAACCGGGAGGCCAAGCGGCTTGCCTCGGAGGGCGCCGAGGACGGCACCTTGGTCTGGGCGCGCTGCCAGACCGGCGGTTACGGCCGGCAGGGCCGCAGTTGGGCCAGCGCTTCGGGCAACCTCTTCCTGTCGCTGATCGTGCGTCCCGACTGCCCTTTGTCGACGGCAGCGCAGTTCAGCTTCATTGCCGCCGTGGCTCTCGGCGACGCCATCGGCAGCGTTGCGCCGCCGCTGATCGAAGTCACTTACAAGTGGCCGAACGACGTGCTGCTGAACGGACGCAAGGCGGCCGGCATCCTGCTCGAATCCAACGGCGATGCCGGACAGAACCTGGACTGGCTGGTGATCGGCATCGGCGCCAACGTAGCGTCCTATCCGTCGGAAACCCGCCTGCCGGCGACCAGCCTGCATTTCGAGGGCTGCCCGCCCAGCGTCTCGGCGGTTGACCTGCTGGAAGCCTTCGCCCGCCATATGCTGTCCTGGGTCAACATCTGGCTCGACGATGGCTTCGAGCCGGTGCGCCAGGCCTGGCTGCGCCACGCCCAGGGCCTTAAGGAGCGGATCGAGGTGCGGCTGCCGGGCGAGACCCTGCACGGCACCTTCACCGGCCTGGATGGCGACGGGACCCTGCTGCTGGCCCTGGCGGACGGCAGCACGCGGCGCATCGCCGCCGGCGAAGTCTACCTGCCGGGCGAAGGCTGAGGGCCGGGAAGGGAAGGGGCACCGCCATGCTCGTCGCCATCGATGCCGGAAATACCAACGTCGTCTTCGCGCTCTTCGAAGGCGATACCATGAAGGCCAAGTGGCGGGCCTCCAGCGACGCCAAGCGCACGGCCGATGAGTACGCGGTCTGGCTGACCCAGCTCATGGCGCTGCAAGACCTCAAGGCCGCCGACGTGACCGGGGCCATCATCGCCAACGTGGTGCCGGCGGCCAGCTTCACCCTGAACACGCTCTGCACGGATTTCTTCAAGGTCACGCCGTTGGTCATCGGCGATCCCGCGGTGGATCTGGGCATCGAGGTTCATATGGATCACCGGGAGAATGTCGGCGCCGACCGCCTGGTGAACGCCCTGGCCGCGCACCGCGCCTACGGCGGGCCGCTGATCGTCATCGACTTCGGCACCGCGACCACTTTCGATATCGTCGGCCCCGAGGGCGCTTACGAGGGCGGTGTCATCGCCCCTTCCGCCCAACACTCGGTCGATGCGCTCTATCGGGCCGCGGCCCAGTTGCCCCGGGTCAGGATCGAGCGTCCCGGCAGGGTCATCGGCAAGGACACCGTCCCGGCCATGAAGTCGGGCATCTATTGGGGCTATGTCGGCCTCATCGAGGGCCTGACGGCCCGCATCAAGGAGGAGTACGGCAGTCCCATGAAGGTCATCGCCACCGGCGGTTTGGCGACCCTCTATTCGGAGGCCACGCCGGTCATCGAGGTGGTCGATTCAGATCTCACGCTTCGCGGGCTGCGCCTGATCCATGCCGCCAACGCCCAAGCGCAAGTCGGGAGCTGAGCGCATGAGCGACGGTTACAGCGGCAAGGATCTCGGCGCCGACGATCTCTACTTCGTGCCCCTGGGCGGCACCGGCGAGATCGGGATGAACCTCAACCTCTACGGTCACAAGGGCGCTTGGCTGATGGTCGACTGCGGCATCACCTTCGGCGATCCGCGGCTGCCGGGCATCGACGTCGAAATGCCCGATCCCGCCTTCATCGCGGAACGGCGCGACGACCTGGCCGGCCTGGTACTGACCCACGCCCACGAAGACCACATCGGCGCCGTGCCCTACCTCTGGGAAGAGCTGCGCTGCCCGGTCTACGCCACCAAGTTCACCGCCGCCCTGCTGCGGCGCAAACTGGCGGAAGTCGGCCTGCTGGATGTGGTCCCGCTGACAGAAGTGCCGCTTTCCGGCACCTTTTCCGTCGGTCCCTTCGAGATCGAGCTGATCACTCTGACCCACTCGATCCCCGAACCCAACGCCGTGGTGATCCGTACCGCCGCCGGCACGGTCCTGCACACCGGCGATTGGAAATTGGATCCTGATCCCCTGGTGGGGGACAACTACGACGAAGCGCGCCTGAAAGCCCTGGCCGAGGAAAACGTCCTGGCCATGGTCGGCGATTCCACCAACGCCATGGTCTGGGGAGAGGCGGGCTCCGAGGCGGAGGTGCGCGAGCACCTGCTGCAGGTGGTCAAGGGGTTGAAGCAGCGGGTCGCCGTGGCCTGCTTCGCCAGCAACGTGGCACGCCTGGAAACGGTGATCCGCGTCGCCGAGGACTGCGGGCGCCGGGTCTGCCTGCTCGGCCGCTCCATGCACCGCATCGTCGATTGCGCGCGCGAGGCCGGCTATCTGACCGGACACCAGCCCTTCCTTTCGGAGGAAGAGATCGACTACCTGCCGCGCGGGGAGGTGCTGCTGCTGTGCACCGGCAGCCAGGGCGAGCCCCGCGCCGCCCTATGGCGCATCGCCCGCGGCGATCATCCGCACGTCGGTCTATCGGCGGGCGATGCCGTGGTTTTTTCCTCGCGGGTCATCCCCGGCAACGACACCGCCATCTTCGAGCTGCAGAATTCCCTGGCCCGCGCCGGGATCGACGTCATCACCGATCATGACCATGACATTCACGTCTCCGGCCACCCGGGACGCGACGAGCTGATCCAGATGTACCAGTGGGTGCGCCCGCAGGTCGCCGTGCCGGTCCACGGCGAGGCCCGGCATCTCATGGCCCATGCCGAGATCGCCAAGCAGTGCCAGGTGCCGCAGCAGGTCGTCGGGCACAACGGCGCCGTCATCCGCCTTGCGCCGGGCGACGCGGGCATCGTCGACGAGGTGTCCAACGGCCGGCTGATCTACGACGGCGGACGCCTGCTGTCGCAGAACAGCCCTGTCATCAAGGGGCGCCAGAAACTGATGTTCAACGGCGCCGTGGCGGTGACGCTGGTGCTGGACGAGCGCGGCCAGATGGACGGCGAAGCGGACATCTCCACCGTCGGCCTCTTCGAAGAGCACGAGGAGGAGGAAGACCTGGCGGCGGTGGGGATCGCCATTCAGGAGGCGGTCCAGCGTCTCGGCCGGCGCGAGCGCAAGGACGACGCCGCGGTGGAGGAGGCGGCACGCCTGGCCGTGCGCCGGACCGTGAACCGCCTGCTCGGCAAGAAGCCCATGACCATGGTCCATGTCATTCGTTTCGAGTGACGCGATATCGGGGCGACGGTCTCGGCCGGCGGTTGGCCCGTCCTTTGTTTCCACTCCTTCCTGACCAGGGTTGTCAGCAGGCTGCCGTCCGGGCCCGCAGCGGGGCTTGCGTTGAACGGCCAGGAACCACAAATTAGCGAAAACCAGGAGGAGAATAGGGGATGATCGGCAGGTTGAACCACGTGGCCATCGCTGTGCCGGATTTGGAAGCGGCCGCCGGGATCTACCGCGGCATACTGGGAGCGGAGGTCTCCGCGGCCATGCCTCAGCCCGACCACGGGGTGACGGTGATTTTCGTCAATCTGCCCAATACCAAGATCGAGCTGCTTCATCCTCTGGGCGATAGCTCGCCCATCGCCAGCTTCCTGGAGCGCAATCCGGCCGGCGGCGTTCATCATATTTGCTACGAAGTCGACGACATCATTGCCGCACGCGACCGCCTGAAAGCGGAAGGCGCGCGGGTGCTGGGCGACGGCGAGCCGAAAATCGGCGCCCACGACAAGCCCGTGTTGTTCCTGCATCCCAAGGACTTCTGCGGCACGCTGGTCGAGCTGGAACAGGCGTGAGGAGTCCGCGGCCATGACCTGGTTCACCGGCCTTCTCGTCTACGGGATGATCTGGATGGTGGTGCTGCTCACGGTGCTGCCGTGGGGCGTGCACCGGGCCGAGGATCCGGAGCCCGGCCACGAGCCCGGCGCGCCGGAAAAACCGATGATGTGGCGCAAGGTGCTGGCGACCACGATCATCGCCGCGGTGATCTGGGCCGGCGTCTATGTGGTCATCGACCAGGGCTGGATCGTTTTCCGCGAGTATACGCCGCTCGGCACCAGCGCGCCGAAGTAAGGGCCCCGGATGAGCAGCTATTGCGACTATGCGCCGGGCAACCCCATTCATGCGCACTATCACGACCGCGAATACGGCTTTCCGGTCGACGACGAGGCGGTCCTCTTCGAGCGCCTGATTCTCGAGATCAACCAGGCGGGGCTGTCCTGGGAGCTGATGCTCAAGAAGCGGGAGGGATTCCGCGCCGCCTACGACGGCTTCGATGTCGACAAGGTTGCGGCCTACGGTGAGCGGGATCGCACCCGTCTGCTGAATGATGCCGGAATCATCCGCAACCGCTTGAAGGTCGATGCCGCCATCGCCAATGCCCGGCGCATCGTTGAACTGCGCGCCGACTACGGCTCCTTCAAAGGCTGGATCGAGTCCCACCATCCCCTGGACAAGGCCGACTGGGTGAAGCTGTTCCGCAAGACCTTCAAGTTCACCGGTGGTGAGATCGTCGGGGAGTTCCTGATGAGTACCGGATATCTGCCCGGCGCCCATCGTGAGACCTGCCCGATCTACCGGCGGATCGCGCGGATTTCTCCGCCCTGGATGCCGGGAGCGAAGAAGGCAAAAAAATAGGCAAGCCGCAGCCTGCCTTCGCCAGTTCCCTGTTCAGTATTGAGGCCTGCTTTTCAGGCTCTTTTGATCTTGGGCAGCCCCGAAAGCCTGCCTGAAGGCGTGTCCACCCTAAACTTGGACCGCGCTGCGCTATTTCGCGCAGTTCTTAGTGGCCTGTGTAATATCCCATTCGGAGACCTCCGTCACCCTTTTTCTAACAATATTATGCTGGCGACCCGTTGTGCATTGCAACAATTGCGCGCAGCTAGTATTTATGGGTGTTTTGAATTACATGATTCAACGTTACCGGGAATCGCTTCTTCGGCCTGTTTATCGCTTTGTTAAATGCCCGCCCATAGGCTGAGTCCCATGAAACCTCCAACCGCGCTCCTGCGCCGCCTGCAGGGCACTCTCCTGTCACTATCGATGATCTCGGGGGGCCTCACGGCTCTGGGTCCGGTTTCTCCGGCGGCCGCGGAAGACGGCTACCTGACCATCTCCAAGGCCGACTGCGGGCGGCTCTCCCGGCATTTTCCGGCGCCGGACGTGGCCTACCAACCCGGCCGCGACGTGCGCGGAAAGCCGGTGGCGCCTGCCGACCTGGAGGGGGGCCCGAACGGAGATGGGGGGCTGGTCTTGCCGGAGGCGGTGGTGATCCCCATCGAGGTAAGCCTCTTCGAGCGCTACGGCCTCCCCGCAAACGGTATCAACTACAAGGGCGACATCTTCATCGGCGAGGTCGTCGTGGACGTCGCCAGCGGGCGGGCCATCTTCAACGGCCAGCCCTTGCAGAGCGAGGAAGAAGCCGAACTGGCCGCCCGCTGCCAGCGCATCCTGCGAGACCGCGCCGAGGGGCAGTGACCCTTCGGGGCGCCGGGCGCTGTGCCCCGTCTAAGGCGGCGTGGACAAGGCCCCGGGGCTGCCCTATACAGCCTTCACAGCTTCCCCTGAGATATCGGCGCCCGGCAGGCCTTGCGAAGCGGCGGTTTCCCGGTCATTTTCTCGCCTGGGGCCGGCCCGGTCCCGGGATGAGACAATAGGATACGAGCCAGGTATGCGCCTTTCGCAGTATTTCATGCCGACCCTGAAGGAAACCCCGAAGGAGGCGGAGATCGTCTCCCACCGGCTCATGCTGCGCGCCGGAATGGTCCGCCAGGCCAGCGCCGGGATCTACTCCTGGCTGCCGCTCGGCTATCGGGTCCTGCGCAAGATCGAACAGATCGTGCGCGAGGAGCAGGACGCCGCCGGCTGGCAGGAACTGCTGATGCCGACGATCCAGTCGGCCGATCTCTGGAAGCAGTCGGGGCGCTACAATGACTACGGCAAGGAGATGTTGCGCATCGTCGACCGTCACGAGCGCGAGATGCTCTACGGGCCGACCAACGAGGAATTGATCACGGAGATCTTCCGCAACGGTGCCAAGAGCTACCGCGACCTGCCCCAGGGTCTCTACCACATCCAGTGGAAGTTCCGCGACGAGGTGCGTCCGCGCTTCGGCGTCATGCGCGGGCGTGAGTTCCTGATGAAGGACGCCTATTCCTTCGACATCGACTACGAGGCGGGCCGGCGCGCCTACCAGAAGCAGTTCGTCGCCTACCTGCGCACCTTCGCGCGCATGGGCCTGAAGGCGATTCCGATGGAGGCCGACACCGGGCCGATCGGCGGCGACCTCAGCCACGAGTTCATCGTGCTGGCGGAGACCGGCGAGTCCGAGGTCTTCTGCGACCGCGAGTTTCTCGACCAGGACGTCCTGGGTACCGCCGTCGATTACAGCGACAGCGCCGCTGTCGAGAAGATCGTCGACTACTACACCAACCTTTACGCCCGCACCGACGAGAAGCACGACCAGGCTCATTTCGAGAAGGAAGTGCCCGCCGAGCGCCGCTACGTCGGCCGTGGGATCGAGGTCGGCCATATCTTCTTCTTCGGCACCAAGTATTCCGAGCCGCTGAACGCCTACGTCACCACGCCCAACGACGACAGCGTGCCGGTGCAGATGGGCTCCTACGGCGTCGGCGTGTCGCGGCTGGTCGGCGGCATCATCGAGGCCTGCCACGACGACAACGGCATCATCTGGCCGGAGTCCGTGGCACCCTTCAAGGTTGGCCTCGTCAACTTGCGCGCCGCCGATGCGGACTGCACCGCCGCCTGTGACAAACTCTACGGTCAGCTCTCCGAAGCCGGGATCGAGGTGCTCTACGACGACCGCGACGCGGCGGCCGGCGCCAAGTTCGCCAACATGGATCTCATCGGCCTGCCCTGGCAGCTCGTCGTCGGGCCGCGCGGCCTGAAGAACGGCGTCGTCGAACTGAAGCGGCGCGGCGGCAACGGCGAGCGCGAGGAACTCTCGCCCGAGGCCGCCATCGCCAAGCTGGTCGGCTAAGGCATGGTGTTCAATGCCTTCGAGCGCATGGTGGCTGGGCGCTACTTGCGCGCCCGCCGCGAGGAAGGCTTCGTCTCGGTCATCGCCGTCTTCTCCTTTCTGGGCATCATGCTGGGCGTGGCGGTGCTGATCATCGTCATGGCGGTGATGAATGGCTTCCGCCAGGAACTGCTGTCCCGGATCCTCGGGGTCAACGGCCATCTGACCGTCTTTTCCAACGGGCCGGCGATCCAGGATTTCGAGGATCTCGACAGGCGCCTCATGGCGGTCGACGGGGTCGTCTCCGTGACCCCGCAGGTGCAGGGCCAGGTCATGGTCACTGTCGAAGGTTCCGCCACCGGCGCCCTGGTGCGCGGCATGAGCCCGGAAGACGTGGCGGCGCGGCCGATCCTGGCCGACAACATCGCCGCCGGCAGCCTGGACGACTACGGCAAGGACGACGGCATCCTCATCGGCCAGCGCTTGGCGCAGTCCCTGGGCGTCTGGGTCGGCGACAGGATCACCCTGGTCTCGCCGTCGGGCAACACCACGGTCATCGGTACCGTGCCGCGGCTGAAGAGCTACCGCATCGCCGCGCTTTTCGACGTGGGCATGTACGAATACGACAACGGCTTTATCTACATGCCGCTCGAGGCAGCGCAGCTCTTCTATCGTCTGCCCAAGGCGGTCAATGCGATCGAGGTTTTCGTCGACGATCCAGATCACACGCGGGCGACCCTAAACGCAATGCAAGCCGCCCTCGGACCGAACTATCGGACGGTGGACTGGCAGCGCTCCAACGCCGCCTTCTTCGGCGCCATCCAGACCGAGCGCAACGTGATGTTCCTCATCCTCTCGCTGATCATCGTGGTGGCCGCCTTCAACGTACTCTCGGGCCAGACCATGCTGGTCAAGGATAAGGGCCGGGACATCGCCATCCTGCGCACCATGGGCGCGACCCGCGGCATGGTCATGCGCATCTTCTTCCTCAGCGGCGCCAGCATTGGCGTGGTGGGCACGGCCTTTGGCTTCGTCCTGGGCTTTCTCTTTGCCGACAACATCCAGACTATCCGGGAGTTCTTGCAGAACCTGACAGGCATCGGGCTTTTCCCGGCGGAGATCTATTTCCTTTCCCGGCTTCCGGCGGTGGTCGATGTCGGCGAGGTGGTCCTGATCGTCGGCCTGGCTCTGGCGCTATCCTTCCTGGCGCCGCTCTATCCGGCCTGGCGGGCGGCGCGGCTCGATCCGGTCGAGGCTCTCCGCTATGAGTGATCTCAGCAAGGTCGGCAGCCGGAACGGCCAGGGCCTGGAGCTTGCCGGAGTCCGCCGGACCTTCAAGCAGGGCCGCGAAAAGCTGGAGGTCCTGCAAGGCGCTTCCTTCAAGGTCAGTGGCGGCGAGATCGTCGCCCTGGTTGGTCCTTCGGGCGCCGGCAAGTCGACCCTCTTGCAGATCGCCGGCCTGCTGGAGCGGCCCGACGAGGGTGAGGTGCTGATCGACGGAGCGGCTTGCCTGGATCTCTCCGACGCCCAGCGCACGGCGCTGCGCCGCCGGGCCATCGGCTTCGTCTACCAGTACCACCACCTGCTGCCGGAGTTCTCGGCCCTGGAGAACGTGGTGCTGCCGCAGATGATTGCCGGGATACCCAAGGCCAAGGCCAAGGAGAAGGCGGCGCGGTTGTTGACCTCCGTGGGGCTGGCCGAGCGCCTGACTCACCGCCCGGCGCGCCTTTCCGGCGGCGAGCAGCAACGCGCGGCCATCGCCCGGGGCCTCGCCAACGATCCCTCGATCCTGCTGGCCGACGAGCCGACAGGCAACCTGGACCCGGACACCGCCGACGGGGTCTTCGCCCAGCTCATGGGCTTGGTGCGTGACGGCGGTCTGGCCGCGGTCATTGCCACCCACAACATGGAGCTGGCCCAGCGTATGGACCGGGTCCTGCGCCTGGAGCACGGGCATATCGTCGAGGGGTGAGTTACCCTCAGAAAACGACATTTGTCCCCATGGCGCGACTCGGGGCTTGAGGGCAAACTACATCCATGCCGCGCGCTGATTTCGTCCATTTGCGGGTGCATTCCGCCTATTCGCTCTCGGAGGGGGCGATCCCGGTCAAGGGCCTGGTGAAGCTGTGCCAGGACCAGCAGATGCCGGCGGTCGCGGTGACCGACAGCGGCAATCTCTTCGGCGCCCTGGAGTTCGCCCAGACCGCCCAGAAGGCCGGCATCCAGCCCGTCATCGGCTGCCAGCTCCATATCACTCGCGAGCCTGCCGAGCCGCGCAACGGCACCGCGCCCGCCCCCGACCAGATCGTCCTGCTGGTGCAGAACCAGAAGGGCTACGAGAACCTCATGCGGCTGGTCTCGCGGGCTTTCCTGGAAAGCGAGCCCAGCGAAGCCGCCCAGGTGAGCCTGGAGGTGCTGGAGGAGCACGCCGAGGGTCTGCTGGCGCTGACCGGCGGGGCAGGGGGCGCCGTCGGACGGCTGCTCGCCGCCGAACAGAAGGACGCCGCTGAAGCGGCCCTGAAGCGCCTCGTGGCGATCTTCCCCGGGCGGCTCTATGTGGAATTACAGCGTCACGGCCTGCCGGTGGAGGAGACCATCGAGCCGGGCCTGCTGGCGTTGGCCTATGCCCACGACCTGCCGCTGGTGGCCACCAACGAGTGCTTCTTTCCGACGGCGGACGACTACGAGGCCCATGACGCGCTGCTCTGCATCGCCGAGAGCGCCTACATCGCGCAGGGCGACCGCCGCCGCCTGACCCCGGACCACGCCTTCAAGAGCGCGGCGGCGATGCGCGAACTCTTCGCCGATCTGCCGGAGGCCATCGACAACACCTTGGTGGTGGCCGAGCGCTGCGCCTACTTCCCCGAATTCGTCAATCCGATCCTGCCGCCCTTCGCGACGGAAGGCGGGCGTAGCGAGAAAGAAGAACTGATCGCCCAGTCCGAGGCCGGCCTGGAAGCGCGGCTGAAGAAGCAGGTCTTCACCGCGGACATGGACGAGGCCGCGCGGGAGGCTGCCGCGAAGCCTTACCGCGAACGCCTGGAGTTCGAGCTGGGAGTCATCCAGGAGATGGGCTTTTCCGGCTACTTCCTGATCGTTGCCGATTTTATCAAGTGGGCCAAGGCGCAGAACATCCCCGTCGGCCCCGGGCGCGGCTCCGGCGCCGGCTCCGTGGTCGCCTGGGCGCTGACCATCACCGATCTGGACCCGCTGCGCTTCGCCCTGCTGTTCGAACGCTTCCTCAACCCCGAGCGCGTGTCGATGCCGGACTTCGACATCGACTTCTGCCAGGACCGCCGCGACGAGGTGATCCGCTACGTCCAGAACAAGTACGGCTACGACCACGTCGCGCAGATCATCACCTTCGGTAAGCTGCAGGCCCGCGCCGCGCTGCGCGACGTCGGGCGCGTGCTGCAAATGCCCTATCCCCAGGTCGACCGCATCTGCAAGCTGGTGCCCAACAACCCGGCCAACCCGGTCACCCTGCAACAGGCCCTGGACGGCGAACCAACGCTGCGCGAGATGCGCCGCGAAGACGAAACGGTCGACAAGCTGATCACCATCGCCCTGCGCATCGAGGGGCTGTACCGCCATGCCTCGACCCATGCCGCTGGCGTGGTCATCGGCGACCGGCCGCTGGACCAATTGGTGCCGCTCTACCGCGACCCGCGCTCCGACATGCCGGTGACGCAGTTCAACATGAAGTTCGTCGAGCAGGCCGGTCTGGTGAAGTTCGACTTCCTGGGCCTGAAGACCTTGACCGTGCTGCAGCGGGCCTGCGAACTGCTGACCCGCCGCGGCATCGAGGTCGACCTCTCGTTGATTCCGCTGGACGACCAGAAGACCTTCGACATGATGAGCCGCGGCGACACCGTCGGCGTGTTCCAGTTTGAATCTTCGGGCATGCGCAGCCTGTTGCGCGAAGCCAAGGTCAATACCTTCGAGGACATCATCGCGCTTGTGGCCCTCTACCGCCCGGGCCCGATGGAGAACATCCCCAAGTACGTGGCCTGCAAGTTCGGGCACGAGCAGCCGGAAGTCCTGCACGAGACCATCGAGCCGGTGGTGAAGGACACCTACGGCGTCATCATCTACCAGGAACAGGTGATGCAGATCGCCCAGGTCTTCGCCGGCTACAGCCTGGGCCAGGCCGACCTGCTGCGCCGCGCCATGGGCAAGAAGATCAAGGCGGAGATGGACGCCCAGCGCGACGTCTTCGTGAAAGGCGCCATGGAGAAGGGCGTCACCAAGGAACGCGCAAACTACGTCTTCGACCTGGTCGATAAGTTCGCCGGCTATGGCTTCAACAAGGCCCACTCCGCCGGCTACGCCCTGGTCGCCTATCAGACCGCCTATCTGAAGGCCAACCACCCGGTGGAGTTCTTTGCCGCGTCCATGACCTACGACATGGGCAACACCGACAAGCTGAACGTCTTCCGCCAGGAGCTTCAGCGCCTCGACATCCCGTTGCTGCCGCCGGACATCAACCGCTCGGAGCCGGACTTCGACGTCGAACCGCAGGACGACGGCCCCCCGGCGATCCGCTATGCGCTGGCGGCGCTGAAGAATGTCGGCGCCAACGCCATGGCTGCGGTCTCCGCCGAGCGGCACGAGAACGGTCCCTACAAGAGCCTGGCCGATTTCGCCCACCGTCTGGACGCCAAGCTGATCAACAAGCGCCAGATCGAGAACCTGGCCTGCGCCGGGGCCTTCGACGGCCTCAACCCCAACCGCGCCCAGGTCTATCAGGCCGCCGAAACCATCGTGCGCCACGCCAGCGCCGCCGCCAACGAGCGCGACAGCGATCAGGTGAGCCTCTTCGGCGCCGCCGGCGATACGGAGCCAGCGCCCCTGCCACTGAGCCCGCGCGAGGACTGGCCGGAGATGGAGCGCCTGAGCTACGAGTTCGGCGCCATCGGCTTCTATCTCTCGGCCCATCCGCTGGACACCTACGGCGCCACCCTGGAGAAGATGCAGGCCACGACCTACGTGCAGCTCAAGGAGAGCGGCGCCTCGGGCCTCTACACCCTGGCGGGGATCTTCAACAGCAAGCGGGAGATCAACAGCCGTAAGGGCAACCGCATGGCCTTCGTGCAGTTCTCCGACGCCACCGGGGTCTATGAGGTGACGCTGTTCTCGGAAACCCTGGGCCAGTACCGGGAGTTGCTGGAAAGCGGGCAGACCCTGCTGCTGCGGGTCTCCGCCGAACCGCGCGAGGGCGACGAGCCCCGCCTGACGGCCCAGTCCCTGGAGCCCCTCGACAACGCCGCCGCGCGGGCCTCCAAGGGCCTGGACATCCACCTCAGCTCCCCGGCCCCCCTGGAGAGCCTCAAGGCGCTGCTCGACCGCGAGGGCAGGGGCCGGGGCAAGGTCCGCCTCGTCATTTCCCTGGAGGACCAGGAGGTCGAATTCGACCTGGGCCAGACCTACCGCCTCTCGCCGGAAATCCGCCAGGCTATCAAGGCCGTGCCCGGCGTGGTCATGCAGGACCGCTAGCCCTCCGGGCTCTCTTCCAGGGGCTCCTCAAGGCCCATTAACTAGCGCATTGTTAACCAAGCCTTCGTTCCACAGCCCCTAGACTGCGCCCCTGAAGTGAACATAGGAGGGGCCAATGGCGGCTCTTGCGAGAATTTCCGCGGTCTGTCTGTTTCTCCTGGCCGGGCTGACCATGGGCGGCGCGGCGGAGGCACAGTCCAGGAAGCTGGACATGATCCGCGAGCTGCTGGAGACCAGCCAGACCGAAGCCCTGCTTCGGGAGGTGCTGCCGGACGTTCTGCAGCACCAGAAGGCCGTGCTGAGCGAGGTCCTGCCCGAAGTTCCCGAGGAAGTCTGGGATCTGGCGCTCAAGGAGGCCGAGGCAGCCTTCCGGGAATCCATCGACGCCTTCCTGGAGCAGACCATCCCCATCTACGATGCCTATCTGACGGAGGAGGAGGTCGCCGCGCTGCTGGCCTTCTACCGCACCCCGGAAGGGCGCAGCGTGGTACAGAAACTGCCGCTGGTGACCCAGGAAGCCATGGGCGCCAGCCATCAGTGGGGCATGGCCGTCGGGGAGGAGGTCCGCCGGCGGATCATCGACCGGTTGAAGGCCGAGGGCTACAGGATCTAGCCCTGCCCAGGGCCGCCGCGGCACCGGCCGCAGCCCGCTGCCGGGGGGCGGGATTCCGGCCTTTTTCCCTTGATTCTTGAGGGCCCAGGGGGTATCACCCGCGCACTTTCAATCTCACACGCGGGCATTGCGGCCTTCGGGGAGAAATCCCGACAGTCGCTCCGGTGTCTGAAACCCCAGGATTTCCGCCATTTTGCGGCAATCCAGGGGCCAGATGACAGGCCCGCGGTGGACCAACCGGAGAAGATCTTATGGCGCTTCCGAGCCCCTCGATGCGTCAGCTCCTCGAAGCTGGCGTTCACTTTGGACATACCACCCGCCGCTGGAATCCCCGCATGGCCCCCTACATCTTCGGGGCCCGCAACGGCGTTCACATCATCGACCTGGAGCAGAGCCTGCCGCTGCTGAACCAGGCCCTGGTCACCGTGCGCAACATCGTCGCCGGCGGCGGCCGTGTACTCTTCGTCGGCACCAAGCGCCAGGCCAGCGAGAAGGTCGCCGAGGCCGCCAAGCGCTGCGGCCAGTACTACGTCAACCACCGCTGGCTGGGCGGCATGCTCACCAACTGGAAGACCATCTCCAACTCCATCAGGCGCCTGCGCACTGTCGAGGAGCAGTTGGCCTCGGAGCAGAGCGGTCTGACCAAGAAGGAGCTGCTGGTGCTTACCCGCGAGCGCGACAAGCTGGAGCGCGCGCTGGGCGGCATCAAGGAAATGGGCGGCCTGCCGGACGTGCTCTTCGTCATCGACACCAACAAGGAGCACATCGCCGTCGACGAGGCGCGTAACCTCAACATCCCGGTGATCGGCGTGCTCGATTCAAACTCCAATCCGGACGGCGTGACCTTCCCGGTGCCGGGCAACGACGACGCCCTGCGCGCCATCAGCCTGTACTGCGACCTGATCGCCGACGCGGTGCTGGACGGCATCCAGGCCGAGATGACCGCCAGCGGCGGCGACGCCGGCGAGGCCGTCGAGGGCCCGGTGGAGAAGCTGCCGGAAGAGCCGGCGGCCGAGAGTGCCGCCGAGGCCGCGCCGGAAACGGCCGCTGAGGCTGCTCCGGAGGCGCCGGCCGAGGCGCCTGCCGCCGCCGAGACGGACGCGCCCGCCGGGGAAACCACTCCGCAGGCGTGAGCCGGCGCCAGACGCAGCGGAAGCCGGCCGGCCCAGGTGGGTCGTCCGGGCCGGCTTCCCCGCGCGGCGTAGAAATTCCTATAGAACCTGCCCGGACGGTTGCTCCCGGGCGTTCGCGACTTAAAAAGAAAAAGGGTTCCGTCATGGCTGAAATCACAGCGGCGCTGGTCAAAGAACTGCGCGAGTCCTCCGGCGCGGGGATGATGGATTGCAAAAAGGCGCTGACCGAGACCGGCGGCGATCTGGAGGCCGCGGTCGACTGGCTGCGCAAGAAGGGCCTGGCCGCCGCGGCCAAGAAGGCTGGCCGGGTGGCCGCCGAAGGGCTGGTCGGCATCGCCGCCGAGGGCACCTCCGGCGCCGTGGTCGAGGTCAATTCCGAGACCGACTTCGTGGCCCGCAACGATTCCTTCCAGGATTTCGTGCGCAACGTGGCGCAGGTCGCCCTGGCTCAGGGCGGCGATCTGGACAAGATCCAGGCCGCGGCCTATCCGGGCGCCGGCCACAGCGTCGCCGACGAGCTGACCGCCATGATCGCCAAGATCGGCGAGAACATGGCGCTGCGCCGCACCGCCGGCATCACCGTCGACGAGGGTATCGTCTGCTCCTACATTCACAACCAGACCGCGCCGGGCCTGGGCAAGATCGGCGTTCTGGTCGGCCTCGCGTCCAGCGGCGACAAGGATAAGCTGGAAGCTCTCGGCAAGCAGCTGGCCATGCACGTGGCCGCCGCCCAGCCGCAGGCCGTGGACCGCGACGGCGTCGACGCCTCGGCCCTGGACCGCGAGCGCGACGTCCTGAGCGAGCAGGCCCGCGCCAGCGGCAAGCCCGAGGACATCATCGCCAAGATGGTGGAAGGCCGCCTGCGCAAGTTCTACGAGGAGGTCTGCCTTCTGGAGCAGGTCTTCGTCATCGACGGCGAGAACAAGGTCAGCAAGGTCCTGGAAAACGCGGCCAAGGACATCGGCGCGCCGGTCTCCATCGCCGGCTTCGTGCGCTTCCAGCTCGGCGAGGGCGTGGAGCGCGAGGAGCAGGACTTCGCCGCGGAGGTTGCCGCCACCCTGGGCGGCTGAGCCGAAAAGGCCTCGGCGTCGCCGCGAAATCGCCATATTGCCCTGGCAATTGGCGGTGGCTCGCGGCGGCGTCATCGCTCCGCTGGCGTGAATCGGCCGGCCGCATTACCATGTGCGCGCTTTCGCCGGCCGGCGCCTTAACCGGCGGTTTTCTCCGGCGCCCGCAGTCGCACTCTGTCCTCTCCCTGCCAGACTTCAAAGGGGCTCATGTCAAAATCGCAGACCCGGCTCGATAGCCCCCCCAAGTACAAACGCGTTCTTCTGAAGATCTCGGGCGAAGCCTTGATGGGCGGGCGCGAATACGGGCTGGACCCCGACATGGTCGCCCAGATCGCCACCGATGTGGCCAAGGTCCGCCAGCTCGGCGTAGAGGTCTGCCTGGTGGTGGGCGGCGGCAACATCTTCCGCGGCGTCTCCGGCGCCGCCCAAGGCATGGAGCGGGCGTCCGCCGACTACATGGGTATGTTGGCCACGGTGATTAACGCGCTGGCCCTGCAGAACGCCTTGGAGAACGCCGGGGTGGACACCCGGGTACTGTCGGCGATCCCCATGGCCACCGTGGCCGAGCCCTATATCCGCCGCCGCGCCGAGCGCCATATGGAGAAGGGGCGGGTGGTGATCTTCGCCGCCGGCACCGGCAATCCTTTCTTCACCACCGATACGGCGGCGGCGCTGAGGGCCTCCGAGATGGGCTGCGACGTGCTGTTGAAGGGGACCAAGGTGGACGGTGTCTACGATTCCGACCCCGCCAAGAACCCGGAGGCGTCCCGCTACGATACCTTGAGCTACATGCGGGTGCTGACCGAGGACCTGGGCGTCATGGACCATGCCGCCATCTCTCTTGCCCGCGAAAACGCTATCCCTATCCTTGTGTTCTCAATATACAGGCCGGGGGCTTTCGCCGAGGTCCTGTCCGGCAAGGGCTGTTTTACACTGGTGAGAAACGAGGAATGACCCGTGGCAGATCCTGATCTAAGCGATATCAAGCGCCGCATGGACGGCGCCATCGACGCCCTGCACAAGGAATTCGCGGGCCTGCGGACAGGCCGCGCCTCCGCGGGCCTGCTGGAGCCCATTCACGTCGACGCCTACGGCGCCTCCATGCCGATGAACCAGGTCGGCTCCATCAGCGTGCCGGAGCCGCGCATGGTCACCGTACAGGTCTGGGACCGCGGGATGGTCGGCGCGGTGGAAAAGGCGATCCGCGAGTCGGGCCTGGGCCTCAATCCGGCGAGCGACGGCCAGTTGATCCGCGTGCCGATCCCCGCGCTCTCCGAGGAACGGCGCGTCGAGCTGACCAAGATCGCCGGCAAGTACGCCGAGCAGGCCCGCGTGGCGGTGCGCAACGTGCGGCGCGACGGGATGGAGATGCTCAAGAAGATGGAAAAGGACCACGAGATCTCCAAGGACGAGCATCATCTCTGGTCCGAGGAGATCCAGAGCCTTACCGACGGACACATCAAGGGTATCGATGCGGCTTTGGCCCAAAAGGAAGAGGAAATTCTTCAAGTTTAGGGTCGCGCGGCGCCCCCTTCAGTGCCGAACGACGAAAGCCCAGTGATCAAGTTTATGGACGACGCACGCCTCACTCCGAATCCAGGCTCGCCGCGCCATGTTGCGATCATCATGGACGGCAACGGGCGTTGGGCTAACGCGCGCGGCCTGCCGCGTACGCTGGGGCACCGTCAGGGCGCGGAGGCGGTGCGCCGCTGCGTCGCCGGAGCCCTGGAGATGAGGATTCCCTTTGTGACGCTCTTCGGCTTCTCTTCGGAGAACTGGCGCCGGCCGATGAGCGAAGTCGAAGATCTCATGGGCCTGCTGCGGCGCTACCTGCAGAGCGAGATCGCGGAGTTCCACAAGAACGGCATCCGCCTGCGCGTCATCGGCGAGCGTGAACGCCTGCCTCGGGACATCGTGCGCCTTATCGCCGATGCCGAGCAACGCACGGCGGAGAACCAGGCCCTCGACCTAGTCATCGCCATCAGCTACGGCGGACGCCAGGAAATTGCCGCGACGGCCCGGCGGCTGGCCGAAGCCGTCGCCGCTGGCGAACTGGAGCCCGCGGATATCGACGAGGACACCTTTGCCGCCGGCCTGCTGACGGCGGGCATTCCCGATCCCGACCTGGTGATCCGCACCTCCGGGGAGCAGCGGCTCAGCAACTTCCTGCTCTGGCAGTCGGCCTACAGCGAGCTGTTCTTCGTCGACAAGCTATGGCCTGACTTCGACAAGAGTGACCTGGAAGCCGCCGTGGCCGAATTCCGGCGGCGCGAGCGGCGTTACGGCGCGGCTGCGGAATCCCTTTAGGATATCTCCTTGCTGATCACGCGGATCATCTCTGCGCTCGTCCTGGCGCCGCTGGTCTTGCTGGCCATCTGGTTCGGCGGCTATTGGTTCGCGGCGATGGTGGTGATCGCCGCCGGCCTCATGGGCTGGGAGTGGGCGCGGATGTGCAACGCCGGGCAGCTCGGCTGGCCGGGCCTGCTGGTCATCGCGGTCGTGGTCTTCGCCACTGCGGGGTTCGCGCTGTTCCATTCTCTGCCGGTCTTTCTTTTCCTTCTCGGCGGCTCTCTTGCCGCCGGTTCGGCCGCCCTCTATCGCTTCAAGGGCCGGGGAACCCTGCTCTTCGTGTTCTTCGGCACCCTCTACATAGGCCTCGCCTGCATGGCTTTCCTCTGGCTGCGCAGCGTGCCGGAACAGGGACTCGAAGTGGTCATCTGGCTGCTCGCCGTGGTCTGGGCGACGGACATCGGCGCCTACTTCGCCGGGCGCGGCATCGGCGGGCCGAGACTGGCGCCGAAGATCAGCCCCAACAAGACCTGGGCGGGCCTGATCGGCGGCGCTCTGGCCGCCGGCCTGGTCGGCGCCCTGGCCGCCGGCTTCCTGGGACGGGAGGCCATGCTGCTGGTGGTCGGCGGCATGGTCCTCGCGGTTGTTGCGCAAGGGGGGGACCTTCTGGAATCCTGGTGCAAGCGACATTTCGGCGTGAAGGATTCCAGTCACATAATTCCGGGACATGGTGGTATTCTGGACCGCGTGGACGGGCTCCTGGCGGTTTTTCCGGTCGCATTCGTGTACTTCTGGGTAGTAGGGGCTCACTTCTGAGATGTCTTTGGCGTCAACATCGCCCAGCCGCGCCGACCAGCCGCGGCGCCTCTCGATCCTCGGCTCCACCGGCTCGATCGGCTGCAGCACCCTCGACCTCGTCGAGCGCAATCCCGACGCCTTCTCCATTGAGGCCCTGACCGCCAACCGCTCGGTGGCGCGCTTGGCCATGCAGGCTAAGCGTTTCGGCGCCCGCCTGGCGGTCGTCGCCGACGACAGCGCCTACGCGGACCTAAAAGAGGCTCTGTCCGGCAGCGGCATCGAAGTGGCGGCGGGACCCGCGGCCGTGGCCGAAGCGGCGGGGCGGCCGACCGACTGGGTCATGTCGGCCATCGTCGGCGCAGCCGGGCTGGCGCCGACCCTGGCAGCTATCCGCCAAGGCACCGTCGTCGGCTTGGCCAACAAGGAAACCCTGGTCTGCGCCGGCAGCCTGATGACCGCGGAAGTGCGGCGCTGCGGCGCCCAGTTGCTGCCGGTGGATTCGGAGCACAACGCGATCTTCCAGGTCCTCGACCTGGAGCAGCCGCAGAGCGTCGACAAGCTGATCCTGACCGCCTCGGGCGGGCCGTTCCGCACCTTCAGCCGGGCCGACATGGCGTCGGTGACGCCGGCTCAGGCCGTTGCCCATCCCAACTGGGATATGGGCGCCAAGATCTCCGTCGACTCGGCGACGATGATGAACAAGGGGCTGGAACTCATCGAGGCTCACTTCCTCTTCGACATGCCCGAAGAGCGGATCGATATCCTGGTCCATCCGGAATCGGTGATCCACTCCATGGTCTCCTACGTCGACGGCTCGGTCCTGGCCCAACTCGGCCAGCCGGATATGCGCACGCCGATCGCCTATGCCCTGGCCTGGCCGGAGCGCATGGCGACGCCGGTGGAGCGCCTCGATCTGGCGAGCATCGGCCGGCTGACCTTCGAGCCGCCGGACGAGACGCGCTTTCCCAGCCTGCGCCTGGCGCGGGCCGCGCTCCGGGCCGGAGGTACCGCGCCGGTCACACTCAACGCCGCCAACGAGGAAGCCGTGGCGGCTTTTCTGGCGGGAAGGCTGGGTTTCCTGGAAATCCCGGAGGTCGTCGAGCGCGCCTTGGAGGCTCACCCCGCCGTGGAGTTGAACAGCCTGGAGGAGGTCGATGCTGTGGACAGCCGGGCCCGGATGACAGCCAAGGGGCTGCTTGAAGCACGGGCTCCAGGTGCCTAAATCCTACCCCAAGTCCTTTCTTTGATAACCATTTTGCGGTATTTAGCTGACGTTCCCGCAAGCCATCGCAGGGACCAGGGACCGGCGTCGTCCCGGGGTGGAGCCTCGGGGTCTCCAGAACGAAGCGGGCTACCGCTCTTTCCTTACAACTAACAGTAGGACAGCGCTGTAACTCATGGATTTCTCTGGTGGACTCTACGGCTTCGGCATCCCGTTCCTGATCATCCTGACTGCCCTCGTTTTCGTACACGAACTGGGGCACTACCTCATTGCCCGCTGGAACGGTGTGCGGGTGGAGGTTTTCTCCATTGGCTTCGGCCCGGAGATCTTCGGCTGGGACGATAGGGCCGGTACGCGTTGGAAATTCAGTCTCATTCCACTCGGCGGCTACGTGAAGATGTTCGGTGACGCCAATGCCGCGAGCATGCCCGCCGACGGCAGCGAGCAGATGAGCGCGGCCGAACGGTCGGTTGCCTTCCCGCACAAGCGGCTGGGCCAGCGTGCCGCCATCGTTGCGGCGGGACCGATCGCCAACTTCCTCTTCGCCATCGTCGTCCTGGCGGCGCTCTTCATGTTCTATGGCCAGCCTTTCACGCCCGCCGTGGTGGGAGAGGTGAACCAGGGCTCCGCTGCCGAGGCCGCCGGGTTTCAGGCCGGCGACAAGGTGATCGCCGTGGATGGCGCGACGGTTGCGCGCTTCGAGGAACTGCAACGTATAGTCGCACTGCGGCCCGGTGAAGAACTGCGGATTACCGTGGAGCGCGGCGGCCGCGCGGTCGACCTTCTCGCCATCCCGGACCGGGTCGAGCGCCCGAACGGCCTGGGCGAGACGCAGGAAGTAGGCCTGCTGGGCCTGCGTGGCGGCGCTCCGGAGTACACCCGGCACGGCCCGCTGAGTGCGCTTTGGCAGGCCGCCAGGGAAACCGTCTCCATCGTCGACCAGACTTTCACGGCCCTGGGCCAGATCGTTCGCGGCACGCGCGGAACCGACGAACTGGGCGGGCCGATCCGGATCGCCCAAATGTCGGGTCAGGCGGCGGAACTGGGTATCCTGACGATGGTGCACTTCGCCGCGATGCTGTCCATCAACCTGGGACTCATCAATCTGTTCCCGGTGCCGATGCTGGATGGCGGACATCTGTTGTTCTACGCCATAGAGGCAGTGCGGGGACGGCCGCTGGGCGAAAGGGCACAAGAATACGGTTTCCGGATCGGCCTGGCTCTGGTATTGACGTTAATGGTTTTCGTGACCTGGAACGATCTGCTTCGGATCGACAGTTTAGTGAATTTTGTCAAAGGCCTGGGCACATAAACGCACCAGCGCCACGGGGGAAGGACAAGGGACGTGTGTCGCGGACGGTTGCTCGTCGTCGTCTTGGCGTATCTGCTGTCCAGTGCAGCGTGGTTGGTAACTCCTGATACGGGTTTTGCGCAGTCGATTCTGTCCGGCGGACGGATCGAGGCAATCCGCGTGGAAGGCACGCAGCGCATTGAGGCGGCGACTGTACGCTCCTACATGCGGGTCAATCCGGGGGATCCCTTCGATCCTGTGCGCCTGGACGACTCGCTGAAGAATCTCTTCTCCACCGGTCTCTTCGCCGACGTGCGCCTGGAGCGCGAAGGCAACACCCTGATCGTCGTGGTCAGCGAGAACCCGATCGTCAACCGCATCGCTTTCGAGGGCAACCAGCGCATCGACGACGATACCTTGGCGCAGGAGATCGAACTGCGGCCGCGCGTCGTCTTTACCCGTACCAAGGTGCAATCCGACACCAACCGCGTTCTCGAAATCTACCGCCGCTCCGGCCGCTTCGCCGCGACCGTCGAACCCAAGGTCATTCAGCTGGAGCAGAACCGGGTCGACCTGGCCTTCGAGATCAACGAAGGGCCGCTAACCTCGATCCGCTCGATCAATTTCATCGGCAACCGTGAATTCTCCGATTCGACGCTGCGCGACGAGGTGACGACGTCGGAGGCCTCGTTCTGGAATTTCTTCACGACCTCGGACACCTACGATCCGGATCGCCTGACCTTCGACCGCGAAATGTTGCGGCGCTTCTATTTGAATGAAGGCTATGCAGACTTCCGCGTCGCCTCGGTCGTGGCGGAACTGACGCCGGACCAGCAGGATTTCATCGTTACCTTCACGGTGGAAGAGGGGCCGCGCTACCGCTTTGGCCGGATCGGCCTCGAAACCGGCCTGCGCAACCTGGATCCGGAAACCCTGCGCAGCGAGGTCACCACCGAAGAGGGCGACTGGTACGACGCCAGCGAGGTCGAAAAGACCATCGAGGTTCTGACCGACGCCGTCGGCGATCTCGGCTATGCCTTCGTCGACATCCGTCCGCGCGTGCAGCGCGATCGCGAGAACCTGACGATCGACATCGTCTACGACATTCAGGAAGGCCCCAAAGTCTTCGTCGAGCGTATCGACATCGAAGGCAACACCCGAACCCTGGACCGGGTGATCCGCCGCGAATTTCGCCTGGTCGAGGGCGACGCCTTCAACACCTCGAAGCTGCGCCGCTCGCGCCAGCGGGTGCAGAACCTGGGTTTCTTCAAGACGGTCACGGTCGAGAACGAACCGGGCAGCGCTCCGGACCGCACGGTGGTCAAAGTCGCGGTGGAGGAACAGTCGACCGGTGACGTCACCTTCGGCGCGGGCTTCTCCTCTTCAGACGGCCCGATCGGCAACATCGGTATCCGTGAACGCAATCTGCTTGGCCGTGGCCAGGATCTGCGCCTCGGCTTCACCTTGGCGGGTGAGGCGACCGAACTGGATTTCAGCTTCACCGAACCTTACTTCCTGGACCGTAACCTCGCTGCCGGCATCGATCTCTACCGCACGACCGATGATCGCACTGACGAGAGCGGCTACGAGGAAGAGCGCCTCGGCGGTTCGCTGCGCGCCGGTTTCAACATTACCGACGAGTTGCGCAACGTCGTCCGCTACACGCTGGAAAACCGGGACATCACGGATGTTCACAGCGCCGCCTCTCTTCTGGTCCGTTCGGAAGAAGGCGAAACCCTGCGCTCAGGCATCAGCAACGAGTTGACTTACGACACACGGGATTCGCGTTTCGATCCGCGCGAGGGCATCATCAGCAGCCTGCGCACCGAGTTCTTCGGGCTCGGCGGCGACGCTTCCTTCATCCGCGCCTCGGCGACAGCGGGTTACTACTATACCGTCTTCGAAGACTACACTCTGAGCGTCAGGGGATCGGGCGGTACGATCTACGGCGTTGGCGAAGACACCCGCATTTCCGACCGCTTCTTCAAGGGCGGCGGCGCGCCGCGCGGCTTCGAGTACGGCGGTGTTGGCCCGCGCGACGCCAATACCAACGACTCCCTGGGCGGCAAGAATTTCTACACCGGCACCGTCGAGGCATCCTTCCCCTTGGCATTGCCGTTCGATCTGGATATCCGCGGCCGGCTGTTCACAGATGTTGGCGCTGCCTGGGATATCGACGACAACAGCATTCCCGTGAACCTGCAGGACTCCAGTTCTCCGCGCGTCACCGTGGGCACGGGTATTTCCTGGAATTCACCCTTCGGTCCGGTCGTCGTCGACCTGGGCGTTGCCGTGATCAAGGAAGATTTCGACGAAACCGAACTCTTCAGCTTTAGCTTCGGAACGCAGTTCTAAGAGACATGTCGAGGCTCCGCCGCTGGTCGCCGCGTCTGGCCGCAACGCTCTTGATGTTGGCGGCGCTTTTCGCCGCGCCGCCCTTCACTCCGGCCTGGTCCCAGGTCGAACGGGCACCCTTGGTGGGAATCATCGACATCCAGGCCGTCTTGCGCGAATCGGTGGCGGTGCAGTCGCTCTCCCAGAAAATCGAGGCCATGCGCGAGGCCACCCAAGCCGACATGCAGTCCCGCGAGCAGGCGCTGCGCGCGGCCGACATCGACTTGGCCCAGCGCCGCGCCTCCCTATCGCCGTCGGCCTATGCCGAGGAACGCAGCAAGCTGGAGGACGAAGGCGTCGCCCTGCAACGCGAGGCGCAGGAACAGCGCCGCCAACTGGACCAGATCTTCAGCCGCGGCATGAGCCAGGTGCAGCAGGTGCTGGTTCAGATCTCCCAGGACATCGCCCGGGAGAACAATCTCGACCTGGTCCTTGCCAAGACCACGGTTATCCTGGTCCGGCCGGAATTCGACTTCACTCAGGAAGCGTTGAAGCGCCTCAATTCCCGCCTATCCGACGTCGCCCTTCCAGACGTAGCCAACTAAAGGTGGCCCATGGCAGACCGCAGTTTCTTCGATAATGCCGGGCCCTTCACCCTGGCTGAACTTGCCGCCATCGCGGAGGCCGAGCTGCCGCCGGGGACCGCGAGCGACCGCAGGCTGTCCGATGTCGCCCCGCTGGACACGGCAGGCCCTGACGACGTCAGTTTCCTCGACAATCGCCGCTACATCGGCCAGTTCGCCGAGAGCAAGGCCGGTGCCTGCATCGTCGATCCCGAGTTCGCCGAACGTGCCCCCGAAGGCATGACCCTGCTCCTGACCAAGCGGCCTTACCGCGGCTATGCCAAGGTGGCTCAAGCCTTCTACCCGGCGCCGCAGCCGCGCCCGGGCCTTCATCCCTCCGCGGTCGTCGATCCGGGCGCCGCGATCGGTGAGGGCACGGAGATCGGCCCGGGCGTCGTGGTCGCGGCGGGTGCGGAGATCGGCCGAGGCTGCCGCGTCGAGGCGAACAGCGTGGTGGGCGAATCGGTCGCGATCGGCGACGGCACCGTCGTCGGCCCCAATGTCTCCCTGGCCTTCTGCCGCATCGGCCGGGCCTGTCAGATTCACGCCGGGGCGCGAATCGGCACCCGCGGCTTCGGCTTTTCCATGGACCCGGAGGGCTTTGTGGACGTGCCCCAGTTGGGACGGGTGCTGATCGAAGACGGGGTTGAAATCGGGGCCAACACGACGATCGACCGAGGTGCCGGTCCGGACACGGTGATCGGAGCCGGGGCGAAGATTGATAATCTCGTACAGATCGGGCACAACGTGCGCATCGGTCGTGGTTGCGTGCTTGTGGCCCAGTCGGGCATCGCCGGCAGCACGGTCCTGCAGGACTTCGTCGCCGTCGCCGCACAGGCAGGCATCTCCGGCCACCTGAAGGTAGGGGCCGGCGCACAGATCGGCGCGAAATCCGGGGTGATGCGGGACATTCCCAGCGGAATGACGGTTCTGGGCAGCCCGGCGCGGCCGGTTCGGGACTTTTTCCGGCTCGTGGCCCTGTGGGAGCGCCAGTTGAAGGCAAGAGGCAAGAAGAAGGATGAATAAAGAGACCTCAGAGCAGGAAGAGATCGGCTCGTTGAACGTCCATGACATCATGGCGCTGCTGCCGCATCGCTACCCATTCCTCATGATCGACCGGGTGGAAGACATCGTCCTCGGCGAGAGTGCGACGGGTATCAAGAACGTCACCATCAACGAGCCTTTCTTCCAGGGCCACTTCCCGGAGCAGGCGGTGATGCCCGGCGTCCTGTTGGTCGAGGCCATGGCCCAGACCGCCGCGGCACTGGTGATGTATACTCTGGGCAAGGAGGCTCACGGCAAGCTGGTCTACTTCATGACCATCGACGAGGCGCGCTTCCGCAAACCTGTGGTGCCCGGCGATTCCGTACGCATTCAGGTGACGCGGATACAAAATCGCCGTAGCGTCTGGAAGTTCAAAGGCGAAGCCCTCGTAGAGGGCACTCTGGTCGCCAATGCAAGCTACTCCGCCATGATTGTGGGATACTGATGCCGGAAATTCACCCGACAGCCGTCATCGACTCCGGCGCGAAGATCGCCGACGGCTGTTCCATCGGCCCCTACTGCGTGATCGGTCCCGACGTGACCCTGGGCGAAGGCGTCCAGCTCAACAGTCACGTCGTCATCGACGGGCGTACCACGATCGGTGCGCGCACGCGCATCTATCCCTTTTCCTCCATCGGCCAGCCGCCGCAGGATCTGAAGTACAAGGGCGAGCCCTCTGAGCTGCACATCGGCAGCGACAACGTGATCCGCGAGCATGTGACCATGAATCCCGGCACGGAAGGCGGCGGGATGATCACGGAGGTCGGAAACGGCTGCCTCTTCATGCCGGGCAGCCACGTCGCCCATGACTGCCGCATCGGCAACAACGTAATCATGGCCAATAACGCCACTCTGGCCGGTCACGTGGTGCTGGAGGACTATGTCATCATGGGCGGTCTCTCCGGCGCCCAGCAGTTCGTGCGCATCGGCCGCAACGCCATCATCGGCGCCATGGCCGGCGCCAAGAGCGACGTCATCCCCTTTGGCATGGTCATGGGCCGGCCCGGCATCCTGGCGGGGCTCAATCTGGTGGGCCTGAAGCGCGCCGGCGTCGACGGCAAGGAAATCCAGATGCTCATGAAGGCCTATGACCATCTCTTCGGCGCCGAAGGCACTTTCGCCGAACGCGTCGACGCGGTGGCCGAGCAATACGGGGGCAGAGGAACCATCGACGCGCTGGTCGGCTTCCTGCGCGCGGAAACCTCACGCCCCATCCTGCAGCCGGAAGAAGACTGATGACCGGGCCGCTCGGTATCGTTGCCGGCGGCGGGTCCCTCCCACGCCGGCTGGTGGACGTCTGTCAGGCCAGCGGCCGCGGCGCCTTCGTCGTCGCCATCGAGCACCACACGGATCCGGCCACCGTTGTGGGCACGGAGCACCGCTGGATCCGCATGGGCCAAAGCGAGAAGGCGGTGCAGGCCTTGAAGGAGGCCGGTGTTACGGAACTGGTGCTGGTCGGCGCGGTCAAACGGCCGAGCATGACCGAACTGCGTCCCGACCTGAAGACCTTCAAGTTCCTCGCGAAGATCGGCTTCAACAGCCTGGG
Source organism: Pelagibius sp. CAU 1746 (assembly GCF_039839785.1). Lineage (NCBI taxonomy): Bacteria > Pseudomonadati > Pseudomonadota > Alphaproteobacteria > Rhodospirillales > Rhodovibrionaceae > Pelagibius > Pelagibius sp. CAU 1746. Next base: position 3,040,954 of record NZ_JBDOQT010000001.1, read on the forward strand.
CGACGACGGCCTGCTCGGTGCGGTCGTGAAGGGCCTTGAAGCCGAGGGCTTCGTCCTGCGCGGGATCGACGAGTTCGTCCACGACCTCCTGGCCGCCGAGGGGTGCTTCGGCCGCGAACAGCCCGACGAGACTGCCTGGCGCGATATCCGCCGCGGCATCGAGGTGGTCCGGGCCATGGGGGCCGCCGACGTCGGCCAGGCCACCGTCATCCAGGACGGCCTGGTCCTCGGCGTCGAAGCTTTGGAGGGGACCGATGCCCTGCTCGAGCGCTGCGGCCCACTGCGCCGCGCCGGCCCCGGCGGCGTCCTCGTGAAACTCAGCAAGCCCGGCCAGGAACGCCGGGCCGATCTGCCGACCATCGGCGTGAAGACGGTGGAGGGCGCCGCCGCCGCAGGGCTGCGCGGCATCGCCGTGGAGGCCAACGGCACCCTGGTGGTCGACCTGCCCGCCGTCGTCGAAGCCGCGGACCGCGCCGGGCTTTTCATCGTCGGGATTACGCTCGATGCGGCGGCCGGCGCCGCCGCCGGATGAGCAGGCCCGAAAACTCCGACGGCGGAGAAGGAGAAGGTCCGCTGATCTTCCTCATCGCCGGCGAGCCCTCCGGCGACCTGCTCGGCGCGCGCCTCATGGCGGCCCTGCGTGAGGAGACAGACGGGCGTGTACGCTTCGCCGGCATCGGCGGCGAGGCCATGACTGCGGCGGGGCTGGAGAGCCGCTTCCCGATCCACGAGCTGGCAGTCATGGGGCTCATCGAAGTCCTGCCGCATCTCTTCACCATCCTGAAACGCATGCGCCAGACCGTCGCCGCGGTGAAGCAACTGCGCCCCGATGCCGTCGTCACCATCGACTCGCCGAGCTTCACGCTGGAGATCGCGGAGCGCCTGAAAGGGCAGGGCATTCCGCTGATCCACTACGTTGCGCCGCAGGTCTGGGCCTGGAAGGCCTGGCGCGCGAAATCGGTCTCCCGCTATCTGGATCATCTGCTGGCATTGCTGCCTTTCGAGCCGCCCTATTTCGAGAAGCACGGCCTGCCTACGCACTTCGTCGGGCATCCGGTGGTCGAGTCCCACGCCGGTTCGCGGTACCGCGATACCGCGCGGGGACTCTGTCTGGCCGTGCTGCCCGGCAGCCGCAGGGGAGAGGTGAGCAAACTGCTGCCGGTTTTTGCCGAAGTCGTGCGCGCCCTGGCGGCCGGGCATCCTGACCTGCGGGTCGTAATCCCCACGGTGGAAACCGTTGCCGACATGGTGCAGGCGCAGGTGCAAGACTGGCCCGTCGAGGTCGCCGTGGTGCGTGGCGCCGAAGCCAAGGCCAAAGCCTTCGACGAGGCGACGGCCGCCCTGGCCGCCTCCGGGACCGTGGCGCTGGAACTCGGCGTGGCGGGCGTGCCGACGGTCGTGGCTTATCGCTTTGCCGGCGTCGTCGGGCTGCTGCCGCCCTCCCTGCTGCGCGTGCCCTTCGTCAGCCTGGTCAACCTGATCGCCGGGCGGGAGGTGCAGCCGGAGTTCCTGCAGCGCCGTTGCCGGGCGGCGGAGATCCTGCCGGCGGTGGAACGTCTGCTCACCGACCCTGCAGCCCGCGCCGCGCAACGCGACGGCTGCAGCGGCGTGGTCGAAGCCCTGACCCCGCCCGAAGGCCGCCCCAGCCGGGCCGCCGCCCGGCGCATCCTGTCCTGCCTGAAGGCGTAACTCTCCGGCCGAGAATGAAAAAGGGCGCCGCTGCCGGTGCAGGGCGCCCTTTCTTCGACGTATAGCGGCCGCTCAGCGTTTGTCGAGCGGCACGTAGGCGCGCTCGGTTGCGCCGTGGTAGAGCTGGCGCGGGCGGCTGATGCGCTGCTTGGGATCCTCGATCATCTCGCGCCACTGGGCGACCCAGCCGACGGTGCGGGCCACGGCGAAGAGCACGGTGAACATCGAGGTCGGGAAGCCCATGGCCTTGAGGATGATGCCGGAATAGAAGTCCACGTTGGGGAACAGCTTCCTCTCGACGAAGTAGTCGTCCTCCAGCGCGATCTTCTCCAACTGCATGGCCATTTCCAGCATCGGGTCGTTGATGCCCAGCTCACCCAGCACCTCATGGCAGGACTTCTGCATCACCTTGGCGCGCGGATCGTAGTTCTTGTAGACCCGGTGGCCGAAACCCATGAGGCGGAAGGGGTCGTCCTTGTCCTTGGCGCGCTTGATGAACTCGGGGATTCGGTCCTTGTGGCCGATCTCGCCCAGCATCTGCAGCACGGCCTCGTTGGCGCCGCCGTGCGCCGGGCCCCAGAGGGAGGCGATACCGGCGGCGATGCAGGCGAAGGGATTGGCGTTACTGGAGCCGGCGATGCGCACCGTCGAGGTGGAGGCATTCTGCTCATGGTCGGCGTGCAGGATGAAGATGCGGTCCATGGCGCGGGCCAGCACCGGGCTGATTTTGTACTCCTCGCAGGGCACAGAGAACATCATGTGCAGGAAGTTCTCGGCGTAGTGCAGGTCGTTGCGCGGGTATACGAAGGGCTGGCCGACGGAGTACTTGTAGGCCATGGCGGCGATGGTCGGCATCTTGGCGATCAGCCGGTGCGAGGCGACCATGCGCTGATGCGGATCGTTGATGTCCGTGGAGTCATGATAGAAGGCGGACATCGCGCCGACCACGCCGACCATGACGGCCATGGGGTGCGAATCACGCCGGAACCCACGGAAGAAATTGTTCATCTGCTCATGCAGCATGGTGTGATAAGTGATTGATTTCTCGAATGCCGTCTTTTCATCGGCTTTCGGAAGTTCACCATGCAGCAGCAGGTAGCAGACATCCATGAAGTCGCTGTGCTCGGCCAGGTCCTCGATCATGTAGCCGCGGTGCATCAGGATGCCGACTTCGCCGTCGATGTAGGTGATATCGGAATCGCAGCTCGCCGTGGAAGTGAAGCCGGGGTCGTAGGTGAACATCCCCGTCTCGGCATAGAGCTTGCTGACATCGATGGCGCGCGGGCCGACGCTGCCGTCCAAAACCGGAAGTTCCAGGCTCTTCCCGGTGCTGTTGTCCGTCAGGGTCACTGTGGCCCTGTTGGCGGTCGGTTTGGCGTCGTTCATAGTCCCATCCCTCAACTGAAAAGTGCCCCCCGTCAGGGGGTGCCCGATGTTGGCGCGAGCATAGTGAACCGGACCGATTCAATCAATTGCCGCGGCGCAACATAGAGCGCTAGGAAGAAGTGCTCTGATCGGCGATCCGGGCCAGGGATTCCTCCCGACCCAGGATGCTGGCGACCTCGAAGATTCCCGGCGATACATTCGATCCGCTGAGCGCCGCCCGCAGGGGCTGGGCCACGTCGCCCAGCTTGCAGTCCTCGGCCTCGGCAAAGGCACGCACCGCCGCCTCGATGGCCGCCTCGTTCCACTCCGGCAATTGGCTCAGGCTGCTGTGCATGCGACCCAAACGGGCACGCGCTTCAGGCTTGAGGATCTTGTCTGCTTTGGGAGTCAGACTCAGCGGTCGCTCGATGACGTAAAATATCGCATTTTCAGCAAGTTCGACAAGGTTTTTCGCCCGCGCCTTGAGGCCATCCATACCGGCCGCGAGGCGCGCCCGAGCCTGCTCAGACAGCGGCCGTCCCAGGGTTTTCTCCAACTGCGGCACCAACAGCTCCACGAGACGCCCCGAGGCGGCCTCGCGCAGATAGTGGCCGTTCAGGCTCTCCAGCTTCACGAAGTCGAAGCGTGCCGCCGACTTGCCGACGCCCGCCAGGTCGAACCATTCGATCGCCTGCTCGGTGGAAATGATCTCGTCGTCGCCGTGGCCCCAGCCCAGGCGCAGCAGGTAGTTGCGCAGCGCTTCGGGAAGATAGCCCATGTCCCTGTAGGCCTCGACCCCCAGGGCGCCGTGGCGCTTGGACAGCTTTGCGCCGTCGGGGCCGTGGATCAGCGGGATGTGGGCGAAGAGCGGCGGTTCCCAGTCCAGGGCCCGGTAGAGCTGCGTCTGGCGGAAGGCATTGGTCAGGTGGTCGTCGCCGCGGATCACGTGGGTGACGCCCATGTCGTGGTCGTCGACCACCACCGAGAGCATGTAGGTCGGGGTGCCGTCGGCGCGCAGCAGGATCATGTCGTCCAGCTGGTCGTTGCGCACGGTCACCTCGCCCTGCACCAGGTCGGCGATCATCGATTCACCTTCCTGGGGCATCTTCAGGCGCACCACCGGGTCGATCCCGGCTGGCGCCTCGGAAGGATCACGGTCGCGCCAGCGCCCGTCATAGCGCATGGGACGCCCCTCGGCGCGGGCCGTGGCGCGCATCTCCTCCAGCTCCTCCGGCGAGCAGTAGCAGTGATAGGCCCTGCCGTTGGCCAGCAGTTCGCGCGCCAGTTCCGCGTGCCGCTCGGCACGGGAGAACTGATAGACGACGTCGCCGTCATGATCGAGGCCCAACCAGTCCAGGCCGTCGAGGATTGCGTCGATGGCCTCCTGCGTGGAGCGTTTTCGATCGGTGTCTTCGATGCGCAGCCGGAACTGGCCGCCGCAATGGCGGGCGAAGAGCCAGTTGAAGAGCGCCGTGCGGGCGCCGCCGATGTGCAGGAAGCCGGTGGGCGAGGGCGCAAAGCGCGTCACGACGGTACTGGTGTCGGTGGTCATCACTCTATCGCTAGCTGGTACGGGGTGTGAGGGCAGGGAAGCTGCTGCCCCCCGCCCGAAATGAGATGGCGCGGTTTACCACGCCGGAAGACCCTCGGCAAACGGCCGCTATTCCTCTTTTGCGCGTAATTCACAGATATTACAATCGCCAAGGTTAACGGCGAATTTGACGGGAGAGCCGGCGATGCGGACGCTGCCCGGCACAGGGGAAAGCGGGCAGCAGCGACCCGCAGCGCACGACATCCCAGGGCCGGCCGGGCGGGCCCGGGACAACCTGCTGGCCGAGCGCGGCCGCTGGCCGCTCTGGGTGCCGGTACTGCTGGGCGCCGGTATCGGCGCCTACTTCTGGAGTCCGTCGGAACCACCCGCCTGGCTCGGCCCCGCTGCCGTCCTGACATTTCTCCTCACCGCCTGGAGCCTCCGCCGGGCACCGGGCCTCACCCTCGCGCTCCTCGCGTTGCTTGCCGTGGCCGCCGGTTTCGCCCTGGCCCAACTGCGCACGCAACTCGTCGCCGCGCCGGTCCTGGAGCGCGCCTGGGGGCCGGCCGAGTTGACGGCGGAGGTTCTGGCAAGCGAGCCACGGACACGCGGCTTTCGCCTCCACCTCAGGCCCCTCGCGATGCAGGGCCTGGCGGAGGACGCCCTGCCGGCGAGACTGCGCGTCACCGTGGCCGGAATGGCAGCCGCGCCGCTGCCGGGCAGCCGCCTTCGTCTGCGCGCATCCCTCAGGCCGCCGAGCCCGCCGGCCCTGCCGGGCGCCTTCGACTTCGCGCGCCAGGCCTGGTTCCAGCGCCTCGGCGGCATCGGCTTCGCCTACGGCAAAGCGGACATTCTGGCCCCGCCGCAGAGCAGCGGCGCGTCCGCGGCCTGGGCGCGCTGGTGGGCCGGGCTGCGCCAGACCGTCGCCGAGCGGATCGCCGCACGGATCGACGGACAAGCCGGCGCGGTCGCCGTGGCGTTGATCACCGGACAGCGCGGCGGCATCAGCGAGGCGGTCCGCGCCGACATGCGCGCAGCGGGCCTGGCCCATCTGCTGGCCATCTCCGGCCTTCACATGGGCCTGGCGGCAGGCTGCCTGTTCTTCTTTCTCCGCGCAGGGCTGGCCCTGGTCCCCGGCTTGGCGCTGCATCAACCGATCAAGAAGTGGGCGGCGGTGGCCGCCGTGGCCGGGGCCTTCGTCTACCTGAACCTGGTGGGCACCAGCATCCCGGCTCAACGCGCCTTCCTCATGGTTGCCGTGGTTCTTCTGGCGGTCTTGCTGGACCGCCGTGCGCTCTCTCTGCGCCTGGTTGCCTGGGCGGCCGCGGTGATCCTCGTCACGGCACCGGAGAGCCTCATGTCGGCCAGCTTCCAGATGTCCTTCGCCGCCGTCACGGCGCTCATCGCCGCCTACGAAGCCTGGGAGGGACGCCGCTCGCGCCGTCGCGCGGCACGGGGGCCGGGTGTAAAGCTGATCGCCTACTTCGCCGGCGTCGCCGCGACTTCGGTCATCGCCATCCTCGCCACCGGTCCCTTCGCCGCCTTTCACTTCCAGCGCCTGGCGCTCTACGGCCTCCTCGCGAACCTGGTGGCGGTGCCGCTGACCGCCTTCTGGATCATGCCATGGGCCGTGCTGGCCCTGCTGCTCATGCCGTTCGGCGGCGAAGCGTTGGGCCTCGTGCCCATGAGCTGGGGCATCCAACTGCTGCTCGGCCTGGCCGGGACGGTCGCGGCCTGGCCGGCGGCCAGCCTGCAGGTCCCGCCCATGCCCGACTGGGGCTTGGGGCTGGCGGTCTTGGGCGGCTTATGGCTCTGCCTCTGGCAGCGGCCGTGGCGGTGCTTGGGGTTGGCGCTGGTCCTCGCCGGGGCGCTCTCTCCGCTGAGCTTCGAGCCGCCGAGCCTGCTGGTCAGCGGCGATGGCCGGCAAGCGGGCCTGCGCGACCCGGAAGGAACCCTCTGGGTCGCCTGGCCGCGCGGCAGCCGCTTCGTGCTCGACAGTTGGGCGCGGCAGTCCTTCGCGACCCAGACCCTCGCCTGGCCGGGCCTCGGGGAAGGGACCGCTGCCGGGTTGAACTGCGATCCCCTCGGCTGCCTCTACCGCGAAAAGGGCTCGACCCTGGCGGTGCTGCGCGACCCGCGCGGCGCGGCCGACGACTGCCGCCTGGCCGAGGTCCTGGTCAGCCTGGAGCCGCTGCGACGCCAGCCCTGCCGCGGGCCGCTGGTGGTCATCGATCGCTTCGATCTCTGGCGCCAGGGCGCTCAGGCGGTGTGGCTGGGACCGGGAGGCCCCGTCGTCAGGACCGTGGCCGGACAGCAGGGCGCACGGCCCTGGTCGCCCTATCCGGCGCGCAACACCTGGCGGAAGAGATAGGCGCAGAAGAGATCGGCGGGAGTCCTAGTAGCGCCTTAGCAAGCCGACGAGACGGCCCTGGATGGCGACGCGCTCGGGCGGAAAGATCCGGGTTTCGTAGTTCTTGTTGGCCGGCTCCAGGGCGATAGCGCCGCCCTTGCGGCGCAGCCGCTTCAAGGTGGCCTCTTCGTTGTCGACCAGAGCCACCACGATGGTGCCGTTCTCGGCACTCTCGCAGCGCTCGATGATCACCGTGTCGCCGTCCAGGATGCCCGCGTCGACCATCGAATCGCCGTCGACCTCCAGGGCGTAGTGCTCACCGCTGCCCATGATGGAGGAGGGCACGTCGACGTAGTTCGAATAGTCGCGCAAGGCCTCGATCGGCGTGCCGGCGGCGATCCGGCCGTAGAGCGGCAATTGGATCGCGTCGCTGTCGTTGGCGGCCTGGGCGCCGGGGATCGACGAGGAGAACCCGCCCCGGATGACCTTGGGGGCGAAGCCGCCGCGGGCGTCGCCGCCCTGGGGCGCCGATTCCGCCGCCGCTTCCTCGGCCTCGCCGGCCATGTCATTGGGCAATCGCAGCACCTCCACGGCCCGGGCCCGGTGCGGCAGGCGGCGGATGAAGCCGCGCTCCTCCAGGCCGGTGATCAGCCGGTGGATGCCCGACTTCGACTTCAGGGCCAAGGCATCCTTCATTTCGTCGAAGGACGGCGAGACCCCGTGCTTCTGCAAGTGGCGGTGGATGAAGAGCAGGAGTTCGTGCTGCTTTTTGGTGAGCATGGATCGATACACCCCAGGGTGTCGTCATTCGTCTTCGAAGCGACACAAAATATGGAACAAAACAAAAACCTGGGCACATGTTCTAGTTTAGTTCTCATATGAGGTCAAGGGCTATGTCAGGAATCGGTCAGGTGCCGCCATCCGCCCCTGCGGCGAGCGGCGGCCTGACGGAAACGCCAGCGCCTAAAGACCGGGAACCATATCCGGAAAGGACAGCACCTCGACCAGGTCGCCCTTGGCAGCGGCGGGGGCGTGGGGCGCCCGGACGATGAGACCGTCCGCGGCCGCCAGCAGCGCCAGCATGGAGGAGTCCTGGCGCCCGTAGGGCGTCACCGTCCGCCGTCCGTCGCCATTCTCGGCGACGGTGGCGCGCAGATAGTCCTGGCGCCGGTCGTTGGGTCCGAGATCGGCGCCCAGCACCATCTGCTGCAGCGGATGGGGCGGTAGATCAAGGCCCAGCAGGGCGTTCAGCGCGGGGCGCGCGTAGAGCAGGGAGCAGACCACGGCGGAGACCGGGTTGCCCGGCAGGCCGATCATCGGCGTCCCGCCCAGTTGGCCGAATATCAGCGGCTTGCCCGGGCGCATGGCGATCTTCCAGAAATCGATTTCCAGGCCCCGCTCGCCCAGCACCTTCTGCACCAGGTCGTGCTCGCCCACCGAGGCGCCGCCCGTGGTGAGCAGCAGGTCGGCGCCCTTGGCGCCGGCCGCGAGCGCCGCCAACTGCTCTTCCTTGTCCGGCGCGATGCCGAGCTGCACCGGCTCGCCGCCGCAGGCGCGCACGAAGGCCGCCAAGGCAAGACCGTTGGAGCTGACGATCTGGCTGGAGCCCAGCGGCTCGCCGGGCATCACCACTTCGTCGCCGGTGGCAAGGATGGCGACACGCGGGCGCCGGCGGACCTGAACCCAGGGGTGGTTCATGGCGGCGATGAGGCCGACGTCGCGGACGCCGAGCAAACGTCCGGCGCGCGGTCCCGGATCGCCTTCGGCGAAGTCGAGGCCGGCGGGCCGCACGTAGTTGCCGGGCTTGCAGGATTCCTTGACCGTGACCCAACGCTCGCCATCTGGGCCGTCGCCGGCCTCGGTGTCTTCCTGGATGACGATGGAATCGGCGCCCGCGGGCAGGGGCGCGCCGGTGAAGATGCGCACGGCTTCGCCGGCGCTCATCTCGCCCTCGAAGAGCCCGCCGGCCGGAACCGCGCCGATGACCTTCAGCGTCGCCGGTACCCTGGCGACATCGGCGGCGCGCACCGCGTAGCCGTCCATGGCGGAGACCGCGTGCGGCGGCTGGGTCACCCGCGCGCGCACCTCGGCGGCCAGCACCCGGCCGAAGGCTTCCGCGATGCTCACCGTCTCGGCGGGCAGAGGAGCGAAGTTCTTGAGGATACGCTCCAGCGCTTCGGCCACGGAAATCATCTACGAAGCCTCATAGGTGCCGGACTTGCCGCCGGCCTTGTGGGTCAGGCGCACTTCGGTGATGCGCATGCCGCGGTCGACCGCCTTGCACATGTCGTAAACCGTGAGCGCCGCCACGCTGACGGCGGTGAGCGCTTCCATCTCGACGCCGGTGCGCCCTTTCAACTTGCAGGTCGCCGTAATGTCGACGGCGTTGCGCGCCTCGTCGAGGGTAAGGTCGACCTTCACCGAGGTGAGCGCCAGCGGATGGCACAGCGGGACCAGGTCCGGCGTGCGCTTGGCGCCCATGATCCCGGCCAGCCGCGCCACCGACAGGACGTCACCCTTCTTCACGCCGCCGTCGCGGATCATCGCCAGGGTCTCGGGCTGCATGATCACGGAACCCTGGGCCGTGGCGGTCCGCTCGGTCACGTCCTTGTCGGAGACGTCGACCATGACGGCCTTGCCCTCGGCATCGAAGTGGGTGAATTCGGCCATCGCTTTTCCTTACGCCGCGTGAACGCGGCCCTGCACCAGCTCGGCGGTGGCGGCGGTGACGTCGTCCTGGCGCATGAGGGATTCGCCAATCAGGAAGGCCCGCGCGCCGGCGGCGGTCATACGCGCCAGGTCGGCCGGCTTGTAAAGGCCGCTCTCGGCCACCAGCAGGCGGTCCTTGGGCACGCGCGGCGCCAACTCCTCGGTGGTCTTCAAATCGACTGCGAGAGTCTTGAGATTACGGTTGTTGATGCCGACCAGCGGCGACTTCAGCTTCAGGGCGCGGTCCAGTTCTTCTCCGTCGTGCACCTCGACCAGCACGTCCATGCCGAGGTCGAGGGCCAGGCTTTCCAGCTCCACCGCCTGGGCGTCCTCCAGGGCGGCCATGATGAGCAGGATACAGTCGGCGCCCAAGGCGCGGGATTCGACGATCTGGTAGGGATCGAGCATGAAGTCCTTGCGCAGGCAGGGCAGGGGCACGGCGTCGCGCGCCATGACCAGGAAGCCGTCGGCGCCCTGAAAGTAGGGCTCGTCGGTCAGCACCGAAAGGCAGGCCGCGCCGCCGGCCAGATAGGCCTCCGCCAGGCGTGGCGGGTCGAAATCGGCGCGGATCAGGCCCTTGCTGGGCGAGGCCTTCTTGATCTCGCAGATGAGCGCGTTGGCCCCGCTGGCGGCCTTGGCCTCCAGAGCGGCGCGGAAGCCGCGCGGGGCCGAGGCCGCGGCGGCGCGCTCTTCCAGCACCTCCAGCGGCGTCACGGCCTTGCGGGCGGCGATCCAGTCGCGCTTGTCGGCGCAGATCTTCTGCAGGACGTCGCTCTTGGGTTTGGCACTCATGCCGGCACCGTCTCGTTGGTGATGCGCACCAAGCGGTTCAGCGCCTCCAGCGCGCGGCCGGAATCGACGGCGTCCGCCGCCAGGGCCACGCCTTCTTTCAGGTCGCCCGCCTTACCGGCGATGACCAGCGCCGCGGCGCTGCCCAGCAGCACGATGTCGCGGTAGGCGCTGTGCTCGCCCTCCAGCATGGCGCGCAGCACCGCCGCGTTGTGCTCGCGGTCGCCGCCGACCAGGTCTTCCATCTTGGCGACCGGCAGGCCGGCGTCGGCCGGCGTGATCTCGAAGGTGGCGACCTTGCCGTCCTTCAGCTCGGCCACCTGCGTCGGGCCCAAGGTGGAGACCTCGTCCATGCCGCCGGCGCCGTGCACCACCCAGGCGCGCTCGTGGCCCAGGTCGCGCAGCACCTCGGCCAGCGGCTCCAGCCACTGCGGCGCGAAAACGCCGATCAGCTGGTGTCTCACCTTGGCCGGGTTGGACAACGGGCCCAGCAGATTGAATATCGTGCGGGTGCCCAGTTCGACGCGCGTCGGGCCGACGTGGCGCATGGCGCTGTGATGGCGCTGGGCCATGAGGAAGCAGGTCCCCGCCTCAACCAGGGCGCGCTCGACCAGGGTGAAGTCGGCCTCGATGTTGACGCCGAGCGCCTCCAGCACGTCGCTGGCCCCGCTCTTGGAGGAAGCGGCGCGGTTGCCGTGCTTGGCGACAGGCACGCCGCAGGCGGCGACCACGAACTGGCTGCCGGTGGAGATGTTGTAGGTGCCGGTGCCGTCGCCGCCGGTGCCGCAGATATCGATGGCGCCCTCGGGCCGCCTGACGGTGGTCATCTTCGAGCGCATGACCGTGGCGGCGCCGGTGATTTCCTCAACCGTCTCGCCGCGCACGCGCAGCGCCATCAGGAAACCGCCCATCTGCGCCGGGGTGGCGTTGCCGGACATCATGATGTCGAAAGCCTGCTCGGCTTCGTCGCGCGCCAGCCTGCCGCCGGTCGCGACCTTGCCGATCAGCCCCTTGAGGTCGGGCATGTCTCCGGTCATCCGCAGCGCCTCCGCGTCAGGCCGCCGCGGCCGGGTCGGCAAGCTTGAGGAAGTTGCGCAGCAAGGCGTGACCGTGCTCGGAAGCGATGCTCTCCGGATGGAACTGCACCCCGTAGATCGGCAGCGACCTGTGTTGCAGGCCCATGATGACGCCGTCGTCGGATGTGGCGGTAACCTCCAGCTGGTCGCCGGGGAAGCTCGCCGGATCGATGGTCAGCGAGTGATAGCGCGTGGCGGTGAGCGGCGAGGGCAGCCCGGCGAAGACGCCTTTGCCCTCGTGCGTCACCTGGCTCAGCTTGCCGTGCATCGGCTCGGGCGCCCGCACGACCTTGCCGCCGAAGTGCTGACCGATGGCCTGGTGGCCCAGGCAGACGCCCAACAGCGGGACTTTACCGGCGGCGGCCGAGATCAGTTCCAGGCAGACGCCCGCCTTGTCCGGATCGCAGGGGCCCGGCGAGATGACGATGCCCTGGGGCTGCAAGGCCAGGGCCTCCGCCGCGGTGATCTTGTCGTTGCGGCGCACCTCGATCTTCGCCCCCAATTCCCCCAGGAAGTGGAAGAGGTTGTAGGTGAAGCTGTCGTAGTTATCGATTAGCAGAAACATTTCAGATGCTTGCGCCGCGCTTTTAACTCTTGTTTTCGCCTTTTGGTTCCCACTTATAACAGGCCGGCGGGCGCTACGGAAAGCGGGCAAATCGCCGCTGACGGCCCTGGTCAAGGCCTTGGCTTGACCTTACAGTGACTAGAAGGTTGAATCTCCACCAAATCGCCTCAGCCAGGGAGCAGACTCATGAACATCGGCACCGCCGCAGCACATTCCGGGGTCCCGGCCAAGACCATCCGCTACTACGAGTCCGTCGGCCTGATCCAGCCCGCCGAGCGCACCGCCTCCGGCTACCGGGTCTACGGCAGGCAGGACGTCGAGACCCTGCGCTTCGTGCAGCGGGCGCGGAGCCTGGGATTTTCGGTGGAAGATGTCGGCAGCCTGTTGGCGCTGTGGCGCGACCGCAGCCGCTCCAGCGCCGAAGTGAAGGCGCTCGCGCGGCACCGGGTCGAAGACATCGACCGCAAGATCGCCGAGCTGACCGAGATGCGCGAGACCTTGCTGCACCTGATGGAACGCTGCCACGGCGACGAACGCCCGGAATGCCCGATCCTCCAGGGCCTCGCCGGCAAGGCGGGGTGAACCGCCTTTCGAGGCGCCGCTCCCGTTTCCGCTGGCCGGCGGCGCGCGGCGCCTCCGTAGCCGGGACCTCGCATCTTTCGCCACAGCTTCGTTAACCATCGCGTGATAGGCTCCGCCGGCCATGACGAAGGGCGATTCGCATAAGAACCGGCGGCGCCGCCGCAAGCCGAGCGGTGAGGCGCTGTGGAACACCGCCGCGGTCTCCGGGCTGCTGCTCATCGGTCTGCTGCTGGGTGCGATCGCAGGAGTTTTCCTGGATCGTCAGGGTCTGCTGGGCCCGTCGCCGGCCGGGCTGCAGAGTGCCCTGCGCGAAGCCCCGGCACCTCCGGCCCCCAAGCCCTCACGCCCCGACCCCCGCGTCGTGGCCGCGGCGCCCGAGATCGACCGCGAAGCCCTGGAGGCCCAGTACCACGAGGTGCTGCGCGCCGAACAGACCGCCGAGGCGCCGGCGCCGTTGCCCAACATCCCCAGCGACTGGCAGAACGACAGCGGCGCGGCGCGGCAACTGCCGGCGATCCCTGTTCCCGATCGCGGCGTCACCGGGCCACCTCTATGGCAGCAGCATGCCGTGGCCGTTGCGCCGGCGCAGGGCCGTCCGATGATCGCCATCGTCCTCGACGATGTCGGCGTCAACCGGCGCGGCGCGCGCAATGCCATCGCGCTGCCGGGACCATTGACCCTGTCCTTCATGACCTACGCCCATGACCTGCCGGAGATGACGGCACAGGCACGGGCCGCTGGGCACGAACTGATGCTGCACGTCCCCATGGCGCCGCGCAGCGCCGAGATGGATCCCGGCCCCAACGTGCTGCGCGAGGACATCCCGCGCGCCGAACTGCTGCAACGCCTCACTTGGGGCCTGGCACGTTTCGACGGCTACGTCGGCATCAACAACCACATGGGCAGCCGTTTCACCGCCGCGCCCGAGGGCATGGCTTTGGTCATGGGCGAGTTGAAGGCGCGGGGTCTGCTGTTCCTCGATTCACTCACCGCCGCCGACTCGGTCGCCGCGACATTGGCAGCGCGGGCGGAAGTGCCCTACGCGGTGCGCGATGTCTTCCTGGACAACGAGCCGGCCAATCCGGCCGCGATCCACCGGCAGCTCGCGATCCTGGAACAACGGGCAAGGGAGCGCGGCTACGCCGTCGGCATCGGCCATCCCCACGACGGCACCGTCGCGGCGCTGAGGGAGTGGATTCCCGAAATGCAGGCGCGCGGCCTCGTCCTGGTGCCCATCTCCGCCATCGTACGGCACCGCCAGAGCCTCGCCATGCAACAGACCGCGGGCGCGGAACGGCGTTCGGCGGCTCTCCCTTAGAAAGTTCCGGGGAGTAGAAACTCAAAAGGGGCCGCATCGCTGCGGCCCCTCCATGAGCTGGTTCAGTCGAGGACCCCGAGAACGGGATCCGCTTCGAAGGCGTTACGAGTCGGACGAAGGCTGCTCCATCAAACCCGTAAAACATCCAAGGCCCTGCGACTTCACCGAAATCTCATGCGACATTGGATCACCTCCTTTCAGCTGTTGAAACAGATCTGAACTATCCACCCGATTCGCGAGAACCGGCAAGACAATTCACGCCTTCAGAATGCGCTCAACTCGTCGTCAAAAGGTTAATTCGGCGCGACGAGTGCCGGAGAAAAGCCCTAGTTGCCGCGCCGGGCGGCGAAGCGTACCGCTTCCTCGGCGGCGCGCAGGATGGCGCGGGCCTTGTTCCAGCACTCCTGATGCTCGGACTCGGGCTTGGAGTCGGCGACGATGCCGGCGCCGGCCTGGATGAACATGGTGCCGTCCTTGACCACGGCGGTGCGCAGGGCGATGCAGGTGTCCATGGCCCCGCCGGCGCCGAAATAGCCGACGCAGCCGCCGTAGATGCCGCGGCGCTCCGGCTCCAGTTCCTCGATGATCTCCATGGCCCGCACCTTCGGCGCACCGGAAACCGTGCCCGCGGGGAAGCCGGCGATCAGTGCGTCCATGGCGTCCTTGCCCTCGGCCAGCTTGCCTTCGACGTTGGAGACGATGTGCATGACGTGGCTGTAGAGCTCGATGACGTTCTTCTCCGTCACCTTGACGCTGCCGACTTCGGCGACGCGGCCGACGTCGTTGCGGCCCAGGTCGAGCAGCATAAGGTGCTCGGCCAGTTCCTTGGGATCGGCCAGCAAGTCCTCGGCCAGCGCGCGGTCCTCTGCCGGCGTGGCGCCGCGCGGGCGGGTGCCGGCGATGGGACGGATGGTCACCGTGTCGTCGCGCAGGCGCACCAGGATCTCAGGGCTGGAGCCGACGATGGCGTGGGTGCCGAAGTCGATGAAGAAGAGGAAGGGCGAAGGGTTGAGCCGGCGCAGCGCGCGGTAGAGCGCGAAGGGCGGCAGCTTGAAGGGCAGGGAGAGGCGCTGCGAAAGCACCACCTGAAAGATGTCGCCTGCCAGGATGTAATCCTTGGCCTTGGAGACCATGGCCTGGTAGTCCGCCTGCGTCATGTTGGCGCTGGCCCCCGGCAGCTCTTCCAAATCGGCGATGACGTCGCGGCGCTGCGGCAGGGGCCGTTCGAAGTCCTGGGCCACGTCGGCCAGGCGCTCGCAGGCCTGAGCGTAAGCGGCGCGCGCCGAGACGTCGTCGCGCGGCCAGACCGGCGTAAAGACCGTCACCAGATCCTCGACCCGGTCGAAGACCGCGACCACCGTCGGCCGGATGAAGAGGCCGTCGGGCACCTCGATGGCGGTCGGGTTCTCCTCCGGCAGATCTTCCATCAGCCGCACCGTGTCGTAGCCCATGTAGCCCAGCAGGCAGGAGGCCATGGGCGGCAGACCCTCAGGCAACTCGAAGCGGCACTCCTCGATCAGCGCGCGCAGGCTGTCCAGTACGGGCATGTCCAAGGGCTCGAAGCTGTTTGCCTCGAAGCGGGCCTTGCGGTTGATCTCCGCCTCGCTGCCATGGCAACGCCAGATGATATCGGGGCGCATTCCCAGGAAGGAATAGCGCCCGATAATGGAGCCGCCCTCGACCGATTCGAAGAGAAAGGCGTTGGGCTTGCCCTCGGCGAGCTTCAGAAAGGCGGAGACGGGCGTCTCCAGGTCGGCGATCAGCGCCGTGTACACGACCTGCGCGCGCCCGGCATCATAGGCCGCCTCAAAGGCGGTAAAGTCTGGTTCCGTCAGCATGGAAGCTAGAATCCCGCGACGACCGCATCGACGAGGCGCTGGTTCACCGTGACGTCGAAGTCTTGCTGCAGGGCGACCAGGAACTGCTGGAAAATATCGTCCTGCAGGGACGCCGTGAGCTGCTCTTCCAACTGCGCCAGCCGGGCGTCGCGGCCTTCTTCGGCCGGCGGCAGAACTTCCTTCAGCTTCACGACGATCTGGCTGCCGGGAACACTGAAGGTCGCGGCCTCGCCCTCAGCGAGTTCGAAGAGCTGCTGGGCGATCAGCGGGTGAGGGATGCGCTGCGCGTCGCTCTCGTTGCGCGTCACCGCCTGCGTCTCCAGTACCTCCAGCCCCTCGGCCTCCGCTACGGCCGCGAGATCCTCGCCCGACTTCAGGCGATCGGCGATGGCCTCGCCTTTCTCCCGCGCCAGGCGTTCACGCTCGAGCGCCTGCCACAGTTCGACCACCTCCTCACGGACCTCTTCCAGTGGCTTCTTCTCCGCCGGGGTGACGCCGTCGACCCGCACCATGAAGAAGTCGCCGGCGCTGGACTCCTTGAGGGTGCTGGATTCGCCGGCTTGGAGGGGATTAAGCGTGGAGAGGAAACCGGCCAGCGGCGGCAGGTCCTGCACCATTTCCCCTTCAGGATTGCGGCCCTGACTGTCGATCGCCGGAATTTCGCGCACCTCGAGATTCAAGAAGCCGGCGGCCTGTTCCATGCTGGAGCCGTTGGCCAGTTCCTCGTCGAACTGATTGGCGATGCCGATCAGCACCTCGACGGCCTCGGCGGTCGCGACTTCCTTGCGCAGTTCGTCGCGGTGTTCCTCGAAGTCGGCTTCCTTGGCCGGTTCAATCGCCGAGACGCTCAGCACGTGCCAACCGAGGGCGCTTTGGACCGGCGCGGTGACCTGCCCCATATCCAGGGCGAAAACGGCTGAACTCAGTTCGTCCGGCAGATTGTCCTGGGTCACCTGGCCCAGGTCGACCGGCGCGCGCCCGGTGACGTCTTCCACCACGGCGGCGAAGTCGCCGCCTTCCGCCAACTTGTCGGCGAGGGCCTGGGCCGCGGCCTCGTCAGGCAGCACCGCCTGGCTCACGCTCCGCCGCTCGGGCTGGAAAAACTCCGCCTTGCGCGTCTCGAAGGTTTCGATCAGCCGGTCTTCGGGCACGGCGACCTTCGATGCCGCCTCGGCCAGGTTCAGGAAGACCAGAGAGACGCTCTTGTAGGACGGTTTCATGAAGCGTCCCGACGCCTCGTCGTAAACCGTCTGCAGCGCCGCGTCGTCGGGTGCCTCCAGGTCGTCGAAGCCCGCCTGGGGGATCTCCACGTAGTCGGCGACCCGGCGCTCCTCACGGTAGGCGAAGACCTGTTCGGCCAGGCTCACCGGAGCCGCGGCGCCCTCGATGACGGCTCCGACGATCTGCCGGCGCTTGGTGTCGTCGCTGACCTGCGCCATATAGCCCTGCTCGCTCATGCCGATCTGGCGCAGGAAGGTGGCGAAACGGTTACGGTCGAAGTTGCCGGCGCCGTCCTGGAAGGCCGGGTTCTCGATGACCTGCTCTTTCATCTGCTGCTCGGTGACCAACAGGCCCATGCGCCGGGCCTTCTCGTCCAGCACGGCCCGGCTGATCATCTGGCTCAGCACCTGCTGCGGGATCCCGAAGGCGCGCACCTGGTCCCCGGTGAGCTGCGTGCCCAGCCGGCGGTTCAGGTTCGCCACCTCGCTCGACAGCTCGTTGGAGAAGTCGCGCTGTTCGATAACCGTGCCGCCGATTTCGGCCACCACCTGGGCCTGGCCGCCGCCGCGGAAGATGTCGCCAATGCCCCAAACGGCGAAGCTCAGGATCAGCAGGCTGAACAGGATGACCGTGACGATCTTGATGAGCAGGTTACGGGCTTTCATGGCAATACAACGACTTCACTGCGGTTCGTGGGACGGCCAGCCTGCGGGCCGCGTCCGGGCCGGAGGCCTCGGGGCGGTGACCAGCGTAGCGGGCGCGGCAGTGTAGAAAGGCGTCCTGGCCCCGGCAATACGCAATTCCGCCTCATTTTTGCGGCAGCGCCGGGCATGGCCATGCCCAAAACCCTGTGCTAGTTAGGCGCGGCCTGATGACACCCAAATCCTGACAGGAGGCACTCGGGGGAGCTGCGATGAGAGCATTGATTGCCGGCAACTGGAAAATGAACGGCCTGACCGAGGACGCCAAGGCCCTCGCTGCTGGCTTGAAGGCGCTGGATGGGCAAGGGGAGTCGAGCGCCGAACTGCTGGTCTGTCCGCCGTTTCCCTATCTGGGGCTGGTGGCGCAGCAACTGGCCGGCAGCCGCATCGCGCTGGGCGGCCAGGACTGCCACGGCGCCGCCGCCGGCGCTCATACCGGCGATACCGCTGCCCCCATGCTGCGCGACATCGGCTGCAGCTACGTGATCCTGGGCCATTCCGAGCGCCGGGCGGACCACGGCGAAACCGATGTCCAGGTGCGCGGCAAGGCCGAGTCCGCTCTGGCCGCCGGGCTGGTGCCCATCGTCTGCGTCGGCGAGACCGAGCAGGAGCGCAATGCCGGCCAGGCCCTCAACGTCATTGCCCGCCAGGTGAAGGGCTCGGTGCCCGCCGGCATGGAGGCCGAGCGCCTGGTGGTGGCCTACGAGCCCGTCTGGGCCATCGGCACCGGCCGTACGGCGACCCCGGCCGACGTGGTGGAGGTCCACACCGAGATCCGGCGCCTGCTGGTCGGGCTGGTCGGTGAGGGGGCCCAGAGCGTGCGGATCCTCTACGGCGGCTCGGTAAAGCCCGACAACGCCGCCGAGCTGCTGTCCCAGGCCAACGTGGACGGCGCCCTGGTCGGCGGCGCCAGCCTGAAGGCCGAGGATTTCTGGGCCATCGCCCGCAGCGCCTGAGCCGGGGCAGGGTGGCCGCATCGCGGCCTGCCGGCAGCCGGAAAGGCCCATTTTCTGACTGTTTTCTCTGGTCTTTCCGGGCCGGAACCATTACATAGCCGGGCGAAGCCAGCCCCCCTCATCGGCGCTGGGGACCCGATCCGGCGCCCGCGCGAGAGGCGCGGCGGGCCCGCAGGCAAGCCAGCAGGTAAAAGTCATCATGGTAGAAGTACTTCTGGTTGTTCACATTCTTCTGGCGCTGGCGCTGATCGGCGTGGTGCTGCTGCAGCGGAGCGAGGGCGGCGGCCTGGGCATCGGCGGCGGTGGCGGCGGTGGCGGCGGCATGGGCGGCTTCCTGACCGGCCGCGGCACGGCCAACCTGCTGACCCGGACCACGGCGATCCTGGCGGCCGGCTTCATGGCGACCAGCGTTCTGCTGACCATCCTGGCGGGCGCCGACAAACCGACGTCGATCCTCGACACCCTGCCGGGCCAGACGGGCCCCTCGGGGACCGCCGCACCGGCAGTCCCGGCGCCGGCCGGGCCGAGCGAACCCACCGTTCCGACCCAATAACCGGCAACGCCGCGGACGAATCGGCGCGCCCGGCGCGCTTGGATTCGCACGCGCCATTGGTCCCGCGAGGGGTTCCGACACCCCACCGACTGGGCCACGCTGACGGCGTGGCCTGCCAAGAGCGATGAACTTCGCCAGGATTCCGGCGGGGTTTTCAATTCCGGACCTGCGCCATCGCAGAGTCATCCTAGGAAGGCTTGCTTACTCCCTCATGATTGTTCAATAGTGTTCGCCCATGGCGCGGTTCATCTTCATCACCGGCGGCGTGGTTTCCTCCCTCGGAAAAGGTCTCTGCGCAGCGGCGCTCGGTTCGCTGTTGCAGGCTCGCGGGTTCAAGGTCCGGCTTCGTAAGCTCGACCCTTACCTGAACGTGGATCCGGGAACCATGTCGCCCTATCAGCACGGCGAGGTCTACGTCACCGATGACGGTGCCGAGACCGACCTGGATCTCGGTCACTACGAACGCTTCACCGGCGTGCCCGCTCGCAAGAGCGACAACGTGACCACGGGGCAAATCTACTCTCAGGTTCTGGCGCGCGAACGGCGCGGCGACTATCTTGGCGCGACGGTGCAGGTCATTCCGCACGTCACGGATGCCATCAAGGCCTTCGTGCGCGCGGACCTGACCGACGAGGATTTCGTGATCTGCGAAATCGGCGGCACCGTCGGCGACATCGAGGGGCTGCCCTTCCTGGAGGCCATCCGCCAGCTCGGCAACGAACTGGGGCGCGAGCAGAGCCTGTTCCTCCACGTGACGCTGATCCCCTTCATCGCCGCGGCCGGCGAGCTGAAGACCAAGCCGACCCAGCACTCGGTCAAGGAGCTGCAGTCGGTCGGCATCAAGCCGGACATCCTGGTCTGCCGCGCCGAACAGGAGATTCCCAAGGACGAGCGCCGCAAGATCGCTCTGTTCTGCAATGTGCGCGAGGAAGCGGTGATCCCCGCGCTCGACGTGAAGTCGATCTACGCGGTGCCCCGGGCCTATCACGAAGAGGGACTGGACGACGAAGTCTGCCGCCACTTCCAACTGGACGCGCCGCCGCCCGACCTGTCGAGCTGGGACTATGTCACCCAGCGCGTCAACGAGCCGGACGGCGAGGTCACCATCGGCGTTATCGGCAAGTACGTCAGCCTGCTGGACGCTTACAAGTCGCTGGCGGAATCGCTCGCTCACGGCGGCATCGCCAACAACGTGAAGGTCAAGGTCTCCTGGCTCGATTCCGAGATTTTCGAGAGCGACGGCACCATTCAGCAGCTTGAAGGAGTCCACGGCATCCTGGTGCCCGGCGGCTTCGGCGAGCGCGGGGCGGAGGGCAAGATCGCCGCCGTGCGCTTCGCGCGCGAACGCCAGATCCCGTACTTCGGCATCTGCTTCGGGATGCAGATGGCGGTCATCGAGGCGGCGCGCAATCTGGCCGGCCTGCCGCAGGCGGGCTCCACCGAGTTCGGCAGCCCCGTCGACCCGGTGGTCGGCCTGATGACCGAGTGGTCGCGCGGCAACGCGGTCGAACGGCGCGACACCGAAAGCGATCTGGGCGGCACCATGCGTCTGGGCGCCTATCCCTGCGTCCTCAAGGATGGCTCCAAGGTCCGCATGATCTATGACAGCGAGTCGATCAGCGAACGCCACCGCCATCGCTACGAGGTGAACATCAACTACCGGGAGATGCTGGAGAAAGCGGGTCTGGAGTTCTCCGGCCTGTCGCCCGACGGCGTCTTGCCGGAAATCGTGGAGCTGCCTTCACACCCCTGGTTCGTGGGCGTACAGTTCCATCCGGAATTGAAGTCGAAGCCGTTGGATCCGCATCCGCTGTTCACATCGTTCGTCGCCGCCGCCGTCGAGCAGTCCCGCCTGGTCTAGAGGCTCCGGTTTGGCGAACTGCGACCAAAGGAGCGCCATGCGCTTTCTCTCACGCCTAGTGGCGCTGTCCAGCCTCCTCCTTGCCGCGGCGGGCGGCGGCGGGGCGGCGGCCCAGATCGCCAGCGAGACGGTCGAGTTCCCGTCGGGCAGCGAGGACGTGACCCTGCGGGGGTCGCTGCAGGGGGCGGAGATCGCCATCTACGAGGTCGCCGCCGTCGAAGGAAAGAAGCTGGGCGTCGGCCTGGAGACCAGCAACCCCGCCAACTATTTCAACATCTCGGCGCCGGGCGCCAAGGAAGCCGCCTTCATAGGCTCGACCCAGGGCAACTACGGCGAGGTTGTGCTCTCCCAGCCGGGTGCCTACCGGATCACGGTCTACCTGATGCGCAACGCCGCGCGCCGAGGCGAGATCGCCGACTACAAGCTGTCGGTCAGCCTGCTGCCCGCCAGCGATTTCGCCGACGGGCTCTCCGGCGGACCGGACTACTGGGAAGTGCATGGCGTCGGCAGCGCGCTGCGCCTCAGGGCCGGACCGTCGCGGGAGCACGGCGTGATCGGCGCGCTCGGCAACGGCGAGGTGGTGCGCAACCTCGGCTGCCGGATGAGCGGCGACGCGCGCTGGTGCCGGGTCGAGACGCTGCGCGAGGGGCAACAGGGCTGGGCGGCCGGCGGTTTCCTGCGAGAGGGGACGCCGCCGCGCGAGCCCGACCGCCGGAACCTGGCGGGCAACGGCCAGCGCTTCGACGCAACCGGCGTGCTGCCCTGCGCACCGCTTGCGGGCCAGCCGACCGCCTCCTGCGACTTCGGCGTGATCCGCGAGCGCAAGCCAGGCTACGCCGGCCTCTGGATCAGGATCGGGGAGGGGGCCGAGCGCTATTTCCTCTTCGAGGAGGGCAAGCCGGTCTACACCAACGGCGCCGGCGAGATTTCCGTCGAGCGCCTCGGCGATCTACAGCTCCTGCGTCTTGGCGAGGAGCGCTACGAGGTCCCCGACGCGGTCATCTACGGCGGCTAGAGCAGCTCAGGGTCGGCTGGAATCGCCGAAGGCGATCCACCGGCCCTGTGAATCTGCTCTTTACCTTTGAGATAGATCGGATTCACACGTTTAGGCGGAACCACAATGTGATTCCGCCTAAACGTGATCCGATCTAGTAAGCGTTGTAGCCGTGCACGGCGGTGTGCAGGGCCTTCAGCTTTCCGAGCAACTCGGCGGCGCCTGACAGCGGCAGACAGCTCGGCCCGTCGCAGAGGGCCTTGTCCGGGTCCGGGTGGAACTCCAGGAACATGCCGTCGACGCCCGCCGCCACGGAGGCGGCGGCGAGGACCGCGACGCCTTCGCGCCGGCCGCCGCTGGCCACCCCGTCGGCGTCCTTCCGGGCGCCGGGCAACTGCACCGCGTGGGTCGCGTCCATGGTGACCGGCACGCCCAGCCTCTGCATCTCCGGGATCGCCAGCATGTCGACCACCAGGTTGTTGTAGCCGAAGGAAGAGCCGCGCTCGCAGAGGATGGTCATGTCCTTGGCGGCGGCCTCCTCGATCTTGCGCAGCAGGGAATGGCAGTCCCAGGGCGCCAGGAACTGGGCCTTCTTCACGTGCAACAGCCCCTCGTTCTTCAGGGTCGCACGGGCGGCGGCCACCACCAGATCGGTCTGGCGGCACAGGAAGGCGGGGATCTGCACCAGGTCGGCCACTTCGGCCACCGGCTCGGCCTGCTCGACCTCGTGCAGGTCGGTGCAGATCGGCACCTGGAAGGTCTCCTTCACCTCCGCCAGGACCTTCAGGCCCTCCGCCATACCGGGGCCGCGGTAGCTCTTGAAGGAGGAGCGGTTGGCCTTGTCGAAGCTGGCCTTGAAGACGAAGGGCAGATCCAGGGCCGCCGTCACCTCCTTCAGGTGGCGGGCGGTCTCCAGCGCCAGGTCCCGGTCCTCCAGCACGTTGAGCCCCAGTATGCAGAAGAGCTTCTGGCCGCTGCCGATCGACAGGTTCCATTTGCGGAGGGTGAGTTGCATGAAGGAGATCCTCTGGCGAGACGGGAAAGGAGCGGCCTTGGCCGCCGCAGCTTCTTAACCCCAGCCCCTGGAGGCCGCAAGAGGGGAAGAGGGCAAGGGAAGGCGGCTGATCGGAGGCGAGAAAATGGCGGCCGGAAGCGAATGTTCAGCAGCTTCTTGTGAGGCAAGGCCGCTCGCCGGTCGACAATCCCTCTCCGCTCGCCTATAGGTCAGGCGCAAATGCCTTTCCCCCGATGCGCTGGCCGAACGCCGGCCCTCGGGAATGATGAATCCTAAGAACGCCGAGAGGGACATGACCGCAATCATCGATATTCAGGCTCGGGAAATCCTCGATTCCCGGGGCAATCCGACCATTGAAGTGGACGTCACCCTGGAGAGCGGCGCCTTCGGCCGCGCCGCTGTGCCCTCCGGCGCCTCGACCGGCGCCCACGAGGCCGTGGAACTGCGCGACGGCGACGCCAAGCGCTATGGCGGCAAGGGCGTCCTCAACGCGGTGGATGCGGTCAATCACGAGATCTTCGACGTGCTCTCGGGCCTGGACGGCGAGGACCAGGTGCATATCGACCAGACCCTGATCGAGCTGGACGCCACGGCCAACAAGGGCCGCCTGGGCGCCAACGCCATCCTCGGCGTCTCCCTGGCGGTGGCCAAGGCAGCGGCGGAGGAGGCGGGCCTGCCGCTCTACCGCTACGTCGGCGGGACCTTCGCGCGCACCCTGCCGGTGCCGATGATGAACATCGTCAACGGCGGCGCCCATGCCGACAACCCGATCGACATCCAGGAATTCATGATCATGCCGGTCGGCGCCGAGAGCTTCGCCGAGGCGGTGCGCACGGGCTCCGAGATCTTCCACGCCCTGCGCAAGGGCCTGAAGGACGCCGGCCACAACACCAACGTCGGCGACGAGGGCGGCTTCGCCCCCAACCTCGCCTCCACCGACGAGGCCCTGGGCTTCGTCGCCCGCGCCACCGAGGCCGCCGGCTACAAGCTGGGCGACGACGTCATGCTGGCCCTCGACTGCGCCTCCACCGAGTACTTCAAGAACGGCAAGTACGTGCTGGCCGGCGAGGGCAAGGAACTGGAGCCCGGCGCCATGGTCGACTACCTGGCCGATCTCTGCGCCCGCTACCCCATCCTCTCCATCGAGGACGGCATGAGCGAGGACGACTGGGAGGGCTGGGCGGCCCTGACCGAGCGCCTGGGCGGCGAGGTCCAGTTGGTCGGCGACGACCTCTTCGTCACCAACCCGGTGCGCCTGCGCGACGGCATCGCCAAGGGCGTCGCCAACTCCATCCTGGTGAAGGTCAACCAGATCGGCACCCTGAGCGAGACCCTGGAGGCCGTCGAGACGGCGCACTGCGCCGGCTACACCGCGGTCATGTCGCACCGTTCCGGCGAGACCGAGGACGCCACCATCGCCGACCTGGCGGTGGCCACCAACTGCGGCCAGATCAAGACCGGCTCGCTGTCGCGCTCCGACCGCCTGGCCAAGTACAACCAGCTGATCCGCATCGAGGAAGAACTGGACACCGCGGCGATCTATGCCGGCCGGAGCGTGCTGCGCGGCTGACGCCCTTTAACCTGCGGTCATGCTCGGGCTTGTCCCGAGCATCCAGGGCAACCGGCCCTTCATTGGCCCTGGACCCTCGGCACAAGGCCGAGGGTGACGGGAGGAGGGGCTCCTTACCCGCTTGATCCCCGCGCCCAGGTTCAATAGGCGACTCCGGGTTTGAGTCCAAAACGCGAACCTCAGCGCTTTCGAGTCGTTTTTTGAATCTATTTGGAATCTTTGACTCTTTTTGCCTTGACCGGGCGAATCGGGATGTGATTCGCTCCGGACATGAGATTGCTCCGCGAAATAAAGTCAAGGGCCCGCCAGGCGGCGCCTCAGGTGCTGGCCGCCTGCATGGTCGCCTACTTCGCCTACCACGCCCTGCATGGCGACCGGGGCTTCTACGCCTGGATCATGCTGAAGCAGGAAAAAGCCCAGACCGAGGCCGCGGCCGAGCGTATCGCCGCCCAGCGCAGCGAACTGGAACACCGCGTCGGCCTGCTGCGCCGCGACCATCTGGATCCCGACTTGCTGGAAGAGCGGGCACAGGCGATCTTGAATTACGGCCTGCCGAACGATCATATTATCTTTCTGGACGCGGAGCTGAGGCGATCCGGCGGCAGGCCCTAAACGGGCCGGCTACCGGAAAACACAGCGTTTAACTTATTTTCGGTTTATTGCACTTTTTATAATATAACTCAGTAAGTTAACTATGATTGAACTTCTCCCGGCATTAAGTTAAAGTGCAGCTTGAGAGGCGGCCTCGGACCGCCTCCTTTCCTTTGCGCGAAGGCTGGGAGTCCCCTGATGGCAAACACCAAATCGACGGGCACGCGTGGCGGCGGCAAACGCAAGGCAGCCGCGCCGCCGCTGAAGGCCAGCGTCGAGGAGATGCAGCGGTATTACCGCGACATGCTGCTGATCCGCCGCTTCGAAGAAAAGGCCGGCCAGATGTACGGCATGGGCCTGATCGGCGGCTTCTGCCACCTTTACATCGGCCAGGAGGCCGTGGTCGTCGGCATTCAGGCGGCCATGGGCCCCAAGGACACCGTGCTGACGTCCTACCGCGATCACGCCCACATGCTGGCCTGCGGCATGGACTCGAAGGGGGTCATGGCGGAGCTGACCGGCCGCGAAGGCGGCTACTCCAAGGGCAAGGGTGGCTCCATGCACATGTTCAGCCACGACAAGCGCTTCTACGGCGGCCACGGCATCGTCGGCGCCCAGGTGCCGCTGGGCACCGGCTTCGCCTTCGCCCACCGCTATCTGGATGAAGACGCGGTCTCCGTCACCTACCTGGGCGACGGCGCGCTGAACCAGGGCCAGGTCTACGAATCCTTCAACATGGCCGCCCTCTGGTCGCTGCCCGCGGTCTACGTGATCGAGAACAACAAGTACGGCATGGGCACCTCCACGGAACGGTCCTCGGCCAAGTCCACCGAGCTCTATCACCGCGGTCAGGCCTACGGCATTCCCGGCGTGCAGGTCGACGGCATGGACGTGCTGGCCGTGCGCGAGGCGGCGGAGAAGGCCCTGGCCCACGCCCGCTCCGGCAAGGGGCCCTACATCATGGAGATGCTGACCTACCGCTACCGCGGCCACTCCATGTCCGATCCGGCCAAGTACCGCTCCAAGGAAGAGGTGCAGAAGGTGCGCCAGGAGCGCGATCCCATCGAGCGCCTGCGCGGCATCATGATCGAGCGCAAGGTGATGGACGAGGCCAAGCTCAAGGAACTGGACAAGGAAGTGAAGGCCATCGTCTCCGAGGCCGCCGACTTCGCCCAGACCAGCCCGGAGCCGGATGTCTCGGAGCTCTACACGGATGTCTACGTCGGTGCCTGACGGCGTCTGACGCAACAAGAGATCAGCGCGGGGCCTTGGCCCTGAACGACTTCCCGGAGGGGATATGCCAATCGAAGTTCTCATGCCGGCGCTCTCGCCCACCATGACCGAAGGCAAGCTGGCCAAATGGCTGAAGCAGGAAGGCGACGAGGTATCGTCGGGCGACATCCTGGCCGAGATCGAAACCGACAAGGCGACCATGGAAGTGGAAGCCGTCGACGAAGGGGTGCTCGGCAAGATCATGGTGCCGGAAGGCACCGACGCCGTGCCGGTGAACCAGGTGATCGCCGTGCTGCTGGAGGACGGCGAGGACGCCTCCGCGATCTCCGAGGCCCCCAAGAAGGCCGAAGCCAAGCAGCCGGACCCCCAGGCCAAGGAAGCCCCCAAGGAGGAGTCCGGCAGGACCCACGCCGCGCCGCCGAAGGAACCCTCGCCGGAGGCGGAGCCGGAGTGGACCGGCCCCACCGTCACCCAGACGGTGCGCGAGGCCCTGCGCGACGCCATGGCCGAAGAGATGCGCGCCAACGACCGTGTCTTCCTCATGGGCGAGGAGGTCGCCGAATACCAGGGCGCCTACAAGGTCAGCCAGGGCCTGCTCGACGAGTTCGGTGCCCGGCGCGTGGTGGACACGCCGATCACCGAGCACGGCTTCGCCGGCCTGGGCGTCGGCGCGGCCATGTACGGCCTCAGGCCCATCGTCGAGTTCATGACCTTCAACTTCGCCATGCAGGCCATCGACCAGATCATCAATTCAGCGGCCAAGACACACTACATGTCCGGCGGCCAGGTCTCCTCGCCGATCGTGTTCCGCGGCCCCAACGGCGCCGCCGCGCGGGTCGCGGCCCAGCACTCCCAGTGCTACGCCTCCTGGTACGCCCATGTGCCGGGCCTCAAGGTCGTGGCACCCTATTCGGCGGCCGACGCCAAGGGCTTGCTGAAATCCGCCATCCGCGACGACAACCCGGTCATTTTCCTGGAGAACGAGATCCTCTACGGCCAGAGCTTCGACGTGCCGGACAGCGCCGACTGGACCGTGCCGATCGGCAAGGCACGCATCGCCCGGCCGGGCAAGGACGTCACCATCACCGCCTTCTCGATCATGGTCGGCAAGGCGCTGGAGGCGGCGGAGAAGCTGGCGGAGGAAGGCATCGACGCGGAGGTCATCGACCTGCGCAGCCTGCGCCCCCTGGACAGCGAAACCATCATCGCCTCGGTGCAGAAGACCAACCGCCTGGTGACCTGCGAGGAAGGCTGGGGCTACGCCGGCATCGGCTCGGAAGTCGCCTCGGTCGTCATGGAACAGGCTTTCGACTGGCTCGACGCACCGGTCAAGCGGGTCTACGGCGCCGACGTGCCGATGCCCTACGCCGCCAACCTGGAAGCGCTGGCGCTGCCGCAGGCCGACACCATCGCCGCCGGCGCCAAAGAAGTCTGTTACCGCGGCTGAGCCCGGCGGGGGAGGAATAGCGACATGCCGATCAATATCCTGATGCCGGCGCTTTCGCCGACCATGACCGAGGGCACGCTGGCCAAGTGGCTGGTCAAGGAAGGCGACGAGGTGACCTCGGGCGATGTCATCGCCGAGATCGAAACCGACAAGGCGACCATGGAAGTGGAAGCCGTCGACGAGGGCACCGTGGGCAAGATCATGGTCGCCGAAGGCACCGACGGGGTGCCGGTGAACAAGGTCATCGCCGTGCTGCTGGAAGAGGGCGAGGACGCCTCGGCCATCGCCGAAGCGCCGGAGGCGCCCGCGCCAAAGTCCCCCGAAGTCGAAGCGGCGAAACCCGCGGCCGCCGGCAACGGCGTCACCCCGCCGACGGTCAATCCCCAGGTCACCGACGCGGTGACCCAGAGCGCCACCCCCGCGCCGGCAGCGTCTTCGGGACCCGAGGGCCGCGTCTTCGCCAGCCCGCTGGCCCGGCGCATCGCCAAGGACAAGGGCGTCGACCTGGCGGCGCTCAAGGGCAGCGGCCCGCACGGCCGCATCGTCAAGGCCGACGTCGAGGCCGCCCCGAAGAGCATTGGGCCTGGCGCCGCCGCGCCGGCGGCCGCCGCGGCTCCGGCGGCAACACCAGCTGCTGCGGCTCCCGCCGCCGCGGGCCCCGGCGCCAAGGCACTGGCCGACATGCTGGGCATGGCCTACACGCAGGAGCCGCTCAGCGGCATGCGCAAGACCATCGCCAAGCGCCTCACCGAGTCCAAGCAGCAGGTACCGCACTTCTATCTCACGGTCGACTGCGAGCTGGACGAACTGCTGAAGGTCAGGAAGGAGCTGAATAGCCGCTCCGACGCCTACAAGATCTCGGTCAACGACTTCGTCATCCGTGCCGTCGCCCTGGCCCTGAAGCAGGTGCCGGCGGCCAATGCCTCCTACGACGAGTCCGGCCTGCTGTTCTACGAGCACGCCGACGTCTCGGTGGCGGTGGCGACCCCCTCGGGCCTCATCACGCCGATCATCAAGGCTGCAGAGGGCAAGGGCCTGGCGGCCATCGCCAACGAGATGAAGGACCTCGCCGGGCGCGCGCGCGACGGCAAGCTGAAGCCGGAGGAGTACCAGGGCGGCACTTTCTCGGTCTCCAACCTCGGCATGTTCGGCATCAAGGAGTTCTCCGCCGTCATCAATCCGCCGCAGGGCTGCATCCTGGCGGTGGGTGCCGGCGAGCAGCGTCCGGTGGTGAAGGACGGCGCGCTGAGCGTCGCCACGGTGATGAGCTGCACCCTCTCGGTCGACCACCGCGTGGTGGACGGCGCGGTCGGAGCGGAGTTCCTGGCGGCCTTCAAGAAGCTGATCGAGGATCCGCTTTCCATGCTGCTGTAGCGGCGGCCAGACCCTAAGGGGGACATCCCATGCGACGCCTGCTGGTACTCCTGTTCCTCCTGCTGCCGCTGCCCGCGGCGGCCGAGCCGCTCGACGACGTGAAGGAGAGCTTCCTGGCCTACAAGGTCGCAATCCTGGAAGCCGACGGCGAGGCGGCGGCCAGTGTCGTCACGCAGAACTCGCGGGACTACTTCCGCAACCTGGCGAATCACGCGCTGACCCTGGACCGCGCCGGCCTGCATGAAATTCACCTGACCGACCGGCTCTACGCCATGCTGCTGCGCCACAACCTGGACCGCACTCAACTGCAGCAAATGTCTGGCGATCAGATCGTCTCCTATGCGGTCGATCACGGCTGGATCGGCCGCAGCGGCGCTTCGCAGCTTCGGCTCGGCCACTATCAGATCGAAGGCGACCGCGCCAGCGGCACCATCCTGCGGCCGGACGGCCTCAAGAGTGCCTTCAAGATGGAGTTCGTGAGGGAAGGCGGCAAATGGCTGCTCGATCTTGTCGCCCTGATGGACCTGACCCGGACCGCCTTTGAGTACTCCGTCCAGCAGTCCGGCCTCGGCGAAGACGAATTCGTCCTGCTGATGCTGGAGCAGGGCACCGGCGTGAAGCCCGGCCCCGAGATTTGGGATCCGCCGTCATGAGCCTGCGTTCCCTCATCGTTGCCTTCTTGTTGCTGGCCGCCGCGCCGGTCGAGGCGGCGCCGCAGGACAATGTGTCGGCAACCTTCGCGGCCTACCAGGCCGCCCTGCTGGCGACCGACGGCGAAAAGGCGGCGGAAATCGTCACGCAGGGCTCGCGCGACCTCTACCGGCACTACGCCAACCAGGCTTTGACCCTCGATCATGCGGCCCTCAACCGCGTGCACATCGCCGATCGCCTGACCATCCTGCTGCTGCGCCACAGTGTTGAGCGCGAGCGCCTGATGCAGATGAGCGGCGGCGACATCATCGCCTACGCGGTGGAGCAGGGCTGGATCAGCAAGGAAGGCACCGCCGGTATCCGGCTTGGCAATTTCCAGGTGGCCGGGGACCTCGCGACGGGGGCACTGCTGCGCACCGACGGCAGCGAGACTCCCTACAGGGTCGAGTTCCTCAAGGAGGACGGCGACTGGCACCTGAACCTGAAGAAGATGCTCGAGTTTGCGCGCATCGGGATCGAGTACGCGGTTCAGCAGGCCGGCATGTCGGAAGACGAGTTCATCCTGACCTTGCTGGAATACTCCACGGGCAAGAAACCCGGGCCGGAGATCTGGAACCCGCCGTCATGAGCCTGCGTCTCGTCATCGCAACCCTGCTGATACTGCTGGCCGCGCCGGCCGCGGCGCAGTCCGACCCGGCGGCGGTTGCGCAGAGCTTTGCCGCCTACAAGCAGGCGCTGATCGACGGCGACGGGGCCAAGGCCTCGGCGCTGACGTCCTCGGATACCCATGCCTTCCTGAAACAGACCTTGGATCGGGCGCTGACCATGGAGGCGGACGAGGTTCAGGCCCTGCCGCTGCTCGACCAGATCTCAGTGCTGATGCTGCGCCACAACATGAAGGCCGAGCAACTGCGCGAGATGAAGGACGGCGATCCCGTCGCCTACGCGGTGAACCAGAGAGCCTTCGACATGAACGAGGTGGAGAAGCTGGAAGCCGAAGGCTTCACCATCAACGGCGACGACGCTCAGGCGCCGATCTCCAACCTCAAGGGCTCGCCGATCCCGGTCAACGTGCATTTCAAGGAAGAGCAGGGCACTTGGCGCTTCGATCTGCTGTCCTCCATCGCGCCGTTCCGCGCGGTCTTCGACGCCCAGGCGGGCATGCTCAGCGCCCTGAAGTCGAAGGACGGCAGCAATGGCGCCGTACCCTTGATCATTCACCTGATCACCGGCCGCGCGCCGGATCCCAACATCTGGAACCCGCCGGGATGAGGCAGAGGCATTCACTCGTTACCCGCAGGAAATGCGCACCACCGGACACCTCGGGGCTGTCGTCCCGGCACTTGATGCCGGGACCCAATGCCCTCTCCGCAGCCGAGGCCGTGGTGGTATTCCTGAGCATGGCAGGCGAGACCGAGAACGCAAAATCGCGGGACTGTGCAATGCACGACCGGCAATGGGTCCCGGGGTCAAGCCCCGGGATGACAACGGAGTATGGCTTCCGGGCCTAGAGGAGAGCTTTTGTGGCTGATACGAATTTCGATCTCATCGTCGTCGGCGGCGGACCGGGCGGCTACGTGGCGGCGATCCGCGCCGCGCAGCTGAAAATGAAGGTCTGCGTGGTCGAGAAGGCGCACCTGGGCGGCATCTGCCTCAACTGGGGCTGCATCCCGACCAAGGCGCTGCTGCGCTCTGCGGAGATCTACCACTACATGCAGCACGCCGATGCCTACGGCCTCACCGCCGGCAATGTCGGCTTTGACGCCGCCAAGGTCGTGGCGCGCTCGCGCGCCGTCTCCAAGCAGCTCAACGGCGGTGTCGGCCATCTGCTGAAAAAGAACAAGGTCACCGTGGTCGACGGCGAGGCCAAGCTGAACGGCCCAGGCAAGCTGGTGGTGACCAAGGACGGCAAGAAGGTCAGCGACCTGACCGCCAAGCACATCATCCTGGCCACCGGCGCGCGCCCGCGGGCCCTGCCGGGCATCGAACCGGACAAGAAGCTGATCTGGACCTACTTCGAGGCCATGGTGCCCGAAGCCATGCCGAAGTCGCTGCTGGTCATCGGCTCGGGCGCCATCGGCATCGAGTTCGCCTCCTTCTACCACACCATGGGCGTGGACGTGACGGTGGTCGAGGTCATGCCGCAGATCATGCCGGTGGAGGATGAGGAGATTTCCAAGCTGGCCCGCAAGCAGCTTGAGAAACGCGGCCTCAAGATCATGACCGAGGCCAAGGTGACGGGCGTCAAGAAGGGGACCAACAACGTCACCGCCACCGTCGAGGACAAGGCCGGCAAGAAGTCCGAGATTACCGTCGACCGCGTCATCTCCGCCGTCGGCGTGCAGGGCAACATCGAGGACCTCGGCCTGGAGACCACCAAAGTGAAGACCGACCGCGGCTGCATCGTCATCGATGAATACGGCGGCACCGCGGAGCCCGGCATCTATGCCATCGGCGACGTGGCCGGGCCGCCCATGCTGGCCCACAAGGCTGAGCACGAAGGCGTCATCTGCGTCGAGAAGATCGCCGGCCTGAACGACGTCCACCCCATGAAGAAGGAGCAGATCCCCGGCTGCACCTACTGCCACCCGCAGGTGGCCAGCGTCGGCCTGACCGAGAAGAAGGCCAAGGAGGCCGGCTACACGCTGAAGGTCGGGCGCTTCCCCTTCATCGGCAATGGCAAGGCCATCGCCCTGGGCGAGCCCGACGGCATGGTCAAGACCGTCTTCGACGCCAAGACCGGCCAGCTTCTGGGCGCCCACATGGTGGGGGCCGAGGTGACGGAGCTGATCCAGGGTTACGTGGTGGCCATGGGGCTGGAGACCACGGAGGCCGAGCTGATGCACACGGTCTTCCCGCATCCGACCCTCTCCGAGATGATGCACGAGTCGGTGCTTGACGCCTACGGCCGCGTCATCCACATGTAGCATCGGAAGAGGGTAGGCGGACCGGCGAATGAATGCAGCGCTCTATATCGCCTTGGGGTTTGGTGCGATCGGGCTGCTATTCCTGCTCCACAGGTATCCTCAACTGGCGGGTGCGGTCTTTCTGCTGTCGGCCGCCGTGGGCGGCACCATTTTGCTGCTGCAGTGAGGGCAAACAAGGTTTTGCAATCAGGACGACACAATGAGTGATAGCGAAACGACAACCAAAACCCCGCGCCTCCGCCATCCGGAGAAGGCTCACAAGCCGGACCAGGAGGTCAAGCGCAAGCCGGCCTGGATTCGGGTGAAGGCCCCGGTTTCCCGCGAATACCAGGCGACCCGCCAGATCATGAAGGACAACAACCTTCACACGGTCTGCGAGGAAGCGGCCTGCCCGAACATCGGGGAGTGCTGGGCGCAGCGCCACGCCACCATGATGATCATGGGCGGCATCTGCACGCGCGCCTGCTCCTTCTGCAACGTAGCGACCGGCAAGCCGGACGCCCTCGATCCCTTCGAGCCGACCAACGTCGCCCAGGCGGTGTCCAAGCTGGGCCTGAAGCACGTGGTCATCACCTCGGTCGACCGCGACGACCTGGCCGACGGCGGCGCCGAGCATTTCGCCCAGGTGATCGGCGCGGTCCGCGAAGCCGCACCGGAAACCACCATCGAGATCCTGACGCCCGACTTCCTGCGCAAGGACGGCGCCCTGGAGGTCGTGGTCACCGCCAAGCCGGACGTCTTCAACCACAACCTGGAGACCGTGCCGCGGCTCTATACCGAGGTGCGGCCCGGCGCGCGCTACTTCCACTCGCTGCGCCTGCTGGACGAGGTCAAGCGCCTCGACCCCTCGATATTCACCAAGTCCGGCATCATGGTCGGCCTGGGCGAGAGCAAATCCGAGGTGCTGCAGGTCATGGACGACTTGCGCTCGGCCGACGTCGATTTCCTGACCATCGGCCAGTACCTGCAGCCGACCCCCAAGCACCACGTGGTCGACCGCTTCGTGACCCCCGAGGAATTCAAGCAGTACGAGGCCATGGCCTACAACAAGGGCTTCCTGATGGTCTCGGCGACGCCGCTGACCCGGTCCTCCTACCACGCGGGCGAGGATTTCGCCCGGCTGCGCGCCGCCCGTGAAGCCAAGTTGGCCGCGGCGGGTTAAAGGCTTGGCAAGCTAAGGCTTCTATTTTTCCGCTATGCCGGTTCACAAAGAAAAGCGGGTGCTGCCCTACACCTCGAACCAGCTCTACCGGCTGGTGGTGGATATCGAGCGCTACCCGGAATTCCTGCCCTGGTGCCTGGGCGCGCGTATCAAGACGCACCAGGACAGCCTGATCGTCGCCGACCTGATCATCGGCTTCAAAATGTTCCGCGAGCGCTTCACCAGCCGCGTGGTGCCCGACGCTGCCGCGCAGCGCATCGACGTCACCTACGCGGAAGGCCCCTTCAAGTACCTGGAGAACCACTGGATCTTCCTGGACCATCCGGAAGGCTGCGAGATCGACTTCTACGTCGACTTCGAGTTCCGCTCCAAGCTGCTGCAGAAGGTCATCGAGGGCCTGTTCCACGAAGCCGTGCGCCGCATGGTCGCCGCCTTCGAAACCCGTGCCCGCGACCTCTACGGCCTGCCCGATGCGGCACCTTCGTCGAGTTCCGCAAGCTCCTAGTATTCAATCGGCGAAATCGCCGGCTGGTTGTGCTATTCTTCCCTCTCAAGAGGGCAGACAACGGCAGGCGATGTGAAGAAATCCGCGTTGGTCACGGTCGGTTGGGCCTATGGGCAAGGCGAAGCGGCCCAGGCCATGGCGCTGCTCCGCGCTGCCGGGATCGAGGTCTTTCCCGACACCTGGTACTTTGCCTCGGCGGATTGGACAAAGACCCATGCTTTCGGCGGCATCGCGCTCCGGGTCCCGGCCGATCAGGCCGCCGACGCTCTTACCCTGCTTGTTGAGTATCCAATAACGTCCCGGCCGCGGCGCTGGACCGGACGATTGCTGGCAGCGGCGCTGTTCACCGCAATTTACCTCCTCATGGTATTCCCGCCGCCGCCGTCAGGTTTCTTTCCAGCCACGCTGCGTCCGGCCCCGGGACGCCTTGCCGAAGCCTCGGACGACACCGCCTAAGGGATATCGGCAGCGCTAGAACCCTTCCATCCCCGCCAGCCCGACGTAGAGCATGAGCGTCATGATGCTGTTGAAGACGCCGTGTACGACCATGCCGGGCAGGAGCGAACCGCTGCGCCAGGCAAAGGCCGCCAGCACCAGCCCCATGATGAAGAGGGCCGGCACCAACTGCGGCAGACCGTGAGACACCGCGAAGAGGATCGCACTGACCGGTGCGGCATAGACGAAGCCCAGCCGGCGGCGCAGCCAGCCGAGCAGCAGTCCGCGGAAGATGATTTCCTCGACGAAGGGCGCCAGCACACCGACCAGCAGCAGCATGACGATGAGGCTCGCCCAATCGAAACCCTGCGGCGCCAAGGCCTGTAGTTGCGGGTTCTCCAACGGTGTCCCCATCAGGGTCTGCAGCAGCAGGTTGGCCGCGGAAACCGCCGGAACGCAGAGCACACCGCCGGCCACCGCGTAGCGGTACCAGCCTTGGTAGGTCGGCCGCAGGCCGATCTCGGCAAGGCTGAGGCGGTTCGGGCGCAGCACCGCCAGCCAAGTCAGAAGCAGCATCAACACCGACTGGCCGACGAAAAGACCGGCCACCACCGGCAGCGCCGTGAAGTCGGTCCCTGGCGCGAAGAGGGTCAGCAGCAGCGGCAAGGTGAAGATGCTGGCCGCCACGATCACCACCAGCAGCAGCAAATCGCGAAAGCGCAGCGGCGAGGGCGGCAGGGCAGGCAGGCGCGGGGGCAGCATTCAGTCCAGGGCCTCCGTGAGGAGCCTGAGCGCCTCGCGCACCGTCGCCAGGCGGACCGCCGCGCGGTCGCCGGGAAAGACCTGATGCAGGACCTGGGCGCCGCCGCCGCGCGAGGCCCAGCCGAGATAGACGAGACCGACGGGCTTGGTCTCCGTGGCGCCGCCGGGCCCGGCAATGCCGGTGGCCGAGACGGTAACGTCGGCCTGGGAGGCATGCAGTGCGCCCGTGGCCATGGCGACGGCGACCTCGGCGCTGACCGCGCCCGGTCCCGGGGGCTCCAGGAGAGACGCGGAGACGCCCAGCATCTCCACCTTGGCTTCGTTGGAGTAGGTGACGAAGCCGCGGTCGACCACGTCGGAGGATCCGGCGATCTCCGTCAGGCAGCCGGCGATGAGCCCGCCGGTGCAGGACTCCGCCGTGGCCAGCTTCTTGCCGGCCCGGCGGTAGAGCGTCAGAACCTTCTCGGCCTCCTGCAGCATTTGATCGCTAAACACTAGACCTTCTCCCAAAGCCACAGCAGGGCATAGACCAGGATCGCGGCGTAGAGCCCGGCGATGATGTCGTCGGCCATGATCCCGAAGGCGCCTTTCAGGTGGCGGTCGGCCCAGCCGACCGGCCAGGGCTTGGCCACGTCGAAGGCGCGGAAGAGGATGAAAGCCAGCACCACGCCCACCGGATTGAGCCCGGCCGGAATGAGGGCCAGCCATTGGCCCGCCACTTCGTCGATGACGATGGCGCCGGGGTCCTTGATCGCTGCGACCTGCTCGTAGCTGTCCGCAGCCCAAAGCCCGATCGCGAAAACCGCGGCCGTGGCCAGCAGCAGTCCGAAGGGTCCCGAAAGCCAGAACAGCGCCACACCGAAGGGCAGCGCCGCCAGCGACCCCCAGGTCCCCGGCGCCCAGGGCAGAAGCCCGGCGCCGAACCAGGTGGCGAGCAGAGAAGAAGGCAGCCAGGGGGAGGGGGCGCTCATCGGTCCTAGTTTATCGGATTCAATCCGCCGGCGGCAGGGCCAGCGTGGCGGCCGCCTGGGCGGCAATGCCCTCGCCGCGGCCAGTGAAACCCAGTTTCTCGGTGGTGGTCGCCTTGACGCTGACCCGCTCGGCCGGCAAGTCCAGCAATTCGGCCACCCGCGCCACCATGGCGCCGCGGTGCGGGCCGACCTTGGGCCGCTCGCAGATCAGCGTCACGTCGAGGTGCAGGATGCGCCCGCCGCGCGCCGCCACCAGGTCGCGGGCGTGGCGGATGAACCTGCCGGACTCCGCGCCTTTCCATTGCGGGTCGCTGGGCGGGAAGTGACTGCCGATATCGCCGGCGCCGAGTGCGCCCAGGATGGCGTCGGTCAGCGCGTGCAGTCCCACGTCGGCGTCCGAATGGCCGACCAGACCGGCGTCGTGATCGATACGGACGCCGCAAAGGGTCACATGATCGCCCGGCCCGAAGGCGTGCACGTCGAAGCCCTGCCCCACACGGGTTTCCGCCCCCACTTGCCCTGGGGCGCCGCGCAGCCAGTGCTCCGCCGTGCGCAGGTCGTCCTGGGATGTCACCTTGATATTCTCCCGGCTGCCTTCCACCAATGCCACCTCCAAACCGGCACGCTCGGCCACCGCCGCGTCATCGGTCAGTTCCTCGCCGGTTGCGGCGCGATGGGCCGCCAGGATCTCCGCGTAGCGGAAACCCTGCGGCGTCTGCGCACCCCACAGCCCCGAACGGTCCTGAGTGCCCGCGATATGCCCCTCCCGGTCCCGCTTCAAGGTATCGACCACCGGCAGGGCGGCGATGGCGCCGGGAGAGTCCTCGAGAGCGGCCAGCACCCGGTCGATCACCGCTGCGGAGACGAAAGGACGAGCCCCGTCATGGATCAGCACCCGCGCCGGCGCTTCTTCGGCCAGGCTCTCCAACCCGCGCAACACCGATTCCTGGCGGCTGGCGCCGCCCGCGACCGGCTCCGCCAGGCACAATCCCTCGGCCGCCGCGTCGTAAAGATCCCGGTCGTCGGGATGGATCACCGCCCGGACCCGGCCAATCGCCGGGTGCGCGGTGAAAGCCCGCAGGGTATGGCGCAGCAGGGGGACTCCCGCCAGGGTCGCATACTGCTTCGGCAGGCTGCCGCCGAAGCGTTGGCCGCGGCCGGCGGCGACGATCAGCACGTCGGCCAGTGCATCGGCCGTCTTCCCGGAAGGGCTGGTCAAGGTGCGGGACTCCGCGCGTCTTGCTGTGTTCTCGTTGCGCCGACCCTAGTGCCCTCTGGTGGCGCGGCCAAGAGGTGATATATAGGGGCCATGAATAGCATGGTTTTGTCGCTCTCCGCCCTCGCATCGCTGCTGCCCGCGGCGCTCTTGCCTTTTGTGCGCCAGGCGGCGCGCGCCGACGCGGTTTTCTGGCTGCTGCTGGGAGCGGCATTGGCCGGCACCTCGGCGCTCAGCATCGTCTCCCTGGGCGCGCAGTGGCAGACCGGCCTGGCGACGGCCCTCTGGCTCGCCGTGGCGGCAACCCTGGGCCTCTTCGGCCTGCTGGTCATGGTCAGCCGCGAGGCGGTTC
The DNA here is from genome assembly GCF_039839785.1 of Pelagibius sp. CAU 1746. Lineage (NCBI taxonomy): Bacteria > Pseudomonadati > Pseudomonadota > Alphaproteobacteria > Rhodospirillales > Rhodovibrionaceae > Pelagibius > Pelagibius sp. CAU 1746. Next base: position 3,079,263 of record NZ_JBDOQT010000001.1, read on the forward strand.
GCCTGGCGCCGCTGCTGCTGCCCTACCTGCTGGTCCTGGGCATCCTGGCCACCGCTTTCGGGATGGTGTCCGGCGCAGCCCCTTTGACGGGGCGCCCCGACGGCTGGCTGATCGCCCACATCACCGTGTCCGTCACCACTTATGCGCTCTGCACCTTGGCCGCCGTGGCCAGTTCCGGCGTCTTCGTGCAGGAGCGCGCATTGAAACGCCGGGCGCCCAACGCCTTCACCCGCATGTTGCCTTCCGTGGCGGACTCGGAACGCCTGGAGGTACGCCTGCTGGCGGCCGGCGAGGTCATCCTGGGGCTCGGCATCGCAACCGGCATCTCGGAGCTCTACGTGACGTCGGGGGCCTTCCTGACCTTCAATCACAAGACGCTGTTCTCCATTCTCGCCTTCCTGGTCATCGGCGGGCTGCTGCTGCTGCATTATCGCAGCGGACTGCGCGGACGCCGCGCCGCGCGGCTGGTTCTGGTCGGCTATCTGCTGCTGACCCTGGCCTATCTGGGGGTGAAGTTCGTCAGCGATATCCTGCTGGCCTGATCGGCGCACCTTCCCGCCCTACGGCCTCGCGGGCCGGCCTCCGCGTAACTTCCCCGCGGCTTGCAGCCGTCTGTCGGCAGCAGAGCCGCTCGTTGCACGATTTTCGCGCATTCCGGCGCCGAACGCCTGCTCGAAGGGGTAATCTCTCGTGACAGCGCCTATTTTTTGTGCATCAATCCGCCCGGCAAAGGACGGGAGCCTGCTCCGATCGACGGCAAAGCGCCAAGAAGGCGGCTGCGGCCCCGGCGAAGCAGGCGCCCTGCGGCCCCCTTGCGTCGAATGAGGAACTGGATGGGCATCACCCTTGGAAAGCTGGAATTGGAGGCGCCGGTCATCCTGGCGCCCATGTCCGGCGTCACCGACCAGCCGTTCCGCCGCCTGGTACGGCAGTTCGGCGCGGGACTGGTGGTTTCCGAGATGATCGCCAGCAACGCCATGATCCGGCAGATGCAGGACTCAGTGAAAGAATCCCGCAAGATGTCGGACGACTGCGCGGCGGAATATCCGCTTTCGGTACAGCTTGCCGGCAGCGACCCGGAGGTCATGGCCGAAGCGGCGAAGCTCAACGCCGACCGTGGCGCCGCCGTCATCGACATCAATTTCGGCTGTCCGGCCAAGAAGGTGACCAACAAGGCCTGCGGCTCTGCGATCATGCAGGACGAAGCCCTGGCGGGGCGCATCATGGCCGCGGTGGTCGCGGCGGTCGATCTGCCCGTCACCGTGAAGATGCGCACCGGCTGGAACCTCGAAAACCGGAACGCGCCGCGGATCGCGCGCATTGCCGAAGACTGTGGCGTGAAGATGCTGACCGTGCACGGCCGCACCCGTTGCCAGAAATACGCTGGGGAGGCGGACTGGACCTTCGTGCGCCAGGTCAAGGATGCGGTGCGACTGCCGGTCGTAGTCAACGGCGATATCGTGACGGTGGAGGGCGCGGCCGAGGCCCTGGAACGCTCCGGCGCCGACGGCGTGATGATCGGCCGCGGGGCCTACGGCCGGCCGTGGTTTCTGCGCCAGGTGATGGACTACCTGCAGGACGGCACGCGCTTGGCCGATCCCGCGCCGGCGCGCCGCCTTGAGGTGATGCTGGACCATTACGAAGGTCTTCTTTCGCTCTACGGCTGCCGTCATGGCGTGCGCATCGCGCGCAAGCACCTTGGCTGGTACGCCAAGGGGCTGGACGGCGCCGCCGAGTTCCGAGCCCGCATGAACCGGGAGGACGATCCGGAGCAGGTGAAGGGGATGATTCGTGCGCTCTTCGCACCGGTCTTGGACGGCACTTCCCGGACCGGGCGCACAGTGGCGAAAGCGGCGGCATAGAATGGCCAAGGTTTCCGATGTCCTCGCCCGCAAGACCGCACGCAGCGGCAGCCCGGACCCCGGCTCGATCCTTTCGGCCCTGTCTGTGCCTCTCTTCGTGATCGACGGTGCGGACCGCCTGTCCTTCGTCAATCAGGCCGCCGAGCAGTTCTTCGCCTCTTCGACCTCCACGCTGCTGGGACGGCCGTTGAATGAATTCCTGCCGGACGACAGTCCTGTCTTCGGGCTGATTCATCAGGTGCGCGATGGCGGCTATTCGGTCTCGGAGTACGGCATCACGCTTTCCGGCCCGAAAATCGGCTCGCACTTCGTCTCCATCGACGCCGCCAACCTGGGCGACCGGCCGGGCAGCGTCGTGGTCTCGGTTCATGAGCGCTCCATCGCCCGCAAGATCGACCACCAGCTCGTGCACCGCAACGCCGCCCGCTCCGTGACCGCCATGGCCGCCATGCTGGCTCACGAGGTGAAGAACCCGCTCTCCGGCATTCGCGGCGCCGCACAGCTTCTGGAGCAGAACGCCGAGCCCGAGGATCATCAGCTCACCCGCCTGATCTGCGAGGAAGCCGACCGCATCGTCGAGCTGGTGGACCGCATGGAGATGTTCTCCGACACCCAGCCCCTCGCGCGCGAACCGGTCAACATCCATGTGGTGCTGGAGCGTGTCCGCCGCCTGGCGGAAAACGGCTTTGCCCGTCATGTGAAGTTCATCGAGAGCTACGACCCTTCGTTGCCGCCGGTCTACGGCAACCGCGACCTGCTGATTCAGGCGATCCTGAACCTGGTGAAAAACGCCGCCGAAGCGGTGCCGAAGGAGGGCGGGGAGATCACCCTCTCGACCCGCTATCAACAGGGCGTGCGCCTTGCCATTCCCGGCAGCGGCAGCCGCGTCGATCTGCCGTTGCAGGTGATGATCCAGGACAACGGCCCCGGCATTCCCGAGGATATCCAGCCCCATCTCTTCGATCCCTTCGTCAGCACCAAGGCAGGGGGCAGCGGCCTGGGCCTGGCGCTGGTCGCCAAGATCATCGACGACCACGGCGGCGTGATCGAATTCGACAACCAGCCGCGGCGCACCCTGTTCCGCCTGATGCTGCCCATGGTGCCGCGGGAAACCGGCCCCGACGAAGCCGACAGAGACAGCGGGCCCGCGGCATGAGCGGCGCCACCATCCTGGTCGCCGACGACGATCGCGCGATCCGCACCGTTCTGACCCAGGCGTTGGGCCGCCAAGGCCATGTGGTGCGCACCACCGGCAACGCCGCCACTCTGTGGCAATGGGTGAATGAAGGCGAAGGCGACCTGATCATCACCGACGTGGTGATGCCCGACGAGAACGGCCTGGACCTGATCCCCCGCATCAAGAAGCTGCGCCCGGGGCTGCGCATCCTGGTGATGTCGGCGCAGAACACCCTCTTGACCGCCGTCAAAGCCACCGAACGCGGCGCCTTCGAATACCTGCCCAAGCCTTTCGACCTGCGCGAGTTGATCTCGGTGGTCGACCGCGCCCTTTCGGAACCGGCCGGCACCGAAGGCCAGGCCAAGGCGCTGGCGGAGGAGGGCGAGGAGCAACTGCCGCTGATCGGCCGCTCCCAGGCGATGCAGGAGATCTACCGCGTTCTCGCCCGGCTCATGCCGACCGACCTGACGGTGATGATCTACGGCGAGTCCGGCACCGGTAAGGAGCTGGTGGCCCGTGCGCTGCACGACTACGGCAAGCGCCGGCGCGGCACCTTCGTGGCCGTGAACATGGCCGCCATCCCGCGCGAGCTGATCGAAAGCGAGCTCTTCGGCCACGAGAAAGGCGCCTTCACCGGCGCAACCGTGCGTTCCTACGGCCGCTTCGAGCAGGCCACCGGGGGCACGCTGTTTCTGGACGAGATCGGCGACATGCCGCTGGAGGCCCAGACGCGGCTGCTGCGCGTGCTGCAGGAAGGCGAGTACACCACGGTCGGCGGGCGCACGCCGATCCGCGCCGACGTGCGCATCGTCGCCGCCACGCACCGCGACCTGCGGCAGATGGTCCGCCAAGGGCTGTTCCGCGAGGACCTTTACTATCGCCTCAGTGTCGTGCCCATCCGCCTGCCGCCGCTGCGCGAGCGCAGCGAGGACATCCCCGAACTGGTGCGCCACTTCTTCGCCGCGGCGCAAGACGAGGGCCTGGCGGCCAAGTCGATCGACGCCGAGGCGATGAACGCCCTGAAGGCCTATCACTGGCCCGGCAACGTGCGTGAACTGGAGAACCTGGTGCGCCGCCTGACGGTGCTTTACAGCCAGGAGACCATCGACCGGGACGTCATCGAGAGCGAGCTGAGCGAAGGCAAGGCGGCCGAGCATGCCGCCGCCCCGCCGCCGGCCGAGTCGCTGAGTGGTGCCGTGGAGCAACATCTGCGTGCCTATTTTGCCGCACACGAGGACGGGCTGCCGGCCTCCGGCCTCTACGACCGTGTCCTGCGCGAGATCGAGCGCCCCTTGATCGAGCTATCGCTTTCCGCCACAAGGGGAAATCAGATCCGGGCGGCAAAGCTGCTGGGCTTGAACCGAAATACATTGCGGAAAAAGATTCGGGACCTGGACATCCAGGTGATTCGCGGCCTTAAATAGCCTGTGGCTAATATACAACAGACCGGTGAACTCACCCCCCGCGCGGGCGGCGGAACCCGACCGGGCGCTCCGCCCGCGGAAGAGGGGGCGGCGCGCCCGCGGTTCGGCCGCCTGCTGGAATGGCTGGGACGCATCAAGGCTGAACGGACGGTCGCGCTGATTCTCCTGATCGGCGCGCTGGTCTGCGGCACGGCGACGTTCGTCGCGATGACCGGCAACCTCTCGACGACCGCCGATACCGACCATATTCTCCTGCTCCTCCTGGCCGACCTGGTCATCATCCTCGGCCTTGCCGCGCTGATCACCCGGCGCCTGGCCATCCTCTGGATCGAGCGTAAGAAGGGGCGGGCCGGTTCGCGCCTGCACGGCCGGCTGGTCGCCTTGTTCTCGGTCGTCGCCGTGGCGCCGACCATCCTGGTCGCGGCCTTCTCGGTCATTATCTTCGACTTGGGGCTGGAGTTCTGGTTCAGCGAGCGGGTGTCCACGGCCATCAAGAACTCGCGCGCCGTCGCCGCCGCCTATCTGGACGAGCACCAGCAGGCAATCGCCGCCGACGCCTTGGCGATCGCCCAGGTGCTGAACCGGGGAGGACCCTCGCTGGTCTACAACCCGGCGATCTTCAACAACGTCATGACCCGGCAGGCCAATCAGCGTTACCTGACGGAAGCGGCGGTCTACGACAGCTCCGGACGGATGCTGGCCCGCTCCTCGAGCTTCCTGCTGGCCTTCAACCCGGAAATTCCCGAGTGGGCCTTCGAGCGCGCCCGTAACGAAGGCATGGCCATCATGACTTCGGAGGAAGAGGACCGCGTGCGCGCCCTGGTTCGCCTGGACCTGGCCGCCGACGCCTATCTCTACGTCGGCCGCCTGGTCGACTCCCGGGTCGTCGGGCACATGGAGAGTACCCGCTGGGCGGTGCAGCGTTACGAGGACCTGGAGGGCAACCGCTTCAGCCTGCAGATCACCTTCGCGCTAATCTTCCTGGTGGTGGCCCTGCTGCTGCTGCTCGTGGCGGTATGGATCGGCCTGGCCTTCGCCAACCAGCTCACCGGCCCCATTGGCAGCCTGATCGCCACGGCCGAGAAAGTCGGTAAAGGCGATCTCAAGGCCAGGGTCCAGGGCCCGCCGCGCCGCGACGAGATCGGAAACCTCTCCCGCGCCTTCAACAAGATGACCGGGCAACTGGAGCGGCAACAAGACGCCCTCCTGGAGGCCAACGAGGAACTGGATAACCGCAACCGCTTCATCGAGGCGGTGCTGGGCGGCGTCTCGGCGGGGGTCTTCGGGCTGGACGAGCACGGCCACATCAACCTCGCCAACCGCATGGCCTGCGACTTTCTCGGCAAGAAGTTCCAATCCATGCGCGGTCATACCTTGACCGAGGTGATGCCGGAGATCGACGACCTGCTCGCGCGCGCCCGCAGGCGCCCGCGCAAGCTCGTCGAGCGGCAGCTTTCGATCCCGGATTCCAGCGGCTCGGAGCGGGTGCTTCTGGTGCGCATCTCCGCAGAACTGGAACACGGCGCCATCATGGGGTTCGTCGTCACCTTCGACGAAATCACCCAGTTGCTGTCCGCGCAACGAAAAGCGGCCTGGTCAGATATCGCGCGCCGCATCGCCCACGAGATCAAGAATCCGCTGACGCCGATCCAACTTGCCGCAGAGCGGCTGAAGCGCAAATATGTGAACCAGATCACCAACGACCCCGACACCTTCAAGATCTGCACCGACACGATCGTCCGCCATGTCGGCGACATCGGCCGCATGGTCGACGAATTCTCGGCCTTTGCGCGGATGCCGACCCCCGACATTCGCAAGGAAGACATCTGCAAGCTGGTGGGAGAAGCCGTCCTCCTGCAACGCACGGCGCGCCAGGACCTGCGCTTCGACTTCAAACCGCCGGCCGAGAAAATCATCCTTGCCTGCGACGGCCGTCAGGTTGGCCAAGCCTTGACCAACCTATTGAAGAACGCCATCGAGTCCATCGAGGGACGGCATATCCAAGAAGGCGAGGCGGCACCGCCTGGGCAGATATCGGTATCGATCCACAGCGAAGACAGCCAGTGCACCGTCGACATCTGCGACAACGGCAAGGGCCTGCCAAAGGCGGATCGCAATCGCCTTACCGAACCTTACGTTACGACCCGCGAGCGCGGCACTGGACTCGGACTCGCAATTGTGAAGAAGATCATGGAGGATCATGGCGGCAATCTTATTCTCCGGGACCGGGAAGAAGGCGGCGCGATCGTCAGTCTCATTTTCCCCTTGCGCGAAGAAGTGGTAGATAGCGGCGCTGGGCTGTCCGAGAACGAAGCCGAGGCGCCGGTTGTGGAAAGAGCTGCAGGACATGGGTGACGAAATCCTCATCGTCGACGACGAAGTCGACATTCGAATGCTGATCACCGGTATCCTGCAGGACGAAGGCTACGAAACCCGGGATGCCGGAAACAGCGACACCGCTCTGGAAATGCTGCGCCAGAAGCGGCCGAGCCTCGTCATTCTCGATATCTGGCTGCAAAACTCGACGCTGGACGGCATGGAAATCCTTGATGTCATCAAGCGGGAGTACCCCTCGGTGCCGGTGGTGATGATCTCGGGTCACGGCAACATCGAGACAGCGGTCAACGCCATCAAACTGGGTGCCTACGACTTCATCGAGAAACCCTTCAAGTCCGACCGCCTGCTGCTGATCGTACAGCGCGCCATCGAGGCCGCGCGCCTGCGCAGCGAGAATGAGGAACTGCGCCTGCGCGTTGGCCAGTCGGAGGATATGATCGGTTCATCGTCCTGGTATCATCATGTGAGCCAGGCGATCCGCAAAGTGGCGCCGACCGGCAGCCGCGTGCTGATTACCGGCCCGGCGGGCGCCGGCAAGGAAGTGGTGGCCCGGCAGCTCCATACCTGCTCGCACCGCGCCTCGGCGCCCTTCGTAGCCCTGAACTGCGCGACCATGCATCCGGACCGCCTGGAGCCGGAGCTCTTCGGCATCGAACCGAACCCGGACGACGGCGAGGATACGGGCAAACTCGGGACCTTCGAGCGGGCCCATGGCGGAACCCTGTTCCTGGACGAGGTCGCCGACATGCCCTTGGAAACTCAGGGCAAGATCGTTCGCGTGCTGCAGGAGCAGACCTTCCAGCGGGTCGGCGGCAACAACCGCATCGCGGTGGACGTCCGCGTCATCGCCGCCACCAACCGCGATCTGCCGGCACTGATCTCCGAGGGTCAATTTCGCGAAGACCTGTTCTACCGCCTCAACGTGGTGCCCATCGAGGTGCCGTCGCTGCGCGAAAGGCGCGAGGATATCCCCGCACTGGTCGACTACTTCATGGAACGCGCGGCCGAGAACGCGGGTCTGCCGCCGCGCAACCTCAGCGACGATGCCTTGGCGGCGCTGCGCGCCTACGACTGGCCCGGCAACGTGCGTCAGCTCCGCAATATCATCGAATGGGTCCTGATCATGGCTCCGGGCCGCGTGCAGGATCCGGTGCGCCCGGACATGCTGCCGCCGGAGATCGGAGCCTCCTCGCCGGCCTCCTTACCGGGGGAAACGGGGGAGGAGATTATGTCTCTGCCGCTGCGTGAAGCTCGAGAGGTCTTCGAGCGCAAATACCTGGAAGCCCAGGTCATGCGCTTCGGCGGTAATATTTCCCGTACGGCCAATTTCGTCGGCATGGAACGCTCGGCCTTGCACCGCAAACTGCGCTCTCTCGGCGTCGGCACGGTCGAACGCGCCTGAATGAGCGACAGCGGAGCCATCTAGGATATGAAAGTCATTATCTGCGGTGCCGGCCAGGTCGGCTTCAACATCGCGCGCTATCTGTCGAGCGAAAACGCCGACGTGACGGTGATCGACCAATCCCGCGAACTGATCGAGAAGATCACCGATTCTCTCGACGTCAAAGGATTGGTCGGCTTCGCGTCGCACCCCGACGTGCTGGAAAGCGCCGGCGCCTCCGACGCGGAGATGGTCATCGCCGTGACCTACGCCGACGAAGTGAACATGGTCGCCTGCCAGATCTGCCACTCGATCTTCGAGGTGCCGACGAAGATCGCCCGCGTGCGCCACCAGAGCTACCTGGAACCCATGTGGTCGGATCTCTTCAGCCGCGACCATATGCCGATCGACGTCATCATCTCGCCTGAGATCGAGGTCGCGCGCGCCATCGAACGGCGCCTGCAACTGCCCGGCGCCTTCGACGTGCAGCCGCTCGCCGACGGAAAAGTCAGTCTCGTCGGGCTGCACTGCAGCGAGGAAACGCCGGTCATCAACACGCCGCTGCGGCAGTTGACGGCGCTGTTCCCGGATCTGCACATAGTGATCATCGGCATCTCGCGCGAGGGCAAGGGCTTCGTGCCGACCCCCGACGACGAAATGCGCGCCGGCGACGACGTCTACCTGGTCGCCGACACCTCGCACCTCGCACGGACCATGGCCGCCTTCGGCCACGAGGAGAAGGAAGCGCGCCGGGTGATCATCGTCGGCGGCGGAAACATCGGGCTCAACCTGGCCCACGCGGTGGAGAAGAACCACCCTCAGGTCAATCTTAAGGTCATCGAAGTCGACAAACGCCGCGCCGAGACCGTCGCCCAAGCGCTGCAGCGGACCGTGGTGATCCACGGCGACGCCCTCGATACCGAGATCCTGGACGAGGCCAATGCCGCCATTGCCGAAACGGTGATCGCGGTCTCCAATGACGACGAGGTCAACATTCTGACCTCGCTGCTGGCCAAGCGTTACGGCTGCAAGCGCGCCGTCACCCTCATCAACAAGACATCCTATGGGCCGCTAGTGGGCACCCTGGGCATCGACACGGTGGTCAGCCCGCGCGCCATCACCGTCTCGAAGATCCTGCAGCACGTGCGCCGCGGGCGTATCCGCTCGGTGCACTCTTTGAGCGAGGACTTCGGCGAGGTCATCGAGGCCGAAGCGCTGGAGACCTCCAGCCTGGTCGGGGTGCCGATCCGCGAGGCGCGGCTGCCCGAGGGGGTCATCGTCGGGGCCATCGTGCGCGGCGACGAAGTGATCATTCCCCGCGGCGACACGGTCACCCGGCCCAACGACCTGGTGGTCATCTTCGCACGCTCCGAGACGGTGAAGAAGGTCGAGAAGCTCTTTGCCGTGAAGCTCGAGTTTTTCTAGGATCGCGCCCGAGCTTTCCCGTTTCCCGGAGTCGAAAGCAGAGTCGAAAGGAGAGGCCGCGGATGCCCCGTCAAGCCTATGTCAACGGCCGCTATGTGCCGCATCGTGACGCCGCCGTGCACATCGAAGACCGCGGCTATCAGTTCGCCGACGGCGTCTACGAGGTGGTGCCGGTCTACAACGGTATCCTGGTGGACGAAGACTTGCATCTCGACCGCCTGGATCGCTCTCTGCGCGAACTGCGGATCGCGCAGCCCATGACGCGGCCGGCGTTGAAGCTGATCTCGCGCGAGCTGATGCGCCGCAACGGGCTGTCCAACGGCTTCCTCTATATGCAGGTGACCCGCGGCGTAGCGCCGCGGGATCACAAGTTTCCCAAGGCCGCCAAGCCGGCCTTGGTCATGACCACGCGTCAGACCAAGCCGCACAGCACGCAACTGCTGGAAGACGGCCTTAAAGTCGTCACCGTGCCCGATCAGCGCTGGGACCGCTGCGACATCAAGTCGGTCTCGCTGCTGCCCAACATCCTCGGCAAGCAGGCGGCGGTCGAGGCGGGCGCCTACGAAGCCTGGCAGGTCGACCGGGACGGCATGATCACCGAAGGCACCTCGACCAACGCCTGGATCGTCACCCAGGACAACAAGGTCGTGACCCGTGACGCCACCCACTCGATCCTGGGCGGCATCACCCGGCACACCCTGCTGAAGCTGATCCGGGCCGAAGGCTATGACCTGGAAGAGCGGGCCTTCTCGGTGGAAGAGGCCAAGGCGGCGAAGGAGGCTTTCCTGACCTCCAGCACCTCGCTGGTGCTGCCGATCACCTCCCTGGACGACCAGCCGATCGGCAACGGCCATCCGGGTATCCTGACCGGTAAGCTGCGCCAGGTTTACATCGACTACATGCAGAGCCTGAAGCAGTCTGCATGACCCCGCCGCCCCCCAAAGCCGTCCTCTTCGACTGGGACAACACCCTGGTGGACAGCTGGGCGGTGATCCACCACGCCATGACCGCCACTTTCGAGGCCCTGGGGCAGCGGCCCTGGACCCTGGAGGAGACCAAGCGCAACGTTCGCAAGTCCGCCCGCGACAGTTTTCCCGAGCTGTTCGGGATGCGGGCGGAGGAGGCGACGGAGGTCTTCTACCGCACCTATGAAGCGGACCACCTGCAGCAGTTGAGAGCGCTGCCCGGCGCCGACGCCATGCTGCGCCGCCTGGCCACGGCCGAAGATCTACTGCTCGGCGTGGTCAGCAACAAGCGCGGGCACCTGCTCCGCCTGGAAGCCGCGGAACTGGGCTGGGAGCGCTATTTCGGGCCGCTGGTCGGCGCGGCCGATGCCGCCCGGGACAAGCCGGCGCGAGAGGTGATCGACTTCGCCCTGGCCGGCAGCGGCATCGCCCCGGGCCCGCAGGTCTGGTTCGTCGGCGATACGGATATCGACGTGCTCTGCGCCCGCAACAGCGGCTGCACGGCGATCCTGGTGCGCGCCGAACCGCCGGGGGAGGGGGAGTTCGGCAACTTGCCCCTGGGCGGCCATGTGAGCGACTGCAAAACTTTCGCCCAGCTCACCCTTTCCGCGCTTGAAAACGGCAAGGTTGAACAGCAAATAAGGGATTTCTCGTAAGAGAATTCGGCGCTTCCGCTACCCAACAGGATGATTTTTCATTTCCCAGAAGCCATGTTAGGAAGAGCTTTCTGGGGCGCGCTCGGGCGCGACGCGATCCGGTCGAATCTCTACATCGCAGAGGGATTTGACGAAAGGTTCGCAAGGGCCAGAATAAAAACAGACGACCGTCGTTAAGAACAAGAACAAGGTGCGAAAATGGCCGCTGAGAAAAACCAAAGCGTGCAGGACGTATTTCTCAATCACATTCGGAAAAACAAGGTCCCTGTGACTGTCTTTCTCGTTAACGGCGTGAAGCTGCAGGGCATTGTGACTTGGTTTGATAATTTTTCTGTTCTCCTGCGCCGCGATGCCCACTCGCAGCTGGTGTATAAGCACGCCATCTCGACCGTAATGCCGGCGACTCCGGTCCAGCTCTTCGACCCGACGAAGGAAGAAGAGGCCGCCGAGAGCTGATCCCGGAACGGTCGGAACCCCGAAGGGCGTGCCTGAGACGGCATCTGCCGGCAGCAAAGCCCAGAAGATGCAGGACCTGAAGGAAAGGGGCGGCGTGGAGCGCCGCCAGCCCGCATGACCGACCGTGCCCTCGTTGTGCACCCCGACTTGATGCAGCCCGGACTGCGCGCGCCCGCCGCGCGGCTGGAGGAGGCTGTCGGCCTCACCGCGGCCATCGACTTGGAGGTGGCGGCCAGCGAAGTGGTTCCGGTCAAGCAGGTCCGCCCCAACACCCTGATCGGCGGCGGCGCGGTGGAGCGGTTGGCCGGCGACATCCGTCTGCTGGAAATCGGCGTGGTGGTGGTCGACGCGTCGCTGACCCCGGTCCAACAGCGCAACCTGGAGCGCGCCTGGGACTGCAAGGTCATCGACCGCACCGGCCTGATCCTGGAGATCTTCGGCGAACGGGCACGCACCAAGGAAGGCAAGCTGCAGGTCGAATTGGCGGCGCTGACCTATCAGCGCTCCCGCTTGGTGCGGTCCTGGACCCACCTGGAGCGCCAGCGCGGCGGCTTCGGCTTCATGGGCGGCCCGGGCGAAAGCCAGCTCGAAATCGACCGCCGCCTGATCACAGAACGGATCACCCGCCTGAAGAAGGAACTGGGCCAGGTCCAGCGCACCCGCGGCCTGCACCGCGGCGCCCGGCAGCGCGTGCCCTATCCGGTGGTCGCCCTGGTCGGCTACACCAACGCCGGCAAGTCGACTCTCTTCAACCGCCTGACCGAAGCCAAGGTGCTGGCCCGCGACCAGCTCTTCGCCACCCTGGACCCGACCATGCGGCGGGTGGTCCTGCCGTCGGGGCAGAACATCATCTTGTCAGACACCGTGGGCTTCATCTCCGAGCTGCCCACCGACCTGGTGGCGGCTTTCCGGGCCACCCTCGAGGAGGTGACCGAGGCGGACGTGATCCTGCACGTGCGCGACGTGTCGCACCCCGACAGCCAGGCCCAACAGGCCGACGTCCTGGCGGTGCTGGCCGATCTGGGCATCGACGAAAGCACCGGCCACGTGCTGGAAGTGCTGAACAAGGCCGATCTGCTGGCCTCGGCCGAGCGCGGCCACTTGACCCAGCGGGTCGCCGGCCAGGGCGAGAGCGTGCTCTGCTCGGCGCTGACCGGCGAGGGGTGCGAGGAGGTGCTCAGCCTCATCGACCGGCACCTATCGGCGCAGCGGCGCCAAGTCACCATCGTCATGAAACTGGAAGAGGGGGCCGCCCTGGCCTGGCTCTACGACCATGGCGAGGTGGTGGGGCGGCAGGACCGCGAACTGATCACTGAGGTAGACGCGAAGCTGGCGCCCCGGGACTTGGATCGTTTTCTTAAGAAGTTCGCCTCTTGCATTGAAAACCATGATATTTTGGCCGCCCAATCGGCTGAACCCCAGATCGCTGACAGGAACTTGGCCTCCGGCGGTTGACTCTGCTTCCCCAGGCTTTTATATGCTCGTTAGCACTCGCCGTCGGTGAGTGCTAACAGAGATCAATCGGCGGGGACTTCCTGGCGAGCCGACGAGGCTTCTGACGGGTCCGCGCCACTCCCATACACACCAGACAGGGTAGAAGTTCCATGAAATTCAGGCCGCTGCATGACCGTGTCGTGGTCGAGCCGCTGGAGGAAGAAGAAAAAACCGCCGGTGGCATCATCATTCCCGACACGGCCAAAGAAAAGCCCATGCAAGGCAAGGTCCTTGCTGTCGGCCCGGGTACCCGGGGCGACGACGGCAAGCTGAATGCTCTGGACGTCAAGAAGGGCGACAAGGTCCTTTACGGCAAGTGGTCCGGAACCGAAGTGAAGTTGGACGGCAAGACCATGCTGATCATGCGCGAGTCCGACATCATGGGCGTTATGCAATAAGGAAGAGAACCAGATATGGCTGCGAAAGACGTTAAGTTTGGCGCCGACGCCCGTACGCGCATGCTGCGTGGTGTCGACATTCTGGCCGACGCCGTGAAAGTCACCCTCGGTCCCAAGGGCCGCAACGTGGTGATCGACAAGTCCTTCGGTGCTCCGCGCACGACCAAGGACGGCGTCACGGTGGCCAAGGAGATCGAGCTCTCCGACAAGTTCGAGAACATGGGCGCCCAGATGGTGCGCGAGGTTGCTTCGAAGACCAACGACATTGCCGGTGACGGCACGACCACTGCGACCGTTCTGGCGCAGTCGATCGTGCGCGAGGGCGCCAAGGCGGTTGCCGCCGGCATGAACCCGATGGATCTGAAGCGTGGCGTGGACCTGGCCGTCGAGGCCGTGGTTGCCGAGCTGCAGAAGAAGTCGAAGAAGATCTCCACCACCGGCGAAGTCGCCCAGGTCGGCACCATCTCCGCCAACGGCGAGGCCGAAATCGGCACCATGATCGCCGAGGCGATGGAGCGCGTCGGCAAGGAAGGCGTCATCACGGTGGAAGAGGCGAAGTCTCTCGAGACCGAGCTGGACGTGGTCGAGGGCATGCAGTTCGACCGCGGCTACCTGTCGCCATACTTCATCACCAACGCGGACAAGATGGTCTGCGAGATGGAGAACCCCTACATCCTGCTGCACGAGAAGAAGCTCTCCGGCCTGCAGCCCATGCTGCCGCTGCTGGAAGCCGTCGTGCAGTCCAGCCGTCCGCTGCTGATCATTGCCGAGGACGTCGAGGGCGAAGCCCTGGCGACCCTGGTGGTGAACAAGCTGCGCGGTGGCCTGAAGGTCGCCGCCGTGAAGGCCCCGGGCTTCGGCGACCGCCGCAAGGCCATGCTTGAGGACATTGCGATCCTCACCGGCGGCCAGGTGATCTCTGAGGATCTCGGCATCAAGCTCGAGAGCGCGAGCCTCGACATGCTGGGCTCGGCCAAGCGCGTGGTCATCACCAAGGAAGAGACCACCGTCATCGACGGCGCCGGCAAGAAGAAGGAAATCGCGGGCCGCTGCACGCAGATCCGGGCCCAGGCCGAGGAGACTACCTCGGACTACGACCGTGAGAAGCTGCAGGAGCGTCTGGCGAAGCTGGCCGGCGGCGTTGCCGTCCTGCGCGTCGGCGGCGCCACCGAGGTCGAGGTGAAGGAGCGTAAGGATCGCGTCGAAGACGCGATGAACGCCACCCGCGCCGCGGTCGAGGAAGGCATCGTCATCGGCGGCGGTACGGCTCTGCTGAACGCTGCCAAGGTGCTCTCCAAGCTGGAAGGCGTCAACGACGACCAGCGTGTCGGCATCGAACTGGTGGCCCGCGCGCTGCAGGCGCCGATCCGCCAGATCGCCGAGAACGCGGGCCACGAGGGCTCGATCGTCGTCGGCAAGATCCAGGACGCCAAGGACGCGGCCCTGGGCTTCGACGCTCAGAACGGCAAGTTCGTGAACATGTTCAAGGCCGGCATCATCGACCCGACCAAGGTCGTGCGTACCGCGCTGCAGGACGCGGCGTCCATCGCCGGCCTGCTGATCACGACCGAAGCCATGGTCGCCGACGCCCCCGAGAAGAAGGACGCCGCGCCTGCGGCTCCCGACATGGGTGGCATGGGCGGCATGGGTGGCATGGGCTTCTAAGCAGCCCCGCCATCCAGGCGAAAAGATCAAGGGCCGCGGTTTCGCCGCGGCCCTTTTTCTTTCCCGCTTGCACATTTCATTGGGCCGGCCGGCAAGCTATCTTCCAGGTCCCGCCCTACGATTCGCCGCTCCGGAGCCCTCTTGATCGATATCGCAAAAGTTTCCGCCGTCATCGAGGAAATCGCCGCGGCGGACGTGCTGCCGCGCTTTCAGGCCCTCGCCGCACACGAGATCGAGGAGAAAGCCGCCGGCGAGCTGGTCACGGTGGTCGACGTGGCGGTGGAGAACCTGCTCACGTCCCGCCTCAAGGACCTGCTGCCGGGCTCCCTGGTGGTGGGGGAGGAGGCGGTCCACGCCGACCCCACGCTGATGAAACAGGTCACGGCCGACGCCCCGGTGTGGATCATCGATCCCATCGACGGTACCCGCAACTTCGCGCACGGCCGCGAGGCCTTCGCCATCATGGTCGCGCTCGTCCAGGGAGACGAGAGTGAGGCCGCCTGGATCCTGGAGCCGGTCAGCGGCCGCTTCGGGGTCGCCGAGCGCGGCAGCGGCGCCTGGATGGGCGGACGCCGCCTGCGGGTCGCCGCGCCGGATACGCCGGCGCGCATGACCGGCAGCCTCCACGCCTCCAGCTACGCGCCCAAGGAACTGGCCCGGCGGGTCGATCAGCGCCGCGACCGGGTGAAGGCCGTGAAGTCGTTGCGCTGCGCCGGGGCGGAGTACCTGCGCCTGGCCGCCGGAGAGACCCACTTCTCGCTCTTCACCCGCCTGATGCCCTGGGACCACGTCCCCGGCACGCTGCTGCACCAGGAGGCCGGCGGCACCGCCCTCTGCTTCGACGGCACGCCCTATACCGCTGGCCGCTACCGCGACCTGGGCCTGCTCATGGCGCCTGACCGGGCAAGCTGGGACGCCCTCTACGGGACACTGCTGGACGATTGAAGCCTGCCGAAGGTGGCATCCGCTGGCCTCACCCCCTGAGAAAAACTGGCTCTGGAAGTAGACCATTGAACCGCCTAGGGTGCCGCTGAGCGCCGGGCGGTCGATCTCCGTTTCCGGCGCCTATGCTTAGTCAATGACAAGGCCGATGGAATACCAGGCCGCAAAGACAGAGAGGACAAGTCAGATGCTCGTGGGCGTGCCAAAGGAAGTGAAGAACCACGAATACCGGGTTGGCCTGGTGCCATCCTCGGTGCGCGAACTGGTTCACCACGGCCACAAGGTAATGGTCGAGACCGGGGCCGGCGCGGGGATCGGCTTCACCGACGCGGATTACCAGGCCGCGGGCGCCGAGATCGCGGCAGACGCGGAAAGCGTCTTCACCAAGGCTGAGATGATCGTCAAGGTGAAGGAGCCGCAGCCGGCCGAATATGCCCGCCTGCGCGAAGGCCAACTGCTCTTCACTTACCTGCATCTGGCTCCGGATCTGGAGCAGACCCAGGGCCTGATCGATTCCGGCTGCATCGCCGTGGCCTACGAGACCGTGACCAACGCCCGCGGCGGCCTGCCTTTGCTGGCGCCCATGAGCGAGGTCGCCGGACGCATGTCCGTGCAAGTCGGCGCCCACTGCCTGGAGAAGGAGCAGGGCGGCTCCGGGATGCTGCTGGGCGGCGTGCCGGGCGTCGCCGCCGCGCGGGTGGTGATCATCGGCGGCGGTGTGTCCGGCACCAACGCGGCGCGCATGGCCATGGGCATGGAGGCCCATGTCACGGTGATCGACCGGTCGCTGGAACGCCTCTACGAACTGGACCTGCAGTTCGGCCCCATGCTGAACACCATCTATTCGACCGTCGACGCCATCGAACGCCATGTCGTCGGCGCCGACCTGGTGATCGGCGCCGTACTGGTGCCGGGCGCCGCGGCGCCCAAGCTGGTGACCCGCGAGATGGTGCGCCAGATGCGCCCCGGCTCGGCCTTGGTGGACATCGCCATCGACCAGGGCGGCTGCTTCGAGACCTCGCGCGGCACCACCCACTCGGATCCCACCTACATCGAGGAAGGCGCGGTCCACTACTGCGTCACCAACATGCCGGGGGCGGTTGCCCGCACCTCGACCTTCGCCCTCAACAACGCCACGCTGCCCTTCACCCTGGCGCTGGCCAACAAGGGCTACCGCAGGGCCCTGGCCGACGACCCGCACCTGAAGGAAGGGCTCAACGTGGCCGGCGGCAAGGTTACCTACAAGGCGGTGGCCGAAGCCCATGGCATGGACTACGTGGCGGCCGAAGAGGCCCTGGGGCTGTAAGGCGGGAAAGGGGGCCGGAAGGCCCTCCGCTGGCCTCACGAATCGCCGCTAATTGGGTCTAGCTGCCCCTTTCCCGGGGGCGCTAGACTGCGCGATGAGGTGCCCTAACAACCCGAAAAACCTAGGAAAGCCAGGCCGATGAACTTCATTCCGCCGATTCCGAATTCGCTCGAACAGCACTGGATGCCCTTTACGGCCAACCGCCATTTCAAGGCCAACCCGCGCATTCTGACCGGCGCCGAGGGCATGTACTTCACCACCGACCACGGCAACAAGGTGATCGACGGGTCCGCCGGTCTGTTCTGCGTCGCCGCCGGCCACGGCCGCCGCGAGATCGCGGAAGCGGTGAACGAAGCGCTGACCAAGATGGACTACGTGCCGCCATTCCAGTTCGGCCATCCGGCGTCCTTCGAGGTGGCCCGGCGCATCGCGGCGGTAACTCCGGGCGACCTGGACCATATCTTCTTCTCCAACTCCGGCTCCGAAGCGGTGGAAACGGCGCTGAAGATCGCGCTGGCCTATCACAAGGCCAAGGGCGAGGGGCAGCGCCTGCGCCTGGTGGGGCGTGAGCGCGCCTACCACGGCGTCAACTTCGGCGGCCTGACCGTCGCCGGTATGATCAACAACAAGAAAGCCTTCGGTCTGGGGCTGCCCGGCGCCTGCCACCTGCGCCACACCCAGTTGCCGGAGCACAACTTCGTCGTCGGCCAGCCGGAAACCGGCGCGGAGCTCGCCGACGACCTGCAGCGCTTCGTCGAGCTGCACGGCGCGGACTCCATCGCCTGCTGCATCGTCGAGCCAATCGCCGGTTCGACCGGCGTGCTGGTACCGCCCAAGGGCTACCTGCAGCGGCTGCGTGAGATCTGCGACCAGCACGGCATCCTGCTGATCTTCGACGAAGTGATTTGCGGTTTCGGGCGCACCGGTAAGCAGTTCGGCGCCGACAGCTTCGAGGTCATGCCGGACATGGTCACCATGGCCAAGGCCCTGACCAACGGCGTGGTGCCCATGGGCGCCGTCGCGGTCAACGACAAAGTCCATCAGACCCTGATGGACGCGGCGCCGGAGAACGCGATCGAGTTGTTCCACGGATATACCTATTCCGGCTGCCCCGTGGCCTCCGCCGCGGCCATCGCCACCCGCAACATCTTCGAGGAGGAGAAGCTGGTGGAGCGCGCGGCAAAGATGAGCCCGAAGTTCCTGGAGGCGCTCTACTCGCTGAAGGACCTCCCGGTGGTCACCGACATCCGCGGCTATGGCATGATCGGCGGCGTCGACCTGGCGACGAAGGGCAGCCCGGGCGTCCGCGGCCTGGAAGTGATGCAGGAGCTCTATGATGCCGGTTGCATGGTGAAGCTGACGGGCGACTGCGTGCTGGTTTCGCCGCCGCTGGTTTGCGAGGAGAACCACCTGGACGAGATCTTCACCAAGCTGCGCGGCGTTCTCACCAAGCACTGAGCCTTGACGGCAGAGTTGGTAAGGACGGCCCGCGCTTCTCGCGCGGGCCGTTCCGCATTAGAGCGCGGGCGTTGATTTCAGCGGTATGATCGCGCATCGTTGCCGGCGACAAAGACTGCTTGGAGAACGACGAGGTATGGACAATCTCGATGCGGCACGGGCTGAACTAAGCGAGCCGACAAAGCTGCGCGTCGGCATCAATCTGGGCAACATCCTGCTGGTGACCGGCAAGGGGCCGGCCGGAGAGCCGCAGGGCGTCGCGCCGGACCTGGCCGCGGAGGCGGCGCGGCGTCTGGGCGTTGAGGTCGCTTACCGGACCTATCCGATGCCCGGCGAACTGGCCGACGCACTGGAGCACGACGAGTGGGACATCGGCCTCATCGCCGTGGAACCCAAACGTGCCGAAAGCATCGCCTTCTGCGAGCCCTACGTGGAGATCGAGGGCGGCTACCTGGTGCCGCCGGACTCGCCGATTAAGGCCATCGAGGACGTCGACCGTCCGGGCCTGCGCATCGCCGTCGCCAACCGGGCGGCCTACGACCTCTACCTCAGCCGCAGCCTGAAGCACGCGGAGCTGTGCCGCGCCGAGGGCCTGGGCGGCGCCTTCGAACTCTTCGTTGACGAAAACCTCGACGCCCTGGCGGGCCTGAAGCCCGCCCTGCTGGACAACGCCGCGAGCCTGCCGGGCTCCCGCGTTCTGGACGGCAACTTCTCCACGGTCGGCCAAGCCATCGGCACCAAGCCGCGCAACGCCGCCCTCAAGGCCTTCCTCGACGCCTTTACGGCCGATGCCAAGGCCGTCGGCCTGGTGGCGGAACTGATCGACAAGCATGGCGTCAGCGGCAAGCTGCAGGTCCCACGCTGAGGGCCCGCTGGCCGGCCGCTTGCCGGCAGCCTTACACACAAGCGTGCCGGATTTCATCTTTTGAGGGATGGTCGTAATAGACCCGGGCAGCTAAACTTCCGCGATCATTCTCGGGAGGGGGATCACTGGAATGATCGAGAGGACTTTGCCCGCCAGGTCTCTTCTGGCGGTCCTGATGCTCACCGGCGTCGTCACGGCCTGCTCCGCAATCGACACCATCGATCCGCCGGACCTACGGCTCGACGCGGCCAGCTACTCCAACCTGCCGCGCGGCGACTACGTCGTGACCAACGGCAAAGGCGAAGTGCTGATGGAAGCGCCGAAGCTGCGGCCCGGTGACGAACGTACCGCCCGTTTCGACCTGGACAAGCTGGATGGCGTGATCAACATCGAAGTGCGCAACGTCGACAGAGTGACCTATAGCCAGACCTTGCGGCACGCGCCCGGCAAGCCGATCAAGGTGGAGTGGAACGAGACGCGGGAAACCTTTCTCCTGACCGAGATACCGCCACCGGAACCGCCCCGCGGCTCTTCCACCCGCGATGGCGGCGGCGGCGGCAAGGATTGACGCCAAAAGCCTCTATCCGCCGACTTCCGCCGCCCGCTCGGCCTTGGCAGCGGCGGCCTTGGCCGCCCATTCCTTTCGCTGCTCGCGGCGCTGCGCAATCTCGATGGCCACGGCGCCGACCAGGGTCACGGCGATAATCAGCACGGCCAGGGCGGCCAGGTCCGGCTGGGTGCCCATGCGCACCTTGCCGGCCAGAACGGTGGTCAGGGTGCTCTCGGCCTGGATGGTGAAGACCGTGGTGTTGTAGTTCTCGAAGGAGGTCAGGAAGGCCAGACCCATGGCCGAGAAGATGGCCGGCCGCAGGAAGGGGATCAGTACCTTCCAGAAGACCTGGACGTGGGTAGCGCCGAGGTCGAGGGCCGCTTCCTCCTGGGTGCGGTCGAAGCGCTGCAGGCGCGCCAGAAAAATCAGCATGGTGTAGGCGGAAATGAAGGTCGACTGGCCGATGATGGTCAGGAACATGCCGCTGTAATAGAAGCTCTCGTACTCGGCTTCCATGAAGGTACCGAGCTTGTCCCAGAACACCAGGGTCGAGATGCCGAGGATGACGCCGGGCATCAGCACCGGCGAAACCACCACGGTGTAGTAGACCGTCTGCAGCTTCTTGTGCACCTGTGTCATCACGATGGCGGCGGCCAAGCCGATGGGCACCGAGAGCGCCATGACGCCGATGCCGATCCAGATCGAGTTCACGAAACCCTCGATCATCAGGTCGTCGTCGAACAGCGCCGGGAACCAGCGCAGGGTGAAGCCCTCCCAGGGAATAACCTGCGGGAACTCCACGTCGTTGAAGGCCGCCGCGCCCATCATGAAGAGCGGCGCGAAGAGGAACAGGAAAAATAGCAGGATATAGAAGGAGACCATCAACTTCTGGAGGCCCTGGGAGCTCATCGCGCGATCTCCCCAAGGCTGACCTTGAAGACCTTCATCACCGTCAGCACGAAGACAAGGCAAGCGAGCAACAGCACGATGGCATAGGCCGAACCCTGGGCCCAGTTGCCGCCGGTGTTGAACCACTGGTAGATGATCTGCGTGAACCACAGGCTCGATGGCCCGCCGAGGATCTGCGGCGCTGCCAGGGCACCTGCCGAAAGCATGAAGACCAGGGTGCAGCCCGAGGCGATGCCCGGCTTGGCGTGCGGCATGACCACCCGCCAGTGGATGCGCCACCACGGCGAGCCCAGGTCGCGCGCAGCCTCCACCTGGTTATGGTCCAGGCTCTCGATGGCGTTGTAGAGCGGGAAGACCATGAGGAGGATATAAGCGTAGGACAGACCCGCGTAGAGCGCGACGTCGGCGCGCAGGAAGTCGATAGGCTCGTCCAGAATTCCCATGGTCTGCAGAAAGGCATTAATGACGCCCGACGTGCCGAAGAGGATTCGGAAGGCGAAGGCCCGCAGAATCTCGTTCACCCAGAAGGGCAGGATCAACAGCAGGATCATGGAGCGTGCATAGCCGCCCTTGGCAACCTGGGCGATGTAGTAGGCGATCGGATAGCAGAGCGCGAAGTCCAGCAGCGTGACGAAGATCGAGGCGATGATGGTGCGCAGGAAGACCGTCAAGTGCAGGTAGTTGAACAGTTCCTCGTCGCCCGGCCGGCCGAACAGCAGGTATTCGTAGTTGCTGAGCGTGTAGACGTCGTTCGGCCCGCCAATCTGGTTTGGCAACAGATCGTGGCGGAAAGAGAAGTTCAGCATATAAGCCTGCGGCAGGACGATCATCATGACCACCCAGAAGAAAACCGCCAGCAGCAGGTAGGTCGAAATCGCCGCGCCGTTGCGCTGAAAGAAACCACTCATCAGCCGTCAGCCTCCCGGCGCAAAACAGAGGGAAGCGGTGTAGAGGAGAGCTCTATTCATCGGCCACTTCCCCCACCGGCAGCACCAAGGCCCGTTCGGCCTTGAAGGCAACTCGGGCCGATTGGCCTTCCCGGTATTGCGGCAGATCGCCGGAGTTGGTCATCGACATGACGATGTCCTTAGGCCCTTCGCCGCGCAGGAAAACCGAGAAGAAAGACCCTTCGAATTCGCTGTGCAGCACCTGGCTCTCGATGACGTTTTCGGCGTCGCCGTTGGCGAAGGACATGGACTCGGGACGCACGAAGAGCATCGCCGGTTGACCGGTCCGAAGGCCGCGCAGGTTGCGGCCGCGCAGGCGCCCAAAGCTGGTGTCGATCAGGGCGTCGCCGCCCTCGGTGCCGACCACCTGGCCGTGGAAGGGATTGTTCTCACCGACGAAAGAGGCGACGAAAGCGGTCTGGGAATTCTCGTAGACCTCGGTGCCGGTGCCGACCTGCTGGATGATGCCCTGGCTCATGACGGCGATGCGGTCCGACATGGTCAGTGCCTCGCCCTGGTCGTGGGTGATGTAGATGAAGGTGATGCCGACGCGCTGCTGGATGGCGCGCAGCTCCGTGCGCATGTGCTGGCGCAGCTTCAGGTCCAAGGCCGAAAGCGGCTCGTCGAGCAGCAACACGTTGGGTTCCACCGCCAGGGCGCGGGCGATGGCCACGCGCTGCTTCTGGCCGCCGGACAGCTCGCTGACCTTCTTGTTTCCCTGATCACCGAGGGCGATGAGATCCAGCAGCTCGTCGGCCCGCTTGCGGCGCTCGGACTTGCTGACGCCGCGCACCTCCAAGCCGAAGGCAATGTTGTCGGCCACCGTCATCAGCGGGAACAGCGCCAGGTTCTGGAAGATCAACGCCGTCGGGCGCTTGTTCGGGCCGATGCCTTTCATGTTCCTGCCGCCGATCCGCACCTCGCCCTCGGTCGGCTCCAGGAAGCCGGAGATGGCGCGCAGGATCGTCGTCTTGCCGCAGCCCGAAGGGCCGAGGAAACTGAAGAACTCTCCGTCTTCGATTTTCAGATTTGCGTCTTTGACCGCCGTGAATTCGCCGAAGCGAATCGTCATGTGATCGAGCTCGACATCCGCGCTCATACCAGCCCGTCCCCCCTGTATCGTTCCCTGCCGCTGACTGCAGGGTAGCTGCCTCAAAATCGCGTCTCTTCGCCGGACGCTGTAACCCCGTTTTTCCCTCTACGGGAATCGGGTCCCGGTCGGGAGACCGGGACCCGTAACCACTGCACTCGTTACCCGTTCCGAAGATCAGGCCGCAACGAACTTATCGCGGTACTCGGCACGGATCTCGGTGTACCAGGGCTCCGACGGCGGCCACCACCACAGACGGTCGAGGGCGTCGTCGGGATAGGCTTCGCTGAAGGCCTTCTTGCTCTCGGGCGAGAGGTAGTTCTCGGCGCCGATGGCCACCGGATTGTAGCCGGTTTCGTTGGCGATCAGGCCGTTCACCTCGGCATCGTAGACGTAGTTGATGTACTCGTAGATCTCGTCGATGTTCTTTGCGCCGATGGGCATGGCGAGACCGTCGAGCCAGGTGAGGGCGCCTTCCTGCGGCGCCATGTAGGTCACCGGCTTGCCTTCCTTCTTCAGGCGCAGCGGCGGACCGTCCCAGGTCTGGCCCAAAACCACGTCGTTCTGCATGAAGCCGTTGATCTGAGCGTCGGCGTCGTTCCAGAACTGCTTCAGCCAGGGCTTGTGCTCCACGGCGAACTTGGTGATCTCGTCCCAGATCTTCCGCATGGTCGCCTCGTCCTTGTAAGCGTCGAGCATGCGGTTGGACGGGACCTTGCCGGAAGAATCGAGATAGAGGCCGATGCCCAGCATCATGGAATGCGGGCGGCCCATGACCTTGCCCTTCAACTCCGGCAGCCAGAGATCGCCGTAAGACAGGTTCGCATAGTCCTGCTTCCACTTGTCGGTGCGCCAAGCCAGGGCCTCGGTGCCCCAGTGGTAGGGCAGGTGGTGGTTGCCGCCGTCCCAGGTCCAGCCATCGGTCGAGCCCTTGAGCAGGCCCGGAACGACCTTGGAGGTATCGATACGGTTCATGTCGAAGGGCTGCAGCAGGCCCAGCGGCTTCCACTCGCCGGCACGGTCGACGGTCGGACCGACCAGATCGAAACCGCGGCCCTTGGTGGCGCGCATCTTGTTCAACAGCTCTTCGTTGGAGCCGTAAGGCGTGTGCTTGATCTTGATGCCCGTCTTCTTCTCGAAGCCTTCCAGGAAGGACTTCGGCAGATAGTCGGACCAATTCATGACGATCAGTTCACCCGAGGAGGCAAGCGTCTCCCGGCTCACGATCGCGGGTGCGACGGCGACGATGGCGCCGCCGGCCGCCGCCTGCTTCAGCAGCGTGCGGCGCGAGAAGTCCCGCACGGCGCGGTGCGTCTTCTCGCTGTTGGTTGGCTTTCCGGTCCTTTTCACGCGAGTTCTCCCCAATGCGTTGACGTGGAAATGTAGTGTTCCAGCGACTGGTTTTTGTGACAGTCTTGCGGTTACGGTGATCACCGCCCTACCGGTCAACTGTCTTGTTATCCGGGTGTTTGACCCTGGGTTTAACTCTGGCAGTCGCCGAGAAAGCAAGTCAAGGCCAACTCCAGACAGTAGATGGGGCCAGCTGTGTACGAATGGGGATCCGCAACTTGCCGTGCCGCCGTCTTCGCAGCCGCGGCGGCGTCGATCGTCCCGTCGAACGATGCCGCCGCCTCCGGACGCGACCTGACCCGCGCCGTGTACGACTACGCGGTGACCAGCTACTGCGGCACCCTGACACCCGCGGTCGAAGCGGGCTTCCGAAAAGAGCTCGCGGCCCTAACGGCGCGCGCCGGCCTGGACGCCGAAGCCGCCCGGCGCCTGAGAATCCGCGGCTGGGTCGAGGCCGACCGCGAATGGAGCAACCGCGGCCTGGGCGGCCATCGCGCCTGGTGCGAGGAGGAGGGGCTGCCCGCAGCCTACCACTTTTGGGAGATCGCTAAAGGCATCAAGCAACCCTGACGATTTATGCAGGCTGGGCTTGAGGCGGACCCGAGGGCCTCCTAATCTACCGCCTTCCACTGCACCTCCGGGCCCGGCGCCCGGCAATGGAGGCCGCGCGGGGCGCGGGTAAATTTTGCGCGACTTTATTTTTCCGGTCCGCCACGACGGCGACCTGGGACTTCAGGCACAGCTACGCCGCCAGCTCATCGACGCGATTCTCGACGGCCGTCTGTCGGGCAGCGACCCCTTGCCCTCCTGCCGGCGCCTGGCCCACTCCCTGGGGGTATCGCGCAACACCGTGGTCCTGGCCTACCAGGCCCTGGCCGATGAGGGCCTGCTGATCTCGCGCGAACGCATCGGCTACTTCGTCAACACCGACATGGTGTTCCAGCAGATCGACGCCCAGGTCAGCTTCCCGGAAACCGAACGCAGCGCGGACGTCGACTGGTTCAACCGGCTGCGGTTGCGCCCTTCCGAGCAACAGCACGTCAACAAGCCGCGCAACTGGCGCCGCTATCCCTATCCCTTCATCTACGGCCAGCCCGACCCCAAGCTCTTCCCGGTGTCGACCTGGCGCATGTGTTCGCGTCAGGCCCTTGGCGTCGAGGCGATCCAGAGCTGGACCGAGGACAATTTCAACGACGACGATCCGCGCCTTATCGAGGAGATCCGAACCCGCGTCCTGCCGCGCCGGGGGATCAAGGCCCAGCCGCAGGAGATCCTCGTCACCCTGGGGGCCCAAAACGCCCTGTTCCTGATCGCCGAACTGCTGGCCGGGCAAGGCAAGGTGGTGGCGGTGGAGAACCCCGGCTATGTCGACACCCGCAACATCTTCGCGATCAACGGCACCGAACTGCGGCCGATCCCGGTGGACGAGGACGGCATGGTGGTCGACCGGCGCCTCGACGGCTGTAGCTGTGCCTATGTGACGCCCAGCCACCAATCGCCCACCACGGTGACGCTGCCCCTCGAGCGCCGCATGGCGCTGATGGAGCGGGCTCAGCGTCAGGACTTCCTCATCATCGAAGACGACTACGAGTCGGAGTCCAACTTCCTGCACGCCCCGACCACAGCCCTGAAGGCGATGGACCGCAGCGGGCGGGTGATCTACATCGGCAGCTTCTCCAAGTACCTGGGGCCGGGCCTGCGCATGGGCTACATGGTCGGCGCCGAAGAGTTCATCCACGAGGCGCGCATGCTGCGCCGCCTGATGCTGCGTCACCCGGCGACCAACAACCAGCGCACCCTGGCGCTGTTCATCGCCGGCGGCCACTACGACGCCCTGGTCCACCGCCTGCAGCGCGACTTCCGCACCCGCTGGGAGATCATGGGCGACGCCCTGGAGCGCTACCTGCCGAACTTCGCACGGCGGCCGTCCTGCGGCGGCACCAGCTTTTGGCTGGAGGGGCCAAAGAGCCTGGACACCGACATCCTGGCGCGCGAAGCGCTTCAGGAAGGCATCGTTATCGAACCCGGTTCGGCCCACTTCCTCTCGAAGAAACCGCCGCGCAACTTCATGCGCCTCGGCTTTTCCTCCATCGAGCCGGAACGCATCGGACCGGGCCTGCAGGCGCTCAGCCGGCTGGTTGCGGGATCGATGCAGAAGCGGGAATAGCGGGAGAGGGAAGGGCCACGCGCCCGGCTGGTCAGCCGTTCATGACCTTGTCGATCTGGGCCTGATCGAGGGTGTCCATATTCCCGTTGATGATCGAGGACGCGACATCGACGAAGCTTTCCAGCTTGCGCGTTACGCCGTCGATCCCAAGCTGAAGCGGACCGTCCTCGCCCGCTTCCACCAGCTTCTTGATCCGGGGCAGGGCCTCCAGCACCAGACGGTCCATCTGATCGATGGTGGCGTCGAACGCCTGCCGATAGTTCCGCGGCGCATTTTCATAGGCCAGGATCGCCAGCTCGGCATCGGAAAAGCAGCTGTCCCGGAAGTGGTCCGCATAGCTCTTGGGCTGCCATTCGAGGGCATCCTCGAAGCACTCCGGCATCGAAGGAACCATCTCCAAAAGCATGATGATCTCATTGAAATGGTTGAGATAATCAGTGGCCAACAGAGTGTTGCCGTTGATGTTCTTGCCACGCACGAGCAGGCGATAGGTGCCGGTGAACCCGGCGCCCCTGCCGACCCGCTTGCCGTCCGCCGCCCTGACGCTAGCAGCAGCGCCCCGCTGACTGTCGTCGGCGACCGCAGCGGCTTGTGCTGACGATAACACCATAAGTTGAACCCCAAGCGCCGAAAAACACACAGGCGCAATCCACTCCACGAGACCCGCTATTCAAGCAGGCGGTCGTTTAAGTTTCCTTTCCAAAAAGCAAATCTGCATTGAAAGCAAACTGATAGGCGGACGCCTTCGAGAAACTGCAGGGTCTTTTAGAAAAATACCTGTAATATATGCTTTCAAATAAATAGATCGGACGCTGAATACTCCGATATATTGGTATAGAACAAGGTTATTTCCTCTCCGATGGCAATATCGGCGATTGCCTCCAGGACTGCCCAGAGGCCGTCCCGATCCTCTTCCCAGTGCACGACGGCATTGGGACTCTCTGAATGGTTGCAGAATGTGAGCCGGCCGAAGACCACCAGGGCGTCGTGCGCGCTCCGAGAGCCGAAATGCCGGGGCTCGGCGAAGTAGTAGGCGAAGAAGGCGGTTTGGTCGAGAAGGGCCCGGTCTCCGGCCCCGAGACGCACGGCGGGCGCGCGCTCCAGGCAACTGCCGGCGGCAATCGGCCGCTCGGCCAACAACCCACGCCCTTTTCCCGGCACCATAGCCAGCTTGAACATCCCAACACCCCCAACAGTCGGCAAGGACGCATGGTTGCATAGGCGGCGCGAGAATCAAGCAGGGGCAAAAGCAAACGGCGCGGGACCGGCCCGCGCCGCAGGACATACCCAGCAGAACATACAAAGGGGGCGCGGCGCTTTCCGCTCCCGAGCCTCCCGATTCGTCCCGTCAGAGGATCAGAAGCGGCGGCCGTCGAGTGCTTCCAAAGTGGCCCGGGAGATGTCCTCGCGGGTCATGCCGCGGGCCGCGAGCTGGCTGGCGGAGAGGCCGGAAAGCCGGGAGTAGACGTGGTAAGCGTTCATGGCGTCCGCCAGAACAGTGGTAATACGGGCGATCCACTGACCGAGATCCTCGATGACCCGGAACGGAGACGGCTTTGTTGCGGTCGCAAACATGCTTCTTCTCTCAATCTGACTGCGTAGATATACGCTCAATGAACTAGCTGAATAATATATAGAATCTGTGGTATACCACGCCAAGCGAAGAATGCTGCATTGCACTATAATTTTTGCAAGTCTGGTATACCAAGGCTGCATAAGTGGTCATACCACTTGCCCATGGACGAAGCCGCGGGCGGGCGGCGGGCCTTCGGTCGTGCCGCTTGCAGGCCTTTGCCGCTCTCAAGTAGGCTCCGCCCGCACTTCACCGGCGCGGCGGCAACTGCCGCGGCCGGCGTCCCTCGAAACCAGCAAGCAGGCGAGATCGATCGAGATGACCAAGGTTGCCTTCCTCGGGCTTGGCGTCATGGGCTTCCCCATGGCCGGACACCTGGCCGCGGCCGGCCATGACGTGACCGTTTACAACCGCACCGCCGCCAAGGCGGAGGCCTGGGCGGCCAAACACGGCGGCGCCGCGGCCGCGACGCCGCGCCAGGCGGCCGAAGGGGCGGAGATCGTCTTCTCCTGCGTCGGCAACGACGACGACCTGCGCAGCGTCATCCTTGGCCCGGAGGGCGCTTTCGCGGGCATGGCCTCCGGCAGCATCCTGGTCGACAACACCACCGCATCGGCGGAAGTGGCCCGCGAACTGGCCGCCGCCGGGCAGGAGCAGGGCATCGCCTTCATCGACGCCCCGGTCTCCGGCGGCCAGGCGGGGGCGGAGAACGGTCAGCTCACCGTCATGTGCGGCGGCGAGGCGGCCGCCTTCGAACGGGCGCAGCCGGTGATCGACGCCTTCGCCCGTGCGGTCACGCTGATGGGGCCGGCCGGCGCCGGTCAGCTCACCAAGATGGTCAACCAGATCTGCATCGCCGGTTTGTTGCAGGGGCTTTCCGAAGGCATGAACTTCGGCCTCAAGGCCGGCCTCGACATGGACAAGGTCATCGACGTCATCGGCAAGGGCGCCGCCCAGTCCTGGCAGATGGACAACCGCGCCGCCACCATGTGCAAGGGCGAGTTCGATTTCGGTTTCGCCGTGGACTGGATGCGCAAGGATCTGGGGATCTGCCTGGCCGAGGCGCAGAACAACGGTGCGCGCCTGCCCGTCACGGCGCTGGTCGACCAGCTCTACGCCCAGGTTCAGGCCCGCGGCGGCAAGCGTTGGGACACCTCCAGCCTCATGCACCTGCTGGCCAACGACTGAGATTTCCGGAACAGGGGGGACCTCCGCGCGGCGGCGGGAAAACCACCGGCCAGCAACGGCACTTAGGCCAAGTGGCAGGCCCCCCGGCGGATCAGTCGCGGCGCTCGGCCCGCTTGGCGGCCTGCCACAGCTCTTCCAGGGCGTCGAGGCTCTGGTCCTCGGCTTTCTCGCCGCGCCCGATCAGCTCGGCCTCCATGGTGCGGAAGCGGCGCTCGAACTTGGCGTTGGTCCGGCGCAGGGCAGACTCGGGATCGACCTTCAGGTGTCGGGCGAGGTTCACCGCCACGAACAGCAGGTCGCCGACCTCGTCCTCCAGGCGGTCTGGATCGCCACCGGCGGCGATTTCCTCGCGGATTTCGCCGACTTCCTCTTGCAGCTTGTCGAAGACCTGGCCGACCTCGGGCCAGTCGAAGCGCACCCGCGCGGCGCGCTTCTGCAGCTTTTCAGCGCGCAGCAGAGCCGGCAGGGCGGCGGTCACCCCGTCCAGGGCGCTCAAGGCGCCGCCCTTGCCACCGTTCTCCCGGGCCGCCTTGGCCCGCCGCTCGGCCTCTTTCTGGGCTTCCCAGGTGATCTTCACGTCGTCGGGCGTGTCGGCGTCGTGGTCGCCGAAGACGTGGGGATGGCGGCTGACCATCTTGTCGCTGATCGCCTCGGCCACGTCGTCGAAGGCGAAGTGCCCGGCCTCCTCGGCCATGCGGGCATGAAAAACCACCTGCAGCAGCAGGTCGCCCAGTTCGTCCCGCAGGGCCGCCATGTCGTTCTGCTCGATGGCGTCGGCAACCTCGTAGGCCTCCTCGATGGTGTAGGGGGCGATGGTTGCGAAGTTCTGCTCCAGGTCCCAGGGGCAGCCGCCCTCCGGGTCGCGCAGCCGCGCCATGACGGCAAGCAGGCGATCGATGGGGCGGGAGGAAGCCGGCTTTCGGCAGGGGGAATCGTTTTCGGCCATGACCGAAGAGTAGCCTAGAACGCCTTCGGGAAAAGCCCCGTAAGCAGCCCTGCCGCGCCCGCCCGAGCAGTTAACAAAAAGCAAAGAGTTTCTGCGGTATGGATGAAGACATGGGGGAAAACTGAGTGCTCGCCGAACCGGCCAGGGACGATTTCTTTTTCAGCCGCGTTTCCCGCGACTTCTATGCCTATTGGCAGAGTCTCGCGGCGCACGGCGGGGGCGTACCCCGGCGCAGCAATTTCGATCCTGCCGCGGTTCCCACCCTGCTGCCGCATATCTTCATCGTCGAGAAGATCAGGGATACCGGGCGCTTCTTCTTTCGCCTCTCGGGCACCGGCATCCGCGAGGTCATGGGTTTCGAAAACACCAACCATTTCCTCGATGAACTGCTGCACGGCGAAGACCTGCAGACCGTCAGCGGCATATTCGACCAAGTCCTGACCCAAGGGGTCTGCGTGCGCTCCATCGAAGGTCTGAACTATAGCGACCGCAGCTACCTGCGGGTGGAGATCGTCCGCCTGCCGCTCCGCACCGATGAAGGGGATCGCCGCCTGGTGATCGGTTGCCTGTCGCGTATCGAGAACGACCGGAGCAGCCTCGGCGTGAACGCGGTGAAGGACAAGCAGGTCCTGCGTATCGACAACGACGTGCTGCCGCGGATGGCCTTTTGAGACGGGGCAGGGCGAAGCGGCGGCCCCAAGGGACCGCCGCTGCTTTGCCGGTCGCTTATCGTTGCCTCAGCCGGCCGGACTGACGCAATAGCTGTCATAGGTGTTGGCCTCGCTCCATTCCTCGACTTCATCGTGATCGTCGAGATGGATCGAGAACTGGCAGAGCGCCGAGAAATTGCCGTTGTAGCAGTTCATCGGAAGATTCTGCGTCACCAGAACCTGACCGTTGGCCGGCACGTTGGCGATGATCTGCGCGGGGGCCGCGCCGGCGGTCGGGAAGCTGGGCGTCCACTGGAAGCTGCCGCTGTCGCTGCCGCCGGCATTGCGGACCCAGAACTTGATCTGGTTCGGCGTGCCCCCGGTCGGCTTCTTGACGCAATAGCTGTGCTCGGGAAAACCTTCGGGCAGGCCGACGGAGTTGTTGTAGTAGGGGATGACCACCAGGTTCGCCAACTGGCCCGGAGTATCGGGGCCGCCCTTGGCGGGACCGCTGGCGATCGTCTTGGCGGGCTCGGCGCCGCGCCGGCGCTCCAGGCTGTGCTCGCGGGTCGGGCGCGACGGCTTCACGGGCTTCAGCAGCAGGGGCTCGGCCTGGGTTTGCCTCACCTGGGCGGGCAGGCGGTGCGAATGATCGTTGCGTTCCTGGGCGACACAGCCGAGGCCGATGGCGCTGCTGATGGTGGTTGCGGCAAAAGCCGCGAGGGCGATCGTCGTGACAGGGCTCTTGCGCATGGGTTTGATCCTTCTGGCCAACTCCGATAAATCTCGGAGGGTGTTGCGTTACCCCGTCAGTCGCGCCACATGGTTACCCGGTTCATCGCATTTGATTGATTAGGCACATGTCCCTAGTTTCGTCTTCACCGGTGCTGTCCGGCACCGGACCCTACGCCATCGTCTTCGATCTGGACGGCACGCTGGTTGACAGCATCCCGGACATCCACGCCGCCGTGTCGGTCTTCCTGACCGAGCGCGGCCACGCACCGCTGGACCTGGCGACGATCACCGGCTTCGTGGGCAACGGCGTGCCGGTGCTGCTGGAGCGCGTGCTGCGCGCCGTGGGCGAGGCGTCCGACGCCGAAACCCTGCACACCGCCCTGCCGCGCTTCATCGAGATCTATGGAGCCGCACCGGCGGACCGGTCGAAGCTCTATCCGGGGGTTGCCGGGGCGCTGGAGACCTTGGCCACCGCCGGGCACCGCCTGGGGATCTGCACCAACAAGCCCGAGGCTCCGGCCCGCAAGATGGTGGAAATCCTGGGCATCGCCGGCTTCATCGCGACCCTGACCGGCGGCGATACACTGGCCACGCGCAAGCCCGACCCGGCGCCGCTGCGCCACACCGCCGGCCGGTTGCAGGCCGCCCCCGGCGCGATCATCTACGTCGGCGACAGCGAGGTCGACGCCGCCACCGCCGCTGCGGCCGGCGTGCCCTTCGTGCTCTACACCGAGGGTTACCGAAAGTCTCCGGTGACACAGATCGCCCACCACGCCGCGTTCAGCGACTTTGCCGAGCTGCCGGGGCTGGTGGCGGCGCTTTCCCGCAACCTGGCGTCCTGATCCCGGTTCGAGACAAGAAACCGCCGGCGGCCATTCGAGGCCGCCGGCGGAGGCTTGGATCAAGCGGGCAGGGAGGAGAACTGCCGCTTACCCGCGCGGCTGCAGGCGCAGCTTGCGCGGTTTCGGATCCGGATCGGGCTGAACCGGCTTGACCTTGAGGTTGCCGCCGACCGGCTTGCCGGCGATGAAGCCGTCGCCGTCGCAATCCAGCTTCACGTTGATGCGCGAGCCGAAGGTGTTGCTCTCGTTGCTCTCGGCCACCTGCTTGTTCACGTCCATGACCAGGCGCACGGTGTTCGTGCCTTCCGCCAGGTCCATCTGCCAAGTCTCGAAGGGCCGCCACTGGCCTGCCGCCAGGTATCCGGCGGCGAAGTTGTCGGTGTTCACCAGGGTGTTGCCACGATAGACCTTGGCCACCGAGGCGCCGGCGTCCGTCAGACCCTTGTTGCCCGGCTGATAGTCCATCTGCACGAAGCGGCACATATCCTTCTTCGGACCGACCTGAGTCGCGATGACCGGGCCCATGTCGTCCAGCACCACGACGCCGCCATCGGTCCACTTCTTGTTGCCGATATAGCCGCCCGAGGTGGTGATGTCGGGCAGGCCCGGCGTGAGAGTGTCGGGGCCACGCTGCTGCACCTGGGCCGCAGCACCGCCGGCGAGGGCGGCGAGAGTGACGGAGAGGGCGCTGGCCGCGGCGAAACCGGCAATGCTGCGCTTGAGGGAGGTGTTCATAAATTTTCTCCAATGAATCAAATATTTGGTGCGGCTAAATGTCGTTCTTCACCCGGTAGTCGCAGGCGCCGTGAAAAAGGTTCACGAGAGAAAACGCGAAAAAAGCGGGACGCGTCCGGATCTAGGGCGCGGGGCGCCGGCGGGCTATACTGCGGGCTATACTGCGGGCTTGGGGGCGGCCGTGGATTGGCGGTTCAGGGAGGCAGGACATGAACGCGGGTATCTGCGCCGGACGGCTCCGGCTTTTCAGCCGGGCCTGCCCGGCGGCGCTGGCCATGGCCGCTTGCGCCTGGCTGGCGGGCCCGTCGTCGGCGCTAAGCGCCGAGGTAACGGAGGCGGAGTTCCTGGTGTCGGTTTCCGACGGCGAGGGCAATCTGCGCAGCGTCCAGGCCGATATCGTCCCCTATCTGCCCGACCGTGCCTGCTTCGGCTGGCGGTTGCGCCTGGCCGGCGCGCCGGCGCTGGTCCGGTACCGCGAGGTTCTCAAGCTGCCGTCCGCACCTGACTTCTGGACCGGTGAGAACGACAGCTACAGCCCGCATCGCTACTCTGCCGACCGCACCACCGCAACCACCGAGGAGTTCGCGGCGCCGGACAAGGACGGCTGGATATCGAGCCGCTGGTGCATAGCGGAAGGAGATCCCGTCGGGCCGCACTCCATCGACGTCTACGTCGGCGACAGCCACGCCCGGCACTTCGCGTTTGAAGTAAAAAAGCTCTCCGATTAAATTGAATTCAAACGCTTTTTATCAGTAGCGTTCGATACCGTCGAACGAGCAGTCGCCGCGCGTTTGCTTGTTCTCCATGACGCAGTGCTTGGTCAAATCGATGTAGAGCGAACCCTGACAGGAATGGAACTGGACCCGCGCCTGGAAGTCGGCATCGGATCCCGTCTTCTTCGGGTCGAGCATGGTGACGGCGCGAATATCGTCGTCGTCCAATCCGAGGATCGCGAAGTGGCTCTTCAAGGAGTTGCCGCAAGCGTGGAACTGCCAGTCGCTCAAGTCCTGACCGTGGCAGCCTTCACCCTTGCAGTCGTAGGTATCCTCGATATAGGCGCGGATCCGCTCTGCATCGGCCGCCATCTCGCCGGCTTCCCGGTTGATGCCTCCGCAGACCGGACCGGCGAAGCCGTCTCCCGTAACCGTGTTAAGGCCCGCCCCGCCGTAAGGCGTCATGCGGGCGAGGGCGTGCAGCTTGTCGGCCGCATTGAAGTTGCCGCAAGTCCTCGCGGCCCGCGCCATGTAGCCCAGGTACCACTCGAACTTCTGCATTCGACTCCAACTCGGGTTCGGACCGGGCGCGGAAAGGCGTCCAGCCTCCGCCAAACCCGACAAGACCAGCACCGAAAACAATGAAATAACTAAGAAAAACCCCCGCATCGACGATCCCGTTTTATCAACTCTTGGATATTGATTGCGCCAAAAGATATCGTAATGAGTGCACTCGGCGCAATGCGGCACCCCAATTTCCGGCCGGCCGGATAAGACCCGATGTTGTCCGAAATGCGCTCTTAGCGATACAGCTTCATATAACTTACGACCCTTGATAGCTTCGACGCCTAGGGTTCGCCGGCGCGCATCTGCCGTCGATGGCGGAAAAGAGGAACGGGGGAAAGCGATGACCGATATCTTCGAGGAAGGTTGGGGGAAGGACCTCGGGCGGAGTCAACTGGCGCAACTGCTGCTGCTGAATGAAGCCGCGCTCGACCGCAAGATCGCGCGCGATCTCGCGGAGCTTCCGGAAGACCAACAAGGGCGCATTCTGCACGACAGCGGCCCGGAAGAGCCCGGAACGGAGGCGCAGCGGCGCGGCGCGCTGGAGCGATGGCGGGACTTCAAACGGGGGGTGCTAAGCCTGCCCGGATCCTTCGCCGCACGCCTGGTGCGCCGCTATGCGCCCGGGGGCGGAGAAGATTTCTGCCGGCGCATCGATTACTGCCGGCGCAAGGCCTGGATCGGCGAGCGCCTCGATGCGCTGAGCCACATCGAAGGCGAGAAGGCCTGGGCTGCCGACCAAGCGCTCGACTACCTGCGTGAACACCTGCCTGACCTCATGGACTTCGCAAGCGAGACTTTCGATCTCCTGTCGGAGATATGCGGCGACTACCTCGTGCCGGGATCCTTCCTGGTGAAGGTCATCAAGTACGGGCTCGACGAAACCTGCCCATGCTGCCTGCCGTGCAGCGGATCGGGACGCAGCGGGAGCGCGGACTGCAGCAGCTGCCGCGGAACGGGGCTCAGGACACCATTTCCGCAGTGAGGGACGGCCCACGGCGCCCGCGGCGAGAGCCGGACAGGGCTCCTCGGCGACAGCCGGACAGGGCAGCGTCCGCGCCCCAGCTTGGAATTCTATTTTGCGCATAATTTATATTATGGGAAGGGACGCTACTTTCTGGACTGTTGCACAATGGCGATCTGAAGCAGACTCCAGAGTGCAACGGATATTCTAGAATAAGCTACTTTAATCGGTTGAATTCCGCGCAAGGCAGCTCTACCTTGCGTGCCCATGCCGAAGCTCCGACTGCGCCACCCAAATATTCCCCCGACGCTCTCCGGCTGGTTGCTTGTCGACGAGCGCCAGCTGCCGCGCTTCTGGGCGACCGTCTGGGCGGATGTGCTGCTTGCGGGTGTTGAGGACGGCACGCGCGCCGGTCATCTCGGCGCTGTCGAGGCGCTGTACCAGGCAGTGGCTGAACAGGCCGGCAGCGACCAGCTGGACGCGATGATCAGCGCGCTGGAGTTCGACAGCCTGGAGGCCGCCCTCGGAGGTTTCTTGGCAAAACTCCGGAACCAAAGCGCGGTCCAGGGCGTGGACCGGGACGCCACCTGGAAATCGGCTCTCAGGTTCGTCGACGACGTCGTCGCGCATCTCGGGCAGGCATCCTCGGACCGAATGGCGGAGATCTCAGCAAACCTCCTGCGCCTGGAGCGCCTCTACGGCCAGATCGCACCGACGCCGCCAAGGCCGCCGGCTCCGATCCGGGCCCTCCCAGCCATGGTCGTGGAGGAGCTGTACGAGCTCTTTAATCCGAAATCGGCCCGCAATCCCTTCCGCACGGATGCGCTAAGGTACCGCAACTACCTCATCTTCCTCATGCTTCTGCACCTTGGCCTGCGTCGCGGCGAGGTTCTTATCCTGCCCGCCGACGCGGTCAAGGACGACTACGACCCGGCAACCGGTGCAACTCGATACTGGATCAATATCGACGAGACGCCCTATGAGGATGAGGACCCTCGACACAGCGCGCCCGGCTTGAAAACCGCTTCTTCCCGGCGGCAGCTTCCGCTTTCGCGAGAGATCGTGAATCTGGTGGATATCTACGTCCGGAACTACCGTCGAAATCCCTACCACTCGTTCCTTCTCAACTCGCAGAAGCGGAAGCCGCTGGCGCCGCAGAGCCTGGCCAAGGTGTTCTCGGTCATCACCGCGAACCTCTCGGAGCGCGCGCTCAAGGTTCTCTCCGACCGCGGGAAGTCCAGCGTAAGCCCGCATGACCTCCGTCACACGGCGGCCGTCGTCCGTCTTGCGAAATACGTCTCCGGCGGCGTGGATCTGGATACGGCGATCGAGAAACTGCGAGTTTTCTTCGGCTGGTCACCCACGTCGCAGATGCCCCGGCACTATGCGCGCGCCTACTTCGAAACCTCCCTGGCGGATGTCTGGAATGAAAGCTTCGACAGTTACGTAGATGCGCTCCGCGGCCTCACCGGAGAAAAGGGATGACAGCCCTCCCCGGCAGCCTGCCAAAAATTCCATCGGACCACGTGCAAGCCGTCATCAACCAACTGCCGGCGCTTCCATCTGCACTCCGCTACTACGACGACTTCCTCGATACGTTCCACTCGATCAGGGACCTCACGACCCAGGATGAGTGGAAAGTAGAGCACGACGGCAGAACAACATCGATGGCGTTTGACGCGTTTGGAACATCTCACCGAGAGTTGATGAAGCATGTCTTTGCCGATCTCCTCGTGCGGACCGATCCGTCCAGCGTGCTTTACTACTTCAGCGCTTTGCGCCGCGTTGCCGAGCGCTTCGGCAAGGAGATCCTGGACTGCCTGGTAGTGTTGGCTCCGCACGAAGTCCGGGAGACATGGGTGACCCAAATCATGCCAGTGGTGAGCGTGAGCGAAGCAAACTCTCTACGGACTGCACTTCGTTCGCTGTGTCGCCTCAATGTGGGACATTGGAGTCCGGCGCTCACCGCGTACGTCTCCCAGCTACCTTCGCCGAAAACGGACATCTATAAGACCGTTCGGACGGGTGACTGTTTCGTGCCGGTCGACCAGCAGGCGCTCGTCATTGACTACTTCGACGAACTTGCTGCCATCGTCGCAGCTTCTCCGGAACGGGTCGATACTGAGGTACTGCGCGAAGCCTGCGTGCTGATTGTCAACAACCAGCACGCATTCCGACCCGGGCAGATTGCTCGAATCAAAACCGCAGATGTTCGGGTCTTTAACACAGGCGCCGTCCACTACAGGGCCCCCCTGGCGAAGCAGCGGGATCAATCGAAGCGCAGGTGGGTCTCCCGACGCGTGAAACGCGAGTGGTGTCCGATTGTCACCGAGTACAAAGACCGCCGCAGTTTGATGGATGACCCGATTGAATGTGTCCCGGCCGAATCCTTCTTTCGTCTCACGCCGGCCGAAGTGTCCAGGCGGATCAGGGCCCTTCTCGAGCGCATAACTGGGGAAGCTTGGACAGCAACGGATCTCCGTCACTCAGCGGCACAGCGTCTTGCTGATGCAGGGACCTCGCATATCGCGCTCTCGGAATTCATGGGGCATTCGGATGCGAAAACCGCTACCGTGTACTTCGACACCTCTCCCACGCAGGCGCAGCGCATCAATCAGGCCCTGGGGCTTTCCCCAATTTACGCCACGGTCGCGGAGGTCGTCAGGACAAAGACGATCGATAAGGCCGCCCTACTACGGCTGCCGCCCGACAAGCAGATCGGCGGTATTCCACACGGAATTCCCATCGCGGGCATCGGCGGCTGCACCGAAGGCCAATCGCTGTGCATCAAGAATCCCGTTCTCAGTTGCTACACCTGCCGGAACTTCATGCCGGTGAACGATAAAGCAATTCATAGGGAAGTCACAGACGGCTTGCGACCCGTGGTGCTCGAATTCGCAAAGGCGTCCAGAGATAATGAAGAGTCTCCTGCCTACACCCAGTTGCGGCGCACGATTGAGGCTGCGGAGCAAGTGATTGTCGACATTGAAGCTCAGCGGGACGATGAAAATGAATGAGTTCTACCGGTCGTTTATCGAGACCGGCAAGCGACTGGCCCTCGAGCAAGGTCTTGTCTGGGATCTCGTGTGCGATTCTGGTGGCAAGGTGGTGAAGGATCAACGTTGGAACCTGACAGCGCTTGTCGGCATGGTACCTCCACCAACTGCCTGGTTGTCGGATCTCGGTCCCTACGGCAAAGCCCTACCTGTTCTAAATGAGATGCGCGCACGAAAGGATCTGTCGCCCCTACCCCCGGCAGCCATGGCGCCTTCGTGGCGAGAGCTCTTTCAGGCCACGGTGATCAACGAGCTTCTCGTCAAGAAGAACAAGCCAAAACATGCTACCGACAATGTGGGCCGCTTCATCCGTGTTCTCGCGGCATGCGTTGGAGTGAAGGATCCATGGAAAATCACGGGAAGTGACGTTCAACTGGCATATAACGTCGCTCTTGGCATTGGTGCCTCAGGCAAGCTGGCCTCCAACTTCGCTATGGTTATCCGGACGGTCATTGACGCGCATCACCTGACGGATCAAGGCCCTCTCGCACGCTTCTGTACCCCCTTCCCGACGGAAGAAGCGAAAGCCGCCCAAGTTCGCGTCGACAGTCTCCGCAAATCCGAGAACAGCCATCGAAGCCTCGACCGGATGCGCAGCGAGCTGCAGGAGCGCAAACGGTCTGGGCGCCTGCCTGGGGAGAAGGCCTTCTGGGAGCTCGTCAGGATCGTCTTCACCACCGAACCAAAGAGCTTCTCAGATGCAATTCGGTTTGCTCAGATAAAGATCGGCATCGTCACCGGATTCCGTGTCGGCGAGAATAGCATGATTCCATACGATTGGGAGCGTTGGCGCGAGTACGTGGACATCAATGGCCGGCCTGCCGGCGATCGAGGTGGCATTTCACGTTCACTCATGATCAGGCATTTCGCGGAGAAGCGCGAAGAAGATGAAAGAGCTGAGGGTGTCGTCCTTTATGAAACGGCCCAGCATGTGCCTGAGATGTATCGGGACGTTGTGCTAGAAACGCTCAACGGCGTTGCCCACCTGACCAAGCCTTTGCGTGATCGCCTCCATAGGCAGACAGAGACCGGACGATTGCTGCCAGAGTTTGATGTCGATGATTTGCTGCCGGCCACGGAGATCTTTACGCGGTTTGGTGGAAGCATCCAGTTCACGGACGAGCCCCTGCCCGCAGAGCTCGTAAAAAAATACCGGTCCACCTACGATACAGCGGTATTGGACGAGATGTGGTCCCACCAGTTAATGCATAGGCAGCGGGGGGCAAAACCAAACGAGAACATTCGTAAGACCTGGTCAAGGTATGTCAAGGACGGCCTCATCGTTCCGCGGAACGCCTGCGGCGACACTATGTCCGGACGCGGCATGTGGGGTGAGACGTTCTTCCGGATCGGTGAGGTCGAAGACATGGTTCGCCAGCACATGCCAACCAAGCTACCAGACGTCGAGCCGTTCACCTTGTCCGATGGAAGGAAGTTCTACCCGTACGAACTGATGTTCCTGATGCCCATCAGAGCGTTGATTGAGAACCGGAATGATGGCGTTCTTGATGTGATCCGATATTTCACCAACGGTCGCGTCGATCCCGCGGACCTCCAAAACCACCTCGGTCTGAAGGAAGACAATCTATTCACCCGGTATGGCGAGACCGAAGAGGACATGACGTTCAAGATCGACACCCACATGCTCCGGCATCTGCAGAATGGAGAGCTCTTCCGACTCGGGGTCGCCGACACCATCATCACAAAGCGCTTCCGGAAAAGCGTAGCCCAGAGCTACGAGTACGACCATCGCAGCCTAGCCGAGGACCTCGAGGCCATCGATATCCCTTCGGCGGCCGAAGAGAGGATGGGACCGCGCGCTCAGGAGGCGCTGCGGTTGATCATGGGCGATAAGGTCCACGGCCCCGTCGTCGACGAGTTTCGACGCATTCAGTGCGAGCTTGGTGACGATGCTGCCTTCGACTACCTGGACGCAGAGGCCGACGGCCTGCACGTGACGCCCTACGGATTCTGCCTCAACAGCTTCACAGTCGACCCCTGCCCTCGCCACATCGAGTGTTTTAATGGGTGCCGGCATCTGGCCCGATCGGATGTCCCTGAAGAGCAACACAATCTCGAGCGAATGCGGGATCGCTTGGTCCGCGTGATCGACAAGATCGAAGCGATGCCACCCGCAGCACGCAATGTTGGTTGGCAAAACCAGCTGAAACATGCGAGGACGCGCCTGGAAAACATTGAGAAGGCGCTCGCTGCCCGCCCGGGCACCAAGCCTTTCCCTGACGGCCCCGATCTCTTCCGCTCGATCGAAGATAAGGCCGGCACCACAATCATGGACACCGCCCGGAGACTTCCCCGTGCAGAAGACTGACCGACCCAGTCCGCTCGAACTCCTGGAAGAGGTGCTGGAGGCGATGCTCCTGGACAACGAGACGGTCACGGCCCGCGGGGCCGTGCGACGGATGGACGGAGTCCTAAAGCACGCCTCAGACATTACCCGCCGGCCAGAGCGCCGCCAGATGCTCGAGACCTACCAGAAGAAGCAGACCGAGTTGCGATCGGTCATGGAGAAGGCAAACAAACAATCGAAGACCAACCTCGCCGCTAGGATCACCAAAAAGGAGGCCGAGATCGCAGCCCTGACGGGACAGCGCGACCTTCTGATCGCCTCGCACAAGGCCCTGATTCTCGCCGTTGGCGAGATGGGTGGCATGAAGGCATGGCAACGGTTCTTCGAATCTTATCGGGATACCATGGACGAGCTGCGGGCGCTCGGCGCGATGCCGTCGGCGGAGGTTCGCCCAATAGGCTCCGGGAGCGACTCTGGCGGCACCAGGACGAAGCGCTAATGGCCAGCGGGACCGGAAAGAGCGGTCGGCAGGTAGCAGAGGAGCACGTCCAGACGCTGATCGCTGTCCTGGGGCGATACGAGGAGGAAGATCGGCCCCTGCCCCGCTATGGCGCAGAGCTCAACCAGTCGCGCCTCGCCGCAGAATGCGGCTTTGACCGCAAGGTTTTCAGGAACAATCCTCGA
Source organism: Pelagibius sp. CAU 1746 (assembly GCF_039839785.1). Classification (NCBI taxonomy): domain Bacteria; kingdom Pseudomonadati; phylum Pseudomonadota; class Alphaproteobacteria; order Rhodospirillales; family Rhodovibrionaceae; genus Pelagibius; species Pelagibius sp. CAU 1746. The sequence goes on from NZ_JBDOQT010000001.1 coordinate 3,121,045, forward strand.
TGCGCTGATCTTCTCGACGCTGCCGACAGAAAAGACCGCGAGCGCCATCTCAACCGCCTCGACCAGGCAGAGCTCCGCCGCGAGGAAAAGTCCAAGATTGACCAGGACCGAGCTGACCTCGAGGCCGAGAACCTCCGCCTCCTGGCCGAAAACGCATCCCTGCGCCGGGACTTGGAGCACCTTCGCCGGCTTGAACGCCTGATGGCCCAAACGGGAAAACTACCGTCGTGATCGCGCAAGAAGGCTGCACTCAGCAGGATGCTTCCGCGGAAGTCTCGGCCGAACTTACTGTGACCTCGTTTCATGCAAGTCCTGTCGGCGGCGGCATCCTGATCGGGCGCGGCGATGCCGGATGTCTTCGGCGCGCCGTTATCCCGGGTGCGGCCCTCGGCCGGCCGCCCCAACCGGGCGAGCGTTGGCGCGTTACCGGATTTGAAAATGCACACGAGGAGTTCGGCCCTCAGATCTGTGCACGGCTGGCGCTGCCCCTCCTGCCCTCAGGCAAGGCGCTCATCCGGTATCTGGCAACCGGTCGCCAGTTCGAAGGCATCGGCTGGGCCACTGCGAGCCGCTTATGGGACATCGTCGGCGAGCGTCTCTACGATGCAATCAAGCGACGCGACCATGCTCTCCTTGCCGAGGTCGTCGGCCCCCAGCGGGCGGTCGCAATTGTCGATGGCTTCGGCCTCCTCTCTGAGGAGGTCGAGGTCTTCCAGTGGCTTGACCGATATGGAGTCAGCCCTCGGACTGCAGCCGCCGCCGCGTCCCTTTGGGGTCGAAATGCCATCACCAGGATCCAGGCCGACCCTTATGAACTCTATCTCCTGGAGCCCTGGCGATCTGTCGACACGAGGGCCCTGAGGCTGGGTATGGGGCTAACTGACAGGCGACGGTTGCTGGCAGCCGTAGAGGAGGCTCTCGCCGGTCGATTCCACTTGGGGCACACCGCCGCGACCAGGCCACAGGTCGAAGCCCGGCTACGCGCGCTCCTCGGGATGGCTGCCGCGCCATTGGCCACTAGGGCGATAGATCTCGCCATAGAGGTCGGCCGGGTGCTGAGCCGTCACGACAACCTGCTGCAGAGCAGGGCAGCATGGTTCATGGAACGCGAAATCGAGCGGAGCTTCGCTGTGCGCCTCGCGCGCGACGTCGTCGGTCCATCCGCTGGAGAATTGGCGGAAGCCATAGGCGAAGTGGAGGCTGCTGAAGGCTACCGCTTGGCGCCCCGCCAGCGGGAGGCCGTCCACATGGCGGTCTCGTCCCCATTAAGCATCATCTCCGGCGGCGCGGGCACCGGAAAGACCACAACCGTCAAAGCTATCCTGGCCGCCTCTGAGCGGCGGCGTCATGCCATGCCGCCCCATCAGCGTAAGCGGTTCTCCTATCCGCAGGTCGCTCTCGCCGGCCGCGCTGTGAAACGGATCGCCGAGGCCACAGGCAGGGAGGCGATGACTGTCGCCCGGTTCCTCCGCGAACTCGAGACCGGCAAGCGGTCCCTCACGCATGGCCTCCTGATCTTCGATGAGTCCTCGATGCTCGACGTGCCGTCGGTCTATCGGGTCCTCGCTGCGGTGCCGCAAGAGGTTGACCTTTTGTTTATCGGTGATCCTGGCCAGCTTCCGCCGATCGGGCCCGGTCTGCTGTTCCACCGAATGGTCGACTCCGGCGTGATCCCCCATGTTGAACTCGACGTCATCCATCGGCAGAGCGCCGCGACGGGCATACCTGCCATTGCTGGTGCTATCCGTGGGGGGCGCCTACCAGACATTCCGCACTTCGATCCGGACAGACCGACCGCGCCAGGCGTGTACCTGGCGCCGGCGGACACCCCCGCCATCGGCGCGACTACGTTGGCGGTATTCCGGGCGCTTGCGGGTTCACCACCCCCTCCCCTACGCACTGATGCTCTGCACAGCCAAGACATCCAGGTCTTGTGCCCAACCAAAAGCGGCCCGGCCGGATCTAAGGTGTTGAACCGTGCGATCGAGCACCATTACATGGCCCATCAGCCCCGAATCCAAGATTGGGGGCTTTCAGTCGGTAGCAAAGTCATCTGGCTTCGGAATGACTACGGCAAAGGACCACTCAAGGACGCCAACGGACGGCCCATGGTGGATCCGAAGACCGGCGATCCAATCCATGCCGGCTTCATGAATGGTGCGCTGGGGATCGTCCGCCGGCCTACAGAGCATGGCGCCTGGCTCGAGTTCGACGATGGCGCTGAAGACGAGGTCCGGGCTCATGATCTGGAGCGGCTTTTCCTCGGCTGGGCGATCTCGATCCACAAGGCCCAAGGTTCGGCATTCCGTCGTGTTGTCGTGCCGATAACCAAGTCCCGCCTCCTAGATCGGTCCTTGATTTACACAGCTGTCACACGCGCCATCGAAACCGTCGTGCTGGTTGGCGATGTCGACTTGCTCAGGTCCGCCGTCGAGACCGCGCCAAAGGCAAACGCGCGCCTCACCACCCTGACCTTCGACCACCCCGACTGAGAACGCTGCGGGGCATTCCATCTTGATGGCAGGGTTGCAGCACACCTGCTGCAACCCTGCCTGTCCGGCGAGGACCGGGGGTAGCAACGGAAAGCGCGGGCGGGCGGACCTGGGTTGCGATTGCCGCTGGGCCAACGGCCCTGCGGCAGACGCGGCCCCGGTCCGCTCTAGGCCGCGCTTGCAGGCGCGAGGGGCAGAGCCCCTTAGTCAGATTGCTCCAGACGCCGCATTCGCGGAGAATGCTCGGCTTCAGGGTGCTGGGCGCTTCCGTGCTTGCCGTTTCTTCCCTGACTTCGGCACTGCTTTGTCAACTGCATTGACCAAGTCACAAGGGTCGAATCCAACTTCTCTTGCAACCTGAATAAGCTCAACCACGTCGAGGCGTCGTTCACCGATCTCGACCTTCGATACATCCCCCTGCCGCCACCCTAACCTCGCGGCCAGACTTTCTTGTGTAATTCCCGCGTATTGGCGTGCCTCCTTCAGATACTTGCGGACCGCGATATGGCCGGGAGTTCGTAGGGGCTTCTGACGGGATTGTTTGATTTCTTCTGTTTTCTCTTTCGACATGCGAATCGGCTCCAGATGGAGCCGAATCCAGTAAATCGATTTGCGGAATATTCGAAAATCGAATATTTTGGAGTCGCCACCCCCTCAGCGCTCGCTCGCGGGGCAACGGGAGAATACCCGATGGAAGCAAACGAGGCCGCCTTCCAACGCAGCCGACAATTGACGGACGAACTGAAGGGTGAAGTCCGGACGATGGTGGAGTCGTGGCTCGAAACCGGGAGAACCCAGGACGATCCTGTAGCTCTCATCGCCGCGCTCGGGGAAGCCGCCGCTGAAGTCGGCATATCATTCTCGACCCGCACCATCACTGTTGGAATCTTTTTGTACCTGGCGGCCTCGGTGAACGAGACCGAGATCATACGGGAACAGGGATCGCAGTCCGCACATCCGACGCCCCAATAGAGGTCGTCGTGAATATGGAAGACATCAGCAGCTGCCCCGATAGCATCCGCGTGCTGGCCCTCGTGATCGAAGTGAGCCAGGCCCAGTCCTGGGCCGAAGATATCCGGCAGCGTGACGGTGACGGTCGAGAATTCGAACAGGACCAGTTAGACCTGCGCTTGGACAATGTCCGCCGCTTGCTGCTATCGGTAGGCCCACACTCTTCGAACGAAATCGCGGCCGCATCCCATGCATTTTCCGATGCTCTTGCCGACAACAACGACGTGCCGCCCGAGGGACCTTGGCCAGAGAGTGACAATCTGAAGCAGGTTATCCGCAGGGAACTGCGTGCGGATTTGCTGCCGGCGCCCCAGGATTGGCGTGACTGGGCACGTCGTGTCGATTTTCTTGCCGGGCGATCATGGATTGGACGCCACGCCCGGAGCTGTCCGGCAGGATGGCTCCCCCTGCTGGAGCGCGCTGTGTCGCAGGCGGAGCACTGGATGGACCGGGCCATTCTGGAGAAATACCAGACTTCCCAAATCAAAGAGAAATTTGGCACGTTGCGCTGGTACGTGGCGTCGAACGAAGTGCTGTCGGTTATCGTGGACTACGCTGAACTGGCGTCCGAGTTCACCTGCTTGGCGTGTGGCGCCGAAGGGAAGTTGCGTGGGGATCGAACCTGGATTCTGACACTCTGCGATGCCCATGACAAACTCGATCGTGAAGGTAACATTCATGCTCTTAGCCGCTTGGCCTATCCAGAGCTTCAGAAGTGAGTGACACCTCCGCCAGAGACCTGAAGCTCGACGGGATGTGCGGGTGCTGTCATCGAAAGGTGTGCCGGCTCCACGAGCCAGGACGCTTTGCTTCAGCGGTAACTTCACGACTCCGGTTCCGGATGTGGACCAAAGTTACGTCATCAGCCGAAGCGGGAATGGAGCGCCGTGAATATAGGCATATTGAGTGATCTCCACCTCGAGTTCGCGGATTTTTCGCCGCCGCCAATTGATGCGGATGTGATTGTCCTTGCCGGCGATATCTGGCTGCGGGACTTTGGCGTCACCTGGGCGGCTGAAACCTTTCCGCCGGAGAAGACAGTTTACGTTCTCGGGAACCATGAGCCGTACCGAGAAGATCTTGATGAAACTGTCGCAAGATGTCGCGAGACGGCCAGGAAGCGTGGCGTCCGCTTCCTGGAAGACGACGTGGCCGTGATAGCCGGAGTCCGCTTCATTGGGGCCACTTTGTGGTCAGACTTCAAGTTGTTGGGACACGGATTCGAGCGCCGCTACGCGATGAACCTCGCCGATTGGCATATCAATGACTTTAGGCGGATTACGGTAAGCGATGACATGGGCCGACGCCTGCGATTCAGCACGCGTCACGCAGCCGCACGTCATATAGCCTCTCGGCGATTCATTGAGGGTGAGCTCAATCGTCGGTTCTCGGGCCCTACTGTGATCGTGTCTCACTTTCTCCCCTCGCCGCTTTCAATCAGCGAGAAGTTCCGGGGCGACCCGTACAATCCCTATTTCTGCAGCAACCTAACAGCCCTGATCGAGGAGTGGCAGCCTGAGCTTTGGATTCACGGGCACACCCACGAGAGCTGCGACTATTCAATCGGAAGGACCCGAGTGATCTGCAATCCCAGAGGATACTTGCCCCATGAAGCCAACCCGCGCTTCCGCGCCGATCTGACCGTGCCTCTCTGAGAGGAACGCCGCCCCCCTCGCGGTTCGCTGTCAAGCGCCAGTCTATTGGAGGCTCAGCTCGCTATATCCCGCCGGGAAGACGTCGACAACGCGCTGAGGAAACTGTAGTGACCGAGATAGAAGAGGTGATGAAAGTCCTCGATGAAGAGTTGGCTGCACTTGATCTGCACACGAACGCAGAGGCGTTTGTATGGCTTGTGCTCGAGGAAGTGGCCAGTCAGCGCAAACTCCAGACACCGAAGGTGACCCACCCGCTGAGTGCAGCTGAGAAAGCGGCCTACTTGGCAGGCGGATTCGATCTTTCTGAGCGTGAGTATCACGGCAGAGGGCCGCTTGAGCGCACGATGGCAGAGTACGTCGCGATGATCGCTGAAGCATTGTCAATACGAGAGGCAGCACGCCTTCTCGGCGTTCACCGTGGGACCATCCAGAACCGTCTGCATCGCCGATCGCTCTATGGGGTCATCCCTCGAGGTCGATGGCTGCTGCCACGGTTTCAGTTCCACGGCAAAGAAGCGCTGCCAGGCCTGGAGAAGATCTTGCATACGCTCGACCCTGAAGCCCACCCGCTGTCAGTAGTCCGTTTCTTCACGACGCCGCAAAGCGACCTGGTTATGGCCGATGCGCCTGCGCCTTTGTCCCCCCGCGACTGGCTGCTGGCGGGCTGCCCCCCAGAGCGAGTTGCCGCATTAGCGCGTGAACTTGTCCTGATGTGATGCACCGCAACTTATGCATGGGCCGGACAACCAGTCGCGAAGGGACTTTGCGCGCAAACACCAAGAAATCTCTGCAAAGCACTGCTGATCCGAGACCGCAGCGATGACCGAGCAAAAATCTCTCTTAGAGAAGATACGCAAGGCCCAGGCGGCACTCGAAAGGCTGGAGCGGGGCGAAGGCCCCACAGAAGAAGATCTTACGAGAGCGCCTCTCCTCGACTACTGGTGCGTCGTTGCCGAAGGACGTTTCGTCCTACTGCAAGGCCTGGTGACTGGCCATCCGAAACTCGTGGACGGTGACTTCATTCAAACAAGCGCCCTGCTCTGGCTTGCCCCGGATCGCACCTCGGCGCGCACCCTGTCTCGTTTCTACCGTCTCGGCGTACCCTGGGAAGATCTCCTCAACACACGCCAATAGTCTCCGGCAGGGCGAATCGATGCCCACAGGAGATAACGACATGACAGACGAACTGGAGAAAAGACTGCGCCGCGAAATTGCCGAGGCCGCGTCGCTGTGGCCTGCGAGATCCGCTTCTTCCCTTCTCGATGGGCCTCGAGCCGGTCGGGCGCGAAGCACAGACTGTCGTTCACCTGCCCACCCTAAACCGCATACCGTTGTCAGGTGCTGATAGGTCCGTCCCCTCCCGTTGCGACTACCTAGGAACACCAGGGTGTGCATGAGACATCCAACAGGGTTGACTCAAGCAGCGAATCGCGACTCAAATGGTATCGCCTGGATGGGCCAAGAAAAATTGGAGCGCCGGAGTAACGAGCCCCCGCAGAGCAAGAAGCAACAAGCGGCATTCAAGCCGTCCCCATCCGCAAAATCTGGAACGAGTCTCGCTGCCGATCGCGAGGAACCGCGCATTTGTGATCTTCATGATGCGCCGGCGAAGGCACTCACACTCCCTGGCAAGGGCCAAGGCCGCAGCCGGTGGGGCGCCTCCGAAGCTGAACGGCAGCGAAAAGGGATGGACTGCCTTTCCGTCAGATCGCGAAAACGCCTCGCTGACGATAAAGGCCTCTGGAGGAGGGATTCATGCCGCTTCGCTGCCTGGATGACGCCGGAAAGGATCTTCACGCCTTTGATTTCGACCCTCATGACTGGAGAAACCTCAAGGCCGAGAACAGGAGCAGATGGCACCTACGAATGCCATGCTGCAATTCCCTGGTGATAGCGAAGACATCGCGGCTCGGCACGCAGTTCTTCGCTCACAAGGTCGCCGGCCTCTGCGCCAGCGCCCCCGAAGGCGAGGCGCATTGGGACTTGAAGCGCCTAGTCGTCATGGCCGCCCGAGCAGCCGGTTGGCAGGCTGATACCGAAGTAAGCGGCGCAACACCAACCGGCGCAGGATGGAAGGCGGACGTCCTTGCCCAGAAGAGAAAGTACAGGGTCGCGATCGAGATCCAATGGTCAGGCCAGACAAACGAGGAAACCTTGCGGCGGCAGCAGCGCTACAAGGACTCTGGAATTCGCGGATTGTGGCTGCTTCGCCAGCCCGGGTTTCCGGTTACGCGGGAGCTTCCTGCCATCTGCATCGGCGGCAACCTCGAAGAAGGGTTTCTGGCGTTGATTCCGGGTTCGATAAGTACGACTGCTCGCGACCGCCGACACCCGTCGCTCTGGAGCCAGGCCTTTGCCATGGAAGCGTTCCTGCAAGCGGTCTTCGGTGGGCGATTCCGCTTTGGTCTGCCGCGCGACGGGGAGGCTACCGTATTCTTGTTTGGGGCAGAGGATGATTGCTGGGCCTGTGGAGCGGAGACGCTTGTCGTCTCCAGGATCGAAATCTGCTTTGGCCCGTCTCCAGTCTATTTTTCACTCGCTAACTTTGGTGAATTCCCCGACCTTGTGAAAGTCCTGCTGCGCCACCTCCCTTCAGATCTGGGCCTGGGCGAAATCAAGTACCGCTTCAGCAAGACCATGAACGAAGAATACTTGAGCAACGGCTGCACCCATTGCGGCCAACTGTACGGGCGCCACTATGCCTTTTCCGTCAACAGCTGGGCCAGGGTGCTCCACAAATTCTCGATCCGCATTGACGCCGCCTGGAGACAGGCGATCGAAAACGCGTGGTCCGAGAGATGGGTTGTTTACGAAACACGAGGACCCAAGAATGAGGATCTTTCAAGAGACGACCTCCAGGATCAAGATTGATGATGAAGCCCTGTGAGGGGAGAGCTTGGCGATCGCTGGCACCACGCCCCCGGCAATGCTATCACCGCAGGCCCGCCGGCCTTGGCGCCCGGCTCCGCTGCTTCCAGGATGGAGACCGCATGATCGATACCAACCTCTACCTCTCGCTGACCGATACCATCGCCCTGCTGCCCGGGGTCAAGCCGCGCGCGGCGCGTCAGGTGCTGAAGGACGCCCAGGTGGAACTCCTTGAGGCCTCACTCGGCGAGCCGGACAATGTCCTGTCCATCGGCCAGGAAGACCCGGCGACCACACTTGCCGGGCGGGAGCTTCGCCTTGCCGATCTCGAGGGGATCTTCAAGGAGGACGACTGGGGTAAACAACGTGTGACGCCGAAGGGCGCCGCCCTCATCGCCGATCTCTATCTGCGCGGCGCCTTTCCTCTAAAGGGCAAGAATGCCGCCCCCGAATCACCGGACCAGCTGCTTGCCTACGCCAACGATGAAGCCGGCCTTCTCGCCAGGCAGGAGGCCCGCAACGCGGCACGTGCCGCTGCCCGGCGCCCGATCGAGAACCCCGAGGAGATCCGCGAGGCTGACTTCACCTACGAACTGCTCGACCAGGTCATCTTCGAACACTGCGGGCCCGGTAGTCACCGCATGACCCTGGATGGCATCGAGGTCTCCAAGACTGTCACCCGCTACACCAGCAACTCGAGAAAGACCGGCGACTACAAGGTCGTCATCTCCTGGACCGGCCGCGACGGCGAGCGCCGCGTCTTCGAAAAGCCCAGTCTCTTCGAAAACAACCGCAGCAACGACCCCGCACGCAACTGGGGCGCCGGCCGCGAATAGGCGGGACGCCTGCACGGCCTCCATTGCGGGAATTCCGCCACTGGCGGACCTTTTCATACTCGACGAAGATGAAACCCGCGACGAAGTGAATAGCCTGATCGGCAGATCGGCCATGCTGCTTACTGGCACAAAGCGCGCCTTGTCACTATTCCGGTAAGCACGGATCTCGCGCCCAACAAAGATTACACGGCCTGAGCTTTCTCTCCCCACATCGCAGCCAAAGCACGCCAAGCACACAAACCCAGGGCGCAGCTGACCTCTTAGTAGGTCTCTACAGTTCTCTCTCCAGCCATGGTCCCATCCACGAAGACTCGATACGTTATCGTCCGGGGTATCGGGCCTCCCGCCCGGGAACTACTTTCAATCAGTTGAAAATCTCCCGGCTCATCAAATGAATAAAAGAATCGGTAGGGACGAAGCCAACGATTATCCCGGGTCAGCTTGAACTGATGTTCAACCCTGACTTCCGCATTTGGCGGTAATGGTCGGGAAAAGACGAACACTACCGAATGGTTGGATTCATCCCGTTTCACACCACCAGAATCCGTTGAGCGGAGTGAAGTCACCGCCTCATCCGGCCCTACCAGCCTTAACATGTCCTCCCAGCGATCAACGATCGCGCCCGGCGAGCGGTTCTTTATGACGAAGATCTTCGCTTCCCCGGCATAGTCGGTGTCCAGCACCGGCTGGACAACCAGCTCCTCCAACCTATCGCCCGACTCATCAAGCGTTGCGAACATAACGTATTCGCGCGAGAACTCCGTCGACCGGCGATCTGCTCGGATGGCTACAAAAAACTTGCCTTCAGAGGTCTTCCTGAATTGCGTTGGCACATACTCGTTCGCACGAAAGAAGTAGAGCCCAAGTTCCGGATTCGACGAAAGATCGGAGAGCGCGCTCAGGTCATACGATTTCGACTTCCCCTTCCCATAGTATGTGACAAGCGAGAATTGCTCAGTAGTAAGGCTCACAAGGCCCGAAGCCTCCCCGGAGTTCAAGCCCGAAAAGAACCTCTCAAGAGTTCGGATCAATCGATGCTCAACACGCTCGCCCTCCAGTCGCGTTCCCGCGAGCGAAAACACGACCTGCTTGAAGGCCAGTGGGTCGGGGGTGATCTTCGCCGGCGGCGCCGATTGGGTGCAGGCTCCCAGAGCGATAGCTACGAGTGCAGGCAGGAGAACTTTTTTCACAGCCCGTACTCCTTCAGCTCCTCCACAGTGAACATACCTTGCCTGACGGCGCTGCCGCCCGTCGTGAAGCCTGCGACGCCTTGCTCTTTCGCCTCAACAGCGACATCAACAGCGTCGCGAAAGTCGCCCCAGTCATTGACATAGTCGGGGTCTTCGCTGATGAGGGTGATGGGGTCAGACAAAAACCCAACGACATAACCAACGGTAATGCTGCCAGCTTTCGCAACGCCGGAGCTGACGTAATCGGTTCCCTTCGTAAGAAGGCTGGCTGCAGCTTCAATGAAGCTTGGGCTGTGCTCGGCAAGGTCCAAAGAGGCAGAGACAGCGCTCGCGGACATCCCATTGGAGGTTTTTCCGCCGTCAGCTCCCCCAGCACTCGCAGCGCTTGTCATGGCTAGACTGGCCGAGAAAACGATTGAAACAACAATCTCGAAACGCATCTGTTTCTCCTGCGGCAGGTTCAATTCAAAATGAATTGGCGAAAAAGGAAGGGAAATAGGGCCCGCATTGACCAGCGGTCCGCACCGGCACCGCAACGTCGGCCTCACCGTGGGCAAGAAACTCTTGCCAGAAGATTATCATCTGTCGAGCGCCGCATGAGGCTAAACCAGGCAAGCATAAGGCGAGCCCAATGCCCCTGCGCATAAAGGCGGATATATCAGCTGTGATTTTGTTTTGCGGACGCCGGTATAACCTTGCGGCCCGATCCACGGCCGGCCACCCCTCGGTAGAAGCGCCTACCATAACCCCAACCCGAAACCGTTGGAGACCCCTGTAAAAGGCTAACTTTTGACAGATCGGATGTCGACCCTCTCTTTCGCTGCGGTTGAGAAACCTTGCGAATCAGTATTTTAAAACGAGCATCCCCCAGATCGTCCAGTCTATTGAGGCCGCCTCCCGTCGCGCGGGTTTTATTGGCCCAAGAATTTCGCTGCCTCGAGCTCCTGGTCCATGCAGCCGGCCAGAAGCTGGAAGTTGTCGATGTAGGGGTTCTTCACGCAGTTCCAGTAGGCAACGGAGGCGGAGTCCCGATCCTTCGAGATCATCCCCAGAATGCGCTGCGCGCTTTGCTGTTCGATCTGCACACAGCTCGCCAGCAGGATATTGTTGTCAATGTAAGGGTTCTTCCTGCAGAGCGCGATGGCCTCCTCCTTGCTCGGCACTTCGATTTTTCCGTCTCGCGGGATATCCCGCGCGATCGCGCTGCCGCTCCAGATCAGCCCCACACCCAGCAGGGCAAACACGATTCCTCTCATCAATCTTCCCTTTGTAATCCTGGCTCAGACCCCTGTTATCCCGTCGCCCTCTTCGCATGACATCGCGCGAGGCCACAACTGAAGGCTCTCTTTGCTCGCCCGCTTGCTCAACAACCGATATCTAATGAAATCCGAGCGTCTTGATTGTCTCGTAGTCGGGCAGTCCACTCGCCGGCAAACCGACTGAGGCCTGGAATTCCGCCAGGGCCTTCTCTGACCCCTCACTCCAACGCCCCTCCGTCTCGCCCGGATCGAAACCCGCCGATTTAAGCAGCAACTGGATCTCCTTGTAATCCTCAACGGCGTAGTTCCAGAGATCCCAGCCGCAAGCCACCGCCACCGCCTGAAACGCCCGCTCTGCGCCTGCCATGCTGAAATCGGCGTCGTAGATGCCCGCTCTTTTGGTCTTGATTCGCAGATAGAGCTTTTCGGCATGCTTGATATGCCGCATGAAATTCACAGCTCGATTGCTGAACAGAATAGCGCCGCGCCCTGAAGACAGAGGCGTCCAGCGCTTGCGGTCGGCGCGTTGCTCGTCGATGCGATGATCGAGGAAAAGTCCATAGTCATCGACATGCCCGATCCGAATGTCCGCGCCGACGAAGGCCAAGGCCGTGCGCCCTTCATGGCAGCGCGCCAGGAGAAGCATCTGCCCGTTCCTTCTGTTCATATCGAACTGTGAGACATTCTTGGCGATGGTGGTCAGGCTGTCGTCGAGCCGGGACTTTTCCTCTCCGACCATCCACCAACCACTCATGCTGTCTCCTGACTGGTGACCAGAAAGAAAGACGGCGGTTCGGTAGTCGATTTCCGGGTGACGAGGATCCGCCCAAGCCGGCCGCGCTTCGCTATTTCCAGCCAACCCACTGGCCGCGCCGGCAGGCAGCGCCGACAGCAGCGAGATGAAAAGTGCCGTCGCTACAAAACCACTATGCCCCCTCTTTCTCATTTCCATACCCTCGAATGTTTGCAACTGTCCCGGCTCGGGCCTCAGGTCTTCTCCAGCGGGATGATCCGGCTGTCGAAGTATGCAACACAGGCTGGGTTTGCGAGCCCGATCTTCGCCAGGGCTCGGATCTTCTTCATGTTGCGCAGAAACTTGCGCTCGAGGCGGAAGTGAATGTCCGCTTCCCGGAAGACGGCGAGGTGATCCACCGAATAATGTTTCGGATCGCAGACGTCCATCACCAGGCCCTCGACGAAGGACCATGGTTCACCCATGAAAGCGGTCTCAAGCCCCTCCAGGAAGCGGTAGTCCGCGCCGGCTTCCAGGAGCACGATGATGATCCGATAGAAGGTCCCCCGCGTCACCGGAGATTGCGCGGGCACGCGCAGATCCATTGCGAGGCCCGGCAGGGCCAGGGACAGGGGCCGGAACCTGCCGAAATCCGGATCAACGCCGCGTAGCAGCAAGGCTTCCACGGCCGGAAGATTTCCCACGTAGGCCGCCTCCTCGAGCAGCGTAAAGCCATTCGGATAGAGGTAGTCCACCACTCCCGGATTATGGCTCAGGAGCTCCATGAACGTCTCATGGTCGTAGGTCTTCAAGGCCAGCCTGGTGTCTTCGGCGGCAACGACCAATGAATAGGCCGGATCCTCTTTCACTCCGGCTGCAAGGCTTTCAGCCGCCGCATCGAAGTTAAAAACCGGATGGATCAGTCCCGCAAGCATGATGCCGGCGAGGCCGCTCCATCGTGTCAGCAGACAAAGATCGACCAATGGGACACTCCCTGTAGCTCCCCGAGAGCTGCTGGCTCACCCGGCCGCCGCCAGCGCACCGCAAACCAACTCACCTCAGACATCTCCCTCATCCCGGAACTATTCTCCTTCGGATCCGGCCTCCTCGCCGCCGGCACCCGCAGGGGCCCGTGCCATGGCGTTGGCAAAGGCCCCGGCGACGATGCCCGTCGGGATGGCGATGACGCCGATGCCGATGAAAGCAACCAGGCCGGCCAGGATCTTACCGAGCGGCGTCACCGGGTAGACATCGCCATAGCCCACCGTGGTGAGCGTCGCCATGGCCCACCACAGCGCCCGCGGCACCGAACCGAAGGCCTCCGGCTGCGCTGTCCCTTCCACCAGGTAGAGGCAGATCGCGGCCACCACCATCAAGAAGAAGGCCATCATCACGCTGACCAGAAGCTCGTAGCGCCGGGCAAAAATGCAGGCGCCCAGCAGCTGTCCGGCCGCGGTGAGCCGCGTCAGACGCAGCACCATGAAGATCCGCCCGAGGCGCAGGAGGCGCAAGATGAAGACCTCCGCGCCGAGGAAGGGAAGCAGGAAGACCAGGATGAGGGCCAGATCGAAGAGGTGCCAGGGCCGCGTCATCCAGATGAGGCGGCCGCGCCAGCCCCGCCAGGCCGCAATCTCCCCTGCGGCCCAGAAGCGCAGCAGGTATTCCAGCACGAAGAAGACCAGCAGGGCCCAGTCGAGCAGGTGCAGGGCCGCGGCCACGTCCCGGTCGCGCCAGAGGCTCGGCTCGGTCTCCGCCATAGCCAGGACCGAGCCCACCAGGATCACGAAAACCACCAAGCGCGCCAGATAGATGCTGCCCGGCTGGTCCGCGGCGCCGCCGTCGAAACCGGCCCTCAGCCAGCGCCGGCAACGCCCTGCCAGCCCCGTCAGCCCTTCCGGCTCAAGCCTCCTCTCTGCCGGCGCCGCCATCTCCCCCCTCGTCTTCTTCATTCAGTTCCGCTGCGCGTCTCAACAGCCCCTCGAATTCCTCGCGGGTTTTCTGCCGCAAACTCGCCAGGCCGATGATCCGCGCCATGACCGCCGCCCGGTCCGCCTCTTTGGACTCCTCGAGTACCTGTCTTGCCAGGCCGAGTTTCTCCGGGTCGGGCACCTCCGCCCAGTGGCGCGGCGCCGGGGTGCCGTTCAGGCCGCGAAAGCCGGTGACCTTCTGCGGCTCCTGGCCGTCGGGCCAGTAGACCTTCTCCGTGCCCGGGCCCCGGCTTTGCCGGCGCTGGCGGCCGAGCGCGGCCGCCACCTGCTGGCGGATGCGCGCACCGGTGCGCTGGAATCCATGTTCCCGCGCGATGCGCGTCGCCAGGAAGTCGAAGGTCACCGGCCCCTCGCCATCGATGACCGCGAGAACCAGGCGGCGCAGCACCTCCAGATAGTCCGGGTCGTAGAAGCGCTCGGGCGAGAGCTCCGGGCCGACCCGGTCCAGAGCGCCGCGGCCGTCCAGCGCCGGGTCGCCGGACTGGCGGGCAAAGGCGCGCACCGCCTCCGCCGGCTCCGAGTCATGAGACCTGCCCGCTTCTTCCCCGAGATCTTCCGGCGCGGCCTCGACCTCATCCTCGACGGTGGGCGCCTCATCTTCTCCAACTTCCGCCTCGAGTTTCTCCTGCGCCTCGGTGGCGCCGTCGCCCTCCACCGCCGGCGGCGTCGCCGCGCCTTCGGCCGTCTCCACGTGGGCGCGGTCTTCCTCCAGCAGCTTCTGGAGCGCCTCGTCGATACGCTCCAGGGTGCCCTTGGGGTCGATGAAGAAGTCCGTCGACCAGATACGCAGGAGGCGCCAGCCGAGCCCTTCGAGGATCGCCTGGCGCACCCGATCGCGGTCGCGCGCCGAGGGCGAGGAATGGTAGGTCGCGCCGTCGCACTCGAGGCCTACAAGGTAATGGCCCGGCCAGTCCGGGTGGATGACGCCGAGGTCGATGCGGAACTTGGAGACGCCGATCTGGCTGTGCAGGTCCCAGCCGCGGCGCCTGAGGCCCTCGGCCACCGCCTCCTCGAAGTCGGAGTCGAAGCTGTCCGTGCCGCCGACCGACTTGAGCGCCTCGCCGAGCGCCGCCGGGCCGCGCTCGGCGAACTCCAGGTAGTGGCGCAGATCGCGCACCGCCGCGGCCGAGGTGCGGGTCAGATCGATCATCGAGGGATCGAAGCTCGCGAAAATCATCACCTCGGTGGTGGCCCGGGTAATCGCCACGTTGAGGCGCCGCTCACCGCCCTTGCGGTTCAAGGGGCCGAAGTTCATCGACATGGTCTGCGCGCCGGGCACGGTGGGGCCATAGCCGACTGAGAGCAGGATCACGTCGCGCTGGTCACCCTGCACCGTCTCCAGGTTCTTGATGAAGACCGGCTCCACCGCATCGTCGCCGAAGAAGGCTTCCAGACCCGGGTCCTGCCGGCGCTCATCGTCCAGCAACTCCTCGACGAGGCGCTGCTGCTCTGAATTGAGGGTGACCACGCCGATCGAAAGCCGGCTTAAGGCCGGATCCTTGAGGCGCCGCACCACCTCGGCCACCACCTCCTTGGCCTCGTCGGGATTGGTGCGCCCCTTGCCGCGCTGATAGATGCCCTTGACCTTGCGGAAGGAGACCGCGGTCGGCTTGGTGTCGTTGGAGGGGTAGGTGACCAAATCGCCGCCGTAGTAGCGGTGGTTGGAAAAGGCGATGAGACTCTCGTGCTTGCTGCGGTAGTGCCCGGTCAGGCGGTGCCACTTGATCCGGGCGGCCAGCGCCTCGTCGAGGATGCTCTCCATGTCGTCGGCAAAGCCGCTCTCCTCCTCGGCGTCCTCCGAGGCCGCGCGCTCGAAGAAGGAGGTCGGCGGCATCTGCTTGGGATCGCCCACGACGATGACGTTGATGCCGCGGGCAATGGCGCCGATCGCGTCCCACACGGTGATCTGCGAGGCCTCATCGAAGATCACCACATCGAAGGGCTGGCTGCCGGCGGCGAGGAACTGGGCGACCGAGAGCGGGCTCATGAGCAGGCAGGGGGTGAGCGTGGTCAGCACCTCGCCCAGCTCGCCGACCAGCTGGCGCACCGGCATGTGGCGCGCCTTCTTCTGGATCTCGCGGGCGAGCACGCCGTAGCCCGGCGGCTGCTTGGGCTCGTGACGCCCCGGAATGTCCCCGGAAAGCCGCGCCTTGATGTAGTCGATGGCGAGATCCGCCATCCGGCGGTCGAGCTTGCGGAACTCCTCGATCTTCTGCTCCTGGGCCAAGGCCGAGAAGGTGCGCAGCTCCTCGCGCTCGTCCACCAGGCGCCCGGCGATCCACCGGCAGTAGGCGGTCTTGAAGGCTTCTTCGGTCTCTTCGGCCGGGACCAGGCCGCTCTCCAGACCCGCCACCAGGTCCTCGAGGCCGGCGGCCAGGGCCTCGTTGCGGACCGCCTGCCAGCGGCACCAGACGTTGATGCGCTGCTGCAGATCGAGCACCCCTTGAGCCTCATCCTTCAGCACCCCGAGCTCGGTGACGCTGCGCGCTTCGGCGGCCGCCTCTGCCACGTAGTCGCCAAGGGCCTGCTTGAAGGCCTGCATCTCCTCGGCCAGCCTCCGGCCGGCCTCGGCGATCGGCATGCCGGCATCGATGAGGTCCTGGCCCTCCGAGACCAGCTTGCGCAGGGTCTCACGCACGGCGATCAGCTGGTCGGCACCCTCGGCCAGGCGCGTCGCCCCCTCGCGCAGCTTGGCCCCGGCCACCGCCGCCTCGCGGGCCCGCTCGATATCGCTCTCGAGGCCCTTCCAGGGCGCGTCTGCAGGCAGATCGCGGACGGTCGCCTCCATTTCTGCCCTGATCGCCTGCAGCTTCTCCAGGACATCGAGATCACCCGCCGGCGCCGGGCGCTTCTTCAAGGCCGCGGCCTTCTTCATGCGCGAAGCGACACCGCGGCGCGCCAGGGCGCCGAAGGGCCAGATCTTGTTGCCGGCGGCCAGCCACTGCCCTTTCCAGGCCTCGACCTCGGCCGCGGCGATGGCCTCGTCGCTGTAGGTGAGCGAGAGCTTCTTTTTCTCGCTGCGATAGGTTTCCAGCTTATCGAGGGCGCGGCCCAGGTCCTCCAGCACCTGCCCGCCCTTGCCGGTGAGCGCGAAACCCAGGTCGTGGCGCGCGGCCGCCGGCAGCAGCAGGGCGATCATCGCAAGCCCCTCGAGGCCGGCGAGGCGCGTCCCTGGAACGGGCAGGCCGGCCGGCCCCGCGAAGTTCCCCGCGGCCGCCAGCACGGCATCGATGCGGCCGATGAGCCGGCGCGCGGCCTCGACGAAACGGGCCTGCCAGGCATTCGACCAGTCCTCCTGACGCAGCTCCTTGAAGGCCTTCGCCTCTTGCGGGCCGATCTGGCCGCGCTCGAGCCCCAGGCGCCGGGCGATGTCCTGCAGGCGGGCGAGCCCCTCGCGGTCCCGGGCCCGGTCGGCTTCCAGGCCGCCCTCCCAGGAGAGCTCCAGGCGATGACGCTCGGCAAAGCGCAGGCTCCGCCCGATGGCCGCGCGCGGGCTGACCCCCGTCTGGCCGGGGCTGTGGAGCGCCTTTACCAGTCCGTTCAGATCATCGCGCAGCTTTTTGAGGCGCGCTGCCTCGGTCTGCCAGTGCTCGGCGGTCTCCTCGCCGCGCGCGCTCCAGGACTGGTCGAGCTGGTTCAGCACGTCCTTCTTGTTGGCCTTGGAGGAGTGTAGCTCGAGACAGAAGCGTCCGAGACCCTTGTCGACCAGGCGGCGGTAGACCACCTCGAGGGCGGCCATCTTCTCCGAGACGAAGAGGACCCGCCGGCCGAGGCCCAGGTTGTGGGCGATCATGTTGGCGATGGTCTGCGACTTGCCGGTGCCCGGCGGGCCCTCCAGCACGAAGTCGCCGCCCTGGGAAGAGGCCTGCACCGCGACGATCTGCGAGGAGTCGGCCTGCAGCGGCATGAAGAGTTCCGAGGGGTCGATCTTCTCGTCGATCTCCGAGGGCTTCAGGAACTCGGCCGAGGCCTCGTAGGGATCGCGCGGGTGGTCGATCAAGTGCTCGACGAAGGGGCTTTCCTTCAGCTCGGCCGTGCGGTCGGAGAGGTCCTTCCACATGAGGTACTTGGCAAAGGAGAAGGTCGAGATCACCACCTCCTCGACCACCTCGAAGCCCTTGATGTCGCGCACCGCCTTGCGGACTGTGTTCCAGATGAGTGTGACGTCGACGCCGGCCTCGTCCTCCGGCAGCTTGCCCTCAAGCTGCGGCAGACGCAGGTCGAAGTCCTGGCGCAGCATCTCCAGGAGCGTCATGTTGAAAACCGTCTCATCGTCGTGCGCGGTGATTTTCACCTTGGAGGCGGCGCTGCGGCGCTCGAGGGTCACCGGCACCAGGATGAGCGGCGCGCGGTAGCTGCGGGTCTCGTCCTCCGACTGCTTCCATTTCAGCATGCCGAGCGCCAGGAAGAGCGTGTTGGCGCCGCCTTCCTGCAGGTCCGACTTGGACTTGCGGTAGAGCTGGATCAGGCCCGCGTCGAGCTCCTTCTGGTCGCGCTCGGAAACCAACTCGTTGTTGGCGAGCGCCTCCTCGGCAAACCGCTTCACGTAGTCCTCGCCGCTCCTCTGCTGGAAGAGCTGCGCATCGCGCCCGCCCTCGCCCTCTTGCGAGATCTTCACCAGGGGCTTTACCGAGATCTTCCTGCCCTCGGCGAGCTTGTCCTCGAGGGCGGCCGGGTCGGGGCAGATAAGCGGGATCGCCGTCTTCGAGGGCTTCAGGTTCAAGAGGCGGTTGCGCTTGGTGAGGTCGAGGAGCTTGCGCTTCCAGTGGTCGAGCCGGTCTTCGGGCGTGTCCGGCTTTTCGCCCGTCTCCAGGCCGAGATCGAAACCGGGGAGCTCGGGTGCCTCCTCCATGCCCTCGGAAACGACCGCCTCGCTCTCGCCCTCGCCACCATCGATCTCCCTTTCGGTGCTTAGTGGCGAGATCTGCTGCTGACGGGCACGGCGGAGATCGAGGGTGTAAACGAATTTCTCCTCCACCGCCTCGGCGATCTCGCCATTTCCGGCCTCAATGGCCTTCGAGAACTTCATCGGCGGGTCCTGTGTCACTGCCGTGGTCTCGAAGAGCAGCAGTTCCTTCAGGTCGACGTGCTTGCGCAGTTCCGAGGCGTCGTCGGTGGTGAGGCCCGGCAGCGTCTGGGGCTGCAGCCAGAGCCCGCAGATGGCATGGCCGTCGGTAAAGGCGATCATGGGATTGAGGCCGACCTGCTCCAGCGCCGAGGCGAAGAGCACGGCGCTGTCGAGACAGGTGGCCAGCCCCGTCTCCAGCACCTCGCCCGGTGTGCGGATCTTCTGGCCCTGGCGCTCGAAGCTGGCCGGCGGCTCCACGTAGGTCAGCCGGCGCTGCGCCACGGCAGCCCAGAGCGCCGCGGCGATCTCCCAGACCCGCTTCCTGGACTTCTGCTGGTAGCCTTCCAGCGAGGGGTTCTTGCCCGAGCGCCGCAATACTTCCGAAGCCTCCTTGAGGAGGCGCGCCACCGCCGGGTCGTTGGGCATGACGAAGGCGGCCAGCAGCTCGGGCATATGGCTGGCCCCGCCCCACTCGTTGTGGGCGAGACCGATGATCTCGCGCCGTTCCTCGGCCAGGATCTCCTTGCCCCGGGTGA
Organism: Pelagibius sp. CAU 1746; assembly: GCF_039839785.1. Lineage (NCBI taxonomy): Bacteria > Pseudomonadati > Pseudomonadota > Alphaproteobacteria > Rhodospirillales > Rhodovibrionaceae > Pelagibius > Pelagibius sp. CAU 1746. The sequence continues at coordinate 3,140,681 of NZ_JBDOQT010000001.1, forward strand.
GGCGCAATGAGAGCTCGGCCCGGCGCCGCTCGGTGATCCGCGAAAGGCTGGCGCCGGAAAGCGACACGCCTCGGTCGCTGAGCCGCAGCTCGCTGCCGGCGGCCAGGCGGTCGATGCGCCAGCGCTTCTCGGCGATGAGCGGCGGGTCGACCTCGAGGGTCAGCACCAGGTGCTCGAGGTCTTCTTCGCCGTGGTTGGCAAGCCCCAGATCGGCAATGACCGCAACGTCGTTCTGTTGGGTGGCGTAGGTGATCTGCTGGGCGATCGAGGCCGAGATCTCGACCGGTGATGCGGCTGGCATGTGATCACCTGCGGACTGACCCTCGCCCAATGGCGCGTCCGGATCCTGATCTGCCGCTGCTGACCAGCCGGCTTGGTTAATCTCGTTCACGGGCGCCTCCCTTGCGTTGCGCTATGACAAGGGAAGGCCCTACGATCTGCTGGCCGCTGCACCCAATGGCGTCCTGCGCGCCACGGCGAAACGCCGAGTTCGCGGCAAGGACTACAGGCTGGCCTGTCGACGATCATTCACGACGCGGTTCTTCGGCGCAGACAGCCCAAACTGCCCTCCCCACTGCCACCTGATGACCGGCCAACTCCCCTGGTCCGCTCCAAGGCCATCCTAAGAGAGAGTAATCGATATGTCATTCTCTCAATGGTTAATGTTGAGTCAGCCGAAAAGCTAGTCTACCCGCTGCACTCGTCCCGAAAGCCTGCGCCGCGACGAAGCTGGTCCGGCAGGGATTTCGGCGGTGCGGCCTGTCCTCGTGTTCGCCGGGAGACGGGTCGACTGCAACTTGGACAAAGCGGGATCGTCGCTCTGCGCCGCCGACCTCTCCGACTGATTTCTCTAAGCGTCTTGATTACGACGTGTCTTCGCCCTTACGATGTTCAACTATGGCACGAAGGTGCTAGGCCTTTAGGGGAAAGTTATGTACGTGCAAGTCCTTAAGCTCATCACGGCGCGGCCCTTACGCTCGGTCACCGTCATCCCGGATTTTGAGCCCGCGCTGACGGACAGTGACGATGTGTTCGCGGAAGACGCCGAGGGACCGTTCAACTTCGAGGCCCTGCTAACCGACAAGACGCCAACTGATCCCCTGGCAGATCTGGACGATGGTGCCGTCGGTGGCCTGTCTTTTGCGATGGAGTACCGAGATTCCCGAAATGCGATGACGCGGCGTCGCATCACGCTCAATGGCTTTCGGCCAACCGAAGGCGGCCACTATCTGATGCGAGCGTTTTGCCACGAGCGCAAGGCCGTCCGGAGTTTCCGCACCGATCGCATCGTCTCGATCATTGACTGGGACGGCGTGATCTGGGAGCCGCTTGAGTACTTTGACGATCTGGGCATCAGGCTTCCTCTGCCAGTTGGAGCAATTACCGCTCCGAAGCGCGCAGAGCCAAGACCTGGTGAGTCGCAGAGAGCGGCCTGCGCCGACGAACTCTGCATCCTTGCTGCGTTGAGCCGGAGCGACGGACACCTCCACGACTACGAGGTGGAACGCATGCTGGATTTCACTGCCGATGCGTGCGACCGGCAAGGTCTGCCTTTTGAGGAATCAGACCGCGCGGCACTTGATCGCTACATCCGCAAGCTGTGCCCCGATATAACCGCCGTAGGCGAGTGTCTAGTGCGACTGAATCGCCGAGAAGATTCGGTGGCAAGCAAGCGGCTGTTTAGGGCAATGGTAGCGGTGATGGATGCGGACGGGGTACAGGCTCCCGAAGAGGTCGCTTTCATCACGGAAGTCGATTGCGAGATGGACAGTTAAGCGATTAGTCCACCTCCTGGCGCAAGACTAGCGATTCAGTTTGGCTCTTCAACACTGACGAACCTGCGCGACCTACGGGCGGAGAAGGCGTGTAAATCGCGGCGTGGGCGAAGGATGAAATGGCCAATACCAGCACTATTGCAAGAACACGCACTGTTCTTTCCTTAAGCGCTGTAACCAACCGTTTCCTGCATCGGGTTCCTCGCACTTGAACGCCCGGACCACATCTCGCCAATGAGCGACAGAGCCAAATATGACCTTCAGGCCGGCGTCAGTCGGTAGCGGCCAAGCCCGAGCGATGCGCCACGGCCGATGTGTGCCGTCTCCCCGATGGCAATATAGGGCCAGAGCAGGTGAATATCGCCGGAGAGTTCCAGAGACGGTAGTTCGATGAGCCGGTTCTTCAATCGGTGCCCACCACGCCGCCGGGCACGACCGTCGGCAGGTCCGGCATAATCCAGAAAGTTTACTTGAATGCCGCCGATGGCTTTCTCGAGCGCATCCCAATCGGCCTCGAGATCGACATCATGCCAGCGGGCAAGAAGAGCGACACGGCGAAGCAGGCGACGCAGGAGAATCTCCGGCTGCTCGAATGCCGAACCTCTCTCTGCATCGACAGGCGAATGGAAATCCATTCTCAGGGCGGCAGGAGCGCTACCCAGTCCGAGGCCATGGCAACCGCAGCTACGCATGCTGCCCAGTTCTATCCGTTTCGGCAGGAACACCGAAAGATCCTTTGCCATCTTCGCCCAGAGCACCCGGTTACGCAGCGCCTCGGCAAGCGCGAGGCTTGTGGCGCGCGCCCAGGCAGATGCAAAACCGAAGACCGCGAGCTTCACATGCAGATCTTGATTCACTCGCTCGCTGGACAGGACGAAAGGCTTGGGTATCTCGCTGTCATGCGCCGCAACACGCAGGCAGGGTTTGCGGCCAAAGAACACCTCGGCGGCGCAGGGCGGGTGCCAATTGCAGGGCTGGTGCGCCCGTACAGGTTCCGAAGCGCCGGCAAGGAGAGCGTCCCCGAAAGCACCACGCACCTTCTGGAGAAGATTGCCGGCATTCTGCAGGGCGCCTAGTCCCGGTAGGACCACGACCGTCTGCTCGAACGACCACAGGGCTGCCAGGACTTCGCCCGATACCGCCTGTTTGGGGGCCAGAAGCCGCTGGTTGACCGCATCGCCGCCTACAAGATCCAAAACGACCCCTCTTCCGGCAGGGGCGCGCCGCCGGCGGCGCGGCTGCGGGTCAGCCCGTCTCTGGGCAGCACATACATGCGCAGGGAGTCCTCCTCCTCGGCCATCCTCCTGGCCCGATCGAAGAGGCGGTTCGCCGCCCTCGCCGTCATCCTGGCCTCGAAGACGGATTGCTGCACCCGAACCATGCGCTCCTCCAGCAGCTTCGCGATCCGGCGCCGCGGTCCGGCGCTCACCACATCATAGCAGATGACGATGGTCAGGACCGTTTCGGACATGGCCGTTCCCCTGCTTCTGCCTAGTAGTCCATGACGTAGGGTTCGAAATCCCTGCCGTCTTCCAGGTGCGCCGCCAAGGCAAAGGCCTGCTCCACCATCAGCCGGCGCCAGGTGATTCGGCGGCCGCGCACAGGGCTCTTGATCCTGCCGTTCACCCGGGCCTCGTAGGCGCGGATCAGGGCATCGCCCGCCGCCCGGTTCATGCGAAGGCCGGACTCCTGCTGGGTGAACATGTCACCCCGCACGAAACGCCGGCTGGCGCAGTAGACGAACAGGCCGCCCACGAGATGCGCGCGGTAGATCTCCATCATATCGAAGACGCAGGCATCCCGGTGGTCCGACACCGCGTGCAGGGCGCCGAAGCCCGGATGCAGGCCGGCGCGCATGACCGCCACCGACACGTCGCGGGCCAGCAGCCAGGCCAGAAAGTTCAGGCAGATGTTCGCGGCGTCCTGCCCCTCCCGATCACGCTGTGCGAAGGTGAAGCCCGCAGGCGCCAGGACGCTGACCGCCCGCCACCACCGGGCCGTTCCTTCGCCTTCTTTGCCCATGAGAAATGCGATGTCCGGTGCAGCGTAGAGGGGGCCCTTGGCACCGCGCCCGATCAGGCTGTTCAGCGCGACCAGGGCGTCCTGCACGGGCGGCGGTACCGACTGGCGCCCTGCTACGATGCGCCGCAGCACGGCGCGCTGATTGCGCAGTCTTGCATCGACATAGCGGCGCGCGAGGGCGAGCCGCCGGTCAGGGTCCAGGTAGGCTGCCGCCTGCGCCATGTGCCGGCCGGCACGCGGCGCGAGACTGGAACTGGTCCAGCCCAGCGTCCTGCCGCGGCCGTCCACGTGCGCCACCATGGTGTCCGTGGCCAGCGCATGGCGCAGCGCCTGCTCGGTCACCGGCACGCGGGGGGCCAGATCGATCCGGTCGACGTCCTGGTGCGGGATCGCGATCACTTCCCGCCAGGACACGTCTGCCCCCGGCTGTCCTTCGCCCTGCTCCACGCAGAAGGCCTCGTTGCGAACACCCAAGCGGCGGTCCGGCGTCCTGATATGCAGGTTGCGCAAGCCGGGGGAATAGCCGAGCGCCTCCTGGCGGTCCTCGTCGGCCTGCTCGGCCGCCGCATCCGCCTCCGCCGCACTGTCGTGGCGCGCGATGCGCCGCAGCACCCTGTCGACGGCTTCGGCGTCGGCATCCTCAGGCGCCTGTTTCATCACCATGGAGCGCACGAACAACTGTCCCAGGAACCTGAAACCGCGATTGAAATCGGCGATACGGCTCTTCTGCCGGTTCAGCGCCAGCCCGCGTTCGGCGAGCAGTCCCTCGACCTTGGCCATGGCCTCTTCCGCCCCGCCGCTGCTGCGGCAGAGAACGACGAAGTCGTCGGCAAACCGAACCAGCCGCGTTCCCTTGTCATAGAACGCCTCGTCCAGGCGATCGAGGTAGAGGTTGGCCAGAAGGGGCGACAGCGGGGAACCCTGCGCCAAGCCGCGCCCCTGCGGTGCCGCATGGGAGATCCAGGTCCAGATCAACTCCGTTAGCGGTCCGTCGCTGACCGAGTCACGCCAGCGCGCGATCAGTTCGTCATGGGGAATGGTCTCGAAGTAGCGCTCAATATCCGCATCGACTACCCAGGTGAAGCCGTCTTCCCGGGCGCGTGCAATCTGCTGCACCGCCTGCTGCACAGAGCGGCCCGGCCTATAGGCGAAACTGGCCGGCTCGAACTCCGCGTCCAGCAGCGGCGTCAGGACGTCCGCTGCCGCGGTCTGCGCGATGCGGTCGACGACGCAAGGAATGGCAAGGGGCCGCAGTCCGCCACCGGGTTTGGGGATGTCCAGATGGCGCAGCGGGCCCGGCCGGTAGCGGCCGTCGCGCAGCGCCTCTGCGAGGCGGCGCAGCCGCTGCGCCGCGCCGGGGAAGAAGGCCTTCACAGATATGCCGTCGCCACCCGCCGCGCCGGCGTTGGACCACACCTTGGCCCAGGCGCTCTCCAGTCGCTCCAGGGCCACGGCCTCGTCGAAGAGGTCGGCATCGCAGAGCCGCGGCTCGCGGGGGCCGTGGCTGGCAGGCCGCTTGCGTTGCCTGGCCATCATCCATTTGCCTTGGAATATTCTTTACAAAGTTGTATTTTATCAAAGAATTGCCTCTGCCGATACAGGTTGTTTGGCATTTTAACGAGGATGAGCCCGACGTGAGGATCTTGGTCTGGATATTTTTGCCATTCCGCCTTGTTCGTCAGGGTGATACAGGTGTGGGGGCTGCAGCCTGCGCCCTGATCCGTCAGGGATAGAAACCGACGAAGGCCGCCACATTCGGATTCTGCAGCTGCAGCCTGCGCCCTGATCCGTCAGGGATAGAAACAGCTCATGGAGCTCAGCGTTATAAGCCGCGATGGCAGCTGCAGCCTGCGCCCTGATCCGTCAGGGATAGAAACGGCCATGACAGGCCTCCTGTTGTGATTACTCGCTGCAGCCTGCGCCCTGATCCGTCAGGGATAGAAACCTTCCAATTCCTGTGTGTCGGTCATTTGCTCGCTGCAGCCTGCGCCCTGATCCGTCAGGGATAGAAACCTTTTTCAGCGAGGGACTTGAGTTCAATGTTGGGCTGCGCTGCAGCCTGCGCCCTGATCCGTCAGGGATAGAAACGCGAACTGAGGCCGGCGACGTTGACCGACTCGGCTGCAGCCTGCGCCCTGATCCGTCAGGGATAGAAACCGGCCGAAGTTGCGCATGTTGTTTGCCGTCGCTGCAGCCTGCGCCCTGATCCGTCAGGGATAGAAACGGCCGGCGAGGTCTTCTGGGTTTCAGAAACAGCTGCAGCCTGCGCCCTGATCCGTCAGGGATAGAAACCATTCGTCCGATGGGGAGTGGCCACGCATTGTCGCTGCAGCCTGCGCCCCGATCCGTCAGGGATAGAAACATCGACTGCGACCAGTCGCGTGGTGCATCGTGCTGCAGCCTGCGCCCTGATCCCTCAGGGATAGAAACCATCTTCTCTCTTCACCAGGTCAGTCATGGGCTGCAGCCTGCGCCCTGATCCGTCAGGGATAGAAACTCTCTTCTCCTCTGCCCCTGGGCAGCGATTGGGCTGCAGCCTGCGCCCTGATCCGTCAGGGATAGAAACTCCTGGGTCGGATTCACAGCAGCCTGCTGGGCTGGAGCCTGCGCCCTGATTCGTCAGGGACAGAAGCGTGGCGTAGAACATCTCAGTCTCGAACCAGTCGCCGGGTCCAAGCAGCAGCCCTGACCCGTCAGGCAGACGGGTCCTATGTCCATTCCTGCAGGATGAGAGGTGGCCTCATCGGCCGTCCCAGCAAGACTGAAGAATAGGCCGGGGCGGCCCCACTCAGATGAATTCCTCGGAAAACAAGCCGGGGTCGAGGATTGCCGTATCGAGGTGCAGGCGGCCGTCGTTCCCGACATAGCTGAACAGTGCCTGCGTGTTCAAGGCGGCAACGGCGGCAGCGACCGAAACCTGCTTGGTGCCCGCCGTCATATCGATGCAGAGGCTGCGCTTTGCAAAGCCGGCCGCTCCGGCATGGCGGATCGCCGCGCGGAAGGCCACCTGCAAGGCATGATAGTCACCGTAGTTCACGCCCGTCGTGCACAGCGTGGACTCGCGGCCGGGCGCGCCCGTCACGGCAGACCGCTCGATGGGAACAATCTCACCAGGCCCGCCGACGAAGAAAATCTTCGGCTCGCGTGTATCGAGCAGATCGAATACGGCCTTCGCGAAACGCCAGGCATCAGGCGCTGAGGCCGCATCGCCGACGTCCGAGGGAATCACATAGAGACGCCGCAGCGTTTCCCTGTGTGGAAACAAAGCCCGGAATCCCTGAACCCAGGGATGCCGCATAGCCTGCTGCAGAACCTGATCACCCGCGCCGCCCCGGCAGATCGTTTCAAGGTCCACGTGCGTCAGGCTCTCGAGCGCCGTGACGGCCGCCTGCTGATTGAACTCCCGATTCTTCATGCCAGAAAGCGGCAGGATGAGCACTTGGCGCCCGCGCTCCGCATGCTCATCCACAGCCCGGAAGAATGCAATGGGGTTGGCGAAGTGCCCCATCCAATGGACCATGCCGCCCATGAAGCCCAACGCAAGGAAGCAGGCGATGCCAAACACCACGAGATAGCTTGCGAAACCCGAGGACTTCGTGACGATGGAGAAGGTCTCAGACAAATGGCCCAGCAACGCCTCGAAAGTAAAGGCCAGTAGCGTCAGCACCAATGTGCCGACGACCACCAGGCTGAGTTTCCACAGTATCGCCCCCATCTTCCCTCCCCCTAGAAATCGCCGTCGGCCAGACGCCTTTCGACAAAATACTCGTAGAGTTTCGCCCCGAAGGCCTCCATCTCGGAGGCGCTCAGATCACGGCCCCGCATTTCCGGCGGCACTTCCAGCGTCAGATGAAAATAGCGCGCACCGCGAGCGCAGACCTCGGCTGCCAGGGAAACCGGCAGCGTCCCCAGAATGCAGTCTCCCTGTTGGACCAGGTCGATATCCAAATGCTCGACCCGCTGTGCTTCAATGCCCCGGCGCCGGGCCCAATCGAGCGCGCCGCAATGGCGGGTTACCAAATAGACCGTCACCCCTGGACATCCCACTCATCGATCTCGTCCTCTTCTACCGACGCGCTTCCTTCGGAAGTCTCGAAGAGCCTGACCCTTTGCCCAGACCCCAACCTGTGCGGCTCTGTCAGTTCCCAGTTGATTCCGTCGAAGCGCACCCTGGTGCCGATGGGATAACTTTGCCGGGCCTCGATTCTCTGAGCCAGTTCCCGCTGCATTTCTGCCTGCCGCAGAACCTCTTGCCGCTCCTCCATAGCCGCCATGGCTTCATCACTCACCATCCGGCCGAAGCCGATGCCCGTCTTGGCGCCAGCGCCGATCCATTCCAGCGCGGCCTCCAGATAGTCGTAGGCGGTCTCCAGGTCATTCGCTTCCGCATTATGCCGACGTGCGACGGCGAACTGAAACTGTGCCCCGGGCGCCACCGCCAAAAAGGGAATCGGGTTGGGGTTGTTCCAGTCCGACGGCGTGGCTGCCTCGTTGATCCGCCACCCGTCGTCATGGGGCGTGATCACCTCGGCCATGAGGGAAACCGGGGCTGTTGGCAAGGCATCGAATACGATCAGCGCGCCGGCCGCCGGACCATCAGCATGCGCATCGTCGCGGCCGAACAGCCGGTCGACAGTCTTCATATCGTCTTCCCAGTGCTCCGCCCAGGCACGGATCATCCCTTTGACGGAAGGGCCCGGAAGGTAGGGGATCCCCAGGGTGTGATGCCAAAGAAAGCCGTTCTCCAACGGATGCGCCAGCCCCATACCCGTCACGAATGGGCCGGTGGTGACCAGGCACAATGGCCCGGGCCGCGGGTCATCGCGGTTCAGGGCGAGCGCGAGATCACAGAGCCGCTGCACCGCCGCAGCAATCTCCGCCGCGTTACCAACTTTTCTCCCTCCTCCCCGCTCTGGGTCCTTCACCTTGAAACGGCCACTTTTCCCGGGGGGCCGGTCGTGAAACTGACTCAAGACCCAGTTCATCTTGCCGCCGTGATAGTCGATCTTCCTGTCCCGGTCCGGTTCCGGCTCGGCAATCTTCGTGAATTCACTGTTCCACTGGTCGAAGAACTTAGCGAAAAAGAGCCCGCGATTGCCATGCTGCGTGACTCCGCGAAGCTTCTTGCCTGCGTAGTGAGGGCACTTCAAAGGTTCCATGGTCAGCCACCGTCCACGTTGCCGGGGTCCCGCAGGGTGGCGACGGCAAACTTCTTCAGCCACTCCAGATAGGCCAGGGCTTCAGCCTGTGCGCGGATGTAATCGGCCTCGCTCTTCCTGGTGATCTCTTCCAGAACGTCACTGCCACGACTGTAGGGACTGTCCTGCCAGTCCTTGCACAGCCAAGTATTCAAGTGGTAGTAGAGATTGGCATGGCCACGGCTGACTTTATCGGTCTTCGTTTCAGGGCCCCGCGCCTTCTCCATGGCCAGCGCCTGACCCAGGCCGCTCATGATGATGGCAGCGGGCAACGCCTTCACGTAGGCGACGTAGTTGCCGTATTCGTCCTTCCGATGCATCTTTTGAATTTGGTCCAGGGCGTGGCCGGCACGTTTTTGCGCAAGGCTCTGACTCATTGATCTGCCTCCCGTGCGCCAACGACAGCCATTTTGAACCAGCCCTGCCCAATCGTTTCGTTGCCGCCCATTTGGAGGTAGGCCTTGTCCTCGGCGATCACACCGGCGAGCGCGGCCACCTTGCCGGGCCGACGCTGGCCCAACAGCAGGTACATGACGGTATCCGGCGGCAGACTCTCCTCGTACCAGAACGCCCCCTCTTTCACGATCTTGTTCTCATCCAGCGCATTGCGGGCCATGACAGGTAGCGCATAGCGGGCAAACCAAACGAAGTCGTGGTCACTCAGGACGACGAGACGGGCCTCCAGACGGTCTTTCCGGATCGCCCCGGGGATCACTGAAACCAACGCCTCCAGGACACCCGGCTGCACCTTTGCTTCGCGGGTAAACTCACGCTCTTCCAGGCCGACGACCTCCTTGTCGCCCCCGGCGCCGAGATAGCCCCCCTCCTCCACCACCGGCAACTCAAAAGTCACTTCCCGACGGCCGCCGCGCGCCGCGTCGCGCCGCAAGCGATCCAATATGAGCGGACAGGTTACCCACTTGTAGGAGCTGGAAAGGCAGCGCACCGGCAGCAGCAATAGCCGAGCGTCGCTCATCAATACGGTTCCAGCGCCTTTCTCGTCGCCCCCGTCCGCACTGGACTGGCTCTTCGGCCCGAAGAGATCATCGCAGCACTCTCGACTGAGACCAGCCCGCTCCTCGGCCCAGACGCGCCAGGCACCCTTCACGCCCGAGCCAGGTACGAAGGGATAGTCGGTGATGCGCTCGCGCGCGACGGGCAGGTCCAGGGCTCCGATGGCCTGGCCTATGCCCACGTGTACATTCGTTTCCGCGATGAGCCCGACCATCGCGCTGCGCATTGCCTCTCCGGGCTCTCGCGCCTCTCCAGCCCCTTGCTCAGGTGCGGTCATGACAGCCTCTTATCTTCCCATGCTCCAATCATCACTTGTCCGAAGCCCCACTCCGGCGCCAGCCCGATATGGCTGCCATGCAGGGCCAATATCTCTTCAGGCGGTTCGTCCGATTCCATGAACCAGATGGATCCCGCCGGCAGTGCCGGTCTCAGTGCGACCGGACAGCGCGATTGCGAATCCCAGCCGCCGATCGGCTCCGCCTTGCCCAGGCAAGCGCTCACGACGCTTCCCTTCAAGGAGGCCTCTACTTCCCCCAGGCCGTCCAGCACACAGGGGGACAGCAGGTAGGCCGTATAAAGGGTCTTGCCGTCGTGCTGCGGCAGCATGCGGGGTGCCTTCGGCAGCGCCGGCGGAGCGTCCACCGGGACGATCCCGGCCATGCGATGCTCTCCGGCGAAGGGAATCAAGCCACCGGACTCGGAAAAGGGCGACGCGCCGTTCCAGCCGGAATACCCGACAATCAGGCTTGCCGAGCCGGACAAGCGCACGTGGCTCGCCATATAGAGACGGCCGCCGGCGTCCTTCGTCGTGTCGGTGCGGCGCGTCGACGTATCGATCCCGATGCCTACGCGGCTTTCGAGTTGCCATATTTCTTCTATCGCGACCCAGTCGTCCTGCGCAGGCATGCCTCCCGCGAGGACCGCTTCCAGTCCGCGTGATGTCAGCCAGACGTCCTCCGCACCCTTGAATCCCTCAAGTGGCTCCTCTGGGATTGGCAGGCGTACAGTGCCCAAATCGCATTGCAATGGTGGCCCCGGCAAAAGCCGGGTCGAATGGCCTTCTCCGTCCTTAACCAGGTGCATCGGTGCGGGGAATACCAACGTGTTCCGAAAGTGGACGACAGGCGCCGCAAACCGCAACGGACCCAGGTTCGTCGCCGGATCCTGCCAGTTCGTTCCATCGCCAAGACGGGTCTCGTCCCAACCTCCTAGAAACCGCCACAGCGCCGCCCGGATTGCGCCGACAACACTCGGGGGATGCGGGGGAAACACGCTGGTGGCTTCAGAGGCACCGGCGTCGGCTTGATTGAAAGGCCGGCCGTCGCGGAACATCAAAGTGTCGAGGGCCTCGATTTGCAGATAGACAGCCTCAGTCACCTTCGCCCTCCCCTAACAGACGCCAACGACCTTCGACGGAGAAAAAATGGGTTACCAGCCCGCCGTCAAAATCAAAACCGTCGGTCGGTACAGTGCCCTCGTGCTTGCGGACCAAGGGCCGACCGATGGTCAGTAATTGCTCACGAACCTCTTCCCTAAAACCATCCTTAATCTGCGAGGCCACCAGTTCAGCTTGAACCAAGCTGCGGACGACCTCTGGCTTCCGAAGAGCATCGGCAGGATCGCCGTCGGCACGGTCTTCCGTCTCTTCGAACAGAGGCAGGTAGCGAGTCTTCAGATTGTGGAACAACCTGGATGGGATGTGTCTTTGGACATTCAGCGTCATTGCCAGCTCGGCCATGACCTCGACGGGAGATCCAGCCGTTCCCGACCAGGCAGAGACCCAACCGAACGACTCACCGCCCGGCTTTAAAATGCTGATCGCTAAGCTGTCTCGCCCGTTTTGCGCTTTGGCCACGTCATCCAGGATAGTGTGGGCATGGCTGACCACCCGGCGCAGCGGTATCTTGTATTGTGCGAGCACGATAGCAGCCGACATTGTGAAGTCAGCCGGATCGGCCTTTGTACCAGTCGACTGCTTGATCGCCTCTGCAAAGGCCTCGCTGTAAATACCGTGCAGGCTCTGTGCCGCCTGAAGGGCCGTGTCCAGTGGCAGGAAAACCGAAACATCGTCGCCGCCAGCATAGATCAACACGCCGTTGCTCTCGTTGGGCCGGCCGAAATACCTCTTCACGGCTTTGGTGAAGCGGTCCAGCCCGTCCCTCACCACATCCTGATGCAGGCGAAGGGCGCTCCCGATCCTGTCACCATCCATCTGCAGCAACGCATAGAATTCGCTCGCGGCAACGCGGGTTCCGTTGCCGACGCGACTTTGCACCTGCTTCAGGCCGTCCGCCAGGTGGGCCCGTGACGCTCTGCGTTGATTATCGTCCGTACCGGCGAAGTCTTCCAAGGGCCAAGCCGCAATGCCGTCTTGGTGCAGCAAGTGGCCATCCAGCTTGAACAAGCCGTTGCTTGGTAAACCGAAATCCTTCGTTGCGGCTTCCCCCATAAAGTCTTCGGTGACATACTGCTGGGCCTGCATCCAGAATTCGCTTTGTTCTCCTCCACTCAGCTTCTTTTCTACCGCCTTCAACCAGGGGACGGCAGCGATGTAGCTGACGGAGGGCCAATGCACGATATCCATGCCTGCACCGCCCGGCTTCCAGCCGATGACTGCTTCGATAGTGGCGAGCCGAGGGAACAGGCGCTTGATAAGGGCGATGGCGCAGAGACGCTCATCGGCTTTCAAGTCAAGCGCGCCGATGCCTTTGGCCGAAGCCATGGCCTGCCAAAAGGCGTTCTGCCTTTCCCGTTCCTCCTTGCCGATTCTTTGGTACCCTGAGATTTCCTGCAGGTGCCCCATAAGGCGACAGAGGTCTCCCGGTTCCGCCGCCGCCCTGCCGCCGTAGTGGCTACGCCAGTTTTTGCGGCGATCCAGCCAGCTCCCGTCAGAGCTGTCACCCGGATCCGCACCGGTAACCCAGGTCATGTCCCAGAAACCGTTAACCTGCCGGTCCCAGATATCCTGCGTATTGTTGCCATGGGACTCTGCTGCCTCGGCCACGAACTGGTCATATACGGCAGCCTCTAGCCTCTGCCAGGCAGCCCTCACCGCCCCTTTGCAAATCTCCCCCGGATCACCGTCTACGCGTTCAACATTTGCCTTAAATCTGTTCGGCAACGACCCGACAAACGGTGTCGCGCTCGGCGCTGCACCGGCCTGAGCCGTCGAAACCGCTTCGAAGAGTTCGTCGCCATCCACCGAGGGAAAGATAATCTCTCCCTGTTTCTCAACGAGAGCGGCCATGGCTTGACCGGAGAGCCAGGAGAGCAGAAAGGACCCTGCCCAAAGATCGCGCGTGCGCCGTGCATCAGCAATGAAACCCTGAACCGGACTCAGGGAGAAATGAAGCAGTTCTTTCCGGTCTGTCACGGCTTTCCTCTCCCCAGCAGATCGACCTCGGAACCGGGAAACCTTTCAAGAAACCGCGAAACCACAGCTGCATCATAGACGTAGTCTTTCGTTTGCCTGACCACCTTAATCAGCGATACCGTTGTTTGCTCGTTCTTCGGAGGGAGAAAACGTGTGGGGAAGTGCAACAGGCAAACCAAGTGCTTGCCCGCCGTCAATTTATGAATGTGTATGAAGAGAGGGCTGGCGCGGCGATCTGCAGTACTCTCGTGGCCGGCACCGACGGTGATGCTAAACCCTTTGCCCTTCGGGCCACCGTCCCTTGAATAATAGTTATGAGGTAGGCCGAAAGCTGCGCGTTCCGGAAGTCGCTCTTCTGCTACGCCGGCGTAGTCTCGGTTGCCACGCCCAGTTCCTGCCTTGAACCAATCATGGTCGGCCCGGAAGTTCTCCTCCCTAGGCTTCCCATTTATCTTTCCGTCTCTGCCCCAGAGCCTGTAAAGCTGCAAGCTCTGCCCGATTTCATCGAGAGCGTCGAAAGGTCCCTGACCCTTCGTTTCCAAAATTCGACACTCAGTTTCACGCGCAAAACAGGTCACGTCCAAAGCGGATCCCTGGACATCCAGCGACCGCTGGCTACGCACAAGCGCCGTCAGGTCGTCGATGTAGGCTTGACGGGTCTCAGGGCGTGTCTCGAAACCAAGATCAGCCGTCAGCCCTTTCGTCTTCAGGGATACCAGGGCCACAGACCCATAACCTCGCCTGACACGTGACCCGAGACCGCCGATCAGGCCGAAGGCGCGGAGCACCTGAACGATTTCCGCAAGATCCTCTTCGTTCGCGGTGGGGCGAAAGAGCAATTGCAGCGTGAACAACGTACCGGCTTCAAAATAATCTCGACCGATCTTGGGAAGGTCCGCTCCCTTCACATTTATACAGCCGTAACCCAAGTATACTGCTCCAGGCCTATCCCTGACGCTTTCTCCGGCACTCTTTGATTTTGGCTGGGAGATCACCCTGAGCAGAAAGAGACCTTGACGCTCGGGACCGCCAAAGAGGTGCTGCTCCCGGTCCCTCAAAGCCGCAAAGGCGCTTCTTCGCTGATGAGTGCCAGGTTCCACATCGGCAAGAAATTCTGGGAAATGAAGCGCACGCCACCAGAACGCCAGCGCGCCCTTGATGCTGCTTTCGCGGATACGGGACGCGCCCTGTTCCGCGTCCCCTAAGAACATTGGAGTCACGACCTCGAAGGTCGCCTCTATAGACCTCTCGACAAATCCCAAGATCCAGCCCCCTATGCCTGAATGAATTTGTCTCCTTATCCTGGTCGGACAAATGTGCCCGGACCCAGCACAAGTTTGAATTTCACGAAACGATCAAGAGAACCAAATTATAACTATTTAAAAATCGTGCCTGTCCATTACATGGACAATGACAATTCGCTCCTATACCTAGCCGCGACAAGGCCTTTATTTTGCGGAGATATCGCCGCTAGCAATATTATTTGAATAAACCTCCTTGAGCATCGCTAGTCGGCATATATGATTGGTTCGCTCAGCACAGCAACCTGTGCAATATGATATACTATATATTTACCAGCTTCACCTGCAGCGTTGGGTATGCTCGAAGTGAGCTTCTGGCGGCCCACTGAAGACGATGCCACGCAGAGTTGGCAGCAGAACACCCAGTCTTGAGCAATCCAGGTGCTCGGAGCCCTGTACCACCACCGCAGTCCGCCAGTGCACGCCCAAGATCCACCCGCAACAGCAGGCCGGTCGGACAACGCAGGTATCGAGCACAACTGGCCGAAAAATGTTGCTTCAGCGCCCGGCCGTTCGTGCATCGTTGGCAAGCTAGATTTCATGCAACAGCTTGAAATTGACGGCCTGCTCAAAAACCGCCTTTTAACGCAGCTTGTGACCACTTACTCACCCAGCATCATCGGCCGGAAAGAGACTCTTTGGAATATTATACGACACTGTTTTAGTGGCTTGGGTGATCAGGCAGTTGTTTCAAAGCCTCATCAATCCGCTCTTGGGTGCTTCGCGCTAACGCGCCAACAGCACTATGATTTTTTGCAGGAACCGCATGGTAGCGATCAGCGATCAATCCCGGCTTTGAAAATAGAAACAATGAATCTTGGTAGGCTTCGATAGTGAGCTATGCGTCCAGTAACACCTGCACCTCTTCAGGCGACAACAAATGCAGCTTGTTCAACGAAGCTCTGAATATTGGATCTAGTGATCCAGTTGGGATGAGGAAATCACCGCCTCCGCCCTGCTTCAGATCTTCACGCCCAAGGGCTTCACGAATGATCCGAAGTTCTTCTCTCAGAGCTGTCCGCAGTGACTTTCGTTCATCTAGCCGCTCGCCCCGTCTTTGAGATCGAGCGAGTCGCGCATTGCAGATCAGCGTCAGAATAACTCCAGCAAAACCTACTAGACCTACGAGAAGGGTTTGAAAGTTGTGAAGCCAGACTGAGATTGTCATGCACAAAGCTCAACATGTCGAAGTCTTGGTTTCATCACTATGCTTATCGATCACCAGAGTCTCCAGACCGATCCGGTCCGAACTGCAGCGAAAACTTCACCTTTGCCTGCCCCCATGAAGCAGACAGTTTCAATGTGAAATTATGTAAGAGAAAGAGAAGCTGATTCATCGGATCGCCAAAGTCCCTTCTATGGTAGCCAAAAAAATGCGAATGCATTGATTTGGCGCTTTGGCGATTTCCAACAAAAAAGAAGAACTAATCTCTGCCGGGTGTCAAGGGCATCTTACCCACATGGCTGGGGGGTAAAACGGTGATATTGTGCACAAAATCTTGTACAATGGGATGCTAAGCACGCCATCCCTAGTGTCTGCCACAATATCTAGATGTTCCGCCTCGGGCTGGTTTTGTTCACAGGAAATGGCCTGCATGAGTAATCGCTCTCCCAGCACTCCAGCACTAAGGAACGTGCAGCTAAACGTGGCCTGCTGCGGCCTCGCGCAACTGGCGCCCTCTGCAGCCGACCTACGTCTTCTCCCCAAAGACGTGCTCCGGGCCCGGAAAGCGCCACTTGGCGCACGTCCTCGGCAAAGGCCGCGATGGCCGCCTCCGCGTCGCGGCCCAGCTCGGCGTAACGCTTCACGAACTTCGGCTGAAACTCCTGGGACATGCCGGCATGTCCTCAATGACCAGCACCTGGCCGTCACAGCCCACGGAAGTAAGTGACACGGTCATCACCAGCGATTTCGATCCTCAGGTTCAACGATAAACAAGATCACAAGCCGAGCACGGCCCAACGAGGCCGACACGAGCAACGCAAATTTTCTGGGAAGGGCAACGATGAAATCGAACACTGGTTCTCTAACTCCTTCTGCTGCTTAAAGAAAATGCTTCTTTTAGCTGCTGGGTTAGGAACCAACGAAGAAAATGCTAGCCCCCCCAATTAGATCGGGTCAAGGGGATAAAAACAGATACAACAAGAAAGCAATAAAGTTCGGCAAACGGGGCTGGCGAACAGAACCACGGAATAGAAATTAGTTAAACATCAGGTAGTTAGAAATCATGCAGTCTGTAATTCAGATGCATCAGTTTCACTAGCTACACCTAGCCGACCTACCTCACCTAGCGTGACTCCACCGCGCCTCCTCCAAAGGGGAGCCAACGTATAGCTGCGGGCAAGTTCGAGTCCGTCCTACCCTCAGCGTGCCTTGGCGTCTTCGAAGACGTGCTCCGGGCCCGGAAAGCGCCGCTGGCGCACATCTCCGGCGAAGGCCGCGATGGCTGCCTCCGCGTCGCGGCCCAGCTCGGCGTAGCGCTTCACGAACTTCGGCTGGAACTCCTGGAACATGCCCAGCATGTCCTCGATGACCAGCACCTGGCCGTCGCAGTTCACCGAAGCGCCGATGCCGATGGTCGGGATCGCGATCTCTGCGGAGATGCGGTCGGCCAAAGGCGCCGTCACTTTCTCCAGCACCACGGAGAACGCGCCGGCCTCGGCCACGGCCTTGGCGTCGGCCAGGATGCGCTCGGCATCCGCGCCGCGGCCCTGGACCTTGTAGCCGCCCAGCGCGTTCACCGCCTGGGGCGTCAGACCGATATGGGCCATGACCGGGACGCCGCGGTCGACCAGGAAGCGGATCGTCTCGGCCATGGTGACGCCGCCTTCCAGCTTCACCGCCTCGCAGCCGGTCTCCGCCATGACCCGCGCGGCGGTCCGGAAGGCCTGCGCCGGGCTCTCCTCGTAGGTCCCGAACGGCAGGTCGACGACCATCAGAGCCCGCTTGAGGCCGCGGCGCACGGCCTGGCCATGCAGGATCATCATCTCCAGGGTGACGCCGAGCGTCGACGGCAGGCCATGCAGCACCATGCCGACGCTGTCGCCCACCAGGACGATCTCGCAGTGGCGGTCGACGAGTTCGGCGACGGAGGTGGTATAGGCTGTCAGGCAGACGATCGGCTCCGCGCCCTTCCGGCCGGCGATCTCCGGCAGCGTCACCGACCTGATCCGTCCCGTTCCGCTCATCGCGACTCCCTTTCCCTTCCCGGTTCATATCCTGGCAGCGGCCGGCTCGCCGGCCGCAGTCTCTGCTGCAGCGCAGTATTAAAGGGCTCCGCCGGTCATGGCCAGGGCCCGTATCCGCGCAACCGCAAACGAACTCGGCCGCAAACGACAAAGGGCCGCGCGCAGCGCAGCCCTCTTGCCGGCCCGGGGACAAGAGCGTCCCCGGCGGGTATTGGATCGTGCAGTGGCGCCTTAGGCGGCCGCCGCCGTCCGATGGTCGCTGTTCGCGGCGGGCGCAGCGGCCTCTTCGGCCTTGTCGAAGGCCTTGGCGAGCGCGAGACGCTGGGCCAGGGCGTCGCCCATGGAAGCCTCGGCCTCCTGCGCACGCGGATCGAAACCACGCGCCACCGCTTCGATGTCGCTGCGGCCGATGCCGATGTCATCCAGCTCGCGGTCGGTCATGGCGGAAAGGATGTCATAGGTCCGGCGGTATTCCAGATAAGCCGACAGCTTGGCCTTACCCGCCTTGAAAAGGTCCTGCAGGCCCTCGATGGCTTCGAGAACGATCTCGGCGACAGCCTGGGCGCGCATGGCTTCGGCCCGGGCGATGGGGTCCTGAATGTTGTTGAACTGCTTCATGTCCATTTTCTCAATCCTCAAAAAGCCGCCCGCCAGAGGCGGCATATCCGGTTCGGAGCGGCACGCTATTGCTCGGTCTTTGGGGGAGCGGTTCCGAGCCGGTGCCGTCGATGAGATCAATATGGACCTCGGCGAGCCATGCGACGAGCGCATATGTTGCACCGCAGCATTGCGGTTACCTCATGGCACCTTAAAGAAAAAGTTAATGTTAATCAGCTTACTATGAGAATTCTGCGGGTTTCCGATGGCTCCCGCAGCGGTGCGTCACTGTGCGCCGCCTCCAAACGCCCGCCCTGCCCTGCCGAACCCTCGCGGGGCGCCGCTGGGCCGTCGTTCAGGATACCGGGCGCAGCTTCGACGGGGGCTCCGTATCGCTCTTGCGTCGAGCCATTAACCTTTCCGGCTCGGCCGGAATCTCGAAACCGAAAGGCCGATAGAGGCCATGGGCGTCGGCCGTGGCCAGCATCCAGCGCCTGAGGCCCTGCAGTTCGGGGTGGGCCATGACGCAGGAGATCAGCCAGCGGCCGAGACCCCGCCCCCGATAGGCTTCCAGCACGAAGACATCGCACATCCAGGCAAAGGTGGCGCGGTCGCTGACCACCCGGGCGTAGCCAATCTGGCCGCCGGGACCATAGAGCCCGAAGTTCATGGAGCCGGCGACCGCCCTCTCGATGGTCTCGCGCGGAATTCCCACCGACCAGTAGGCGCTGCGCAGAAAGTCGTGCATGACCCCCAGGTCCAACCGCGCCGGATCGGTATTGACTTCGAAGCCGTCCTGGGACCAGCAGTGGTTCATCTAGCCTGCTCCTTGCGGCCGCCTCCCCTCATGACAACCGCCAATGGGTTTCGGCAAGAAACAGCCGGAGGGCGATGTATGGCAGACGACCGATCAGCCTCTTTTAAGAGAGCGAATGCCCCGAATACAACCACGCATTCGGGTCGGCGCTTCTTAAATGGCGCTTTCTTTCAAGGCGCTCTATAATCCGGACTGCTTGGGGAAAGTCACCATAATAACAATGCGTTCAGGGACTCGCTTGATGTTCTACCAGTTCTTGTGGAAGGCCAGGGCGCTGGCTGCCTTTGGGGTGGTCGCCCTGCTTGCCGGCTATGCCCAGGCCGATGTCGTGCGCTACCAGGCCCCTGAAGCCCCTCGGATCGCGGCTCTAAAGGAAACCCCGTCGCTGGCGCAGCCGGTGGCTACCGGCAAGCTGCCGGCGATCGCCGAGCGCCTGCCGGCCGTACCGCGGATTTCGATCAGCGGCCCCGATCTTTCGGTCGGCAAGCCCGGCGGCGACATTCGCATGCTGGTCGGCCGCGACAAGGACGTGCGGCTGCTGATCGTCTACGGCTATGCACGCCTCGTCGGCTACAACGAGAAGCTGGAGATCGAGCCGGACATCCTGGAATGGCTGGAGGTGGAGGACGGACGCATCTTCACCATGAAGCTGCGCGACGGCCATCGCTGGTCCGACGGCGCGCCCTTCACCACCGAGGACTTCCGCTACTACTGGGAAGACGTCGCCAACAATGAAGAGCTCTCGCCGGTCGGCCCCGACGTCACATTGCGCGTCGACGGCGAACTGCCGGTCGTCGAGGTGATCGACGAGACGACGATCCGCTACAGTTGGTCCAAGCCCAATCCCTTCCTGATCCCGGCAATGGCCGGTGCGCGGCCGCTCGACCTCTTCGTGCCAGCGCACTACCTGAAGCAGTTCCATCCGAAATACGGCGACGCCGCCGCCATCGAAGCCGCCATCGAGGCCGCCAGCGCCCGCAATTGGGCCCAGCTGCACAACCGCATCGGCAACATGTACCGCGCCACCAATCCGGACCTGCCGACGCTGCAGCCCTGGCACAACGTGGTCGCGCCGCCGTCGACGCGCTTCATCGCCGAGCGCAATCCCTATTATCACCGCATCGACGCCGCGGGGCAGCAGCTTCCCTACGCCGACCGTTTCATCATGGACGTGGTCAACGGCTCGCTGGTCCCCGCCAAGACCGCGGCCGGCGAAGCCGACCTGCAATCGCGCAGCCTGAACTTCTCCGACTACACCTTCCTGAAGGCCGCCGAGGAGCGCAGCAACTACGATGTCCGCCTGTGGAAGACCGTGCGCGGGTCGCAGCTCGCCCTCTACCCCAATCTCAACACCACCGATCCGGATTGGCGCGAGCTGAACCGGGACGCCCGCTTCCGCCGGGCGCTGTCCCTCGGCATCAACCGCAGTGAGATCAATCAGGTGATCTACTACGGCCTCTGCCTGGAAGGGAACAATTCGGTGCTTCCGGACAGTCCGCTCTACGAAGCCGAATACCGCGAGGCTTACGCCGCCTTCGACCCCGAGCGGGCCAACGCCCTGCTGGACGAGATCGGGCTGACCAAGCGCAACGGCGATGGCATCCGCCTGATGCCCAGCGGCCGGCCCCTCGAAATCATCGTCGAGACCGCCGGCGAGAACACCGAAGAGGTGGACGTGCTGGAGCTGATCGGCGACTCCTGGCGCCAGATCGGTGTGAAGCTCTTCACCAAGCCGTCACAGCGTGATGTGCTGCGCAACCGGGTCTTCGCCGGCGACACGATGATGTCCATGTGGTTCGGCTACGAGAACGGGATTCCGACCCCCTTGAGCAGCCCCGAGGAATTCGTGCCGGTCCACCAGCAGAGCCTGCAATGGCCGATGTGGGGCCAGTACGCCGAGACCAGCGGCAGCGCCGGGGAACCCGTCGACATGGAGAAGCCCAAGCGGCTGATGGAGCTCTACGACCGGTGGATTGCCGCCAAGTCGGTCGAGGAGAAGGTCGCCGCCTGGAAGGAGATACTGCAGATCCACGCCGAGGAAATCTACACCATCGGCCTGATCGCCGAGGTGCCGCAGCCCGTCGTCGTAGCCTCGGCCCTGCGCAACGTGCCGGAGAAAGGCATCTACAACTGGGATCCCGGCGCGCAGTTCGGCATGTACCGCCCGGAGCGCTTCTGGTTCGACAGGTAGTGCGAGGCAGTGCCGGCAGTTGTCGCACTGGCGCTGCCACCTGCTTCCTTCGTCACCCTCGCACTTGATGCGAGGGTCCATGGGAGCCGCTTGGCGCCCGGCCTCTCCAATGGATGCTCGGGTCACGCCCGAGCATGACGGTGGGGGAATGGAAGTACCGTTGCCACGCCCGCAAGCTCGCCACTAGCCCTTGAACCGCGCCGCCGCCGTCGCGCTGTCGGTCACCGGCACGACCTCGAAGTCGACCAGGTCGGCCCAGGCCTCGATCCAGGGATCGAGGTCGGCCCTGCGTTCGCACTCCATGAGCTGGAAGCAGCGTCCGCCGCCCTCTTCCACCGAGCTGTCGACATAGCTTACGCCCGCCGGAATCATGCGGCCGCGCTCGGCAAGGCGGGCGTAGACCGCAGCGGTGTTGCGGAAGGTCTCGATCACCATGAAGCGCATGGGGAAGCCCTCAGACCTCGATCACAAGGCCGTCGTAGCCGGGCTCGACGCCGGGCGGACAGCGGCCCTTGAGCTCGTCGTAGTCGAGCTGCTCGTTCATGTGGGTGAGGATGGCGCGCTCGGGCTTCACCCGGGCGATCCACTCCAGGGTCTGCTCGGTGTGCGAATGGGTCGGGTGCGGGGCGTCGCGCAGGCAATCGACGACCCAGAGCTTCACGCCGGCCAGCACCGCGAAGGCTTCCTCGTCCAGGGCCTTGGCGTCGGTCGAATAGGCGACGTCGCCCAGGCGGAACCCGAGAGAGACGTCCGGTCCGTGGTTCTGCACGAAAGAACGTATCTCAATGCCGCCGATCCTGAAGGGTCCGTCGATGACGTTGTCGCGCATCAGCGGTGGATAGAGCGCGTCGGCATCCTGGCTCGAGAGAAAAGCGTAATCGAAGCGCCCGGTCAGCAGCGCGCGCGTGCGCGCGTCCATATAGGCGTCAAGAGGGGCTCCGCGGCCGTAGACCAGGCCGCGCAGCTCGTCCAGGCCGTGGCAGTGGTCGGCATGGGCATGGGTGAAGAGCACCGCATCCAGGGCGGTGATGTCGTTGTCGAGGATCTGCGCACGCAGGTCCGGCGAGGTGTCGATAAGAATGCGGGTGCCCGCCTCTTCGACCAGCAACGACACGCGGCGGCGGCGGTTCTTGGGATTGGCGGGGTCGGCCTTGCCCCAGGTGCCGCCGGTCTCGCGCCCGGCCAGGGGCACGCCGCCGGAGCCGCCGCAGCCGAGGAGCGTGACCTTCATCGCGTCGTTAGCCCAGTCATCGGCTCAGGGCCGCGCGGCGCGGCTGAAGAGACGGAAGAAGTTTTCCGTCGTCGTGTCGGCGAAGTCCGCCGCCGCGACGCCGCGCAGCTCGGCCAGGGCCTGGGCGGTGTAGACCACGTTGGCCGGCTCGTTGGTCTTGCCGCGCTTGGGGACCGGGGCCAGGTAAGGCGCGTCGGTCTCCACCAGCAGTCGGTCGAGCGGCACCTCGCGCACGGTGTCGCGCAGGCTCTCGGCCGACTTGAAGGTGACGATCCCCGCGAGCGAGATGTAGAAGCCGATCTCCAGGGCTGCCCTGGCCAGCTCCGGCCCGGCGGTGAAGCAGTGGATGACGCCCGGAAAGGCGCCCTTGGCGTATTCCTCCTGCAACACGGCAACGGTGTCGTCGTCGGCGTCGCGGGCGTGCACGATGAGCGGCAGCCCGGTCTCGCGCGCCGCGGCGATGTGGCTGCGGAAGCTTACCTGCTGTGCTTCACGCGGCGAATGCTCGTAGTAATAGTCCAGCCCGGTCTCGCCGATGCCGACCACCTTGTCGTGGGCCGCCAGCTCGATGAGGCGATCGGGCGTCTCCTGGCCTTCCTTGCCGGCCTCGTGGGGATGCACCCCGACCGAGCAGTAGACCCGCGGGAAGCGCCGGGCGATGGCCTCGATGCGGTCGAACTCGCTGAGCTTGGTGCAGATCGTCACCATCGTGCCGACGCCCGCCTCCAGGGCGCGCGCCACCACCGGCTCGATCTCGCCGTCCCGCTCCAGGTAGTCGAGATGGCAGTGGGAATCGACCAGGGGCCGTTCCGCCGTCGCGGGCGCCGCCTCCGCCATCAGGCTGAAGCCTCCTCCTCCACGAAGCGCGGGAACACGCCTTCCGGCTTGGGCAGCGCCGTGCCGGGCCGCAGGCGGTCCTCCAGGCTGGCGAAGCTGCGCGCGCCCGGATCGACGGCAAGCTGGTCGAGCATCTTCGCCGTGGCGCCGGGCATCACCGGCTGGGTGAGCAGCGCCAAGCGGCGGATGGTCTCGGCCAGGACATAGAGCACCGTCGCCATGCGCGCCGGGTCGGTCTTCTTCAGGGTCCAGGGCGCAGCGTGGTCGATGTAGCGGTTGGCCTCGCCGACCACTTCCCAGACCTTGGTGAGGGCGTTGTGGAACAGCTGGCGGTCCATATCGGCGCGCAAGGCCGGCAGCAGGTCGGCCGCCGCCTGCAGCAGGGCTTCGTCTTCCGCCGCCAGGTCGCCGGGCTGCGGCACCTGCGCCTCGCAGTTTTTCGCGATCATGGAGAGCACGCGCTGGGCCAGGTTGCCGAACTGATTGGCCAGATCGTAGTTCATGCGCCCCACCATGGCCTTGTGCGAGAAATCGCCGTCATTGCCGAAGGGCACCTCGCGCAGCAGGAAGTAGCGCACCTGATCCAAGCCATAGGTAGCGACCAGCTCCGAAGGCACGATGACGTTACCAACCGTCTTAGAGATCTTCTGACCCTCATTGGTCCACCAGCCGTGGGCGTAGACGCGCTTGGGCGGCGCAATGCCGGCGGACATCAGGAAGGCCGGCCAGTAGACCGCGTGGAAGCGCAGGATGTCCTTGCCGACCATGTGCACGTCGGCGGGCCAGTAGGTCTTGAAGAGATCGCAGTCCACGTCGGGATAGCCGACGGCAGTGATGTAGTTGGTCAGCGCGTCGAGCCAGACGTACATGATGTGGCCGGGCGCGTCGGGCACCGGAATGCCCCAGGAGAAGGTGGTTCGGCTGATCGAGAGATCCTTCAGGCCGCCCTTCACGAAGCTGATGACCTCGTTGCGGCGGCTGGCCGGCAGGATGAAGTCCGGGTTCTCGTCGTAGAACTTCAGCAGGCGGTCTCCCCAGGCCGAGAGCCTAAAAAAGTAGGACTCCTCCTCGACCCACTCGCACTCGGCCCCGGAGGGCGCGATCTTGCTGCCGTTCGGGCCGTCTTCCAGTTCGCTCTCGGCGTAGTAGGCCTCGTCGCGCACGGCGTACCAGCCGGCATAGCTGCCCAGGTAGATGTCGCCGGCCTCGACCAGCTTTTTCCACAGCGCCTGGCAGGCGTCTTTGTGGCGCTGCTCGGTGGTGCGGATGAAGTCGTCGTTGGTGAAGCCCCACAACGCCGAGAGGTCACGGAAGTTCTGCGACACCCGGTCGGTGAAGCTCTGCGGGTCGATTCCGGCGGCGGCCGCCGACTTCTCGACCTTCTGGCCGTGCTCGTCGGTGCCGGTCAGGAAACGCACATCGAAACCGTCCAGCCGTTTGAAGCGCGCCAGCACGTCGCAGGCCAGCGTCGTGTAGGCATGGCCGATGTGCGGGTTGTCGTTCACATAGTAGATCGGCGTCGTGATGTAAAAGGCCGGCTTTCCTGCCGTCATCGCGGGTCTCCAACGAACTCGGCTGCCGCCCCCAGCTCTTCCAAAGGGGGCCCCGACAGCAAAGGCCCGGCGCTACGCCGCGTTCTCCAGATCCAGAAAGGCGGTCAGCACCACCTGCTTCCGGTCGAGATTGGCGGCTTCCGTCCGGGCGAAAAGGCGGCTGATCTTCTCCCATAGGCCAAGCCAATGCGCAAGGGGGCGGCCCTCCAGCAGGCGCCGGGCCAGGGCCGCCTCCCCGGGCACCACCTCCGGCGCCGGCCGCCCGGTGGAGCCGGCCCTTATGAAGCGCCCCAGCCACCAGATCAGCAGCTCCATGCCGGTCTGAAAGGCCTGGGGGTCGCGCCCCTGCCCCCATTTCTCGGCCAGCTTGTGCAGGCGCGGCACGTCCAGGCGCGGCAAGGTGCCCAACAGATCGATCAGTTCCCGGTAGAGGTCCAGGCCGCCGTGGGCTGCCAGGGCCAGGGCCTTGCCGATGGAGCCGTCGGCCAAGCGCGCCAGGGCCTGACGTTCCTCCGGCGCCAGCTCCGGACAATGCTCCCCCAGCAGTTCGGCCACGACCTCCTCGCTGAGCGGAGCCAGAGGCAGCTGACAGCAGCGCGAGCGGATGGTCGGCAGCAGGCTGCCCGGCGCATGGCTGACCAGCAGCAGTAAGGAGCGCGGCGGCGGCTCCTCCAGGACCTTCAAAAGGGCATTGGCCGCGTTGCGGTTCATCTCGTCGACGGCATCGACGATGGCCACCCGCCAACCGCCTTCGCCGGCGGTCATGCGGGCGAAGCTCAACAGGCGGCGCACGTCCTCCACCGGGATCACATTACGCGGCTTGCCTTTGTCATCGCGCCCCTTCTCCAGGGTCATGAGGTCGCTGTGGCCGGAAGCGGCAATCCGGCGGAACACGGGGTCGTCCTCCGCCACCGCCAAGCTTTCTGGAGCATCGCCGAACAGACCGCCACCCTGGGCCTCCGGCGACAGCAGGAAGCGAGCGAAGCGGTAGGCGAGCGTCGCCTTGCCGACGCCGCGCGGCCCGGAAAGCAGCCAGGCATGCGGCAGCCGGCCAGAGGCGTGGGCGCGCAGCAGCACGCTCTCCGCCGCCTCCTGCCCGCGCAAGACAGCGGTCTCGCGCGGATGCGGCCAGGAGGCATCGTCCTTGTCGCTGTCCTTGGCTTTGCTCACCCCGCCACTCCCAAACGCTCTCGTACCGCGGCTTGGACCTTTGCGGCCACGGCCTCTTCGTCGCCGGCGGCGTCGATCAGCAGACAGCGCCCCGGCTCGCGGGCCACGATATCATGGAAGCCCTGGCGCAGACGCTCGTGAAAGCCCAGATCCATCTTCTCGTAGCGGTCTTCGCCGCCGGCCTTGGCCCCATTGCGCGCATTGGCCCGCGCCAGGCCTTCGGCCACCGGCAGGTCCAGCACCAAGGTCAGGTCGGGGCGGAAATCGCCGACCGCCAGATCGTAGAGGGCGGCCACCGTCTCGCGGCCCAGCTCCTGACCGTACCCCTGGTAGGCCATGGTGGAATCGGCGAAGCGGTCGCAGACGATCCAGGCACCGCGCTGCAAGGCCGGCCAGATGATCTTGGCCAAGTGGTCGCGGCGCGCAGCGAAGTGCAGCAGGGTCTCCGTCACCGCATCCCAGCGCCCGGTGGCGCCGGTCACCAGCAGGGCGCGGATCTCCTCGGCGCCCGGGCTGCCGCCCGGTTCCCGCGTTTCGATCACCTCCAGGCCGGTCTCACGCAACCAGGCGGCCAAGCGGCGCTGCTGGGTCGATTTGCCGGCACCCTCGCCGCCTTCCAGAGTGATGAAGCGGCCGAGCGCTTGCGGACTTTCGGCGCTCACGGAGAGCCGAGGAGCAGGAACTTGATGCTGGCGGCAATGCGGCCGAAAGCGCCGAGCTGCTCAACTTCTTCGCCCGCCCGCAGCGGCACCTCCACCGGAACCCCGCCCGGCCAGGACACGCGCAGTTTGGCGATCTCCTGACCCGCCGGGATCGGCGCCGGGATCGGCGAATCGTAGACCACCGAGACCTGCATGCCGTTGCGGTCGTTGCGCGGCAGCGTGACCTTCAATTCATCGGCGATGACCAGCGGCACCGTGTCCTCGGCGCCGAGCCAGACCGGAGCGTCGTCGACCGTCTCACCCGCCTTGAAGAGCGCATAGTTGTTGAACTCGCGGAAGCCCCAGGAGATCAGGCGATCCGACTCGTCGGCGCGCGCCTGAACATTCGGCAGGCCATTGACCACCAGGATCAGGCGCCGTCCGTTCTGCACCGCCGAGGCGGTGAGACCGTAGCCGGCCGCCTCCGTGTGGCCGGTCTTCAGGCCATCGGCACCGACGTTCCTGTAGAGCAGCGGATTACGGTTACCCTGACGGATGTCGGCCCAGGTGAATTCCTTCTCGGAGTAATAGTGATAGTACTCCGCGTGATCCATGATGATCCGCTTGGCCAGGGTCGCAAGGTCGCGCGCGGTGACGTAGTGGTTGTCGTCGGGCCATCCCGTCGCATTGACGAAATTGCTCCCGGACAGGCCGATTTCGCGCGCCCGCGCGGTCATCTGTTCGGCAAAGGCCTCCTCGCTGCCGGAAAGGCCTTCGGCCAGCACGATGCAGGCATCGTTGCCCGACTGGATGATGACGCCGCGCAGCAGGTCTTCCACGCGGACCTGGTTGCCGACCTCGACGAACATCTTGGAACCGCCCTTGCGCCAGGCCTTCTCGCTCACCGTCAGCTTGTCGTCCAACGACAGGCGTCCGTCCTGCAAGCGATCGAAGACCATATAGGCGGTCATCATCTTGCTCATCGACGACGGCGGCATTCGGACGTCGCCGTTCTTGTTCAGCAGCACGGCGCCGGTATCGAAGTCGACCAGGAATGCCTCTTCCGCCTGCGTCTCGATGGTCGCACCGGCGGCCGGGCCCAGGACCGAGAGGCCGGCGGCAACGGTGAAACCGAGGGTCAGGAAAAACTTCGTAAGGCGTAGCATCGGTTGACTTACTCCGGTGAACCTAAGGAACGGACGCGGTGGAGCCGCAGTCTAGGTCGAGAATCCGCCGAAAAAATGTCAGCGGAACAACGAAAGACGGCCGCCCGATCAATCGACCACCACCCGGGCATCGTTGTAGCCGTTTCTGAGCAGCAGCGCCAAAGTCCGGTCCGCCTGATCGACATTGGCCATCGGCCCCAGGCGGACCCGGTAGAAGCTGGCATCGCCGACCAGTGCCTTGGCGATCTGCACGTTGCCCAAGGACGACAGCCGGGCGCGCAGCCGCACCGCGTTGGCGACCTGGCTGAAAGCGCCGGCCTGGACGAAAATCGAGGTGGGACGCACCCGCTCCTGCGTCACCACCGGTTCCGGCATGGTCGTGGTGGCGGTACGCAGGTGCGCCGGCTCGCTCACCGCCGCCGTCTGTGACGCAGCGGGCGCCGCGGCGGTCTCCGTCGCACCGGAAGCGCCGGCGGCAGGCTCGGGCGCCGAAACGCCGATCGGGGGCAGCTCCTGAACCGAGACGCTCTCCACCGGCGCGGCCTTCGGGGCGGTCCCGGCCACGGCCTCGCCGGCCCCGGCTTCCAGCGCCGCCTGCCGGCTCTCGATCTCCAGTATCTGCACCCGCACCTTCGCCGTGCCCTGCTTGACGAAGCCCAGCAGTTCCGCCGCGCGCTTGGACATGTCGATGATACGTCCGTGGGCGAAGGGCCCGCGGTCGTTGATCCGCACCTTCACCGACCGTCCGTTCTCCAGATTGGTGACCTGAACCACGGAAGGCATCGGCAGGGTGCGATGCGCCGCCGTCATGGCGTTCTGGTCGTAGACCTCGCCGTTGGCCGTCGATTTGCCGTGGAAGCCCGGCCCGTACCAGGACGCGATCCCCGTTTCGTCGTAGCCATAGTCTTCGCGCGGGTAGTACCAGACGTTGGCGATCTGATAAGGCCGGCCGACCTTGTAGTTGCCGGGCTGCGAGGGGGCCGGTTCCGGCGTCTGCAGGCGCTTGGCATTGTGCACCGCCAGCTCGGTTTCCGCGCAGCCGGCCAAAATGCCGAGCAGGCCGAGCAGCAGGACCCCAAATGTCAGCCCTCTGGCCATCATCTTGTGCTCCGCATCAGTATCCCCACTCGATATGGTAGTTTAAGGCGCATCTCCTGGCGAAACAACCCGAGCCCGGACGGCCAGTCCCCGCCCGGACCGTCACTGCCCGCCGGTGCGCCGCAGTAAATCGATCACTTCCTTGGTCGGATAGCCGTCGGCCGGCAGCCCCTGGGCCGCCTGGAAGGCACGCAACGCCTCGCGCGTCTTCGGCCCCACCAGCCCGTCGGGTTTGCCGGCCTCATAGCCTCTGGCGTTCAACAGAGCCTGCATCTCTTCGATCGATTTCAGGCTTATCGGCTCCTCATCCGGCAGCGAGGCCGCGCTGAGCGCCGGCGCCCCGGCGATACGGTCGGCCAGATGCCCCACCGAAAGGGCATAGAGGATCGATCGGTTCCACACCAGGATGGTGCGGAAATTCTCATACACGAGAAAAGCCGGGCCGCGCTGACCCGCGGGCAGGACCAGGGAGGCCTCGACCCCCTCGACCCGGGGCAACGGCCCGCCGTCCTCGCGGCGCAGCCCCAGCGCCGCCCATTCACCAAGCGCCTTGCGCTCGCCGAGGCTGGCCAGGCCGTAGTCGAAACCCTCCGGCAGCGCGACCTGCCGTCCCCAGGTGCGATCGCCCTTCCAGCCTTCCTGCGACAGGTAGTTCGCCGCCGAGGCGAAGATGTCGGGCAAGCTGTGCCAGATGTCGCGGTGGCCGTCGCCGTCGTAGTCGACCGCGAAGTTCACGAAGGTCGAGGGAATGAACTGCAACTGCCCCATGGCGCCGGCCCAGGAGCCGGTCATCTCGGACACGCTGATGTGCCCCTCGTCGAGGATCTGCAGGGCGTCGAGCAACTGGGCGCGGAAGAAGTCGTGCCGCCGCCCCTCATGCGCCAGGGTCGCCAGGGCCGCGACCACGGAATAGCCGCCGGTGTGCTGGCCGAAATTGCTCTCCAGGCCCCAGAAGGAGACCAGGAATCGCGGCTGGACACCGTATTTGGCCGCTACCTCTTCCAGCAGCGCCCGGTTCTGCTCCAGCAGCTCGCGCGCCTTCGCGACCCTCCCCTCGGTCACCGCGCCGCGCATATAGCGCGTAAAGGTCAGAGTGAACTCACGCTGGCTGCGGTCGCGCTGGATCGCCTCCGGCAGCGGCTCCACCCCGGCCAGGGCCGCCTCCACCGTCTCCGCGCGGATCCCGCGACGGACCGCCTCCTGCTTCAGGCCGGCAAGCCAGGTATCGAAGTCCTCTGCCTCGCTCTGCGCGAGTTGGGTCCCGCCCGCAGCCGGCGGCGGGTTTTCGGCGGCATCGCCCTGGGCGCAAGCGGCAAGCGGTGCCATCGAAGCGATTGCCAATGCAAAGGTTCCCGCGCGCAGGATCCGGTTCCAAAAACTCACTTGGTGATCTCCCACGCTGCGAAAAGACTCCCGGCGCCGGGTGCCGCCGGGCAGGCAGGCACCGCCGAGCACTTGTGCCATAAGCCCATTAACCTTGGCAATCCGCAGTAAAGCTTCCGTAAAGGCAGAATCTCCCGAGGCCCGCTTCACCGCGCCGGCCATGCCGCATTGCCCGTTCCGCAGTCGCAGCAACGGTTCGGAGCCGGAGCGGCCCGCAGGAGCTCGTGTGAACGAAGCCGCGTCGCCGGCCTCAGTTCTCGGTGACCTCGATGGTCACGGTATCACCGGCGAGGACGAAGACCACCGTGCCGTCGGAGGCCTTGTAGGACCACTTCTCGATCGGCCCGAGCTTGGAAACGTCGCTGGGCTCGCCGAGCGCCTCTTCCAGTTCGGCGCGGGTGCTCACCCCTTTTGCCTTCTTCAGGAGATCCGCCTTGCTGGGCGCAAAGCAGGCCGCCAGCAGCAACAGGGCACATAAGGCGAAGGTGGTGCGGAGAAGTCGCATGAATCACAGTCCTGTTGGCCAAAGGAAATTCTATCTAGCCGCCACTCCCCGAAACGGCAAGCCGGGGATCGGTCGCCGCCGCACGCAAGCGGAAAGAAAAAGCCCCGCCGGGGAAGGCGGGGCTTTCGAGAGGTCGATGCAATCAATTTCAGGAGACGGTCGATGAACCGTGATTTGAGTATCGCGCCCGCATGGTAAACAAAAGGTTAACGAAAGTTCGAATTTCGGTAAAACCTTCACTTCGTCCGATGATAGACCCGGCAGTCCGTCGTTCCCTGCCCCCGGAACAGGTAAACCACTTGATTTTCTGCCATTTTTACGCGGTCCAACAGGCTGCCGTGACCGCCGACGGCGGCGCCGTAAGTGCGCCCGTCGACGATTCCGACCAAAAACTGGTCGCGTTTCTGGCGAAAAAGACGACGGTTGCACGCGCGGCTGAGATCCGTGTTAAGGACCCAGCGTTCCAGCAGCGCGCCCTCGTCGCGCACGATCACGCGGGATCCGGCGCGCACCTGCTTGGTGCGGCCCAGAATCGACGTGGACCCGCCGTTCACGGCTTCGCCGGAGCTGCGATAATGGCTGGGATGGGTCGACATCAGCTCGGCCGCCCCGGCGGCGGGGGCGGCTGCGAAGCCCGAAAGGGCCAGCAAAGCGAAGAAAAAGAACCACTTACCCATGGCTACCTACCAGGCCGCGGCAACAGAAGGCTCATCCTGAGCCGACATGAGACTAACGCCATTCCACTAGCCTCACGTTAAGAGCCATGCTTAAGGGGCGTTAACCCGCAGCTTCCCCCTAAGTGAAACCCGGGGCCTGAAAACCACGTAGAAGATTGATGAGGCGAGAACCGCGGGATCGCCGTAATCAGCACAGGGAGACGCAGGCAAGATGCTGGACCTCGAAGCCCCGCCGCAGAACCGCCCGGATCAAAGGAAATCCCTCCCTCCCCAGGTGGCGGTCACCGCCGTCGCCAGCGCCGTACCGCCCTTTGTGCTGCGCCAGGAGGACGTGGTGCGCCGGGTGCGCGGCCTCTTCGGCGGCCGGCGGCTCGACATCGAACGACTGCTGCCGGCTTTCGGAAACGCCGGCATCGAGACCCGCCATTCCTGCGTGCCGATCGAGTGGTACCTGACGCCGAGCGACTGGAAGACGCGCAACGACCTCTTCATCGACAACGCCGTCACGCTGCTGGCCGAGGCCGCCGAGAGCTGCCTGGCCCAGGCAGACGTGCCGCTGGAGGCGGTCGACGGCCTCGTCGTCGTCTCCACCACCGGCGTCGCCACTCCCAGCCTGGACGCCCGGCTGATGGAAAAACTGGCCTTCCGGCGCGACGTCATGCGCCTGCCGATCTTCGGCCTCGGCTGCGCCGGCGGCGTGCTCGGCCTGGCCCGCGCCAAGGCGCTGGCCCAGACGCGCCCGGGCGGCAAGGTGCTGTGCCTGGTGGTGGAACTCTGCGGCCTCACCTTCCGCGCCAACGATCCCTCCAAGAGCAACGTCATCGCCACCGCCCTCTTCGGAGACGGCGCCGCGGCGGTGCTGCTGGAAGCCGCCAAGCCCGGCAGCGACGGAGCGGCCACGGGATTGCGCCTGGGGGCCGGCGGCGAGCACACCTGGCCGAATTCCCTGGATGTCATGGGCTGGGAGATGGAGAACGACGGCCTGGGCGTGTTGTTCTCCCGCGACATCCCCGCCCTGATCCGCGAGCAGATGGGCCCTGCCGCCGAGACCTTCCTGGCGCGCCAAGGCCTCAGCCACGCCGACATCGACGGCTACATCTGCCACCCCGGCGGTGCCAAGGTCATCGCCGCCCTGGAGGAGGTCTTCGACCTGCCCGAGGGCGGTCTCGCCGAGGCGCGCTCGGTGCTGCGCGACTACGGCAACATGTCGGCGGTGACCGTGCTCTTCGTGCTGGAGCGCATGCGCAGGGCCGGCCTCGAGGGCCGCTATCTGATGACCGCGCTGGGCCCCGGCTTCACCGCCGGCTTCCAGATCCTTGAGGCCTGAGATCGGTGAGCGTGTTGTGGGCCGTGCTGATCCTGGTGGCCGCACAGCGTTTGGCGGAGCTGGTCTACGCAAGCCGCAACACCCGCCGCCTGAAAGCCGAGGGAGCCATCGAAAGCGGCGCCGGACATTATCCGCTTCTGGTGGCGGTGCACGTCCTGTGGTTCGCCGCCCTCGCCGCCTTCATACCGGCCGACCGGCTGCCGGACTGGGCGCTGCTGGGCGCCTTCCTGGGGTTGCAGGGACTCAGGCTCTGGGTGCTGGCGAGCCTCGGGCGTTACTGGACCACGCGGGTCATCACCCTGCCCGGCGCCCCCCTGGTGCGGCGCGGACCCTATCGGTTCCTGCGACATCCCAACTATCTGGTGGTGGCCGGCGAGATCGCCGTGCTGCCGCTGGCCTTCGGCGCCTGGGAGATCGCGGTGATCTTCTCCCTCGCCAACGCCGCCGTCCTCGCCTGGCGCATCCGCTGCGAGGAGCGGGCTCTCAGCGGCCGCCCTTTGCCCCAATGACGCAGGCCCCAATGACGCGGGCATAGGCCTCGCCCAGCAGGCCGCGCGGCAGGAAGATCATGCAGAGCACGAAGAGCAGGCCGAGGCCGAGCAGCCAGGCCGGGCCCAGCAGGTCACCGAGCGCATTCTCCGCCAGGCGCACGACGATGGCGCCAAGGAAGGCGGTGATGAGCGCGCGGCGCCCGCCGAGCGCCACCCAGATCAGCACCTCGGTCGACAGGCCGAAGCCGATGAGCGGCGGCGAAACGAAGCCGAACTGACCGGCAAAGAGTGCGCCTGCGAAGCCGGCGACCGCCGCCGAGAGCGTGAAGACGGCGAGCTTCACCGAGCGGGTGTCGTGGCCCAGGAAGCCGGTGCGCGCCTCGTCGGCGCCCACCGCGCGCAGCACCACCCCGCGCCGCGAGCGCACCAAGGCCTCCAGCAGGACATAGACGGCGAGCGCCGCGATCAGCGTGCCGTAGAACAGCGGCAGGGGATCGTAAAGTTCGTAGGTGAGGCCAAAGGCGCCGAGGTTCACCGGCGGCACGCTCATCAGGCCGTTCATGCCGCCGGCGTAGGACCAGCGGGTCATGATGCGCTCGGCCACTACCGCCACCGCCAGCATGACGATGGCAAGCTGCGCGCCCTGCAGCCCGCGCCCATAGAACAGGAAGCGCCCGAGGATGTTGGCGACAATGGCCGGCACGAGGAGCGCCAGAGCGACGCCGAGGTAGCTGGAGGTCCAACCTTCCAGCCAGCCCGGCAGCATGCCCAGGGTCGTCAGGCTCATGGCGTAGGCGCCGAGGCCGAAGAAGACGGCGTGGCCGAAGGACAGCAGGCCGCACTGCCCCCAGATGAGCGCCAGGCTCATGGCGAAGATGCCGTAGGTCAGGTACTGGGCGATCTGACCCACCTGCCAGGCGCCCATGAAAAGCGGCAGCGCCGCCAGGCCACCCCAGACGGCGAGGTCGACGGCGCTGCGCCGGTCTTTCAGCAGGGCCTTCACTTGCGAGCGCCCCCCAGGATACCGCTCGGGAAGATCCGGATGGCAATGACCGCCATGGTGAAGACCACCACCTGGGCCAGGACCGGCGACCAGAGGCTAGCGGTGACGCTGTCGGTCGCGCCGATCAGGCCCGCGCCCAGCACCGGGCCGCCCAGGTGCCCGGCCCCGCCGACCAGGATCGAGAGGAAGGCGGGAATGAGGAAGCCGAGGCCCATCTGCGGGTCGACGCTCATGATCGGCGCCATGACGGCGCCGGCGAGGCCGGCGAGCGCCGCGCCGTAGGCGAAGGTCGCTCGGTCGAAGGCGCGGGTCGAAAGGCCGAGGCAGGCTGCGGTGTCGCGGTTGGCGATCACCGCCCGCGCGGCCAGGCCGAAGCGGGTGCGGAAGAAGAGGTAGAAGGTCCCGCCGACGACAAGCAGCGCCACGCCCATGATGAAGAGGCGGTAGGCCGGATAGGCTGTGCCCAACAGGTCGAGCTGCGCCGCGAAAGGCGCCGCCGTCGACTGCGCGCCGGGACCGAACAGCAGTATGACTCCCTGCTTGATCATAATGGAGAGGCCCCAGGTGGCGAGGATGGTGTCGAGGAAGCGGTGATAGATGTGGCGGATCACCAGTTCTTCCATCAGCAGCCCGACGCACCCGACCAACAGCGGCGCGGCGATGAGGCCGACCCAGTAGGAGACGCCGGCCTGCTGCAGCATTACCAGGGTGTAGGCGCCGAGAAGAAAGAGCTCGCCGTGCGCCATGTTGATGACGCGCATGAGGCCGAAAACGATGACGAGGCCCATGGCCACCAGCACGATGACCAGCACGTAGTTGGCGGCATCGAGCAGCAGGAGAAGCGCCTGGTCCATCTTCCCCTGCCCTTCAGATCGCCAGGTGCTTGTGGAGGACGGCCGGGTCGCGGCGCAGGTCCTCGCTGGCGGCCTCGGCGACAATGGCGCCGTTCTCGATGAAGAGGCAGCGGCCGGCGACGCGCAGCGCCAAGTCGACGTTCTGCTCCACGGTGATGAGAGTCAGCCCCTGCTCCGCCGCCTCGCGCTTCAGCGCCGCGGCGACCTCCAAAACGATGGAGGGCTGCAGGCCCTCGGAGGGCTCGTCGAGCAGCAGCAGCTTCGGGTTCCCGGCCAGGGCGCGGCCGATGGCGAGCTGCTGCTGCTGGCCGCCGGAGAGCGTGCCGCCGCGCTGGTGGCGGCGTTCCATCAGGATGGGAAAGCGCGCGTAAATCGCTTCCGGTACCGCCGCGCCCAAACCGCCGCGCCCCATGGCGCCGAGCAGCAGGTTCTCTTCGACGCTCAGCTCGGCGAAGATCTCACGCCCCTGGGGCACGAAAGCCATGCCGGCGCGGGCCACCTGCTCCGGCCGCCGGCCATCCAGGCGCTGCCCGGCGAAGCGGATCTCCCCCTTGGACGCCGGCAAGAGGCCCATGAGGGTCTTCAGCAGGGTCGTCTTGCCCATGCCGTTGCGCCCCAGCAGGGCGACGCTCTCGCCCTCGGCCACGTCCAGGTCGACCCCCCGCAGCACCCGGCTGCCGCCATAGCCGCTCTCCAGCCCCCGCACTTTCAACATGGTCAGGCGCTCTCCAGGTCCGGCGCGCCGAGATAGACCTCGCGCACCAGGGGATCGGCCTGCAGTTCCTCGTAGCTGCCGCGGCGCTCGATGCGCCCGCGCACCATCAGCGCCACCGGACAGCCGAGATCGCGCACGAAGCCCATGTCATGCTCGATGACCAGGACGGCACAGCCGAAGCGGGCGTGCAGGTCGCGGATCAGGGCCACGGTGGCGGCGGTCTCCGCCGGGGTCATGCCGTTGGTCGGCTCGTCGAGCAGCAGCAGGCGCGGACGCCGCGCCAGCACCATTGCGATCTCCAGCCACTGCTTCTCGCCGTGCGCCAGGCTGCCGGCGGGCAGGCCGCGTTTGTCGGCAAGCCGTGCCAGGTCGAGCAGCTCGGCCAGGCGCGCTTCGCCCTCATCAGCGCTGCCAACGAGGGCGACCGTCAGGTTCTCCGCCACCGGCAAGTCCGGATAGATTCCCGGCACCTGGAACTTACGCAGGATGCCCAGGCGGGCGATCTCGTAAGGCTCTTTGCCGCGCAGATCTTCCCCGGCGAAACGCAGGCTGCCGCTGTCGGCCTTCAGCGCCCCGGTCACCAGATTGAACAACGTGGTCTTGCCGCAGCCGTTGGGGCCGATGAGGCAGAGCATCTCCCCTTCCCCAAGGCTGAGCGACAGTCCTGCCGCGGCACGGACGCCGCCGAAATCCTTCTCGACCTCGGCGACTTCCAAGAGAGCGGTCATCGAAAAATGATCAGCCGGCCAGCACGACGTCGCCGACAATCTCCGCGCCGCGCGAGGCCATGAAATAGAGCCCCATGTGGTGGGTGAGGTCCTGCGGATGCGCCGCCGTCTCCGGCAGGCCCAGGTTCGCCGCCACGTCCTTGGGCAGGTCGTAGGTGGCGCAGGCCCCGGCATAGACCGAGATGTCCTTCAGGCTGGGCATGAGGTCGTGGTTGCGCGCCGACAGCAGCGTGAGGACGAAGTCCATGACGCAGATGTCGGTACAGATGCCGACCACCAGGAGACGTTGCAGCTTGTTGGTGTTGACCCAGTCGACCACGGCGTTGCTGCCGTCCTCCCGGATCGCGCCGACGAAGCCATTGATGCAGTCCTTACGCACCAGGGTGGCCTTGGCGTCCTCTTCCAGCCACTTCAACTCGGGCACCAGTTCCTCTTCGCCGGTCCCAGCCTCGCAGTGCGGCGGATAGGGCGGCTCCGGCTTGCCCGGCACGTGGGTGTCGAGAAAGGCCAGCACCGGCCAGCCCTGCCCCGTGAAGGCGCGGGCCAGACGATCGGTCTCGGAGACCATCGCCGTGACCTGCGGGTTCTCCACCGGCGGCGCCAGATTGCCGGCGCCCACGGTGGCGAAGCCGTTGACTTCGTCGACGATCACTAGGCCTACAGCCTCTTCGCCCAGGCGCAAGCTCACCGGGGCCACCGGCAAGGCGGCGGCCACCTGGCGCGCCAGGAGAGGAATATCGGCGCTATCCGGCATCTCAGCCTCCTTCAGATGGCAGATCCAGAGGGCAGTTTAGCTGCAACCCGCCTAGCTACAACCCGCTTCGGGCGCGATGCGGCCCAAGTCCTCGACGGTCACCAGCCCACTGCCCTCGGTCTTGGCGAGGAACATCGGCAGGGTCACGTGATGGTCGGCGCTGCCGATGCTGACCGGCCCGGCCGGCGTCGAGACGGTCAGGCCTTCCAGACCGTCAACCACCGCCTCGGGGCCCACTTCGCCCTTGCGCACCAAGGCGTCGCGCAATGCGTTCACGGCGTTGTAGTGGGTCATGACATAGTGGGAGATCGGCACCTCGCCGCCGGCCTGGGCGCGGATGCGCGCAACGAAGTCCGTCACCCCAGGCTGCGTGCCGGAGGCGACGAAGGGCACGGTCACCCACATGTTCTGGCCGCCGCCGGGCCCGAAAGCGCCGAGGTAGGTTTCCGCAAAGCCCAGGAAGGCCACCGTCACCTTTTCGAAGAGACCGAAAGCTTCGGCCTGCTTGATGAAGGTGATGCCGTCGCCGCCCGGCAGCGCGAAGAGCAGCACTTTGGCGCCGCTGTCGGCGATGCGGCGGATGACCGGTGCGAACTCCTTCACGCCCCAGGGCGTGAACTCCTCGCCGGCGATGGTGCCGCCGAGCCCGCCGATGATGGTCTTCGCGGTCTCGAACTGCCGCTGCGGCCAAACGTAGTCGGCCCCGAAGCAGTAGGTGCTGCCCCCGAAGTTCTCGTGCATGTAGGGCAGCAACTGGCCCAGTTCCTGGTTCGGCACGGTGTTGAAAGAGAAGATATAGCGGCTGCAGGCGCCGCCCTCGTAGTTGGTGGCGTAGAGCAGCGGCACCTTCGAGCGTTCCACCGTCGCCGCCATGGCGTCGCGCGAAGACGAAAGGATCGGGCCGGTCAGCGCCACCGCGCCGTCGCGCCCGATCAAGGTGCGCGCTTTCTCCACAGACGTCTTGGGATCGGTCTTGTTGTCCTCGTAGAGAATTTCCAGGGGGCGGCCCAGGATGCCGCCGGCGTCGTTGATTTCCTTCATCGCCAGATCGAGGCCCAGCTTGGCCTGGTTGCCGAAGAGCTCCAGGCCGCCGGAGAAAGGCAGCACCGCGCCGACCCGGATGGGATCGGCCGCCAGAACCCGCGTGGCCAATCCGGGCAGCGCGCCCGCCCCGGCGGCGGCACCGGCCGCCGCCGCGCCGGAGGCCAGAAGTCGACGTCGAGAAATCTTGATCATGACCGCATCCCCTGAATTGCCTGTATTGCGTTGTAGCGCATTGTTCCGGCGGAGAGTTTGGCCCGGTTCCTGTTGCGCTGCAACACCTTGACGGTTCGACGAAGCCGCTTTGCCCCATTTGGGGGTTTGCAGGCGGCAGTGGCTTTGCTAACTCTCCGCCGTCTTCCGGGCCCTTCGGGCGCCTGGAAGTTTCCGGGCCCTTCGGGCGTCTGGAAGTTTCCGGGCCCTTCGGGCGTCTGGAAGTTTCCGGGCCCTTCGGGCGTCTGGAAGTTTCCGGGCCCTTCGGGCGTCTGGAAGTTTCCGGGCCCTTCGGGCCCCGGGGGGAGGGGTGGCCGAGTGGTTTAAGGCACCAGTCTTGAAAACTGGCATGGGTGGAAGCCCATCGTGGGTTCGAATCCCACCCCCTCCGCCACCAAGGCACTGGCGATGCGCCCCACCGGGTCGCCGCCGGCCGCTCCATGAGTTTCTTGCGCGCCGTCGCCCATGAGCCAATCCATGCCGCGAACGGAAAGGCCGCGCCGGCTATCAGAGGCTCAATGGAAGGATAGTCCGAATCCAAGCGGCGCCCGACTTGGAGGCTTCCAAGACCTGGCCGCGCTCCCCTAGACTTCCGCCCTTCCGGCGGCCCGCCCAATTCCGGCGACAGCCGCCCTCGCAGGAGCAAGTATGGTACCGACGTTGCATTTCAGCCGCTCGGAGTTCGCGGCCCGTGTCGAGAAGACCCAACAGGCGATGGAGCGCCAGGGCATCGACGCCCTGATCGTCAGCGATCCTTCCAACATGGCTTGGTTGACCGGTTACGACGGCTGGTCGTTCTACGTACATCAGGCGGTGGTGCTGCCGGTCGACGACGCCCCCGTCTGGTTCGGACGTTCCCAGGACGCAAACGGCGCCCGCCGCACGACCTGGCTGGCGCCGGACCGCATCGAGAGCTACGCCGATCACTACGTGCAATCCACCGAGCGGCACCCCATGCAGGCGCTTGCGGAAATCATCGCGCGCCGCGGCTGGGACAAGCGGCGCATCGGCGTGGAGATGGACAACTACTATTTCAGCGCCGCGGCCTTCGCCGCGCTGCAAAAGGGCCTGCCCAACGCGAGCTTTCTGGATGCCACCTCCCTGGTGAACTGGCAGCGCGCGATCAAGTCCCCGCAAGAACTGAGCTATATGGAAAATGCCGCGCGCATCGTCGAGCGCATGCACGCGCGCATCTTCGAAGTGATCGAACCGGGCATGCGCAAGAACGACCTGGTGGCCGAGATCCTGCATGCCGGCGCCCGGGGCACAGAAGAGACCGGCGGCGACTATCCGGCCATCGTGCCGCTGCTGCCCTCGGGGTCTGACGCGGCGGCGCCGCACCTCACCTGGGATGATCGTCCCCTGCAGTCCGGCGAGGGAACTTTTTTCGAGA
Organism: Pelagibius sp. CAU 1746; assembly: GCF_039839785.1. Classification (NCBI taxonomy): domain Bacteria; kingdom Pseudomonadati; phylum Pseudomonadota; class Alphaproteobacteria; order Rhodospirillales; family Rhodovibrionaceae; genus Pelagibius; species Pelagibius sp. CAU 1746. The sequence continues at coordinate 3,180,938 of NZ_JBDOQT010000001.1, forward strand.
TCGCCGGCTGCTACCGGCGCTACCACTGTCCCTTGTCGCGCACGGTCTTCCTCGGCAAGCCGACGCCGAACTTCATCGAAGCCGAAAAGGCCGTATTGGAAGGCATGGAAGCGGGCCTTGCCGAGGCCCGGCCCGGGCGTAGCTGCGAGGATATCGCCAAGTCCTTCTTCGCCGTGCTGGCGCGCTACGGCATCGAGAAGGACAACCGCACCGGCTATTCCATCGGCCTCAGCTATCCGCCGGACTGGGGCGAGCGCACCATGAGCCTGCGTGCCGGCGACACCACCGAACTGCAGCCGGGGATGACCTTCCATTTCATGACCGGACTATGGCTCGACGACTGGGGCTTCGAGACCACGGAGAGCATTGTCATCACCGAAAGCGGCGCGCGCTGCCTGGCCAAGGTGCCGCGCAAGCTTTTCGTCAAGGACTAGTCATCAACACCAGGTACGTCATGGCCATCAATCCGATCTCCTGTTCCCTAGATTTCGACCAAGACGGCGTCCAACATGGGCATCTGAAGCTGCCCTATTCACGCGACGATTCCGCCTGGGGCGCCATCCTCATCCCGATCACCGTCATCAAGAACGGCGACGGTCCGACGGCGCTCTTCACCGGCGGCAACCACGGCGACGAGTACGAAGGCCCGATCGCCCTGCTGGATATGGCCTTGAACCTGGAGCCCGCGGCGATCTCCGGCCGGGTGATCCTGCTGCCGATGATGAACCACCCGGCGGTGCGCAGCGGGCGGCGCACCTCACCCATAGACGGCGGCAACCTCAATCGCCTGTTTCCCGGCAAAGCTGACGGAACCATCACGCAAAAGATCGCCGACTACGTCACCACGGCCCTCTTACCCCTGGCCGACGTCATCGTCGATCTGCACTCCGGCGGAAAGACGCTGGAGTTCGTCCCCTACGCGGCCAGCCACCGCCTGCCCCAGGACCCGGCGCTGGAGGCGCGCTGTACGGCGGCCATGCAGGCCTTCAACGCCCCCTACTCCATGATCATGCTGGAGCTGGATGCCGTCGGCATGCTGGATACGGAGGCCGAGGCTCGCGGCAAGATCTTCGTCACCACCGAGCTCGGCGGCGGCGGCAGCACCACCCCCCACAGCGTTGCGGTGGCCAAGCGCGGCTTGCGAAATGTCCTGCGGCACGTCGGCATTCTGCCGGGGCAGGCAGAGATGCAGCCGAGCGCACAGCTCGACATGCCCGACGAACGCTGCTTCGTCACCTCCGAACATGCGGGCATGCTGGAGTTCATGGTCGACCTCGGAGCGGCCGTCAGCGAGGGCGACGTGATCGCCAGGGTCTACGACCTGGACCGCAGCGGCTGGCGCCCGGTCGAATACACCGCCTACCGCGACGGCGTGGTCGCCGGGCGGCACTACCCCGGCCTGGTCCAGAGCGGCGACACCCTAGCGGTCATCGCCGTCCCGGCCGACTGAGGCCCTGCCGGCGAAACCGCGCGCAGGGGGCCGCGCGCGGCTCTTTCCGCGACTTCTGTGGTTATCGCTGCCATCCGTTCTCGACGGCTGTGGCTTCCTGATCCGGCGGCAGAGGCTCGCCCTCGATCTCCTGTTCGGTGAAGCTGTCGTCGGCTCCACGGCCGCGGCCGCGGCCGCGGTGATCGTCGCCGTCCTCGGTTTCGACCAACTCCCCGTCTTCGCCCGCTTCGCCGTGCTCCCCATGTTCACCGTGCTCGCCGTGTTCGCCGTGTTCGCCGGCGATGTCATCGCCTCCGCGGCCCTGACCACGGCCGCGGCCACGGCCCCGGCCACGGTGATCGCCGTCGTCTTCTCCGGAGGCCGATTCACCGCCCTCGCCGTGATCGTCGTCGCCGCGCTCACCGCCCCCGCGATCGTCGCCACCGCGCTCGCCCCCGCCGCGGTCGTCGCCACCGCGATCGCCTCCGCCGCCTGACTCGCCGCCCTTGTTGTGAACAACGAACCCGTTGGCGATGTAGGTGTGATCGCCGTCAAGGAGGAGGTTGTAGACACGAAGCTGCGGGTCCGCTTCGATGCTGTGTATGCGCTCCAACGGCAGCAGGACCGTATCGAGTTCGCAGGCCAGGGCGAGGTTGCCGGAAACGGCATTGCAAGCCGGCACCGCCACGGCGACCAGGTCGCCACAGCCGAGCCGTCCCACCTTCAGCGCGGGGTTCTCTTCCGCCGTTGCCGCGGGCGCGATTGATTTCCAGCCGGCCGGCGTAAGGAACGGGTGTTCCTCGGTCACGAAAGCTTCTCCGCCGTTGAAGCCGTAGAGCTTGCGCCCGGCCAGATGCGGGCGCTCCACGGCTACGACGCGGTTCGCCCTCCCCGAGCTGCTGATCACGTGATCTCCGGGCTTGATATCGCAGATGCGCTTTTCACTGCCGCCGGCCATGAGCACGAGGGTTGTCGCCGTAAAACAGCTCTTGGCTTCGGCGGTCTGCAGGGCAACCTCGGCTCCCTGCCAGTCGATTGTGAGGGACAGTGGCGTCGCGGCCAGGGCGAGGCCCAGAATACTGGTGCTGGCCAGAAGCCGAATATGCGTGGTGCTTTTTCCGGCAGACATTTGCGATCTCCCATTCGTGAAAAGGCTGATGTCTCGACAACACTTCACGGCGGGCAAACGATCCCGCAACGGGAACTCGATCGCTGAAATTTTTCCGGGCTTAAGGATCCGACCACATGCGGAGCAGGTTGGCGTAGACCTTGAAGGCGATATCCGTTTCCTCGGAATCCGGGTCGGCCTTCATGAGGCGGCGGCGGACCCTATCGACATCGTAGAGCATCTCGCGCCGCGAAGGGTCGGCGACGTAGCTCTGCACCCAGGTGACCGCTGCGAGACGCTCGCCCGCAGTCACAGGTTTCACCCGATGCAAAGTGCTTGAGGGATAGACCACGGCCGAGCCCGCCGGCAGCTTCACCTCCTGCGGTCCGTAGGGGCTGGCCATCTCCAGTTCTCCGCCGTCGTAGTCCTCCGGACTGCTGAGAAAAACGGTGACGGAGAGATCGCTCCGCAGCCGGTCGCGGTTACCCATCAAGGCGTCGTCGACGTGCAGGCCATAATCCATGCCCGGGCGGTACCGGCTGAACAGCGGACGATGGACGGTTTTCGGCAGGGCGGCCCGCTGAAACTCCGCACTGCCCATCAAGGCATCGAGCACCATTCTGTCGATGACCTTGCGGCTGCTGTCCTTGGGGCTCAGTTGCTCGTTATGCTTGACCCGCTTGGCGCGAAAGCCGGCGGTTTTCTGGCCATCGACGAACTCGCCTTCTTTCATGGCCTGCCTGATTTTCTTCAGGGCAGGCCAGTCCAGCACCCCATCGATCGTCGCAAGCATGGGCCCAACCTATGATCTTATCGGCTTCCACAAGCCATCACCGTCCCTGCAGGCCGTGCGCTGCCGGTGAGCCCGCCCGTTCGCGCCCGCATTGACCACTTCGACGTACTCCCGGCAATAGAAGCCGGCCGAGCTGCGATAGGTGCGCAAGGGCGTTATTTCGCCATAGCTGCCGTCTTCGATATAGTTCCAAGATAGTGTCGTCTTGCTGCGCGCGGACTCCAGAGCTTCCTGGACCGTATTGCGTGCCAGCACTTCCGCGCGTGGCGCGAGAGCGTCGTAGACCGGGTCTCCCCGGTCCGACGACGGCGACTGCGCGCAGGCACCCAGCAGCAGGAAGGTGACGGCGCCGGCCGTGGACTGCAGTGCCAGGCTGGCTTTGCCGCGCACCGCCATCACTGCCATCCCCGCTCGATCAGGTCCGCCTCTTCATCCGGCGAGAGGTCATCGCTCGCCTCCCCAGGATCTCCCGGGAAAAAGTCGTCGCCGCCACGCTCTCCACTTTCACCGCTTTCGTCTTCGTCTTCGTCATCATCATCATCGTCGTCGTCGCCGGATTCACCGCCTTCGCCGCTCTCGCCCGACTCGCCGCCGTCGTCGCCGCTCTCGCCGCCTTCTCCGCCATCGTCATCGCCGCCGTCGTCGCCGCCGTCGTCGCCGCCTTCCCCGCCATCGTCGCCACCGTCGTCGCCGCCGTCGTCACCACCGTCGTCATCCCCTTTGTTGTGAACGACAAAGCCATCGGCGATGTAACTATGGTCGCCGTCGAGCAGCAAGTTATAGACCGTGGTCTCGGGGGCGGCGGCACAGGCGGTCACGCTGTTGAGCGGCTGCAGCCAGAACTCGATCTCGCTATCCCGCGCCAAGTTGTCGGCGGCGCCCTGCGGAACCGCCTGCCGCGCCATGGTCAGCAGGTCGCCGGCCAGCAGCGCCGTCACTTTTAGCGCGGCGTTCTCGCGGGCCGTCGCGGTCGGATCGATAGCCTTCCAGCCCGCCATGGTCAGGAAGGGGTGTTCCGCCGTGACGAAAGCCCGCCCGCCATTGAAGGCGTACAGCCTCCGGGCGCCCAAACGCGGCGTCTCGACGGCCACCACGCGGTTGATGCCCCCGCGCCCGCCGCGCACTAGGTCGCCGGGACGCAGCGATTCGATGGGCCGCTGGCTGCCGTCGGCCATCAGCACCTTGGTGCCGGCCAGAAAACAGGAACTCCCGGATTCCGCGTAACTCAGGCCGGCGCCGCCAATATCGGGGTCCAAGACGACCGGCGCGGCCGTCAGCGTCAGGGCGACGATACTGGTGGTCGCCATCAGACGGGTCAAAATGACCTTATTCCGGCGTTTCATGGCAACGAATCCCTCTGCCAGGGGTGAAGCGGGGCGCCCGCGGAGAGCCCCGGAATACATCAATAACCCGCAAGTCTGCCATTTCATCCCGATTCCGTCGATAATCTGGAAAAAAGTTGCTTCACATCGGAAAATTGTCCACTCCGGAGGGATGAAACTGCGCCCCCGGGTGTTGTTGGAACGTTGGAGAGCGGCATCGCGGGCCGGGCGCGCATTGCTGGCGGAGGGAACAACGCTTGGACGAGGGCATCAGGAAGGAAATGATCGCCGTCTTGCCACAACTGCGACGTTTCGCCTACGGACTGACCGGATCGATTCCCGACGGGGACGACCTGGTTCAGGCCACCTGCGAGCGGGCGATCGCCAACCTCGATAAGTGGGAAATCGGCACCCGGCTGGACAGTTGGATGTACCGGATCGCGCAGAACCTTCACCGCAACGCTCTGCGCGACACCGCCGCGCGGGCCCGCAAGTTGCAAACCCTGGGCGACGAGCTGGCGCTCAGCAGCGACGGCCGCCGCGATCAGGAGAATCGCGCCGCCCTGGAGGCCGTGCGCCGCTTCGTCGAGCGTCTGCCCGACGATCAGCGGACGATCATGTTGCTGGTCTGTGTCGAAGGGCGTTCCTACAAGGATGTCGCCGCCATTACCGGCCTGCCGATCGGCACGGTAACCAGCCGTCTGGGGCGTGCGAGAGCGGCATTGCGCGAGCATCTGTCCGACGAACCCCCCGCCGCCGCAGCGCGGCAGGATCACACGGAATCTCAATTGGAAGAGGGCGCGAAATGAGCAAGCGTCTCGATCCCGAAACCATCGACGCTTATGTCGACGGCCAACTGGCGCCCGAGGCCATGGCCGACGTCGCGGGCCGCCTGAAGCAGGACCCCGATGCTCTGGCCCGGGTCCGCGCCCTGCATGACGATCGCGCCCTGCTCCGCGCCGCCTATCAGGAGGCCGCCGAGGCCCCGCCGCCCGTGGCGCTGCTCGGGGCCATCGACCGCGGCTTTTCCGAGCGGGCGCGGCGGCAACGCAGGACTGTCCCTTCCATACGCTTCGCCCTCGCCGCCGCCATAGCCTTGGCCGTGGTCGGCTCCTTGACCGGCTACCTGGCCGGAGAATACCGGCTGCGCAGCGAGCTGGAAGCGGTCGCCGCCCGCCAGGCGGAGGACCAGCGCGTTCTGGCCGCCGCCATTTCGCAGGCCCTGGAGCACTCGGCCTCCGGTCAGCCGGTGGCCTGGGAAAACCCCGACAGCGGCGCCCATGGCCAGGTCGTGCCGGTGCGCACCTACCGCAGCAAATCGAACCACTGGTGCCGGGAGTACCTGGCGTCCAAGGTGGCCAACGATGTCGAGCAGAAGTCCCGCGCCATCGCCTGCCGTTCCGGCGACGGTGCCTGGGTGAAGGTCGAAGACCTGTATTACGAGAGCTAGGCGCCCTGGCCTGCTCTAGGCGTCCCCCTTCAAGGACCGTTTCACCACGGCCCTGAAGGTCAGTCCCTGGACGATGATCGAGAAGATCACCACGGCATAGGTGATGGCGAGGATCGGCGCCTTCTCCGGGCCTTCCGGCAAGGACAGCGCCAGGGCGACGGAGATGCCGCCGCGCAGGCCGCCCCAGACCAGCACCGGAATGGCGCCCTTGGTGAAGCTCTGGCGCAGCGACAGCAGGGTGAGCGGGATCGACACGCCGAAAAAGCGCCCCAGCAGGACGATGGGGATGGCCAGCAGCGCCGCCTCGGCGGAGATCAGGTCGACGCGCACCACCAGAACCTCCAGGCCGATCAACAGGAACAGCAGGGAATTCAGGATCTCGTCCAGCAGCTCCCAGAAGTTCAGCAGGTGCTCCCGGGTCTTCTCGCTCATGGCGTAGGCGACGCCGTGGTTGCCGATGAAAATCCCCGCCACCACGACCGCCAGCGGCCCGCTGACGTGAATCAAGTGGGCCAGGGCATAGGTCACCGTCACCAGGGCCAGCGTGATCATGATCTCCAGATTGTGCTCGTCCAGGCTGCCCAGGGCGCGGTAGGCGATGTAGCCGGCGACGGCGCCCAGCACGGCCCCGCCCCCGGCTTCCTGAGCGAAGAGCCGCGCCACCTCCAGGGGGCCGACCTCGGCGTGCGGCCCACCGGCGGCGATGGCCACCACGATGAGAAAGACCACCACGCCGACGCCGTCGTTGAAGAGCGATTCGCCGGCGATCTTGGCCTCCACCGAAGCCGGGACCTTGATGGTCTTGAGGACGCCCAGCACCGCCACCGGATCGGTGGGGCTGATGAGCGCACCGAAAGCCAGGGCCCAGATGAAGGGGATTTCCAGACCCAACAGGCCGAAGACCAGCCACGCCAAGGTACCCACGACGAAGGTGGAGATCAGCACGCCCAGGGTCGCCATGGCCGTGATGGCCGCCAGACGGCTGCGCAGCGCCGTGAGATCGACGTGCAGGGCGCCGGCGAAGAGCAGGAAGCTCAACATCCCCTTCAGCAGGGTATCGTCGAAATCGACCTGGCGCAGCGCGGCGGTGACCGGACCGTCGACATCCGTCGCCGGGAAGACCAGCTCGAAAGCCACCAAGGTGAGAGCGGCGCCCAGGGCGATGACCATGAGGCCGATGGAGTGCGGCAGGCCCAGGACCTTGTGGTTGATGTAGCCGAAAAGCGCGACCAGCCCGAAAAGGACGGCGATGAGATCGAAGATCGACAGCTCCATGGCGCCCTCTTTCAGCTTCTGCCCAGAGGGTTCTTATCCGCTTTGCCGCGGCGCGGCAACGAATTGGGAAAGGGCCGGGGTTTGAGAGTCACTCCGCCGCGTCGGCGGCCTGCTTGGCGTGCTTCTCGCGCGCCTCGGTCTCCTTGTGCGCCTTGGCGACGGCGGCCTGGGCCGCTTCGGTATGGGCGAACATCTCCAGTTCCTCGTCCTCGCCATGGTCGGTCACCGGTGTCAGGGCAAGGTCGCTGTAGCTCTGGGTCGCCGGGTCGCGCTTGATCTGCTGGCACTTGAGCCAGAGCCGCAGGGCGAACCAGGCGAAGGGGCCGTAGGTCGTGACCATCTCCCACAGGCGGCGCGGATAGAAGACCAAGGGCGATTCCAGCGGCAGCCCGGAGCGGCGCTGGGTGCGGACCTTGCGGCGGAAGTAACCGCCCTGCAGCGGGTGGACCTTCTCGTAGCGGATGCAGCCGGCGAACTGCAGGGCGTGGGCCCAGATGCGCTCCGGCTTGTTGCCGCTGACGACCATGCGCCGCATCAGCGTTTCCAGGTGCTCCTCGGAGTAATAAAGCTCCCAGGCCTTGTTGTAGATGCCCTGCCACTCCTCCTTCGACATCAGCGAATGCCCGGTGCAGACGTGCTCCAGGTCGTAGATGTTCATGTCGGGGTCCATGGGGACGCCCTTGATGTAGAGGTTCTTGTGATCCTCCGAGCCCGGCAGCGGCGTCAGGCAGAAGAACTCCAGGATATCGATGGGCAGCTCGCGTTTGATGACCTCGATGTCGTGGACGATCTTCTCCGGCGTATCCGCCGGAAAGCCCAGGATGTAGCCCGCGTAGGTCAGGATCTGCTGCTCGCGCCAAGCCTGCAGCATGGCCCGGTACTCGGTGATGCGGTTCTGCCGCTTCTTGGCCGCCATCAGGTTGTCGGGGTTGATGTTCTCCAGCCCGATGAAGACCCGTGCCACCCCGGCCCGCTTGGCCTTGGGAATGAAGTTCTCGATCTTGTGGCACAGGGTGTCGACCTGGATGATGATGGAGAACGGCAGGCCGGTCTCCTCGCGCAGGTCGCCCAGCCGGTCGAAGATCGCTTCCCAGTTCTTGTTGCGGGCGAAGTTGTCGTCGGTGATGAAGAAGCGGCAGATGCCCTGCTCGATGTTGGCACGCACCAGGCGCTCCACGTCGTCGGCCTCGCGGAAGCGCGACTTGCGGCCCTGGACGTTGATGATGGTGCAGAAGGAGCACTGGAAGGGGCAGCCGCGCCCGGCGTCGAAGCAGGCCACCGAGCCGCCGTAGCGCCGCACCATGGCCTCCGGCAGATAGGGCGTCGGCTGGCCGTCCATGCCCGGCAGGTCGCTCATGTAGTTGTAGATCGGTTTCAGCTCGCCCTTCAGGGCATCGAGATAGAACTCGTGCAGCCGCCCCTCGCCCTCGCCGGCATAAAGCGTGATGCCCAGGTCGAGCGCTTCCTGCAGGTCCGGCGGCAGCTCCGGCAGCATGGCGATGCAGCCGCTGGCATGAAAGCCGCCGATGGCGACCTGAAGCCCCTCGGCGCGGAACCGGCGGGCGATGTCGAGGGCGCGGGGGAACTGGTTCGACTGCACCCCGACCAGGCAGACCACGCCGGTGGTGTCCGGCGCCTTGAGGCGCTCGGTGATTTCCGGAATCGGGATGATGGTATTGGTTTCGTCGTAGCCGTTGAGGACCACTTCGACATCGTCGCCCAGCAGCTTGCGGTCGATCACGTCCAGGGTGATGCCATAGAGGCTGGACAGCGTATTGGACGGCACCCAGGCCTTGGCCCACTGAATGACATAGCCGTCGTCGTCATAGTGCGACGGCTTAATTAGTTCGATAACAAATCGTTTTTTGCGGCCATCGGTAGTCATAATCGTCCCCAACTGCGGCCATAATTATTGAAACTACCGCATTTTGCATGGCAAACCTAGGGTGAAGCGGCGGATCACTTCGCACAGCCTGCCGCCGGACGATCAATTCACGTAAATGACTGTTTTACGGGGAGTAAAACCGGAAACGGCGGTCCGGAGGCTCCACGCAAAGAGGCCGCCTCCGGCACCGCCTTCCGGCTTGGCCGGACCTGGCGCGGCTATTTCACCGTGATGGTGATTCGCTCCGACATGACCGGCGGGTTGTGCGGGATGTGGCTCCAGTCCCCCAACACGAGCTGCAGGCTATGCTCCCCCGGCGCCAGCTCGATGCCGGTCTCCGTCTGGCCACCGCCGAAATGCTTGTGATGGTCGTCGGCGGGGATCGGCTCGTTCAGCGCCGCACCGCCGGGCGCCGGGGCATCGATCAGCAGATGATGATGGCCGGTCTTCTCTTTTTCGGTGCCGGCCGGAGCGACGCCCATACCTTTCAGCCCAAAGCGCACGGTGACCGGCGAGGAGACCGTGGCGCCGTCCTGCGGTGAGATGAAATAGAGCTCGGCACCTTCGGGGGCGGATGTTTCACCGGCCAGGGCCGGGCCGGCTACCAGAGTCAGCGCGGCGGCCAGGATGATACTGCGCATTTCTTGCTTCTCTCCTCGTGAACGATTTCCCATTACTTCGGACTTAACGCCGAAGCGGGCGAGCACAAGAAATGCACGCCCCCAAGTCCAGAAGAAAGCACGAAAAAGAGCTTATCCCGACCCGCCTCAGATCTGCGTCAGCGGGCCGTAGGCCTCCGGCCGGCGGTCGCGGAAGAACTGCCAGAGGTTCCTGACCTCGCGCACCTTGTCCATGTCCATGTCGGCGGTGACCAGCTCGTCCTGATCCTCGCTGGCCTCCACCAGGAACTCGCCGCGCGGGTCGACCACGTAGCTGGAGCCGTAGAACTTGCCGATGTTCCAGGGCGCCTCGGTGCCGACACGGTTCACCGCGCCGATGTAGCAGCCGTTGGCGACGGCGGAGGCCGGCTGCTCCAGTTTCCAGAGGTACTGGCTGAGGCCGGCCACGGTGGCCGAGGGATTGACGATGTACTCGGCCCCCGCCAAGGCCAGGGCGCGCCAGCCTTCCGGGAAGTGGCGGTCGTAGCAGATGTAGACGCCCAGCTTGCAGTAGGCCGTCTGGAACATCGGCCAGCCGGAGTTGCCGGGCTTGAAGAAGAACTTCTCGTAGAAGCCGGCGACCTGGGGGATGTGGGTCTTGCGGTACTTGCCCAGGTAGCTGCCGTCGGCGTCGATCACCGCGCAGGTGTTGTAGTAGACGCCGGTGATATCCTCCTCGTAGATCGGCACCACGATGACCATGGAGTGCTTCCTGGCGTACTCCTGCATCAGCTTCACCGTGGGCCCATCGGGGATCTTCTCCGCCGCGCCGTACCACTTGGCGTCCTGGCTGGGGCAGAAATAGGGCTGGTTGAAGACCTCCTGCAGGCAGAGAACCTGCACGCCCTTCTTGCCGGCCTCGTCGATCAACGGCAGATGCGCCTCGTTCATCTTGTCGCGGATCGCCTCGGGGCTTTCGCCGGTTTCCGCCTTCAAGGCCATCTGAATGAGGCCCGCCCTCACCGTCGCCATCTGTCAGTCTCCCAGTTTGTCTTCGGCGTCTTTCGTAACGCGTCTTCGCGGCGGCGGACACGGGCCCGCCGCGAAGGATTTGACCATCCGGTCAGGTTCTCTTGCAAGGGCTTCTTCGCCACGAAGCCGTTCGCGGGCGTGTAAGCGGGAGAAGAAAAGGGCTTTACCGCCAAAAAGCGGACTCGCATCGCCCCGCGACATGGTGCAAAATTGACCAAACGGACAAGTTTCTGAGAGGCCCTCGAACGGCCCGGGCTTGCCGGCAGGGACAAGAGCGACGCCGCGCGGAACGCGCATCGGAGGCGCCGCTCGTGGCAAAAAGAAACAGGGACCTAGGAGGGACATCCACCATGGCCATCTTGATCCGGGGCGGCACCGTCGTCACCGCCGACCATTCCTATCGGGCCGACGTGCTGACGCAGGACGACAAGATCGTGGCCATCGGCGAGTCCCTGGAGGCTCCGGGCGACGCCGAGGTGATCGACGCCGGCGGTGCCTACGTGCTGCCCGGCGGCATCGACCCGCACACCCACATGGAGCTGCCCTTCATGGGCACCGTGGCCTCGGAGGATTTCTTCTCCGGCACCACCGCGGGCATGGTCGGCGGCACCACCATGATCATCGACTTCGTGATCCCCAGTCCCCAACAGGACGTCATGGAGGCCTACCACACCTGGCGCGGCTGGGCCGAGAAGGCGGCGGGCGACTACTCCTTCCACGTCGCCATCACCTGGTGGGACGAGACCGTGAAGGAGGCCATGAAGACCCTCACGACCGAACACGGCGTGAACTCCTTCAAGCACTTCATGGCCTACAAGGGCGCCATCATGGCCGACGACGAGGTGCTGGTGAACTCCTTCAGCCGAGCGCGCGAGCTGGGCGCCATCTGCACCGTCCACGCCGAGAACGGCGAGCTGGTCTTCCACCTGCAGAACGAGATCCTGAAGCTCGGCATCACCGGGCCGGAGGGCCACCCCTTGTCCCGCCCGCCGGAGGTCGAGGGCGAGGCCGCCAACCGCGCCATCCGCGTGGCCCAGGTGCTCGACGTGCCGCTCTACATCGTCCACAACTCCTGCAAGGAGTCCCTGCAGGCCATCACCCGGGCGCGCAACGAGGGCCAGCGGGTCTACGGCGAGGTCCTGGCCGGCCACCTGCTGGTCAACGACGAGGTCTACCGCGACCCGGACTGGGACACCGCGGCGGCCCACGTCATGAGCCCGCCCTTCCGCCCCAAGGAGCACCAGGAGGCGCTGTGGCGCGGGCTGCAGGCCGGTATGCTGCAGACCACGGCCACCGACCACTGCTGCTTCTGCGCCCCGCAGAAGCGCATGGGCCACAACAACTTCACGCAGATCCCCAACGGCACCGGCGGCGTCGAGGACCGCATGCACGTCCTCTGGCACCACGGCGTCAACTCGGGCCGTCTGACGATGAACGAGTTCGTCGCGATCACCTCCACCAACGCGGCCAAGATCTTCAACATCTATCCGCGCAAGGGCTCGATCTCCGTCGGCGCCGACGCCGACATCGCGATCTGGGACCCGGAGAAGGAGCGTACGATCTCCAAGGACACGCACCATCAGAACGTGGACTACAACATCTTCGAGGGGATGACCGTCAAGGGCATCAACACCGTCACCATCAGCCAAGGCAAGGTGGTCTACCAGGACGGCGACATCCGCACCGAACGCGGCGCCGGGCGCTACATCGACCGCCCGACCTTCGCACCCTACTACGAGGCCGTGAAGCGCCAGCGCGAAGCCAAGACACCGGTGGCTGTCGATCGCATGTAGGCTGGCTGTATACTGAGATAAGCAACTTCAAAAAAACGGGAGACAGGGGGCATGACGTTTTCGACGAGAAAAAGCGGGTTCTTCGCAGGTGACGGCAAGACGGGCCGGCGCGGGGTCCTGAAGGCCGTCGGACTGGCCGCCGCGGCCGCAGTGGTACTGGGCCTGGCCGGACAGCCGGCTGAGGCCCAGGAAAAGATCAAGGTGGCGGGCATCTACACCGTGCCGATCCAGCAGAAGTGGGTCGGCACCCTGCACCGTGCGCTGGCCGCTGCCGAGAAGCGCGGCGAGATCGAGTACAGTTTCTCCGAGAAGGTGCCGAACACCGACTACGTCCGCGTGATGCGCGAGTATGCGGAAGGCGGCGTCGACCTGATCGTCGGCGAGGCTTTCGGGATCAGCCGCGAAGCGCGCAAGGTGGCCGACGACTATCCCAAGATCGCCTTCCTGATGGGCGATCCGGGCGTCGAGCACGGCAGCAACTTCTCGGTCTTCGACAACTGGATCCACGAGCCCTGCTACCTGATGGGCGTGGTGGCCGGCACCATGACGAAAACCAACAAGATCGGCATGGTCGGCGGCTTCCCCATCGGCGAGGTCAACCGCCTGTTCCACGCCTTCATGGCGGGCGCCAAGTCGGTCAATCCCGACGTGGAGTTCAAGGTCTCCTTCATCGGCTCCTGGTACGACCCGCCGAAGGCCAAGGAGTTCGCCTTCGCCCAGGTGGAGTCCGGCGTCGACGTGCTCTATGCCGAGCGTGCGGGCGTGGTCGACGCGGCCCGTGAGAAGGGCATCGTCGCCTTCGGCAACGTCAACGACATGAACAAGCTGGAGAACGGCACCGACGTGGTGGTGGCTTCCGCCCTGTGGCACATGGAGCCGGCCATCGACTACGCCATCGCTCAGGTCAAGGCCGGCACTTTCAAGGCCGAGAACTACAAGGAATGGACGATGATGAAGGCGGGCGGCGCCTCCCTCTCGCCCTTCTACGAGTTCGAGGACAAGATTCCGGCGGAAACCAAGGCCAAGATCGACGCCCTGGCGGCCCAGATCAAGGGCGGCGACCTGGTGGTCGAGATCAACGACGACGAGCCGAAATCGACCTTCTAGGGCCAGCATTCCGGCCGAAGGCGGATCAAATTCGGGGCGGCGCCGATAGAACGGTGCCGCTCCGTCACGCTTGCGCTATGATTGGGCGGCAGATGCCCCGGAACCTCGGGGCCAGGGGGAACTGGCAATGCCAGCAGTCGATGACACCGCGCCGCTGGGCGCCGGCGCCCAGCCGGTTCTGCGCCTGAACGGCATCTCCAAGCGCTTTGGCGGACTGACCGCCAACGACGCCATCTCGCTGGACCTGATGCCCGGCGAGATCCTGGCCCTGCTGGGCGAGAACGGCGCCGGCAAAACCACCCTGATGTCCATCCTCTTCGGCCACTACGTCGCCGACGAGGGGCACATCGAAGCCTTCGGGAAGCGCCTGCCCGCGGGTTCGCCCAAGGCCGCCATCGCCGCCGGCATCGGCATGGTCCACCAGCACTTCACCCTGGGCGAGAACCTGACGGTGCTGGACAACATCGTGCTCGGCACGGAACCTTTGCTCGCGCCGCGCCAGAACACCGGAAAGGCGCGCCGGCGCATCGCCGAGCTGGCGGAGCACTTCGGCCTCAGCGTCGACCCCAAGCGCCTGGTGCGCGACCTTTCGGTCGGTGAGCGTCAGAGGGTAGAAATCTTGAAGGCGCTCTACCGCGGCGCCCGCGTACTGATCCTGGACGAGCCGACCGCGGTACTGACGCCGCAGGAGGTCGAGACCCTCTTTGCCACCCTGAAAACCATGGTGGCCGAGGGGCTCTCCATCATTTTCATCTCCCACAAGCTGAACGAGGTCATGGCCGTGGCCGACCGGGTGGCGGTGCTGCGCCTGGGCAAGCTGGTGGCCGACTTCCCCATCGCGGAAACCAGCAAGGAGGCCCTGGCCGAGGCCATGGTGGGACACGCCATCGAGATGCCGGAGCGCAAACCGCAGCCGCTCGGCCCGGTGGTGGTGCAAATGGCGGGCGTAACGCTGCGCAACGACCGGGGCAAGGCCCTGCTGGACGAGTTGCACCTCCTGCTCTGCGGGCGCGAGATCCTGGGCATCGCCGGCGTCTCGGGCAACGGCCAGGGGGCGCTGGCCGCGCTCATCTCCGGCACCGCCCTGCCCGACGAGGGCGCCTTCGAGATCCTCGGCCAGCCGGTCAAAGAGACCTCGCCGCTGGCCATGCAGCGCCTGGGCGTCGGGCGCATTCCCGAAGACCGGCACGCCACCGGCGTGATCGGCGATTTGAGCGTCGAGGAAAACCTGATTCTGGAAGCCGCCGGCGATCAGCGTTTCTGCAATCTGGGAGTCCTGAGAGGCGGCGTCATCCGCCGCAACGCCCAGGCGATGATCGAACGCTTCGACATCCGCGGCGCCGACGCGACCACCACCACGAGGGCGCTGTCCGGCGGCAACATGCAGAAGGTCATTCTGGCCCGCGTCCTCAGCGAGCAGCCCAAAGTGATCCTGGCCAACCAGCCCACCCGTGGATTGGACGTCGGCGCCGCCGCCAAGGTGCAGGAGCTGCTGTTCGAGGCGCGCGCCCAAGGCGCCGGGATCATCCTGATCTCCGAGGATCTGGAGGAACTGCTGCGGGTGTCCGACCGCATCGCCGTGCTCTACCAGGGCCGCCTCTCCACGCCGGTGGCGGTGGAGGAAGCCGACCTGAAAACCCTGGGCCTGCTGATGTCCGGCCACGGCGCGTTCGAGCGCGGGAAAGGAGCACGCGGCCATGCGGCTTGAACCCCGGGCGCATGTGCCCTTCTGGCTGAACATCACCGCGCCGCTGGCCGCCGTCGTCCTGGCCTTCGCCTTCTGCGCCCTGCTGATCCTCTGGGCCGGCGCGCCGATCGTCCCGGCCTACACGGCGCTGGTGAAGGGCGCTTTCGGCTCCACCTTCGCCCTCACCGAAACCCTGACCCGCGCGGCGCCGCTGATCTTCACCGGCCTGGCCGCCGCCGTGGCCTTCCGGGCCAAGCTGTGGAACATCGGCGGCGAGGGCCAGCTCTATGCCGGCGCTCTGGCCGCCACCTATTTCGGCACCGGCCTCGTCACCCTGCCGCCCTACCTGATGATCCCCTTCCTCTTCCTGGTGGGGGCCGTCGCCGGCGGCCTGCTGCTGCTGGTCCCGGTGATCCTGAAACTGAAACTGCGCGTCGACGAGGTGGTGACCACGCTGCTGCTGAACTTCGTGGTCCTGCTCTTCGCCAACTACCTGCTGTTCGGTCCCTGGAAGGACCCGCTCGCCATGGGCTGGCCCCAGGCCGCGCCGATCATCGACGAAGGCGTGCTCGGCCCCCTGGTGCCGCGCATGCGCCTGCACCAGGGCTTCATCTGGGCTATCGCCTTCGCGGTCTTCGCCTGGGCCTTCATCCGCTTCACCAAGTGGGGCTTCCAGATCCGCGCCGTCGGCTACAATCCCGATGCGGCGGCCTTCGCCGGCATGCCGATCGGCGCCACGGTGCTGCGCACCGCCCTGCTCTCCGGCGGCCTTGCAGGCATGGCCGGAGTCTGCGAGCTGGCGGGGCTGAAAGGATACCTCACCCTCGATATCTCGCCGGGCTTCGGCTACACCGGCATCGCCGTGGCCATGCTGGCGGGCCTGCACCCCCTGGGCGTCATCCTCTCGGCCATCTTCATCGCCGCCATCTACAACGGCGCCGACGCCATGAGCCGGGCCATGTCGATCTCCAACTACCTGGCCGACGTGCTGACCGCCACGGCCTTGCTGCTGGTGCTGGCGAGCGTGCTCTTCGTGCGCTTCCGGCCGCGGCTGCGGTAGGGAGCCAGCGCGATGGAACTGCTCGACATCTTCGTCACGCTGGGCTTCTGGGGCGCGCTGGTGCGCATGGCCACGCCGCTGATCTTCGGCACCCTGGGCGAGCTGATCTGCGAGCGCGCGGGCGTTCTCAACCTGGGCATCGAGGGCATCATGACCATGGGCGCCATGGTCGCCTGGATGTGGGTCTATCAGGGCGGCGATCTCTGGACGGCGGTGCTGGTGGCTGCGGCGGCCGGCGCCCTCTTCGGGCTGCTGCACGCGGTCTTCAGCGTCTACCTGGGTCTGTCGCAGCATGTCACCGGCATCGGCATCACCCTGCTGGCCGCCTCGCTCAGCTACTTCGCCTTCCGCATGCTGCTGCCCGACGTCACCACGCCGCCGAAGATCGATCCTTTCAAGCCCTTCCCTATTCCCGGCCTCTCGGAAATCCCCTACATCGGCGAAGTGCTCTTCACCCAGAGCCCGCTCACCTACCTGGCCTTCGTCCTGGTGCCCATCGTCGGCTATGGCCTCTACCGCACGCCGCTCGGCCTGGCTCTGCGCATGGTGGGCGAGAACCCCATGGCGGTGGAGGCCCAGGGCATCGACGTGCACCGCCTGCGCACCTGTGCCGTCATGCTGGGCAGCGCCTTCATGGCCGTGGGCGGCGCCTTCCTCACCATCTCGGTCTTCGACGCCTTCTACATCGGGATGATCAACGGGCGCGGCTGGATCTGCATCGCCCTGGTGATCTTCGCCTCCTGGCGGCCCGGCAAGGCGCTGGCCGGCGCCCTGCTCTTCGCGGCCTTCGAGGCCCTGCAGATTCGCGTGCAGCAGGCCTCCTCCGCCGTGATCCCCTACCAGTTCTTCCTGATGATGCCCTACATCCTCTCGATCCTCGCCATGATCGTGATGTCGCGGCGCGCCGCCTACCCGAAGGCCCTACTAGTGCCCTTCCGCAAGGGCGAACGCTAGGAGGAGGAGACCATGCTCGATCTCATCGTCCGCAACGCCACCCTGCCCTCCGGCGAGACCGGCCAGGACATCGCGGTCCAGGACGGCCGCATCGCCGAGGTGCGGCCCAACATCGAGGCCGAGGCGGCCGAAACCATCGACGCCGCCGGCCATCTGGTCAGCCCGCCCTTCGTCGACAGTCACTTCCACATGGATGCGACCCTCAGCCTCGGCCTGCCGCGCCTGAACCAGAGCGGCACCCTGCTGGAAGGCATCGCCCTCTGGGGTGAGCTGAAGCCCGACCTGACCCTCGCGGCCATCAAGGAACGCGCGCTGGCCCTCTGCCGCTGGTCCATCGCCCGCGGCACGCTGGCGATCCGCAGCCACGTGGATATTTGCGACGACCGCTTGCTGGCTGTCGACGCGCTGCTGGAAGTCCGCGAGGAGGTCAAGGACTGGATCGACTTGCAGCTCGTCGCCTTTCCCCAGGACGGCTACCTGCGCTACGGCAAGTCGCCGGCGAACCTGAAGCGCGCCCTCGACAAGGGCGTCGACGTGGTGGGCGGCATCCCGCATTTCGAGCGCACCATGTCCGACGGGGCCTTTTCGGTGCGCCTGCTCTGCGAGGTCGCCGCCGAGCGCGGCCTCATGATCGACATGCACTGCGACGAGTCCGACGATCCCCTGTCGCGCCACATCGAGACCCTGGCCTTTGAGACGCAGCGCCTGGGACTGCAGGGCCGCGTCACCGGCTCCCACCTCACCTCCATGCACTCCATGGACAACTACTACGTCACCAAACTGATGGCGCTGATGAAGGAGGCGGAGGTTCATGCCGTCGCCAACCCGCTCATCAACATCACCCTGCAAGGCCGCCACGACAGCTACCCCAAGCGCCGCGGCATGACCCGGGTGAAGGAACTGCTGCGGGAGGGCATCAACGTCGCCTTCGGCCACGACTGCGTCATGGACCCCTGGTACTCCCTGGGCAGCCACGACATGCTCGAGGTCGCGCACATGGGCCTCCACGTCGGCCAGATGACCGGCGTCGCCGAGCAGCAGGCCTGCTTCGCCGCCGTCACCGAGAACGGCGCCAGGGTGATGCAGTTGGAGGGCTACGGCCTCGCCCCCGGCTGCCACGCCGACATGGTGATCCTGCAGGCCCGGGACGTGCTCGAGGCCCTGCGCCTGAAACCCGCCCGCCTCGCCGTCATCCGCCGCGGCAAGGTGATTGCCGAAACCCCGCCGGTGAAGGCACAGTTGAAGGTGTTGGGGAATCCGGCTATCGATTTCCTGAAATAGCCCCCATTCAAGGAACTCCCCCTTGCCCATCCTCGATCTTTCCTTCGTCCGTTCCCAGTTCCCCGCATTTTCCGAGCCCTCTCTGAAGGACTGGGCCTTCTTCGAGAATGCCGGGGGGTCCTATGCCTGCGGGCCGGTGATCGAGCGGCTCACCCGCTTTTACCGGGAGACCAAGGTGCAGCCCTATGGCCCCTTCCCGGCCTCCAGGCGCGCGGGCGAGGAGATGGACGAAGCACGGGCGCGGCTGGCCGGCTACCTGAACGTCGCCACCGACGAGGTCCACTTCGGGCCCTCGACCAGCCAGAACTCCTACGTGCTGGCCCAGGCCTTCAGGGAGATGCTGGACGAGGGCGACGAGATCGTGGTCACCAACCAGGACCATGAGGCCAACTCCGGCGTCTGGCGGCGTCTGGCGGACAGCGGCATCGTGGTCAGCGAGTGGCAGGTGGACCCGGAAAGCGGCCGCCTCGATCTGGCCGACCTCGACGAAGTGCTGACCAAGAAGACCAAGCTGGTCGCCTTCCCGCACTGCTCCAACATCGTCGGCCACATCAATCCGGTGGCGGAGATCTGCGCCAAGGTGCAGACCGCCGGGGCCGTCGCCGTGGTCGACGGCGTCTCCTACGCCCCGCACGGCTTTCCCGACGTGAAGGCCCTGGGCGCCGATATCTACCTCTTCTCGCTCTACAAGACCTATGGGCCGCACCAGGGCCTCATGGTGGTGAGGAAGGAGCTCGCCGAACGCCTGCCCAACCAGGCGCACTTCTTCAACGCCGGCAGCGTCCTGAAGCGCCTGACGCCCGCCGGCCCGGACCACGCGCAGATCGCCGCTTCCGCCGGCATCGCCGACTACTTCGACGCCCTGCACGATCACCACTTCGATGGCCCGGACAACAGGGTGATCGAGGCTGCCGAGCGCGGCCGCCGGGTGCACAGCCTGATGGAAGCGCAGGAGAAGGCGCTGCTGGCCCCGCTGCTCGACTGGCTGCGGCAGCGCAACGACCTCCGCGTGCTCGGCCCCACGGACCCGGCCGAGCGCGCGCCGACCGTCGCCATTCATCCCAAGAACAAGCCGGCCGAGGCCGTGCTGCAAGATCTGACCGCGCGCGGCATCGCCGCCGGGGTCAGCAACTTCTACGCCTACCGCCTGGTTCAGGCACTGGGGATCGATCCGGAGACGGGCGTCCTGCGCCTCTCCTTCGTGCACTACACCTCGCCGGAAGAGATCGACAAGCTGATCAAGGCCCTGGAAGCCTCGCTCTAGGCGAGGAGACCGCCGGCAACGGCGGCTACCGAACTAGGTCCCGATCTTCGCCAGGTCGAAGGGCGTGGTCTGGTAGAGATAGTTGATCCAGTTGGAATAGAGCAGATGGGCATTGCCGCGCCAGGTGTTGACCGGCTGCTCCGACGGGTTGTCGTGGGGGTAATAATGCCGCGGCAGGCAGATGGACTCGCCTTTCTCCAGATCGCGGCGATACTCCGCGTCCAGCGTCGTCGAATCGTATTCCAAGTGATTGAACATGTAGACTTGGCGCAGGCGCTTGTCGTGCACCAGGCAAAGCCCGGCCTCGTCTGAATCGATCAGCACCTCCAGGTCGTCGTGCCCCTCCAGGTCCTCGCGGCGGTTCTCCGTGTGCCGGGAGACCGGAATGTGGATCTCGTCGTCGAGCCCGCGCATCAGCAGCGAGGTGTGATCCAGGACCCGGTGGGTGAAAACGCCGAAGCGCTTTTCCGGTAGCTGGTGCTTGGGAATGCCGTGGAAATGATAGAGCGCCGCCTGCCCGCCCCAGCACAGGGCGAAGAGCCCGTGCACATGGGTCAGCGACCAGTCGAAGATGCGGCACAGCTCGTCCCAGTAGGTCACTTCCTCGAAGGGGAGCTGTTCGATGGGCGCGCCGGTGACGATCAGGCCGTCGAACTTCTCGCCGCGGATGTCCTGCCAGGGCCGGTAGAAGTCCAGCATATGCTCGCGCGGGGTGTTCTTCGGCACATAACCTTCCGGCGCGAAGAGCGTCATCTCCACCTGCAGCGGCGTACCGGCGAGGACCCGGGCAATCTGGGTTTCCGTCTCGATCTTCTTCGGCATGAGGTTCAGCAGCGCGATCCGCATCGGGCGGATGTCCTGCCGGATGGCATCGGTGTCGCGGATGATGAGCACGCCCTCGCGTTCAAGCGACTCGCGGGCCGGCAGGTCATGGGGAATCTTGATAGGCATATCTGAATTCGGTACTGGGGCTCCTGGCCGCCAGCCCGGAGCTGTGGGCGGCGGCGACCGGGACTATACATGAACCGGCGGGAACATAAACTACCCCTGCAAAAGGGGTTTTTGCGATACCACGCCAAGGCCCCCGTGCCGCTATCCGGCGCCGGGCGGGATGTTCTGGTTCATCCTGAAGAGGTTCGCCGGGTCGTATTTGCGCTTCAGCGCCACCAGCCTGTCGTACTTTCCCGGCCCGTAGGCCGCCGCCAGGCGGTCTGCACCCTCGTCGCTCTCGGTCCCCAGATAATTCACATAGACCCCCTCCGTCTCGAAGGGCCGCATGGCCTGCCAAGTCTGGCGCACCCAGGCGCGGCAGATGTCGTCCCGCGCCGGATCGTCCCAGCCGCCGATGATCAGCAGATTGTAGGGCGAGTCCCGATGGTCGAAGACCGCATCCTCCCGGGGGATCCGCGAAACGGCGCCGCCAAGAAACTCCACGAAGATTTTGCAGTTTGGCGAGGGAAACTCGCGGGCCCGGCCGACCGCGACGGCAACCGCCTCCTCCGGCAGGCTGTCCAGAAAGCTGGACTTCCAATAGTAGCGCAATCCCGGCGGCGAACTCGCATCGAAGAGAGTCTGAATCTTACGATAGGGTGACGGCGCAAAGGTGTCGAGCAGGGGCCGCCGAGCTTCCCGCAGAGGCTTCAGCACCGCCTCGCCCTGCGACGGCTCGCCGCAATAGACGCCGATCAGGGCAAACGCCGGCGTGCCGTCGGGGGCGGTAACGAATCCCGCCAGACCGCCCAAGGCATCGGGCGCCTGCTGCATGAAATCGCGGAACCAGATCAGCATATCCCGCGCCGCATCAAGGGGGTAGAGGGTCATGCCGGCGAAGACCAAGGGGCCGACGGGGTGCAGCCGGAACTCGAAGGAGGTGGCGATCCCGAAATTGCCGCTGCCGCCCTTGAGCCCCCAGAAGAGATCGGCGTTCTCTTCCGCGCTCGCCCTCACCCTTCCGCCCGCGGCCGTCACCACGTCAACGGAAACGAGGTTGTCGCAAGCCAACCCATAGGAGCGGCTGAGCCAGCCGATACCGCCGCCCAGGGTCAGCCCGGCGACCCCCGTCGCGCTGATGAGGCCGCCGGTGGTGGCGAGGCCGAAGACCTGCGTCTCTGCATCGAAGTCGCCCCAGGTCGCACCGCCGCCGGCCCGGGCGCGACGCTGCTCCGGGTCAGCGCGCACCTCGCGCATGGCGGAAAGATCGATCATCAGGCCGCCGTCGCAGACGGCATTGCCGGCGACATTGTGGCCGCCGCCCTTCACGGCGATGAGCAGATCGCGTTCCCGGCCGAAGTTCACCGCGGTCGCGACGTCGGCCGCTCCCGCGCAGCGAACGATCATCGCCGGGCGGCGGTCGACCATCCCGTTCCAGATATGCCGCGCTTCATCGTAGCCCGCCGAGGCGGGGAGCAGGACGGTTCCCCGAAGGTCTTGCTCCAGGGCCTCGATTGCGGCTGAATCGACTGCCGCGGTCGCGGCATCCCGCGCCGCGAATTCAAATGCACTCATTATTTCCTCCGATCAATAGGCCGACGGTGGCCAAGGTTGCCGCGAACGGCAGATCTCCGGTCCACCTATCGCACGCCCGCCCAACGCATATGCTCGGCCAGGGTCGCGAAGCCGCCCGCCGGGCTCCAGCGGCCACCCTCGACCTCCCAGGCTTCGAGCCGCAGGGCACCGCCATCCAAACGGATGAGATCGTCACGCAGGCTGTCCATCACCCAAAGATCGCGGACCACCAGCACCGCGTGGCCGCGCCCCTTGACGCGGACGATGGCGAGCCGCAGGGCGCCGCGCGGCACGCCGGCCTGCAGCAGCAGGATGAGTTTTCGAAGAGCGTAGTCTTCACAGTCCGCGCCCTCTCCCCAAACGTCTTCGCGCTCGGGCCGATAGGTCATCGCTGCGTTGACAGCGCGGTTGACCCGCCGCAGCAAGCCCATGTCCAGGGGCCAAGTGGCCCAGTCGTTGAACGCCAGATCCGGCTGCCTGGCCAGCAGTTCGGTATAGGCGGGAGGCGATGGATAAAAGGAATCCGCTGCGGCCGGAGTGGCCAGCAGCAAGCACAGAACGGCGGCAAGGCTCCTCATACGACGCCCCCCGATCACACCGTGATCCGGCGAAGGTGAAGACCCCTGCCCCGAGGGCGCGGCATTGCCTGCCGCACCGCGGGCTCTGCGTAGTATCAACCCAGATCGAGAAGGAGGTGAAGCAGCCGGGAGTTGTTTGCAGAAGAAATCTCGACCGATGCAACGCACGGTCTTCCGCTACCGTTGTTTGCATCTTTCGGCGCACTCCAACCCTGCGGCGGCAGCTTCCTCCAACTGCGCTAACAGCGCCGCCGCCGATCCCGCATCGATTGGGTGAAGGGCCCGGCTGCGCCTATCCAGCCACCCGCGGCGGCACCGCAAAAAAGGGGGAGCGCCCCGGCGCTCCCCCCTCCCCCCGAACCTCGGTCCGGGTTTGCCAATCGGTTCTCCGGGATCAGCTACATCCCCATGGCCTTTTCCCAAACTTCGTGGGTCCAGGCGCCTTCCGGCTTCTTGGTGATCACCGGGGTCGACTCGTTGGAGAGCAAGGTATCCACCGTGCGGTCGTAGTCGGCCGGGTCGAGGAATCCCAGCTTCTCGCTGCCCAGCAGCTTGGCGATCTCACCCATCATGCGCTTCTGGTGCTTCTCGGTCTGGGCGCCGGTGGCGTCATTCTCGAGCACAATCTCCGCGGCCTCGTCGGGATGCTGGCGCGCGTAGTCCCAGCCTTTCAACGACGCTTTCACGAAGCGGGCCATCTTATCGACGAAAGCGGCGTCCTTGAGGCTGTCTTCCAGCACGTAGAGGCCGTCCTCCAGTGTCGCGACACCCTGGTCCTCGTACTTGTAGACGATAAGATCTTCCTCGGTCAGGCCGGCGTCGATGATCTGCCAATACTCGTTGTAGGTCATGGTCGAGACGCAAGCCGCCTGCTTCTGCAGGATCGGGTCGACGTTGAAGCCCTGCTTCAATACCGTCACGCCATCATTGCCGCCTTCGGTCGGGATGCCGAGCTTGGCCATCCACGACAGAAAGGGATACTCGTTGCCGAAGAACCAGACGCCCAGGGTGTGGCCGGGAAAGTCCTTCGGCGACGTGATGCCGCTGTCCTTGCGGCAGGTCAGCATCATGCCCGACTTCTCGAAGACCTGGGAGATGTTCACCAGAGGCACGCCCTTCTCGCGCGAGGCCAGGGCGGAGGGCATCCAGTCGATGATGACGTCGGCGCCGCCGCCGGCGATGACCTGCGGCGGAGCGATGTCCGGGCCGCCCGGCTTGATGGTGACGTCGAGATCGGCTTCCTTGTAGAAGCCCTTATCCTGAGCCACGTAGTAGCCGGCGAACTGGGCCTGGGTGACCCACTTGAGCTGAATGGTCACGGCGTCCGCCGCCGCGGCGCTGCCCGCGGCCAGCAGCAGTCCCGCCCCCGCCGCCGCGCCCAGAGCTTTCCTGTAGAATTTACTCATTACGCCTCTCCTCTTCTTATGAAGGTTCGTTCTTATGTTAAGCAGGCTTCTTCGCCTCATCGCCGGCCACGCCCCCTTTGTTATTCCCCTGTTATCTGTAGGACGGATGCCAGAAGGTGGTGGCCCGCTCGGCAAGCGCCAGCAGGCCGTAAAACAGGGACCCGGCGACCGCGGCCACCGCGATGGTCGCCCAGACCATCTCCACGTTCATGCGGCCGATCTCCGTGGAAATGCGGAACCCCATGCCGACGATGGGCGTGCCGAAGAATTCGGCCACGATCGCGCCGATCAGCGCAAGGGTGGAGTTGATCTTGAGGGCGTTGAAAATAAAGGGCAGCGCATTGGGCAGCCGTACTCGGATTAAGGTCTGCAGGTAGCTGGCCCCGTAGGAGCGCATGAGGTCGCGCTCCATGGCCTGGGTGGCGTGCAGCCCTGCGATGGTATTCACCAACATGGGGAAGAAGGTCATGATGACCACCACCGCCGCCTTGGACTGCCAATCGAAACCGAACCACATGACCATGATCGGCGCCACGCCGACGATGGGCAGCGCCGAGACGAAGTTACCGAGCGGCAGCAGGCCGCGCTGCAGGAAGGGCACCCGGTCCACCAGCAGCGCCACCAGGAAGCCGCTGCCGCAACCGAGCGCGAAGCCCGAAAGCACCGACTTCAGGAAGGTCTGGTAGAAGTCGGCCCAGAGGGTGTGGGTGGAGGCAGCGAAAACCTGGGCGATGAGCGAGGGCGCCGGCAGCAGCACCGAGGGCACGCCGAAGCCGGTCACCAGCACCTGCCAGAGGTAGATCAGCCAGGCCCCGAAGAGCGCCGGCACCAAAAGGCCAAGGGCGCGCGGCGCCTCCCGCTGCGAGGCCGCCTGCGACAGCAGCGTCAACGCCTTCCACACCAGGAAGCCGAGACCAAAGACATAAAGCCAGATGCCGAGTGCGCCAGGACCGATGGGGGCGGCAAGAACCGAAGAGTCATCAAAAAACGGGAAGAACGCGCGCCCGATGACCAGGAGTGGTGGAATGGTTCCGAGAACGGCGGCTAAGGTCAGCAGAACAGAGGCTTTGGAAGGGCTCGGACGCATCCAAAGATAGGATGCAATCAACAAGAAAGCCGCAATAACAGGCACTACTAGAAAACCGCCGCCGCTCCATTCATCGAACCAACCTAGGGAGAGTGGCCCCTGCTCACTGCTGAGCTGAAAGATATCCACGGGTAGCAAAAAGGCCACCAAGGTGCAGCCAACATAAAGCAGACAGCAGAGGTCAGTCCGCAGCCGGGCGGCGATCTTCATCCCTGCACCCCCATGCGCTTCAGCACGAGCTTCTCTAGCCCGCCCATGGCGGCGACCAGCAGGCCGGCCATAGCGGCGGCGGTCAGCAGCGCCGCCCAGATCTGCACGGTCTGGCCGTAGTAGGAGCCGACCAGCAAACGAGCCCCAATCCCGGCCTGGGCGCCGGTCGGCAGCTCGCCGACGATGGCGCCGACCAGGGAGATGGCGATGGCCACCTTCAGGCTGGCGAAGAGGAAGGGCACCGAGGAGGGCCAGCGCAGCTTCCAGAACACCTGGTTGGTGTTGGCCGAGTAGGTGCGCATGAGGTCCTGCTGCAGCGGGTCGGGCGAGCGCAGGCCCTTCACCATGCCGATGGTCACCGGGAAGAAGCAGAGGTACATGGAGATCAGCGCCTTGGGCACCAGGCCGGTGAAGCCGATATTGCCCAGCACCACGATGATCATCGGCGCGATGGCGAGGATCGGGATGGTCTGCGAGGCGATGACCCAGGGCAAGAGGCTGCGGTCCAGGGTCTTCACGTGGACGATGCCGACGGCCAGCACGATGCCGAGCACCGTGCCCATGACGAAGCCGAGCAGTGTCGAGGAGAGCGTCACCCAGGCGTGGTAGACGAGGCTGCGCTTGGAGGTGACCTTGCGCCCCAGGATCGACTTGTCGAGTTCCACGGCGACCTGGTGCGGCGCCGGCAGGATCGGCCGCTCCATGGCCATGGAGTCCTCGACCAGCTGCGAGAAGGACCAGTCGACGTCACGGCGCTCGTAGCCGTCGATCAGCAGCGGGGCATTCAGCCAGACGGTGCCGAGGTACCAGAGCACGAAGAGGAAGAAGACGACGACGGCGAGCGGGCCGCCGCGGCCGGCGAAGACGCGGGACAACCATCCCGGCGCGGCAGCATGAGGCGGGTTGAGCGCCTCAGTCGTCATAGCTGTGCCCCGCGCGCAGCCCCTCACGCACTCGGTGGGCGATCTCGGCGAACTCCTGGCTTTCGCGGGCGTCCAGGGTGCGGTCCGGCGGCAGGTTGCAGTCGATGATGTCGGTGACGCGGCCCGGGCGCGGCGACATGACGACGATCTTGGAGGAGAGGAAGACCGCCTCGGGGATCGAGTGGGTAACGAAGACCACCGTCTTGCCCGTGCGCTCCCAGAGGCGCAGAAGCTGCTCGTTCAGGTGATCGCGGGTAATCTCGTCCAGCGCGCCGAAGGGTTCGTCCATCAGCAGCAGCTCCGGCTCGAAGGAGAGCGCGCGGGCGATGGAGACCCGCTGCTGCATGCCGCCGGAAAGCTGCCAGGGGAACTTCTTCTCGAAGCCCTTCAGGTTCACCAGGTCCAGGTAGCGCGCCGCCCGGTCTTTGCGCTCCGCCGCGCTCATCCCCATGATCTCCAGGGGCAGCATGACGTTGCGCTCCACCGTGCGCCAGGGATAGAGCGCCGGGGCCTGGAAGACGTAGCCGTAGGCGCGGCCCAGGCGGGCCTCTTCCGGCGTCACGCCGTTGACGGAAATCCGGCCCGCGGTCTGGCGCTCCAGGTCGGCGATGACCCGCAGCAGGGTGGTCTTGCCGCAGCCCGAGGGGCCGATGAAGGAGACGAAATCCCCGGCCTCGACCGTCAGATTGACCTCGGAGAGCGCATAGACAGGACCGTCGGCGGTCTGGAAGGTTAGCGAGAGATCTTCAACCTCTATGACAGGTTTCGCCGCCTGCCCGGCCGGGTTCTCGATCACCGCTTCCCGCTGCATCACCGCCTCGACTGCCATTATCTACCACCCTCTTCCGGGGCTGCGGCCATTCCGACCTTTTCGGGCCGAAAGGTCAAGCACTGGCCCGCTCCAGCATGGCGTATAACAGCACGTTGCAGCCCGCGGCCAGATCCTCTGGCGTCGCGCTTTCGCTCTCGTTGTGGCTGACGCCGTCCTCGCAGGGCACGAAGATCATGGCCGTGGGCGCCACGCGGCTCACATAACAAGCGTCGTGCCCGGCCCCGGAGATGATTTCCATGTTCTCGTAGCCGGCTTCTCCGGCCGCCTTCCTGACGGCGCCGACGCAGTCCTTGTCGAAGGCGATGGGCGGCGAATACCAGATCATGTCGACATCGGCGGCAATCCCCGCCGGCCCGCAGATCTCGTCGCAGGCCAAGCGCAACTCGGCTTCCATGGCGCTCAGCGTCTCGTCCTCGGGGTGGCGCAGGTCCACCGTCAGGAAGACGCTCCCCGGAATGGTGTTCCGCGAGTTCGGGCTGACCTGCATCATGCCCACGGTGCTGACCGCGTGGGGCGGATGGGCCAGCGCGATCTCGTTTATTCGCGTCACCAGCCTGGAGGCCGCGACCAGGGCGTCCTTCCTGCGGTTCATCGGCGTGGTCCCAGCGTGAGATTCGGCGCCGGTCAGGGTGACCTCGAACCAACGCTGACCCTGGGCGCCGGTGACCACACCGATGGTCTTCTTCTCGGCCTCCAGGATCGGCCCCTGCTCGATATGGGCTTCGAAGAAGGCGCGGATCGGATGCTCGCCCGGCGTCTGGTCGCCCATATAGCCGATGCGCTGCAGCTCCTCGCCGATGGTCTTGCCGTCCACGTCGGCGCGGGAATGGCCGTAGTCCAGGTCGAAGACCCCGGCGAAGACGCCCGAGGCCACCATGGCCGGAGCGAAGCGCGAGCCTTCCTCGTTGGTCCAGACCGCCACCTCGACCGGGGCCTCGGTCTCGATGTTGTTGTCGTTGAGGGTGCGGATGACCTCCAGGCCCGCCAGCACGCCAAAGACGCCGTCGAACTTGCCGCCGGTGGGCTGGGTGTCCAGATGACTGCCGGTGGTGACCGGCGGCAGATCGGGGTTCTTGCCGGGCCGCCGGGCGAAGATGTTGCCCATCTTGTCAACGGCGATGGAGCAGCCGGCCTCCTGGCACCAGCGCACGAAGAGGTCGCGCCCCTCCTTGTCGAAGTCGCTGAGTGCCAGGCGGCAGTTGCCGCCGGCCACGCCCGGGCCGATCTGCGCCATCTCCATGAGGCTGTCCCACAGGCGGTCGCCGTTTACCTTCAGGTTCTTCGGATTCATTCCGTCCATTGCCGCCTACTCCGCCGCTTTCTGGTTCATCGGGTTGCGCGGATCTTCCTTCCAGTTCAGATAACCCTTGCCGTTGTCCACCTCGACCATGGAGATACAGCCCTCCACCGGGCAGACGTGCATGCAAAGGTTACAGCCGACGCATTCCTCGTCGATCACCTCGTAGCGGCGCTGGCCGTCCTGTCTCTGCGCGGCGATCGCCTGATGGGAGGTGTCCTCGCAAGCGATGTGGCAGAGGCCGCACTTGATGCAGAGCTCCTGATCGATCTTGGCGACGATCTCGTAATTGATGTTGAGATACTGCCAGTCGGTGACGTTGGGCACGGCGGCGCCCCGGAAATCGTCCAGGGTCTTGTAGCCCTTTTCATCCATCCAGTAGCCGAGGCCGTCGATCATGTCCTCGACGATCTTGAAGCCGTGGTGCATGGCCGCGGTGCAGACCTGCGCCGAACCGGCGCCCAGGCTGATGAACTCCGCCGCATCGCGCCAGTTGGATATCCCGCCGATGGCGGAAATCGGCAGGCCGGCGGTCTCCGCATCGCGGGCGATCTCCGCCACCATATGCATGGCGATCGGCTTCACCGCCGGGCCGCAGTAACCGCCGTGGGTGCCCTTGCCGTCGACCGTCGGCGTCGGCGCCATGGCATCCAGGTCGACGGAAGCGATGGAGTTGATGGTATTGATCAGCGACACCGCGTCGGCGCCGCCGGCCTTGGCGGCGCGGGCCGGCCCCAGAATATTGGTCACGTTCGGCGTCAGCTTCACGAAGACCGGCATGCGGGTGTGCGCCTTGCACCAGCGCGTCACCATCTCGATGTATTCCGGCACCTGGCCGACCGCCGAGCCCATGCCGCGCTCCGACATGCCGTGCGGGCAGCCGAAGTTCAGCTCCACGCCATCGGCGCCGGTGTCCTCCACCCGGGCCAGGATGGCGCGCCAGTTCTCTTCCTCGCAAGGCACCATGAGGGAGACCACCATGGCACGGTCCGGCCAGTCGCGCTTCACCTGCTTGATCTCGCGCAGGTTCACCTCCAGCGGCCGGTCGGTGATCAGCTCGATGTTGTTGAAGCCGGCCATGCGGGTGCCGTTGTAGCTCATCGCGCCGTAGCGTGAGGAGACGTTCACCACCGGCGGGTCCTCGCCCAGCGTCTTCCACACCACGCCGCCCCAGCCCGCCTTGAAGGCACGCACGACGTTGTACTCCTTATCGGTCGGCGGAGCGGAGGCCAGCCAGAAAGGATTGGGCGACTTCACGCCGGCGATATCGCAACGAAGGTCAGCCATGTCTCGTCTCCCTCTCCTGCCTCACGAACGCAGGAAGCTGTTGATGGCCTCGGCGGCCAGCTTGCCGTCCTGCACGGCGGCGACGGTCAGGTCTTCGCTGATCGCCACGCAGTCGCCGCCGGCCCAGACGCCGGACAGCGACGTTTGGCGCGCCTCGTTCACGGCGATCTTGGCGCCGTCCATCTCCAGCAGCTCGCTGCCGCCGTTGGCCTGCGGCAACAGGGTCTGACCGATGGCCTTGAACAGCATGTCCACCGGCAGGCTGAAGACGTCGCCAGTGCCGGCCAGGCGCCCACCGCCGTCGAGTTGAGTATACTCGAAAACCACGTCGGTGATGTGGCCGTTCATGCCGCGGATCTCGCGCGGCTGGGCCCAGTGCTTGATCTTCACGCCGTTGACCTGGGCGAATTCCTGTTCGTGGTCGGTCGCCGACATCGCGTCCGGCCCGCGGCGGTATACCAGCGTCACGTCCTCGGCGCCGAGGCGCTTGCTCTGCACGGCGATGTCGATGGCGGTGTTGCCGCCGCCGATGACCACCACCTTGCGGCCCACCGGCAGGGACTTCAGATCCTGGCTCTGGCGCAGCTCGGCGATGTAGTCGACGGCGTTGTGGACGCCTTCCAGGTCCTCGCCCTCCAGGTCGAGCTGGCGCACGCCGCCCAGGCCCATGCCCAGGAAGACGGCGTCATAGTCGCGGCGCAGGTCGGCCAACGTGAAGTCGCGGCCCAGAGCCTGATCGTTGCGGATCTCGATGCCGCCGATCTGCAGCACGAAGTCCACCTCCTGCTGGGCGAAGGCATCCGGCACCTTATAGGCGGCGATACCGTATTCGTTGAGCCCTCCGGGCTTCGGCTTGGCCTCCAGGATCACGACGTCGTGGCCCAGCACCGCCAGGCGGTGGGCGCAGGCCAGACCCGCCGGACCGGCGCCAACCACGGCAACGGTCTTGCCGCTCCTCCCGGCGCGGGAGAACGGATGGTCCCCGGTGTCCATCACCGCATCGGTGGCATAGCGCTGCAGCAGGCCGATCTGCACCGGCTTAGCCTCCTGCGTGTTACGCACGCAGGCCTGCTGGCACAGAATCTCCGTCGGACAGACCCGCGCGCAGGCACCGCCCAGGATGTTCTCGTCGAAAATGTCCTGCGCAGCGCCACGGACATTGTCGGTCGAGATCTTACGGATGAAGCTCGGGATATCGATGCCCGTCGGGCAGGCCTCGACGCAAGGCGCGTCGTAGCAGAAGTAGCAGCGGCTGGATTCGATCAGCGCCGCCTTGCGGTCGAGCGGCGGATGAACGTCGCCGAAATTCTCCGCATAGGCGGACTCCGGCAAACGCCCGGCCCGGATGTCCGGCTGGTTCCCCATCGTGAACTCCCTGATCATTTGACGTCAAACGCTCTTGCGGCGCCTTGCGTCCTTGTTGGTCTTGACTGTAGCGTTGTCCTGACCAAGCGGTCAATTAAATTTGACCACTTGGTCAGGTTTTGATTCGCCTTCCGCCAAGGGCGATAATCGGCATGATTCGTCATATCGAACGTGGCCGCGCGACCGGCTACCGAAGCGGGCCGGGAAAGGGGCGAGGAATTGGGAGCGGAGATGTCCGACACGGTGGCCAAGGGCTCAGACGGGAAGGAAAGCCCGGCCAAGGAAAGCGGCGCCAGAGAAGGCGGAAAGGAAGAGTCCTCCAGGGACGAGTCGGGGCCCGGCCATATCCGCCTGCGCAACCGCGCCCTGATCCTCTCCGCCGCCGAAGAAGTCTTTGCGACCCAAGGCTACCGCGGCGCCACCACCGCGGCCATCGCCGCGAAGGCGGGGCTGCCCAAGGCCAACGTGCATTACTATTTCGGCACCAAGGAGGCGCTCTATCATGCGGTGCTGGAAGACATCCTCGGCCTTTGGCTGGGCGAGCTGGACCGGATCACCGTAGACAGCGACCCGGCGGCGGCGCTGGCCGCCTACATCCGCGCCAAGATCCGCCACTCGCACGAACGCCCCCTCGCCTCCAAGGTCTACGCCAACGAGATGATCCGCGGCGCGCGCCACACCCGCGACTTCTTGAAGAATGAGCTGCGCAATCTGGTGAAGGACAAAGCCAAGGTGCTGGAGGCCTGGGCGGAGGCGGGCCGGATCGAGCCTGTCGACCCGGTACACCTCTTCTCTATCATCTGGGCCGCGACCCAGCACTACGCCGACTTCGAAGTGCAGGTTGGCGCCCTGGTCGGACGGCGCCAGCTTGCCGCCAAGGACTACGACGAAGCGGCGGAGACCGTGGTGCGCCTGGTGCTGCGCGGCTGCGGCCTGTCTTACCGGCCCGGCATCGGGTCATAGATACAGAGAGAGCGAAACGAGATGATCAAGGCGGTAATCCTGCTGACGCGCAGGGACGACATGACCCTTCAGGATTTCTCCGACTGGATGCTGAAGGAGCACGTTCCCCTGGCGCTGAAGCTCGACGGACTGAAGCGTTACCAGGTGAACATCGCCCGCGAGAACGGCAGCGACTACGACGGCATCAGCGAGCTGTGGTTCGACAGCGAGGAAGCCATGCTGGCGGCCTACGGCACCGACCACGGCAAGGCCGTGGCCGCCGACTCCCTGGCGCATGTGAAAGACCGCAAGCGCATCGTCGTCGATGAGCACCCCTTCACGCCCACCGCTTGAGGAGCATCCCGCGATGACCGTGGTGGTGCGCCTGGGCAACGCCCGCGCCGAGTGGTGGCGCGATGCCCTGCAGGAGCTGTTGCCCGACGTCGAGGTGCGGCTGTGGGAGGATCCGGGCGACAAGGCGGAGGTCGAATACGCCGTCGTCTGGAAACCGCCGGCCGGCGGCCTCAAGGCCTTCCCCAACCTGAAGTGCATCGTCTCCATGGGCGCCGGCATCGACCACCTGCTGGCCGATCCGGAACTGCCCCTGCACCTGCCGGTGATCCGCACCGTGGGCTCCGACCTGCGCCAGCGCATGCGCGAATACCTGGCCCTGCACGTCCTGCGCTTCCACCGCCGCCTGCCGGACATCGAGGCGGCACAGCGCCGCAAGGCCTGGGATCAGATCATCACCCCGCCGGCCCCCCAACGCAGCGTCGGCATCATGGGCCTGGGCAACATGGGGGCCGACGCGGCCCGCACCCTGGTCGATCTGGGCTTTGCCGTGCGCGGCTGGTCGCGGCGCCCGAAGCGCCTGCACGGCATCAAGTGCCTGCATGGCGAAGACCAGCTCGACGATTTCCTGGCGCGCAGCGAGATCCTCGTCTGCCTGCTGCCGCTGACCCCGGCCACCGAGGGCATCCTGAACCGCCGCCTTTTCGCCAAGCTGCCCAAGGGCGCCTGCCTTATCAACGTCGGGCGCGGCCGCCACCTGGTGGAGAAAGACCTGATCCCGGCGCTGGACTCCGGCCAGCTCGGCGGCGCCACTCTGGACGTTCTGCACGTGGAGCCGCCGGCGGAGGACCACCCTTTCTGGACCCATCCGAAGATCCTGCTGACGCCGCACATCGCCAGCCTCATCGACCCTGAAAGCGGCGCGAAGGTCATCGCCGAGAACCTGAAACTCTTCATGGCCGGCAAGGCGGTGCCCGACATGGTCGACCTGAAGCAGGGATACTAGCCGCATGACAAGCGATCTGTCGCTGCAGGACGCCCTCGCCGCGCGCCGCAGCGTCCGCGCCTTTGCCGCGCGGGCCGTCCCGCTTGAAACACTGCAACGGCTGGTCCGGGCGGCGCAGGGCGCGACCGGCGCGGAAGGCCAGCGCGCGGCGCCTTCGGCTCACGCCCTCTACCCGCTGAGCTTGAGACTGGTGGCGGGGAACGTCGAAGGGTTGGAAGCGGGGCTCTACGAGGTGACGCCGGAAGACGCGCCGCGACTCCTGAAGGCCGGCGACCACCGGCTGGCCCTGCAGGCCGCGGCCCTGGAGGAGCAGCCCTGGGTCGGAAGCGCGGCGGCGGTCCTGGCATTCCATGCCGACATGGAAGCCGTCACCCGCCACTTCGCCGCGCAGCCGCCGCCCGGCGCACGCGGCGCGCGCTACGTCTACATCGAAGCCGGTGCTGCGGCGCAAAACGCCCTGCTGCAGGCCGCGGCGGAAGGCCTGGGCGGCGTGCTGATCGCCGGTTTTGAGGATGGGGCCACGTCGCAAGCGCTCGGCCTGGCGCCACCCCTCGCCCCCCTGCTCTACCTCTGCCTCGGCTGGCCGGCGCCCCAATCCTGAAGCAAGAGTATTAGCTTTCAAGGCATTGGGGCTAGCGCCGGCCACGGGGCTTCTCATCCGCGCCGCTGCACTCTATCGTGCCCGCTTTGCTGTTGGGCCGGGGGAAGGAACAGCATGCGCAATGGTTGGGGCCGGGCCGTCCTGACCGCCGTGGCGCTGTGGTGCAGCGTGGCGGCGGCGGGGAGCGTGCGCGCGGAGTCCGCCTGGCTGCTGGTCGAGGCCGAGACCGGCGCGGTGCTGGCCCAGCAGCAGGCCACCCGGCCCTGGTATCCCGCTTCCGTCACCAAGGCGATGACCGCCTACATGGTCTTCGAGGCCCTGGCCGAGGGCCGCCTGACGCTGGACCGGAAAATCACCGTCTCCGGGCACGCCGCCGCGCAGCCGCCCACCCGGCTGGGCCTGCACAGCGGACAGAAGGTGGCCGTCCGTCAACTGCTGCAGGCCATGATCGTGCGCTCGGCCAACGACGCCGCGGTGGCCCTGGCCGAGGCGATCAGCGGCAGCGAGGCCGCCTTCGCCGCCACGATGACCCGCAGGGCCCAGGCCCTGGGCATGAGCCAGACCGTCTTCGCAAACCCCACCGGCCTGCCCGACCCGGCGCAGGTGACCACGGCGCGCGACCTGGTGATCCTGGCCCGTGCGCTGATCCGCGACCATCCCCAGCATTTCGGCCTGTTCAGCAAGTCCTTCGTCTCGGTCGGCGGCCTGGGCGGCGGCTCGACCAACGGCTGGAAAAGCGGCTACCCCGGTGCCGAGGGCATCAAGACCGGCTTTACCTGCGGCTCCGGCTACAATCTGCTGGCCGCGGCGACGCGCGACGGACGTCGCCTCATCGGCGTGGTGCTGGGCGGCGTCACCGGCGGGCAGCGCAACGCGCGCATGACCCGGCTGATGAACGACGGCTTCGCGCGGCCGGCCGCCGGCCCCGCCCTGACCCTCGACGACCTGCCGCGCCGCGCCGCCGGCAGCGCGCCCTATGTGCTGCCGGGCCCGCGTTGTCCCGTCTCCCAGAACGCCAAGACCGCCGACCTCATGGACGGCGAACTGCCGGGCTGGGGCTTGGTCTTCGGCTCCTTCGTCAGCAAGGACCAGGCCAACAGCCGCATCGCCGAGAACCGGGCCGCGATCAAGGACGTGGTCAGCGGCGGCCAGAGCGCGGTCATCGCGCGCACCAGCCTCGCCACCCACCGCTACAGCGCTCTGCTGGTCGACCTGGACCGGCAGGAGGCGGGCTCCGCCTGCCGGCGCCTGCAGGAGCTCAGCGTCTACTGCCTCGCCGTGCCGCCCAAGCTGCTGAACAACCCCCAGGCCTTGTGGCGCTGAGATGAGCAGGCGCTAGCATGAACCGTCCGGACGCCCCGGCCACCGCGCGCGAGAAGATGCTCGCCGGCCTACCCTACAACATCATGGACCCGGAACTCATCGAGCTGCGCGAAAGCGCGCGGCGCGCGGTCTACGCCTACAACCGCTCGGAGCCCATGGAGGCCGACCCGCCGAGCGAAATCCTGAAGGGCCTGCTCGGCGGCTTCGGCACCGGGGCCTTCGTTGAAGCGCCCTTCCGCTGTGCCTATGGCGTGAACACCTACCTGGGCGAGGAGACCTTCCTCAACGCGGGCTGTGTGATCCTCGACTGCGCAAGGGTGGAGATCGGCGCCAAGACGCTGATCGGCCCGGCGGTGCAGATCTACACCGCCGAGCATCCGCTCGATCCCGCCGCGCGGGCGGCGGGCATGGAAACCGCCAGGCCGGTGATCCTGGGGCGCAACGTCTGGATCGGCGGCGGCGCCATCCTGCTGCCCGGGGTAACCCTCGGCGAGAACGCGGTGGTCGGCGCCGGCAGCGTGGTGACAAGGGACGTTCCCGCCGATTGCGTCGCGGCGGGCAATCCTGCCAAGGTGATCAGGCAGATCACGGAGGAACGGCCATGACCGACACCAGCGGCCTGACCCAGCTCGGCCAAGCCACCGCCCTGCCCGAGAGCCCCGACAAGGCGGTGCTGGAGCGGGTGCCGAATTCGCAGCAGGATATCGACTACCTGGTGCGCTTCACGGCACCGGAGTTCACCTCGCTCTGCCCCATGACCGGCCAGCCCGACTTCGCCCATCTGGTGATCGACTACGTGCCCGAGGCCTGGCTGGTGGAGTCCAAGTCGCTGAAGCTCTATCTCGGCGCCTTCCGCAACCACGGCGCCTTCCACGAGGACTGCACCGTCGCCATAGGACGGCGCCTGGTGACGGAACTAGCCCCGCGCTGGCTGCGCATCGGCGGCTACTGGTATCCGCGCGGCGGCATGCCGATCGACGTCTTCTGGCAGACCGGCGCGCCGCCGAAGGACCTCTGGCTGCCCGACCAGGGCGTGGCTCCCTATCGCGGCAGAGGGTGAAGCCCCCGGCGTTCAGAACGACACACAGGAAGAACCGTCCAGGCGCATGACGCTCTCCTGGTCGAAGCCTTCCTTGTAGGCGGCGCGGATCGCTTCGATGGCCGCTTCGCTCTCGGCGGAGGGCTGATAGAGGATCACCAGCATCTTCGAGGTCTCGCGCGCGATGCGGCCGGTGTCGTGGCGCCACTGGCCGCGGGCGGTGAAGACCGACAGGCCGTCGGGAAAGCGCGGCGTCACTTCCTGGTCCAGAAAGGCGGCCCACTCGGCCTCGCCGACCAGCGTACCGTCCTGGCGCTGCAGCCCGAAGAAGAGCTCGACCCGCGCCATGGGCGAGGCTTCGGCACGGCAACTCAGTCCCCCTTGCGCCTGGGCGCCGCCCGGCAGGCCGGCGGCCAACACCAGCAGCCACAACCCGGTAATCAGAACCCTGCCGGCATGCATCTTCCATCCTCTCTCACGGCCCCGAGGCACCCGACGGCCGAACCGTCGCCGCGCGTCTTCCCGGCAAATTAGACCCGTCGCCACTACCGGTAAGCCTTGCCGTGTCGCTGAATACTACCAGAAGAAGCTTGGGTGCCGCATTTTCCCATAACATCCGCGGATTCCTGTTGAAGTCCTCCCGAGCCCGGTGCAATCTCCATAAAGTTTATATGGTCTTTGAGCAATTCTACTGAGGACGGCTGGCGGCGACCCCCTGTGAAACGATTCGATTGGCTTGAAAGCTTTGAACTGAGAGTACCGGAGATCGACGGCGACCATCGTGCGATGCTGGAACTGATGAAGGCGACGCGGGCGGCCGCGGCGGCGGGCAACCGGACGAAGGTCGAGCATTTCCTGGACCGTCTCTTCGCGCTGACCCAGAACCACTTCATGCGCGAGGAAACCCTGCTGCTGCGCTGGGGCTATCCCGATGCGAAAACGCACGCGATGTACCATCAGCGCCTGCTCGATCGCGCCAAGGCGGTGCGCCGCGCCTGCGGCAAGATCGAATCCCAGGAAGCCTTCGAGGAATGCTGCGAGGAAATGATGACCTTCCTCGTCGATGACGTGGTGCGCGGCGACTTGAAGATGAAATCTTTCCTGCAATCCAACGACCTGACCCTGCCCGACTAGGGCGGCCTGAACATTTCGCGCGGCCACCTTGCCGGGAAGTCACCGCGGGACTTCGCCTATCGCAGCCTGGCCATCCGGCCATTCACTCACGCAGGACGGGCTTGCCCCGCCTCGGCGCGCGCGCGGGAGTGGAAGGCACCACCATTTCGCGGAGCTGACCGCATTCGGCAGTGGCTCGCCGCAAGCGACTTTGATTAAATGACGGAGCCGCGCAAATGCCCTGAGGCGAGCCCGGTCCGCTTGTCCGCCAAGCGCTCCCTTTCGCCCGAGGGCGTCAGATGGAGGCTCCGCCATGACAGCGCACTTTCGTATTTCCCTAAGTGAAACTCCGCCGCGCCATGACCGGGCGGCAGGACGCCGTATCATGCCCGCAATGATATTTCTTTCGGCGAGCCTGCTGATTGTTCCGGGTCTGCTCCCTGCCTCCGCACGGGCCGACGAGACCTGTCAGTCGCCCTACATGGCGAAAATCACCGGCGAGGAAGAGTACGTCTATGTCTGGACCCTGGGCATGGAGGGTGTCGGCGACGGTTCCGACAAGATCGTCACCGTCGACGTGCGCTCCGGCTCGCCGACCTTCGGCAAAGTGGTGGACGTCGACTCCGTCGGCGGGCGCCACGAGGCGCATCACGGCGGCCTCACCGACGACCGCCGCCACTACTGGGTCTCCGGCCTGGACAGCAACAAGATCTTCATCTTCGACATCGTCACCGACCCTTCCAATCCCAAGCTGGTGAAAACCATCGACGACTTCGTGACCAAGAGCGGCGGCGTGGTCGGGCCGCACGGCGCCTATGCCCTGCCCGGCCGCATGTTGATCTCCGGCCTGTCGAACTCCAAGAAGACCGGGCAGACCGCCTTGGTCGAGTACACCAACGACGGCGACTACATCGCCACCCACTGGATGCCCACCGCCGCCAATCCGATGGGCGCGATCAACGGCGAGAAGGCGGACGGCTACGGCTATGACGCGCGCGTGCTGCCGCGG
The DNA here is from genome assembly GCF_039839785.1 of Pelagibius sp. CAU 1746. Lineage (NCBI taxonomy): Bacteria > Pseudomonadati > Pseudomonadota > Alphaproteobacteria > Rhodospirillales > Rhodovibrionaceae > Pelagibius > Pelagibius sp. CAU 1746. The sequence goes on from NZ_JBDOQT010000001.1 coordinate 3,219,791, forward strand.
CGCAACGTCATGCTGTCCTCCTCCTTCACCGGCTGGGAGAACTACATGCGCCCGCTGGGCGAAGTGGTGAACGACCCGGAAGCGATGAAGAAGTTCGGGGGCTCCATGGTGCTCTGGGACTTCCACGCCCGCAAGCCGCGCCAGGTCTTCGAGGTGCCGGGGGTGCCGCTTGAGGTACGCTGGGCCTGGGGCGTGGACCACAACTATGCCTTCACCTCCACGGCGCTGACCTCGGAAATCTGGCTGGTCTACGAGGACCAGAACCAGAAGTGGCACGCCAAGTCGGTGGGCAAGATCGGCGATCCGGCGAAGCTGCCGCTGCCGGTCGACATCAGCCTCTCGGCCGACGACTCGACCCTCTTCGTCGACAGCTTCATGGACGGCATGACGCGCATCTACGACGTCACCGATCCGCACGCACCCAAGCTGATCCACGAGAAGAAGATCGGCAGCCAGGTGAACATGGTCTCACAGAGCTGGGACGGCAAGCGGCTCTACTACACGTCCTCGCTGCTGGCCAATTGGGACAAGACCGGCGAGGACAACGAGCAGTTCCTCAAGGCCTATTTCTGGGACGGCAAGGAACTGACGCCGCGCTTCGAGATCGACTTCCTGGAAGCGGGCCTCGGCCGGCCGCACCTGATGCGCTTCGGCTCATCGGCGCTCTACACCTACTGATGTCTCCGGGAGGAAAGGCATTGGGTCTTTCCTCCCGCGCCATCGCGAGATGCGGATGAGACCCCTGTGGTTCCTGGGCGCGGCGCTGCTGGCGGCGGCGATTGCGCCTGCCGCGGCCCACGAGTCCACCCTTAAGATCGAAGGCCCGGCCGATGCCTACGTCTACGAGCTGGCGCCGCCCGGCAGCTACGACCTGCCGCGCATCGGCAAGGCCGCCGATGCCGAGCTGCTGGACGAAGCCAACAGGCCGGTGGATCTGGCCGCGCTCTTCAAGGGGCGCCTGACCATCCTGGCCTTCATGTACCTGCGCTGCGGCGACGTCTGCCCCATCGCCCTGACCCGCATGGCCGACTTGCAGATGCTCGCCGCCGATGACTCCAGACTGGCGAAGCGGCTGCAGCTCATCTCCCTCAGCTTCGATCCCGCCTACGACACGCCCGCGCGCATGGCCGAGCACGGCCGGGCCCTGCGGCTGCCCGGCGCCGGGGCACCGGACTGGCTGTTTCTCACCTCGCAGAGCGAAGCCGCCATCGCGCCGGTGTTGAAAGCCTATCACCAGCCGGTGAGCCGTAAGGCCGATCCCGACGACCCCAGCGGCCCGCTGGCCCACCTGCTGCGCGTCTTCCTGGTCGACGGAGAGGGCTACGTCCGCAACATCTACAGCGCCGACTTCCTCGACCCCCGCCTGCTGATGAACGACCTGAAGACCCTGCAGATGGAAGGGAGCTGAGGCCTACCTTCGAAGCGGCGCCACGGCGATCAGCGAAGGGCGCCCGCGGCTAGTCCGCCGCCACCGGCGGCGCCTTTTCCGCGCCTCGGCCGTCGACCTTGCGGCGCAGGTAGTCGATATGCATGCGCAGCGTATAGGCGCGGTCGGCGAAGCCGGGGGGGACGTGCACTTTTTCGACCGAACGCTCGATGTCATCGAGCTGCGCCGCCGCCTCGGCGCGGCCGATCGACCCGTCGTTCAGGCGGTCGTCCAGCGCCTCGAGCTCCTTGTACCAGCGGTTCACCCGCGCGCGCATGCGCCAGCTATAGACCGGCGGCAGGATCTTCATCAGCGGGTAGAGCAACGTCAGCAGCGGCAAGATCATGACCCAGAGCCGGTCGATCAGGTTGGCCGCCGAGAACGGCAGGTAGCGCTGCAGGAACGGCGGGCCGCGCTCGTAAAAGCGCCGGGCCGCCGGCGCCAGCGGATAGGTGACGTGATTCCCCGTCGGAAAGGCGCCGGGCGCTTCCAGATAGCCGCCTTGCCGGTGGGTATCCCGCATCGTCAGGAGCATCAGGTCGACAAGCGCCGGGTGCATCTCGGGCGTGACGACGATCGTCGCCGTCGGCGCGAGGAGAACCAGATCCTGCCCCGGCAGGTTCTTCGTCAGATCCAGCGTACCCATCGGCAGTACGACCTTTGAAAGGTATCCGTAGCGCCGGACATAGGCATCTGCGCGCTCGAAGCTCATCGGCGAGACGCCCGGCATGGCAAGCAGCGTTCCGATCGTTCGCGAGGCCGCGCCGCCGACGAAAATGGCGGCATCGACCGCGCCGGCCCGGAGTGCGTCGATAGCCTCACTGCCGTCGATTTCGACCAGCTCGGACGTCTCGCCCGTCACGCCGTTATCCTTGAGGAGCGGCAGGGCCACCGCGCGGGTGCCGCTGCCGGCGGAACCGACCGCGATGCGTTTGCCAACGAGCCCGGTCAGCCGGCCGGGTGCGGCGGAGCCGCGCACGAAAACCCAGATCGGCTCGAAATAGAGGCTGCCGAGCGACTCCAGCGCCGGATAATCCGCGGGCGTCCCGATGCCGCCTTGCATGAAAGCCACCGGCACCTCGGCCGCCTCGTCCGTGAGCAGGCGGAGATTGTCGACCGACCCGGCCGTCTGGCTCAGGTCGAGCTCGAAACCCTCCTTGCGGAAGCGCTCCGCATAGGCCTGGCCGAAGGCAAAGTAGGCGCCCTCCTTGTTCCCGGTCGCCATGACGATCCGGTCCGGCGGCGCCGGTCGCACGAACTGATAGGCGAAGACGAAGCCCGCGACGAGGATCAAGATCGCCGGAACCACATAGGCGATCTGGGTCCAAAGTGTTCGAAACAACCGGCGCATCTTGGCTTGCATCTGGCTGCTGGCAGCCATACGGGTCGTTCTCCTCGGTATCCGGCAAGAAAGATCGGGAAAGGATAGTCGATTTTCGCGAGGGCGGGGAAGCGTTAGGCGTCCGTCGACAACGTTTTCAGCTGCGCTGCGAAAGATCCTAAGCCCGCGGCGTCTGCGCCTTCACGCCCTCTTCCTCCAGATTGAAAGGCGCCGGCGTCGCGGCGCCGGCGACCGGCTGGGACTTGTCGGCCATGCCCCAGCATTGCCCGGTCGCCGGGTCGCGAGCGACGCCGGAGGGACAGGAATAGAGCTTGGGGAAGACCATCTGCTGGGCGACCTCGACCTGGAAGACCTTCTTCAGCTCGGCCAGCGCCGCCTCGCCCATGGCCGGGTCGGCGCGGACCGAGCCGCGCGCCGAGGCGTCGATGCGCGGCGTGTGGAAGGCCTCTTCCAGGCTCATGCCGTAATCCAGCAGCAGGGCCGTGAGCTGCGCCGTACAGGGCACGATGTGGTTGGCCCCGGAAGCACCCACGGCGAAGATCGCCTCGCCGTCCCTGGTCGCAATGGTCGGGCACATGTTGGAGGAATTGATGCGCTTGCCGCCGGCCAGCGACACCGGGTTGCCGGGGCGCGGGTCGAAGTAGGCGACGGCGTTGTTCATCAGCATGCCGGTCGAAGGCAGCACCACACCGCTGCCGAAGCGGTTCAGCAGGGTGTAGGTCAGCGCCACCATGTTGCCCTCGGCGTCCACCGCGCTCATGTGCGAGGTGCAACCTCCCTGCTGGTCCAGACCGACCTTCATCTTGTGGGTCTCGAAGGCCGCGTCGAGACCGCGTGCGTAGGCGATCCAGGTCTCCGGCCCCACCACCGCGCCGGGGCTCAGATTGGTCTCGACGGAACCCAGCATGTCGAGCAGGCGCGGGCCGCCCGAGACCGCCCCCGCGGTGTGGACCTCGGCGCCGCGATGGCTGCCGCTCAGGGGCTCCAGTTCCTCGGCTTCGTAGGCCGCCAGGTCGCCGGCGGTGATCTTCGAGCCGCCGGCCTGCAGGTCGGCGGCGATGGCCGCGGCCAGGGGGCCTTCGTAGAAGGCGCGCGGCCCTTCCGCCGCCAGGGTCCGAAGCGTCGCCGTCAGGGCCGGCAGCGGGCGCAGGCTCTCCGGCTGGGCCGGCGCGCCGCCGGGCAGGTAGAGCTCGGCGGCCGCCGGATCGCGGCGCAGCAGGTCCATGGCGAGACCGATCTGCAGGGTGCCGTGCCAGTCGATGGGCAGCCCGCGTTCGGCCAAGCTGAGGGCCGGGGCCAGCGCCCGCGCCCAGGGCAGCTTTCCGTAGTGCGCGACCGCATGGCCCAGGCCGGCGACGGCCCCGGGCACGGTGATGGAGCCGTAGCCGCGCTCGTTGGCGCGGTCCTTCACCCCGGGATAGAGCATCAGCGAGAGGGGTTCGGCGGGATCCAGCGGATAGTCGGCGCTGTCGATGCCCTGGGCCAGCACGCCCTGGAAGTTGACCACCCGCGCCCGCTTCTCCCTGGCCTGCCAGATGACCATGAAGCCGCTGCCGCCCAGGCCGCACATCCAGGGCTCCACCACGTTGAGCGCCATGGCGCAGGCCACGGCGGCGTCCACCGCGTTGCCGCCCTCGGCCAGCAGGGCCGCCCCCGCCCGTGCCGCCAGCCAGTGCTGGGACGCCACGGCGCCCTCTCCCGAGGTGACGGCGGCCTTGCGGACCTGCCACTGCTCGACGTTCTCGTTCACTTCAGAGTTCCCCCATCCTTGACGGCCGACGCGCCCCGATTCTACTCATGCAAAGGTAAATCGCGGGCCGCTCGGAGGCCAGCCGGCAAGGTAAAATGGGCCCCGGACACCGCGGGGCGTCTTGACGGTTACATCCATGGGGACCCTTTATGGCGTAAAGAGCAACGAAACCCTGCGCGGCGCCGCCTCCGGCCTGGAGGCCCGAGCGCCGCAGGCGGCGAAGGAAAGGAAGAGACATGAGCGGCAAGGCTTTCGCATCCCAGGCGGACCTCGAGGAAAAGCGGGTCACCTTCGACGAACTGGGCGACGGCCTCTACGCCTATACCGCCGAGGGCGACCCCAACAGCGGCATCATCGTCGGCGACGACAGCGTCATGGTGATCGACACCCAGGCGACCCCGGTCATGGCCAAGGGCGTCATCGAACGCATTCGCGAGGTGACCGACAAGCCGATCAAGTACGTGGTACTGAGCCACTACCATGCCGTGCGCGTGCTGGGCGCCTCGGCCTATGGCGCCGAGCACATCATCGCCAGCCGCGACACCTACGACCTGATCGTCGAGCGCGGCCAACAGGACTACGATTCCGAGGTCGGAAGGTTCCCGCGCCTCTTCCAGTCGGTGGAGACCGTCCCCGGCCTGACCTGGCCGACCCTGGTTTTCGAGAAGTCCCTCACCCTCTACCTGGGTAAGCGCGAGGTGCAGATCCTGCAACTCGGCCGCGGTCACACCAAGGGCGACACGGTGGTCTGGCTGCCCGAAGAGAAGGTGCTCTTCGCCGGCGACCTGGTGGAATACGGCGCCACGCCCTACACCGGCGACGCCTACCTGCAGGACTGGCCGCAGACCCTGGCGAACTTGCGCGCGCTCGGCCCGGAGAAGCTGGTGCCGGGCCGCGGCGCGGCGCTGAAGTCGGCGAAGGAATGCGAAGAGGGCATCGCCGGCACCCAGGCCTTCCTGACCCAGATGTATCAGTCCGTCGCCAAGGGTGTCGCCGAAGGACAGGAACTGAAGGACATCTACCGCGAAACCTTCGCCAAGCTGGAGCCGGACTTCGGCAAGTGGGTGATCTTCGAGCATTGCATGCCCTTCGACGTCACCCGCGCCTACGACGAGGCCTCGGGCATCAAGGACCCGCGCATCTGGACAGCCGAGCGCGATCAGGAGATGTGGCAGGCGCTCGAGCAGGGCTGATGCCGCTGAGGTATTGAGCTATGAAGACCCTCGCACTTCGAGACACTCGCTGGCGCTCGCTCCTCAGCTTGAGGTTCTTCACTTTCACATCTTGCTTCACCCTGAAGAGGCGTTTCAGCGCCGTCTCGAAGGGCGAGGCAAGATGCACAGACTGTTGAGCTTCCGTCACTGACCGCCATGCCGAAGACCTACCAGAACCCGCGCTATCCCTATCGGCGATCCGCCGATCAGGATGCGGGCTTTGCCCACCATCCGGTGATCATCGTCGGCGCCGGTCTGGTGGGCCTCACCGCCGCCGTCGACCTGGCGACGCGCGGCGTGCCCACGGTGGTGCTGGACGACGACGACACGGTCAGTTTCGGCTCCCGCGCCATCTGCTTTTCCCAGCGCACGCTGGAGATCTACGACCGCCTAGGCTTGGGCGACAAGCTGCAAACCAAGGGCGTGACCTGGAACCGCGGCAAGGTCTTCTTCAAGGACAGCCTGATCTACGGCTTCGACCTGCAGCCGGAAGGCGGCCACCGCTGGCCCGCCTTCGTCAATCTGCAGCAATACTACCCCGAGGAGTGGCTGGTCGAGCGCGCTGAAGAGAGCGGCCTGGTCGACCTGCGCTGGAAGAACAGGGTCACCGAGGTCTCCCAGGACGGCGACAAGGCGACGCTCAGCATCGAGACGCCGGAGGGGGCCTACAGCCTTACCTGCGACTACTTGCTGGCCGCCGACGGCGCGCGCAGCCGGGTGCGGCGCTGCTTCGGCCTCTCCTTCGACGGCCAGGTCTTCCAGGACCACTTCCTCATCGCCGACGTGGTGATGAAGGCCGACTTCCCGAGCGAGCGCTGGTTCTGGTTCGATCCGCCCTTCCATCCCGGCCAATCGGCCCTGCTGCACAAGCAGCCCGACGGTGTCTGGCGCATCGACCTGCAGCTCGGCTGGGACACCGACCCGGAGGAGGAGAAGAAGCCGGAGAACGTCATCCCGCGCCTCAAGGCCATGTTGGGCGAAGAGGTTGATTTCGATCTGGAGTGGGTCTCCGTCTACACCTTTCAATGCCGCCGGCTGGATCGCTTCCGCCACGGCCGCGTCTTCTTCATCGGCGATGCCGCCCACCAGGTCTCGCCCTTCGGCGCGCGCGGCGGCAACGGAGGTGTGCAGGACGCCGACAATCTCTGCTGGAAACTGGCCGCCGTGCTGGACGGCCGTGCCGGGGATAGCCTGCTCGACAGCTACGACGCGGAGCGCGTTCCCGCCGCCGACGAGAACATCCTGCACTCCACCCGCAGCACCGACTTCATCACTCCGAAGAACGCGGTCAGCCGCGCCTTCCGCGATGCGACGCTGGAGCTGGCTGCCGACTTGCCCTTCGCCCGCGCCCTGGTGAACAGCGGGCGCCTGTCGCGCGCCTACTGTCCGCCGCACGACGGCCCCGGACCGCTGGGCCCCAATTTGCTCGTCCCGGGAAGCCCCTGCCCCGACGCGCCCCTGCAGCGCGGCAACCAGCGCTCCTGGCTGCTGCACCAGCTTCAAGGCGGCTTCTTCGGCATCTACTTCACCGATCGGCCCCTCTCCGCAGATGAGCGGAGCAAGCTCGCCGCTTTGACCAGCAACCACCCCGACTTGCAAAGCCTCGTTATCGCCCGGCAGGGCTGCCAGGATGCCGAGTCTTGGCAGGACTGCGACGGCCTCTTCGAAGCCCGCTACGGCGCCACCCCCGGCAGCGTCACCCTGGTGCGCCCCGACCAGCATGTCGTGCAGAGCTGGTCCGTGCTAGACTGCGAGGCCGTCGCGCGCAGCCGCGCCGAAGTCTTGTCCTAGGAGTATCCCTTTCATGCCTTCGCACCTCGTCACCGACCCGAACATCGGCGCGCCGGACGAGTTCTACGCCGCGCTGACCGAGCTGCACCGTGATTTGGACGAGGCCGAGAGCGCCAAGGTCAACGCCAAGCTTATCCTGCTGCTGGCCAACCACATCGGCGACAACACGGTGCTGAGCGAAGCCATCGCGCTTGCCCGCTCCGCGCCGAACGCATGAGCGGCCCCTTTCCCGGCACAGCGCCACCGCCCCCGGCGCAGGTCCTGCGCGACCTGCTGGCCGGCGTCGGCCTGCCGGCGGAGTTGGCCGCCAACGTCTCCCTCACCGGCAGCGAGCCGGTGCTGCCCTCCAGCTTCGCCGTCGGCACCGTGGCCCAGGCCAGCATCGCCGCCGTCGCGGCCGCCGCCGCCGACCTCTGGACGCTGCGCGGCGGCCGGCGCCAGGAGATTGCCGTGGACATGCAGCACGCGGCGTTGGAATACCGCAGCGAGCGCTACTTCTCCACCGACGGCAATCCTCCGGGGCGCGTTTGGGACGCCATCGCCGGCACCTACCGCTGCGGCGACGGCCGCTGGGTGCGCATACACACCAACTTCCCGCACCACCGCGACGGCGTGCTGGCGCTGCTTGGCTGCGACTACGCGCGCGAGTCGGTCCAGGCAGCATTCGATGGCTGGAAAGCCGCGAACTTCGAAGACGCCGCGGCGGAACGCGGCCTGGTTGCCACCATGATGCGCAGCCCGGAAGAATGGCTGGCGACGCCCCAGGGCGCCGCCCTCGCCGATCAGCCACTGGTCGGCCTGGAGCGTATCGGCGACGCGCCGCCGCAGCCTTTGGGCGAGGCCGAGCGTCCTCTGGGCCGTCTTCGGGTGCTGGACCTGACGCGTATCGTCGCCGGACCGGTCGGCTGCAAGGCTTTGGCGGCGCATGGTGCGGAGGTCATGCGCATCGCCTCGCCGAAGCTGCCGTTCATTCCGGCCGCGGTGAAGGACTACGGACGCGGCAAGCTCTCCGCCTACGCCGACCTGGCGACGGAGGACGGGCGCGCGGCCCTCACCGCTTTGGCCAAGCAGGCCGACATCTTCGTTCAGGCCTACCGCCCCGGCGCCATCGCCGGGCGCGGCTTCTCGCCGGGGGCCCTGGCCGCCCTGCGTCCCGGCATCGTCTACGTCACGCTCTGCGCCTACGGCTACGCCGGCCCCTGGGCCGCGCGGCGCGGCTTCGACTCTCTGGTCCAGACCGCCAGCGGCATCAACCACGCCGAGGCCGAGGCCGCCGAGGTCGAGGGCCCGAAGGAATTGCCCTGCCAGGCGCTCGACCACGCCTCCGGCCACCTCATGGCGCTGGGCGCCATCGCCGGCCTGAAGCGCCGCGCCGTGGAAGGCGGGTCCTGGCACGTGCGCGTCTCGCTGGCCCGCACCGGGCGCTGGCTGCAGAGCCTGGGCCGCGTCGCCGGCGGCCTCGACTGCCCCGATCCGGCGCCGAGTGATGACCTCTTCGAAGAGAGCGAGTCCGGCTTCGGGCGGCTGCGCGCCATCCGCCACGCCGCCCTGCTCTCGCAGACTCCCGCCCGCTGGGAGCGTCCCTCGGTACCGTTGGGCAGCCACCCGCCGCGCTGGCCGGACCGGACAGCCTGAGTCGTCTCACGATCACAAGACCGTTTTCCACCATGTTGGACCGCCGCGGTTCTTGGCGGCATCGCGCGCTGCCTTCGGTCGCCGCCAGCTTCACAAATCCGCAAGACGTTCTCTCTGCATTATATGCAGACGTATTTAACAAGCCGACAGCACGGCAAATGAATGAGCTGTTGCACACGACGGTAATCGTATTGTCCTTCCGCAGTGATGTGGCGGTTGCGCACACCGGATCGGTAGGGGAAGATTGCAGGAGTTTGACGCGCCGGCGGCGCAATCTCGGCGAGCGAGCGGTGTTACAGGTTGCGAGCAGTTCCTTCGAGCAGCGGCTGCGCGCCGATGTGCTGAAATTGCTGTACAGCAACTGGCAGAAACTTCGCCGCGGCCGCCTCGCGCCGGCCCGCAGCGACATCGACCCAACGCAAATCAACACCGTGCTGCCGCACATGGGGCTCTTGGACGTCGAGACGGCTCCACGCCGTTACCGCATCCGCATGATGGGAAGCAACATCGTCTCCTGGTACGGCTGCGATGTGAGCGGGCGTTATCTCGACGAGATCGATTTCGGGGACACCGGCAAATCCATCCTGGATGTCCTGAATGAAGTCGTCGATCAAGCCACGCCAGCCTACATGAGCGGCGCATACATCAAGCACGATGGCCGAAGGATTCGCTTCGAACGGCTCTTCCTGCCGCTCTGCAACGAGTCCGGGGAAATCGACAAACTGATTACCGCCTCGGCCATCTTGCCGGACTGCAATCCCATTTTGGGCAATTGCCTGCTCCGCCGCGAGGAGGACTGAGGAGGACATCGGGCACCGCGGCAAGACGCGCCGTCAGTTTGCTAACGAATTGTTAAGATTCTGGGGTCACCCTTTTTTGCAGGGTGCGGCGAACGAAACCGCCGCGGTACGGCTCAACAAATGGATGGGCGAGAACCTTGGCCAAATCGGGAATTTCCGTCGCCAGAGCACTGACGCAAAACCGTCGTGAATGGCCGCGCTATGCGGCCGAGAAGAGCTTCGTCCTGGCCGCCACCGTCAACGGCAAAGTCCTCCCCTGTACCGTCGCCGATATCTCTCTGGGCGGCGCCAAGCTGATCTTCGACGACGCAACGCCGCCGCTGCCCATGCCGGGCGACGCCACGGTCGAACTCAGCCACCCCGGCAACGAACCCGTCCACTGCGCCACCGTGTGGCAGAGCGACAGGGAAATCGGCATAGAGTTCGATTTCTCAGAGGATTCGCTGGGTCTGATCTCGATCTGCATCCGCAACATCGTCGACCTGGAGCAGCACCCGCAGGCCCTCGCCGGCTAGCTGTCCATCCGGCTTCTCGCCGTCATCCCATTTTATTTCATGGTAGGAGCGCAGACAGCGGATCTACCGCCCGCACACTGCCCCGCCGGGGCCTAGTCGGAGGCCGCCACCGATTTCTGCATCCGTCCCCAGGTTGAAGAACCCGTATGATGCGCGTCGCTCGCTGACTGCTGCTGCACCTCGGCATCATCCTGATCGTCGCGCTCACTCAGCACCTTGTTGAGGGAGCGAAGGGGGCGACGAAGATAGGGGCTGATGAACGTTGCGCGGCTCCCCGGGCCAAACTTGGTCAATTGGATTTGCCTTATTTTCTGCGCTTTATCTGACGGTTGTGCAGGATGCTGGCAGCCCCCCCTGAGCCTGTCAACGAGACCGCCCGGCGGCAGCCTGTGGAACTTGGGGGTAACTCGAATTCAACTTCCGCTTCAATGGCTAAGCCGGGATCGTCCTCCGCCGCGATCGAGGGCGCATCCGCAAAGCCATACCACTTTTGCGCGAAAATTGGCTATTGCCTAGGCCAAGCGGGCGCCACGGCGCCTGGTGATCTCTTCCAACAGCTCGTAGAGGTCGGGGCTGCCGTCCAGATCGCCCCTGCGCAGGGCGTCGCGGATCGCCTCCCGAGCCTCCTGCGGGCCGGCCACGGCCACATCCCCCATCGCCTCCGCGAAAGTCTCCAACTCGTGGGCCGTTGCCGCGGAATCCTCGGCACCGCGCGCCATATCCTGTGCCGCGATCTTGATGGCGTTGGCGATCAATCGGACGCTATAGCGCGCGTCGCCCTCCAGGTCCGGCAAGACCTTGTCCAGCAGTTCGCCGCGCGCCAAATGCAGCAGGCGAGCGCTACCGGCTTCGCCGCCTCCTTTGCCTTGCTCTGCACTCATCCGATTGCCTTCCAATGTTCCGGGGCACAGCTGCGAAGAATTTCTTCCTCGACCCTTGGCGGATAGATCCGGCCGGTGAGGGCCAGTTCGAGGGATTCCTCGCCGCCCGACAGAGTGCGCTCGCCTTGCTGCAGGGCGATCACCGCCCAGCGGATGTGCGCCATGACCTCCCAGAAGGCCACCGCCTGAGGGTCGACGCGCCGGCCGGAGACCGCTTCGTAGCCATGATAGAAAGGACCGCGCGGGGCGATGCCGCCAGCCTCCAGTTCCGGATGACTGTAGCGCCAGCAGGCCGCGCAGAACCAGCCGATGTCGCTCATCGGATCACCCCAGTCGCAGAATTCCCAGTCCAGGATTCCGGTCAGGCCGTGCCGGTCGACCATGTAGTTGCCGGTGCGGAAATCCTGATGCACCAGGACCGGGCCTTGAGGCTCCGGCGCGTGCAGCTCGCACCAGCGCAGCCCCCATTCCAGCGCCAGGGAACCGCCGCCCAGGGCGTCGAGATGGGCCCGGTAGCGCATCACGGCCTCCAGCGCCGGGTCCGCCGAGGGCGTGCCCAGAAAAGCCAGCTCCTCGCGCGGCGGCGTCACCGAATGGATGCGCGCCAACTCCATGCCCAGCCGGCCGGCCAACTCGTCGCGATCACCGCCCAGGTCGCTTTCCTTCATCAGGCGATGCGGCGCGGCAGTCCCCGCCACCCGGCGCATGATGTAGAAGGTCTTGCCCAGCACCGCCGGGTTTTCGCAGAGCCACAGCGGCTCGGGCACCGTCACCCCGGTGTCTTGCGCCACCTTCAGCAGGGCGAACTCCTCGGCCCGGCTGCGGCTGACCGCGACCGACGAGGGCGCATCAGTGCGCAGCACCGCCTCAAGCGGACCCGCCATGGGGCCGCTGCGGATCGTGAGATCCAACAGCCAGTTCTCCTGAATGGCGCCGCCGCTGAGCGGCCGGGCATCGACCACTTCCACGGCTTCCGCTTCCGCGGCCGTGGCCAGATAGGCTTCCAGCGGCGCCTTGCGCTCGGCCAGGCGCGATTCCTCCAGAGGCGCCGTCATTCCCAGCCCCAGAAATCCAGGCCGTCGTTCAGAAAAGCCCGCGCCAGCACCATCTTGTGCACCTCGGAAGCGCCGTCGACCAGGCGCGCCTGGCGGGCATAGCGGTACATCCACTCCAAGGGCGTGTCCTTGGAGTAACCCTTGGCGCCGAGCAGTTGGATCGCCGTATCGACCGCCTCGTGCAGCGTGTCGGCGACCTGGATCTTGGCCATGGAGATTTCCTTGCGGGCAAAATCGCCGCCGTCCAGCTTCACCGCCGCCCGCATGGTGAGCAGCCGGCCGACCTCTATCGCCATGGCCGCCTCGCCGAGCAGCCACTGCACACCTTCGTGCTCCGCCAAGGGAACGCCAAAGCTCTGTCGCTCGGCGACGTGCGGCCGCGCGATCTCCAAGGCCCGCTTGGCCATGCCGAGCCAGCGCATGCAGTGGGTGAGCCGCGCGGTACCGAGACGGATCTGCGTTACCTTCAATCCATCGCCGACGTTCATCAGGCGGTCGCTGTCCGGCACCCGCAGGCCGTTAAAGCGCAGCTCGCAGTGGCCGCCGTGTTCCTCCGGCCCCATGATGGGAATGCGGCGGACGATTTCCAGGCCCGGCGTGTCGCGGTGGAACAGGAAGGCCGTCAGGCCCTTGCGCTGATCCTCCGAGGTGCGCACCACGGCGATAAAGTGTTCGGCCGCGTCGGCGCCGGTAATGAACCACTTGTGGCCGTTCAACACCCAGTCGTCGCCATGACGTTCGGCGCGGCTCAACATCAGGCCGGGGTCCGAGCCGGCCCCGGGCATGGGTTCGGTCATAGCGAAGGCGGAGCGCAGTTTGCCGTCGACGATGGGCTGCAGCCAACGCGCCTTCTGCTCTTCGGTGGCGGTCTTCTCCAACAGCATCATGTTGCCGTCGTCCGGCGCCGCGCAGTTGAAGACCACCGGGCCGAAGATGGAGCGGCCCATCTCTTCATAGCAAGCCGCCATGCCGGCGACATTCAGCCCCTGCCCGCCGCGCGCCTTGGGCATCTGCAGCGCCCAGAGCCCGGCCTCTTTCGCTTTGCCCCGCAGGGCCTCCAGCTTCGCCGGGGCGATGTTCTCGTGCTCGTCGTAGGCCGCGGGGTCGGCCTCCAAGGGCATGATCTCGCGGTCGACGAATGCGCGCAGCCGCTGCCGCAGGTCCTCGACTTCAGGCGCCAGAGAAAAGTCCATTTCCGATCCTCGAAGAACTAAAGGGCCGCCGACTGGCCGCCGTCGATGACGATAACGCTGCCGGTGATGTAGCGCGAGGCTTCCGAAGCCAGGAGTAACAAGGCTCCCTCCAAGTCCTCCGGCGTGCCGAAGCGGCGCAGCGGCACGCGCTTGCGCAGGGCCTCCCCTGCCGCACTGGCCAGGAAGTCGCGGTTGATCTCGGTCTCGATGTAGCCGGGGGCCAGGGCGTTCACGCGGATGCCGTGGCGCGCCCACTCCACCGCCAGGGCGCGGGTCAGATTGACGAGGCCGCCCTTGGAGGCGCAGTAGGCCGGGATCTGCGCTGCTCCCGCCAGGCCCAGCACCGAGGCGGTATTGATGATCGAACCGCCATGGCCGAGGCGGATCATGTGCTCGGCCAGCGCCTGAGCCATGAGCCAGGCGCCCTTCAGGTTGGTGTCCACCACCCGGTCCCAATCGCCCTCCTCGACCTCCAGCGCCGCCTGGGTCACGGCGACGCCGGCATTGTTCACCAGGATCGAGATTGGCCCCAGCTCGGTCTCCGCGGCCTTCATGCAGTCGCTCACCGAGGCCGGGTCGGTAACGTCGAGGCGCAGCGGAAGTGCACGTCCGTCACAAGCTTCGATCTGCTTTTCCAGTTCCATCAAGGGCTCCACGCGCCGCGCGGCGATGGCAACCTTCGCGCCCGCCGCCGCCAGGCAGCGTGCCGCGTGGCGGCCGAGCCCGCTGGATGCGCCGGTGACGATCGCCGCCTTGCCCGAGAGGTCGAAGATCTCCAAGGGCATGGTCACAGCTCCGCCGCCCGCTCGCGCAGCACGAATTTCTGGATCTTGCCGGTGGAGGTCTTGGGCAACGGCCCGAAGACCACGCTGCGCGGCACCTTGTAATGGGCCAGCGCCTCGCGGCAGAAGGCGATGATGTCCTCCGCCGTGGCGCTCTCGCCCTCATGCAGAGTGACGAAGGCGCAAGGGGACTCGCCCCACTTCTCGTCGGGGCGCGCCACCACGGCGGCCTCCAGCACCTTGGGATGGCGGTAGAGCGCCTCCTCCACCTCCAGGCTGGAGATGTTCTCCCCGCCGGAGATGATCACGTCCTTGGAGCGGTCCTTCACCTCGATGTAGCCGTCGGGATGGCAGACCGCCAGGTCGCCGGTGTGAAAGTAACCGCCACGGAAGGCCTCTGCGGTGGCCTTGGGGTTCTTCAGGTAGCCCTTCATCACCGTGTTTCCGCGCAGCATGATCTCGCCCAGGGTTTCGCCGTCGCGAGGCACCGGTGTCATGGTCTCCGGGTCCATGACCACGGCGGCCTCCAGGGTCAGGTAATTCACGCCCTGGCGCGCCATTTTCCCCGAGCGCTTCTGCAGGTCGTAGCCGGCCCATTCGTCCTGCCAGGCGCAGACCGTGGCCGGGCCGTAGCACTCGGTCAGGCCGTAGAGATGGATGACACGGAAGCCGTTGGCCTCCATGGCCTCGATCACCGCACTGGGCGGCGCCGCGCCGCCGGTGGCGCAATCGACCGTCTGCGGGAATTTCACCTTCACCGCCGCCGGGGCATGGGCCAGCAGGGTCAGCACGATGGGTGCGCCGCACATGTGGGTCACGCCCTCGTCGCGGATCAAGGGGTATATCACCGCCGGATCGACCTTGCGCAGGCAGACATGGGTGGCGTTGGCCGCCGTCACCGCCCAGGTGAAGGTCCAGCCGTCGCAGTGGAACATCGGCAGGGTCCAGAGGTAGACCGAGTCTCTTCCCAGACCGAAGGTCAGCATGTTGCCCACGGCATTCAGGTAGGCGCCGCGGTGGTGATAGACCACGCCCTTGGGATTGCCGGTGGTCCCGGAGGTATAGAGCAGCGACAGCGCCTGCCACTCGTCGAGCGGGTCGTCGAAGGTCTCCGCGGGATCGCCCTCCGCCAGAAGATCCTCGTAGGTGAGCGCGCCCAGCAGTTCGCCGCCCTCGGCCAGCGGGTCGTCGATGTCGACCACCAGGGGCCTGGCCTGCGTCAGTTCCAGGGCCTCCTTGATGACCGGCGAGAACTCCCGGTCGGTGAGCAGCACCTTGGCCTCGCCGTGCTCCAGGATGAAGGCCAGGGTGCGGGCGTCGAGGCGGATGTTGAGGGAGTTCAGCACCCCGCCCATCATCGGCACGCCGTAGTGGGCCTCCAGCATCGGCGGGATGTTGGGCGCCATTACGGCGATACAGTCGCCGCGCGTCAGGCCCCGCCGCTTGAGCGCCGAGGCCAGGCGGCAGACCCGCTCGTGGAACTGGGCGTAGGTAAAGCGCTGCGTGCCGTGGATCACGGCGGTCTTCAACGGATAGACCGCGGCGGCGCGCTTCAGGAAAGTAACCGGCGTCAGCGGCGCCGAATTGGCCGCATTGCGGTCCAGGCCCTGGTCATAGATGCCGGCCGCTGCGTCCTGACTCAACTCCGCCCCAAGCGTCTCCATCGATACGTCCCCGGATTTCAAGCTTTCGTGACCTCCGGCGCCCTAGCCGTCTTTTGCCTGGGGGGCCTCGGCTGCGGTATGGTTGAGGTCAAGACCCGGCAGGTCAAGCCCGCAGGCAGCGGGAGAGAGGCAAGATTCCATGATTCACATCGACATCTTTTCCGACACCATCTGCCCCTGGTGCCTGATCGGCAAGCGGCGCCTGGAAAAGGCGTTGGCCGAACGCCCGGGGCTGGAGGTGGCCATTCATTGGCGGACCTTCCAGCTCAACCCCCAGATGCCGGAAGAAGGCATGGACCGCCAGACCTATCTCTCCATGAAGTTCGGCAGCACCGAGAACGCCGGCATGGTCTACGACCGCATCCGCGAGGCCGGCGCCGAAGACGGCGTCGACTTCGCCTTCGAGGCCATCAAGCGCACCCCCAACACCATCGCTTCCCACCGCCTGATCCGCTGGGCCGCGGGCCAGGACAAGGAGACCGAGCTGGTGGAGGCCTTGTTCCAGGCCTACTTTTTCCGCGGCGAGGACATCGGCGACGTGGAGATACTGACCGCCGCGGCCGAGAGCGTCGGTCTGGACCCGATGGAGGCCCGCGCCTTCCTGGAGAGCGACGCCCTGAAGGCCGAACTGCGGGACGAAGACCGCCAGGCCCGCGGCCTGGGCATCGACGGGGTGCCCTGCTTCATCTTCAACGGCCGCCACGCCCTGGCCGGCGCCCAGCCGCCCAAGATCCTGGCCCAGATGCTGGACCTGGCCCGCGAAGAGACGAGCGAAGCGCCGGCGGAATAACCAAGAGCCCCCTCACCCTCCCACGAGAGGGAGAGGATCAAACCACGAAAACCCGATCCCCTTGCGGGGGAAGGTTGCGCAGCGTTACTGAACGAAGCGAAGTTAGACGAAGCTGGGTAAGGGGTAACCCTCCTTACCCCTCCACCCCGAAGTCCTCGAAGCGATCGATGGCTGCGCGGTCGTAGCCGAGGCTGGCCACCATGAGCTGGCGCGTGTAGGGATGCTCCGGCGCGTGGCTCTTGAGGCGCTCGACCGACAATTCCTCGACCACGGCGCCATTGTTCATCACCGCCAGCTCGTCGCACATATGGGCGACCACGGAGAGGTCGTGGCTGACCAGGATGTAGGTCAGCCCCCGCTCCTTCTTCAGGCGCTGCAGCAGGTTCAGCACCTCGGCCTGCACCGAGACGTCGAGCGCCGAGGTCGGCTCGTCGAGCAGCAGGATGCGCGGCTCCAGGATCAGCGCCCGGGCTACGGCGACGCGCTGGCGCTGGCCGCCGGAGAGCTGGTGCGGATAGCGGAAGCGGAAAGACGGCCCCAGGCCGACCTCGCCCAACACTTGCTCGATGCGCCGGTCCGGGTCGCCGAAGCCGTGAATCGACAGCGGCTCCATGAGGATGCGGTCGACGGTGTGGCGCGGGTGCAGGGAACCGTAGGGGTCCTGAAAAACCATCTGCACCAGCTTGTAGAAGGCTTTGTCCCGCTTGTGCGTCTGTGCCTGGCCGGCAATCGAAACCTGTCCGCTCCAATGCGGATTGAGGCCGCTGAGCGCCCGCAATACCGTCGACTTGCCCGAACCCGACTCGCCGACCAGCCCGAAGGTCGCACCTTCGGGCACCTGAAAACTGACCGCGCGGACCGCCCGCACCACGTCGTCTCCCTTGCCGAAGGTCACGTCGAGGTCACGGACATCGATCATCGGGGAAATCGGCGCGTTACCGGTCACAGCCCGTGCTCCATCCAGGCGGGATCGCGCTCGAGCACCGGCAGATCGCCGCCGCCGCCATCGATCGACGGCAGACAGTTCAGCAAGCCGCGCGTGTAGGGGTGCTGCGCGGCGGCCAGGTTCTTGGCATCGCAAACCTCCATCACCCGGCCCGCGTACATGATCACCACCCGGTCGCAGAACGAGGCCACCAGGTTCAGGTCGTGGCTGATGAAGATCAGGCCCATGCCGCGCTGCGTCACCAGGTCGTCCAGAATCGCCAGCACCTGGAGCTGCACGGTGACGTCCAAGGCCGAGGTCGGCTCGTCGGCGATCAGCAGGTCCGGGTCGGGGATCAGCATCATGGCGATCATGATCCGCTGGCCCATGCCGCCGGAGACCTCGTGCGGATAGGCGCGGTAGACGCGCTCCGGATCGCGGATGCGCACCGCCGCGAGCATGTCGAGCGCCCGTCGCCTGGCCTCGGCTTGCGGCACCTTCTGATGGGTGCGGTAGGCCTCGGCGATCTGCTCGCCGACACGCATCACCGGGTTCAGCGAGAATTTGGGATCCTGCATGACCATGGAAATGCGCTGGCCGCGAATCTCGCGCATCTGCGCTTCGCTGGCCCGCTGCAGATCGATACCGTCGAACTCCAGGCGGCTGGCGCGAACCACGCCTGGCTTGGGCACCAGGCGCAAGACGGATCGCCCGGTCAACGACTTGCCGGACCCCGATTCGCCGACGATTCCCAGTTTCTCCCTGCCCAGGGACAGGTCGATGCCGCGCACCGCCTCCACCAGTCCTTTGCGGGTCGGGAAACTGACGTGCAGGTTCTCGATCGCGAGCAGCGGTTTCTCGCTCATGATCCGTCCCTCATGCCTGGCCTCCGCTCTTCGGGTCCAGCACATCGCGCAGACCGTCGCCCAGCAGGTTGAAGCCCAGGCTGACGATGAAGATGGCGATGCCGGGGATGGTGGCCACCCACCACTGGTCGAGCAGAACCTTGCGGCCCGAAGAGATCATGGCGCCCCACTCCGGCAGCGGCGGCTGGGCGCCCAGGCCCAGGAAACCGAGGCCGGCGGCAATGAGGATAATGCCCGCCATGTCCAGGGTCACGCGCACGACAAGCGATGACGTGCAGAGGGGCACGATGTGCGACCAGATGATGCGTGCCCGTCCGGCCCCCTGCAAACGCACCGCCGCGATGAAATCGGAATTGCGGATGGTGAGCGTCTCCGCCCGGGCGATACGCGCATAAGGCGGCCAGGAGGTTATGGCGATGGCGATGATCGCGTTCTCGATACCGGGCCCGAGCGCCGACACCAGGGCCAGGGCCAGCACCAGCTTCGGGAAGGCCAGGAAAATGTCCGTGATGCGCATCAGCACCTTGTCGGTCCATCCGCCGAGATAGCCCGCCGTGGTGCCGACCGCCAAACCGATCGGCGCGGCGATGATGGCCACCAGGATGACGATGTAGAGGGTCAGGCGGCTGCCGTGGACGATGCGAGAGAAAATGTCTCGGCCCAGTTCGTCGGTGCCGAACAAATGCTCCGCCGAGAAGAACTGCAGGCGGTCGGCCAGCACCTGGGCGTTGGGGTTGTAGGGCGCGATCAGCGGCGCGAAGATCGCCATGAAGATCAGCGTCAGGACGATGCCCAGGCCGAGCATCGCCAAGTGGTTCCCCTGGAAGGACAGCCAGGCGATGTAGGTGCGGCCGAGCCGGGCCTGATGGCGCGACTTCGGCGAGGAGCTGAGCAGCCAGGCGCGCCAGCCCTCCGCCGGCAGCTTGTCGATCCCGCTGCTCATCGCGCCCTCGGATCAAGAAGCTTGTACAGCAGATCGGACAAGAGATTGACCCCGATAAAGACCGCGCCGACCACCATGGTGGCGCCGAGCACCGCGTTCATGTCCGCTTTCAGGAGGGATTGGGTGAGGTAGTAGCCCAGGCCCGGCCAGGCGAAGACGATTTCCGTCAGGACCGAGCCTTCCAGAAGATTGGCGTAGCTGAGGGCGATCACGGTGACCAGCGGCACCCAGACGTTGCCGAGGGCGTGCACCCAGATCACACGCCACTCCTTCACGCCTTTCACCCGCGCGGTGGTGACGTATTCCTGGCTCAACTGCTCCAGCATGAAGGAGCGGGTCATGCGGCTGATGTAGGCCAGACTGAAGTATCCGAGGATGGCCGCCGGAAGAACCAGATGCCAGGCGGCATTCCAAAATACCTCCCACTCGCCCGCCATCGCCGAGTCGATCAGCAGCACACCGGTCACCTGATCCACCAAGCCGTCGTAGAAAACGTCCACGCGGCCGGGCCCCGGCACCAGTTCGCCCCAGGGCCAGCGCGCGTAGAAGATCAGCAGCCCCATGAGGCCCAGCCAGAAGACCGGGATCGAATAGCCGAGCAGGCCGACCACGCGGATCACCTGGTCAGGCCAGCGGCCCTGGTAGACGGCGGCCAGCACGCCCATGGGCACGCCCAGC
This sequence comes from Pelagibius sp. CAU 1746, assembly GCF_039839785.1. NCBI lineage: Bacteria > Pseudomonadati > Pseudomonadota > Alphaproteobacteria > Rhodospirillales > Rhodovibrionaceae > Pelagibius > Pelagibius sp. CAU 1746. The sequence goes on from NZ_JBDOQT010000001.1 coordinate 3,240,041, forward strand.
AGCACGCCGAAGAGAGTCGCCACCGTGGCCAGTTCCAGCGTCGCCGGGAAAACCCGCTTGATGTCCTCCAGCACCGGATTGGCGGTCAGCACCGACACGCCGAGATCGCCCCGCAGGACGTTCCAGACGTAGATCGCGAACTGTTCGTAGAGCGGCTTGTTGAGGCCCAGTTCCTCTCGCACCCTTTCGACCACGTGCTCCGGCGCCCGGTCGCCGACGATGGCGAGTACCGGATCGATCGGAACGACGCGGCCGATGATGAAAGTCACCATCAGAAGGCCGAGAAAAGTGAGCATGACCGTCGTCGTCACGCTGACGACGGTCCGCAAAGGTGACGGCAGGGACGAGCCTCCAAAGCCCGCCCCTGCCCTGGACAGCTTGTCCGTCCGGTCAGTCACGAAGGGTCGAGTCCCGATATCCCTCTCGGACTATTCCTTGGTCACTTTGCTGTAGAAGTTGGAATCGAAGGACGGGCCGATGATGAATCCCTTGGTATCGGCACGCACACCCGCGACTTCCGTCTGCTGGAACATGATGACGAAGGGCGACGTCGCCTGGTGATTCTTCTGGATCTCCAGGTACATCTCCGCGCGCTTGACCGGATCGCGCTCGAGGATGGCGGCATCGGCCATCTTGGTCATCTCCGGGATGTCCCAGGCATTGCGCCAGGCCAGCGGCTTGGACTTGGCATCGTCGGAGTTGTCCGGGTTGCGCGCGAAAGTATCGGCGTTGGTGTGCGGGTCCTGATAGTCCGGCCCCCAGCGACCGATATAGATGTCGTGATTACGCGCACGGTACTTGCCCAAGGTCTGCCCGCCGTCGCCGGGAATGATCTCCAGCTCGACGCCCGCTTGCGCGAAGGTGGCCTGGATCGACTGCGCCATCTCCAGGATCGGCGAGATGTTGCGGGTGTCCATGGTCACCTTGAAGCCGTCGGGATAGCCGGCTTCGGCCAGCAGTTGCTTGGCCTTGTTGACGTCCAGCGTAAAGGGAGTCGCCTCCAGCGCGCCCAGGAAACCCTTCGGCAGGAAAGCCTGGTGGATCTTCATCAGATCCTTCACCACCGTGCTTTCCATGCCCCGGTAATCGACCAGGTACTTCAGCGCCTGCCGCACCTTCGGGTTGGAGAGGTACTGGTTCTTCTGGTTGAGCCCCAGGTAGTAGACCGCGCCCTTGACGCCGTCCTGCAGGACGATGTCCGGGTTCTTCCGCACCGTGCCAAGCTGGTCCGGACCGAGGTTGCGCGCGATGTCGATGTCGCCCTTTTCCAGCAGCAGTTGCTGGGTGGCAGGCTCGACGATGTGGCGGATGATGACCCGCTTCATGGCCGGGGCGCCGCCCCAGTAGCCGTCGTTGCGGTCGAGGGTCAGCGATTCGTTGGCCTTCCACTGGCGCAGCTTGAAGGGGCCGCTGCCGGCGTAGTTGGTCTTCAGCCAGGCGTACCCCATGTCGCCGTCCTCGGCATGCGCCATGACTTCCTTCTTGTCGACGATCGAGGCGATGGTCGCCGTCAGGCAGTACAGCACGAAGGTCGGCGCATAGGCCTGGTCGGTCTCGATGACCAGGGTCATGTCGTCGACCGCCTTGATCTTGTCCGCCACATTATCGGCGGTGAAGCCGAACTGGGTCAGAATAAATGCCGGCGACTTGTCCAGGATGATTGCGCGCTGCAGCGAGAAAGCCGCATCTTCCGCGGTCATCGGATTGCCGGAGACGAACTTGATGCCCGGGCGCATCTTGAAGGTAAAGGTCTTGCCGTCGTCCGAAATGGTCCAGGATTCGGCCGCCCCGCCGAAGATCTTGGAGACATCGTCCGGGTCGTAGCCGATCAGGCGGTCATAGGTGTTGCCGGCGTACTCGGCGGCCGTGAACTCAAATATCTCCGCCGGGTCCAAGGTGATGATGTCGTCAATGGTGAAGGCCATGACGAGCGCGTCCCGAGGCGTCTTGGCGGAAGTCGGGACTGCGGCGACAGCGACCAACGCCGCCACGACACAGGCGAATAGCTTCCTCAATTTAAGTCTCCCTGTATGTCGCCTCCTTTAGGAGGCCTTGAAAACTCTATGGAATTCTTTGCAGCCCTTGCTTGCAAGGGGGGCCATTGTAACCAGTCCAATGGCTCGGTCCATAGCCGATCGCATCCCCGAACGGCAACTTTGTACCAATACAATCACTTTCACGCTGCGAGTTTGACCAATTCGTCGAGCATGAGCCTTACGCCGCGCACCCTGGCGTCTTCGCCGTCCCAGGCGCGCCGGTAGACCAGGGTGTGGTCGGGCCGCAGCTTCACCTCCCCCGCCTGCTTCTGGATGAAGGCGATGAGCCCCGCGGGATTGGCGAAACTGTTGTTGTGGAAGGTGACCGTCGCGCCCTTGGGCCCGGCGTCCAGGCGCTCCACCCCGGCCTCGCGGCACAGCCGCTTGATGGTCATGATCTGCAGCAGGTTGTCCACCTCCGCCGGCAGCGGGCCGAAGCGGTCGACCAGTTCCGCCGCGAAAGCGTCGATCTCCGCCCGGTCCACCAGGGACGACAGGCGCCGGTAGAGCCCGAGCCGCAGATGCAAGTCTGCGACGTAGCTCTCGGGGATCAGCACCGGCATCCCGATGTTGATCTGGGGCGTGAAGCTCTCGGCGGCGGCCTCCGCCGCCTTGCCGCCGGCCCGCGCCGTGGCCACGGCTTCCTCCAGCATCTGCTGATAGAGCTCGATGCCGACCTCGCGGATGTGGCCGGACTGCTCCTCGCCCAGCAGGTTGCCCGCGCCGCGGATGTCGAGGTCGTGGCTGGCGAGCTGGAAGCCGGCGCCCAGGCTGTCCAGGGTCTGCATGACGTGGAGGCGCTTCTCCGCCGCCGCCGAGAGAATGCGTCCCGGCGGCAGGGTCAGGTAGGCATAACCGCGCACCTTGGAGCGGCCGATCCGCCCGCGCAGCTGGTAGAGCTGAGCCAGGCCGAACATGTCGGCGCGGTGCAGGATCATGGTGTTGGCGGTGGGAATGTCGAGGCCGGATTCGACGATGTTGGTCGATAGCAGGATGTCGAACTTGCGGTCGTAGAAGTCGGTCATGACCTCTTCCAGTTGGGTCGGCGGCATCTGGCCGTGGGCCACCGCCACCTTCACCTCCGGCACCAGCTTGGCGAGCCGCTCCTGCAGCTCGGCCAGGTCCTTCACCCGCGGACAGACATAGAAGGTCTGGCCGCCGCGGTAGTGCTCGCGCAGGATCGCCTCGCGGACGATTACCGGATCGTAGGGCAGCACGAAGGTGCGCACCGCCAGGCGGTCGACCGGCGGCGTGGCGATGATGCTCATCTCCTTCACCCCGGACATGGCCATCTGCATGGTGCGCGGGATCGGCGTCGCCGTCAGGGTCAGCACGTGGACATCCTCTCGCAGCGCCTTCAGGCGCTCCTTCTGCTTCACGCCGAAGTGCTGTTCCTCATCGACGATCAGCAGGCCCAGGTCCTTGAAGGCGATCGACTTGCTGAGCAGCGCGTGGGTCCCGACCACGATCTCCACCCGGCCCTTGGCCAGCTCTTCCTTGTTCTGCGCGGCCTCCTTGGCGCCGACCAGCCGCGAAAGCTGGGCCACGCGCACCGGCAGGCCGGCGAAACGCTCCTTGAAGGTGCGGAAGTGCTGGCGCGCCAGCAGCGTCGTCGGCACCACGACAGCGACCTGCTTGCCGGTCATCACCGCCAGGAAGGCGGCGCGCAGGGCCACCTCCGTCTTGCCGAAGCCGACGTCGCCGCAGACCAGCCGGTCCATGGGCTTTCCCGCGGCCAGATCGCCGAGCGCGTCCTCGATCGCCCGCAGTTGGTCCTCGGTTTCCGGGAAAGGAAAGCGCGCGCAGAACTCGTCGTAGAGGCCTTCCGGCTTCTCCATGGCTTCCGCCGTCTTCAAGGCGCGCGCGGCGGCCACCTTGATGAGCGCCTCCGCCATCTCCTTGATGCGCTCCTTGATGCGCGCCTTGCGCGACTGCCAGCCGACGCCGCCCAGACGGTCCAGCTCGACGCCCTCGTTCTCCGAGCCGAAGCGCGACAGCACCTCGATGTTCTCCACCGGCACGAAGAGCTTGTCGTCACCGGCATAGACGACTTTCAGAAAGTCGTGGGGCGCGCCGCCGACCTCCAGGGTCTGCAGGCCCTCGTAGCGGCCGACGCCGTGGTCGACGTGAACCACCAGATCCTGCTCGTGCAGGTCGGAAATCTCGGTGAGGAAGTTCTCCGCCCGGCGCTTGCGCTGGGCGGCGCGGGCGATGCGCTCGCCCAGGATGTCCTGCTCGCTGAGGAACAGCGTCCCGCCGTAGCGGAAGCCCTTTTCCAGGGGCAAGGCAGCCAGGCCCACCTTGTCGGCAGGCAAGCTCTCCAGAGCGGCCCAGCCTTGCATTGGCTCCCCGGAGATGCCGCCGTGCTCCTGCAGCAGATGGGCCAGCCGGTCCAGCGCCCCGGCGGTGAAGGCCGTCAACACCACCCGCCGGCCCGCCGCCAGCTCCTTTTGTACGTCCGCGCCGACGGCGTCATAGATCTGGCCCTGGGTCCCGCCGGTCTGGGCGGCCGCGCGCTGCTCCGCATAGTCCAGGCCGGGGCGGCCGCCGGCATCGCGGACCGCCACGCCCTCCGGGGCGGCAAAAGGACTGAACTGACCGCCCGGCCGTCCCGCCAGGCCCGCGTCCCACTCCTCGGCATCGAGATACAGCGCCTTGGGCTCCAAGGCCTTGTAGACCCAGCCGCCGCTTTCGCCGCCGCCTTCCAGGTGTTTGCGGGCGTCATAGAAGTCCTGGATGGTCTCCAGCCGGGTCGCGCGCGATTCGGTCGCCTGGTAATCCAGGGTGACACCGGCTCCCGGCAGATAGTCGAAAAGGGTCACCAGGCGATCGTGGTAGAGCGGCAGCCAGTGCTCCATGCCCGGATGGGCGCGCGCCGCGCTCACCGCTTCGTAGAGCGGGTCGTCGCGGGTGGCGCCGAACAGCTCGCGGTAACGGGTGCGGAAACGCTCCACCGCACCGGGGTCCAGGATCACTTCGCTGACCGGCTTCAGGGTCAGGCGCTCCACCTGGCCGGTGGTGCGCTGGCTCAGCGGATCGAAGAGCCGCAGGCTCTCCAGGTCGTCGCCGAAGAAATCCAGGCGCAGCGGCTGCTCCTGGCCCGGCGGGAAGACGTCGACGATGCCGCCGCGCACCGCGAACTCGCCCGGCTCGCCCACGGTCTCGACCCGGTAGTAGCCGTTCTCGGCGAAGAAGCCGTGCAAGCGGTCGGCCGGAATGGTCGCCCCGGCCTCCAGCAGCATGACCCGCCCGGCCAGGGCCTCCGGCGGCGGCACCCGTTGCAGCAAGGCGTTCACGGTGGTGATGACGACCTGCGGGCGTGTCCCCACCGGCTCCATCAGCCGCGTCAACGCGTCCAGGCGCCGGGCGACGATGTCGCGGTGCGGGCTCACCCGGTCATAGGGAAGACAGTCCCAGGCCGGAAAGATCAGGGGCTCCACCTGCGGCGCGAAGAAAGCCAGGCTCTCGGCCATGCGCTGGGCCTGGGTATCGTCCAGGGCCACGTGCAGCCAGCGGCGGCCAAGGCCGTTTGGCGTGGAGTCGGCCAGCAGGCCGGCCAATGTCAGGGCGTCGATTCCCGGCGGCGCGGAGGCCAGGGTCGGGCGCGAGGCGGACTCCGCCTCTAAAGGAGAGTCGGCGCTCACGGATTCCGTCATCAATTCTCAGGCGTTCTAATGCAAAGGGACGTCAGCGGCCCGGCGCGTGAAACTCGAAGGCCAGCAGCAGCTTGGTCACATCATGATCGTAATCGGCCGGCGGGGCCGCGCGGCCGAGAATCCAGTCATAGACGACCGGTTCCGGCACGTCCAGCAAGGCCTCGTAGCGGTCGAGCTGGTCCTTGCCCAAAGCGTCCAGATGAGCATCCGCGAAGCTGCCCATCAGCAGGTCCATTTCCTTGGTCCCGCGGTGCCAGCTACGGAAGCGCAGACGCTTGCGGCGGTTCTCGATGGTTTCGGTTTCGCTCATAGCGACCTAGGATATAGAGCCATCAACCCCATTTGTCAGGCTCTTCCCGGCCGGTTCCCCTTGCGCCCTGAAATTCTCTTCCCGCTCTTCGCGCCCGCCACCAGCCTCTCCGGGGTCGGGCCGCGCTTTGCCAAGCTGTTCGAGAGCCTGACCGGCGGTCCGGCGGTCCTCGACCTCTGCTGGCACCTGCCCAGCGGGATCATCGACCGGCGCTACAGTCCGCCCTTGGCCGAGGCGATACCCGGGCGCATCGCGACCTTGACCGTGGAGGTCGACGAGCACCGGGCGCCGCCGACAAAGCGCCAGCCCTACCGGATCGCCTGCCACGATGCGAGCGGCAGCCTGGAGCTGGTGTTCTTCCACGCCCACCGCGATTACCTGATGAAGATGCTGCCACCCGGCCAGACCCGGGTGGTCAGCGGCAAGGTCGAGGTCTTCAACGACCGCCTGCAGATGACCCACCCGGATCACATCGCCCCGCCGGAGGAGGCCGGGCGCCTGAAGGCGGTCGAGCCGGTCTACCCGCTGACCGCGGGCCTGAGTCTCAAGGTGGTGAATAAAGCGGTCCACGCGGCCCTCGAGCGCCTGCCCGAGCTGCCAGAGTGGCTCGACCGCGGCCTCAAGGGCCGCGAGGGCTGGCCCGACTGGCGCGAGGCGCTGCGCCGCGCCCACAACCCGCGCGACGAGGCCGACCTTTCGCCGCTGGCGTTGGCGCGCCGGCGCCTCGCCTACGACGAGCTGCTGTCCAACCAGCTCGCCATCGCCCTGGTGCGCGACCGCCAACTGAAGCAGCGCGGGCGGGTGCTGAAGGGCGACGGCCATCTCTGCGACAAGGTGATCGCCTCCCTGCCCTTTCAGCTCACCGGCTCGCAGCGCCTGGCCCTGGCCGAGATCAGCGCCGACATGGCCGCCGAGCACCGCATGCTGCGCCTGCTGCAGGGCGACGTCGGCAGCGGCAAGACGGTGGTGGCCCTGCTGGCCATGCTGACAGCGGTGGAGGCCGGCGGTCAGGCCGCCCTCATGGCACCGACGGAGATCCTGGCCCGCCAGCACTTCCAGACCATCGAGCCCCTGGCACGCGCCGCCGGGGTCGGACTGACGCTCTTGACCGGGCGCGACAAGGGCAAGGCCCGCCGGGCGATCCTGGAGAAGCTGGCCGCCGGCGAGACCGCCATCGTCGTCGGCACTCACGCCCTGTTCCAGGAGGACGTCGCCTTCAAGGACCTGGCCATGGTGGTGATCGACGAGCAGCACCGCTTCGGCGTTCACCAGCGCCTGACCCTCACCGGCAAGGGCAAGGCGGTGGACGTGCTGGTGATGACCGCCACGCCGATCCCGCGCACGCTGATGCTGACCGCCTACGGCGACATGGAGTCCTCACGCCTGACCGAGCGGCCGCCAGGGCGCCAGCCCATCGACACCGCGACGCTCTCGCTCGACCGCCTGCCAGAGGTCATCGACGCCGTCGACCGCGCCCTCAAGCGCGGCGCCCAGGTCTATTGGATCTGCCCGCTGGTCGAGGAATCGGAGAACAGCGACCTGGCCGCCGCCGAGGACCGCTACCGCGCCCTGCAGCAGCGCCTCGGCGAGCGGGTCGGGCTGGTGCACGGGCGCATGAAGGGGCCGGAGAAGGATGCCGTCATGGCCCGTTTCGCCGCCGGCGAGACCGGCGTGCTGGTCGCCACCACGGTGGTCGAGGTCGGCGTCGACGTGCCCAACGCCACGGTCATGGTCATAGAGCATGCCGAGCGTTTCGGCCTTGCCCAGTTGCACCAGTTGCGCGGCCGGGTCGGGCGCGGCAGCGGCAAGTCGACCTGCCTGCTGCTGTGGCAGGGACCGCTGGGCGAGACCGCGCGGGCCCGCCTGAAGATCCTGCGCGAGACCGACGACGGCTTCCGCATCGCCGAGGAAGATCTTCGACTGAGAGGGGCCGGCGAGCTGCTGGGCACGCGCCAGAGCGGGCTGCCGGAGTTCCACCTCGCCGACCTGGCGGTGCACGGCGACCTGCTGGCCACCGCCCGCGACGACGCCCGGCTGATCCTGGACAAGGATCCGGAACTGGCTGGAGAGCGCGGCCAGGCCCTGCGCGTGCTGCTCTATCTCTTCGAGCGCGATGCGGCGGTGAAGTACCTGCGCTCGGGCTAGCCACACGGACGGCGCGAATCAGCCTTTGCCGCAGATCAATTGAAAATAGAATATTTCTTCGTTATATGCCCACCTTAAGAAGAATTCGGCCCTGAGGTTAAGGCCTTCTTAGGCAGCTTCGCCGAAGACTGGGCCCCCCGTGCCACAACGAGCAGTTTTTGGACCATGACTGGTTTCGTCAGCAGCGAACGCCGCCTCATCGAGCGGATCGAGGAATACTGGAACTACCTGCGCCGCGACCGCGCCTTCCCCTGTACCGCCGACATCGATCCGGTGGAACTCGGCGACGACTGGTGCGACTGCTTCGTCATGAGCCCCAGCAAGCCGCCCGAGGACGCCGCCTTCCTGTTCGTCGGCCCTCGGCTGCTGGAGAATGCCCGGCTGCCGGAAAACTGGTCCAAGGAAGCCGAACGCCACGTGCGCGACTGCCCGGCGGATTCGGTGATCGCCCGCTCGGTGCGCTACGTCGATCACGTCCTGGAACAGCGCATCCCCGTAAAGGTCTCGGAAGTTTTCGAGGAGAACGGTGAGGAGGTGCGGCTGCGCGGCACGCTGTTCCCGCTGTCCTCGGACGGCGAGAATATCGACGCCGTGCTCGGTGCGGCCAACTGCGCGCGCCTGGAGACCCTGACGATGAGCAAGCCGGCGGCCTGAGGCCGTCGCCGTTCAGCCGCTCTTCGCCAGCGGCGGCGCCACCGCCGCTTCCGCCCCGGCCTTGCCGGCCGGCGTCTTGGGGTCGGGGGGCGTGACGATGCCCCCGGAAACCACCATCTTCAGCCCCTCTTCCACCGACATGGACAGGATCTGCGTTTCCTTGCGCGGCAGGAACAGCAGGAAGCCCGAGGTGGGGTTGGGCGTCGTCGGCAGGAAGACGTTGACGGTATCGTCCGGCGTGAGTTCCTGAATGCCGCTCTCCGCCGGTCCGGTGATGAAGCCGACGGCCCAGCAATTCTTGCGCGGGTATTCGAGCAGGATGACGTCGCGAAAGGCCTTCGACTGCTCCTTGAAAACGGTCTCGAGGATCTGCTTCACCGCGCTGTAAAGGCTGCGGATCACCGGCATGCGCGCCAGCAGCCTCTCGCCGGCGTGAATCAGGCTGCGGCCGACGAAGCCCGCGGTAAGGAAGCCGATCATGATAAGCCCCAGTACCACGATCACCACGCCGAGCCCCGGAATGGAAAACGGCAGGTAAGTCTCGGGATTCCACTGTTGTGGGATGTAGGGCGTCACCTTGCCATCGACGAAGGACACGAACTCCCAGGCCAGCCAGGCCGTGATCGCAACGGGCGCGGTCACCAAAATGCCGGCGAAGAAGTAGTTGCGCAGCCGCAGGATGAAACCGGGACGATGCGGTTCGGCCTCCGCCTCGCGCCGGCGCCGCCGCCGGCGCGGTGCCGCAGCCTCCGGCTCCGCGCCCGCCGCCTCGCCGGCCACCGTCGTATCGCCCTGCGAGGCGGCATAAGCCTCGACCCTCGCCTTGGCGGCCTCGGCGCCCTCTGCGCCCTCCAACCCCTCCTGGTCCGGCACCACGATGCCGCCGGAAATCACCAGCTTGATGCCTTCCTCCACCGTCAGGTCGAGGTGATGAACGTCCTGCTGAGGCACGAAAAGCAGAAAGCCCGTGGTCGGGTTGGGGGTCGCCGGCACGAAGACGTTGTAGACCGTCGCCGCGGTGAGGCGCTGCACCTCCCCCACCGTCTGGCCGGTGATAAAGCCGACAGCCCAGCAGCCGGGCCGCGGGTATTCGATCAGCACCACCTCGCGAAAGGCGACGGAGGACTTCGAAAGCACGGTCTCGAAGACCTGCTTGGTCCAGCTATAGACCGAACGGACGATGGGGACGCGGGCGACGATCCGTTCGCCGATCCGCATTGTCATGCGGCCGACGTAACCGGCTGCCAGGAAGCCGATGAGGGTGAGCGCGATCAGCGCGACGATCAGGCCCAATCCCGGCACGCCGAAAGGCAGGTAGGTCTCCGGGTTCCATTTCGGCGGTATGATCGGCGTGACGTGATCGTCAACGAAAGTGATCACCCGCCATGTCAGCCAGAATGTGATGCTGATCGGCGCCGTGACCAGCACCCCCGCCAGGAAGTAGTTGCGCAGCCGTGCGGTCGCGCCGTTCTTGCTTTTGTTCGTCTCGGCCACCTGATGTGGCTCCTTCCTATAACGCCGGCGCGGCGGCGCCCCTGCCGCCCGCTGCCTAACCATCACGTCCCGACAGATGGACCAGGGATCGAAGAACTACAAACAAACCCCTGGGCTACCCCTGACGACCTTCAATAGGGGCTATGATATGGGGCCCCGTCCCCAAAGTACCAGAGTTTGCGGCATGACCCGCGCGCCGCGGAGTCGGCCTTCCGGAACTAAAGAAATTCCAGAAGCGCCTCCAGGGTCTCCGCCGGCGCCTCCTCGGCGAGGAAATGTCCGCAGGGCAGAGCCCGGCCGGACACCTCTTCGGCCCGCTGCGACCAGAGGCCGAGGACATCGTAGCACCGCTCGATGACACCCAGTTGACCCCACAACACCAGAAGCGGCGGGCGGACTTTCCGGTCAAGGTCGGCACGATCGTGCTCCAGGTCGATGCCCGCCGCCGCCCGGTAGTCCTCGCAGGTCGCGTGGATGGTCGCCGGGTCCCGGAAACAGCGCTTGTACTCGGCCAGCGCCTCCCCGGTGAAGCAGCCGCCGACCTTCGACCAGGCGCCGATCTTGCGCTCCAGGTAGTAGTCCGGGTCGGCGCCGATCATGCGCTCGGGAAGATCATAAGGCTGAATCAGGAAGAACCAATGATAGTAGGCCTGGGCGAAGAAGCGGTCGGTGCGCTCGTACATATCCAGCGTCGGCACGATGTCCAGGACCGCCGCCTTGTCGACGCGCGCGCCGTGGTCGAGCAGCAGGCGATGGGTGACGCGGGCACCGCGGTCGTGGCCGACCACGCTGAAGCGCTCGAAGCCCAGCGCCGTCATCACCTCGGCCTGGTCGCGGGCCATGGCCCGCTTGGAATAGGCGGAATGGTCCGGTTCTGAATCCGGGAGGCCGCTCTCCGGCTTGCCGCTGTCGCCATAGCCGCGCAGATCCGTGCAGACAACCGTGAAGCGCTCGGCCAGGGTCGGCGCGATCTTGTGCCACATGACGTGGGTCTGCGGGTAGCCGTGCAGCAGCAGCAGGGCCGGCCCCGTGCCGCCGATGCGCAGATTGATTTCGGTCTCGCTCACCGCGAGCCGCCGGCTTTCGAAGCCTTCGAACATTCGGGTCCCCACCCTGCTATGGCCTTGCAAGGCTGGACGCTTTGGGCGAAGGCGTCAATCTGTCTGGGGAAGATCGGGTGGGCTTCCGCCCGGCCCTCCCGGAAGATCCCGGGGAGGGGTTGGTGCGGCTGAGAGGACTCGAACCTCCACTTCCGTACGGAAACTAGCACCTGAAGCTAGCGCGTCTACCAATTCCGCCACAGCCGCATCGCTGTTTAGAAGGTGGAAAACCACCCTTACTTTACCAGAGCCCGGACGTTTGGTGCGGCTGAGAGGACTTGAACCTCCACGGGGTTTCCCCCACAGCGCCCTCAACGCTGCGCGTCTACCGATTCCGCCACAGCCGCAGATGTCCGCTGGCATGGCCACCGGCTCGGAGCGGGAGTTATAACGTTCTCGCCCAAAAGGGCAATGGAAAATTCGGCCCCTAAACCGCCTTTCTGAACGAGCTGAAAAAGGGCTGGACGCGGGTCGCGCCGAGACGCCACCATCGCCGCCCCGGGACGCAGCACACCCGGTCCAGCCCAGTTCCCGCAGCCCCCATGAAAGCCGAGCCCCTAGCCATGAAAACCGCCGTTACGATCGCCCTTCTCGCCGTCTTCCTCCTGGTTACGCTGCTGGCTGGCATCTACCTCTGGTGGAGCCTCGGCGACGTCGACATCAGCCTCCACGGTCTGCTGGCGTTGACCCTGGGGTCGGTATTGTCGCTGGCGCTGGGCGGTGGATTGATGTTCCTGGTCTTCTACTCAAACCGTCGTGGCCACGACGATGCGCATCATCGAGGGCCGCGGGAGTGACCCTACGGCGAATCGGGCTTCTCTTTTGATCCCAAGTCTCTAGGCCTAAAAACCTGCGGCTTGACACAAAAAGATCACCCCCCTTCCCCCGGTTCAGAATTTAGTCTTAAATGTAGGGTGAGCCTGCAGGACATCGGGTCCCTGCCTCCCTGTACGACTTCATGTCTACCAACCCCCGAAGACGGCCGGGGTTCTCGGTTATCCTGCAGGCTCCCTTACCCTAGTCTCCCCAACCTCACGTTCTGTTGGACCGGCCGCCGGCGGCGCCTGCGCGTCTGGCGCCATGACGCAGGCCGGGGCCCTCGCGGCTGCCTCCCGGGGGGCGCGGTCCGAAACGCTCGAAAGACCCTTGTCCTGTGAATGTGGCACGGTCATCATGACTTATGGATGAACCAGTCCAGCTCGATGTTTCCGACTTTCGCGATCGCCTGATCGCGCGTCGCAGCGAACTCCTGGATTTGACACAGAGCAGCGCCGACAGCCGGAAGCCCGTTGAGTTGGACCAAACGAGGGTCGGCAGGCTGTCGCGCATGGACGCTCTGCAGAACCAAGCGATGTCCCTGGAGGCCGAGCGCCGCCGCAAGCTGGAGCTCCAGCGGATCGAGGCGAGCCTCAAGCGCATCGACGCCGGCGACTACGGCTACTGCGTGACCTGCGGTGAGCAGATTCCCCTGCGCCGCTTGGAGCTCGATCCCACCCTGCCCACCTGCGTCGACTGCGCCAGCACCGGGGCCAGCAGCGGGACAGGCGACTGACTCGATGATCCGAAGGAAGCTTTCGCTTTCCCGCGGCCTCGTGGCGCAGCCCTTGGTTTGCGCCCTGGCCGTTGCCCTTGCCGCCGCGCCGCTGCCGGGAGAAGCGCAGGAGCACACGCCGGCAACCGAGTGCTGGCGTGGCTGGGGCTACCTGCTGGACGGCGCGACCGGCGGCTACAAGAGCCAGGAAATGCTGCTGGTCACCATCGGGGCGCCGGTGTGGGACGTCGGCCGCCCGGTGGAGCTCTTCCTTCTCGACCGGGCCAGCGGCCTGATTTCGGAGATGCCCTCCTTCACCATCCTGCCGGAAAACCCCCGCCAATACTTCCGTGGCCGGCTGAATTACATGGACACCACCGCCGCCATCGAGGGCTCCCAGGACCGTATCGTCGTCGGCCTCAGCCACATCGAGCCGGCCAAGCCAGGCGTTCCGGCCAAGGAACGCTACAATCGCTGGGCCTGCGGCTTCCCCGAAGAATAGCCTCTCTACACTGCCCTGAATGGGGCGAACAACGCCACTAAACCGCCCTTCAATAAGTTCTTACATTGTATTTATTTCAATATTTACTCGAATACAGAAGAATATGGTTAACGAATCATAAATGTTTTCTTGACTTTTTCTCTAAAAATCCCGAAAATTTCCTTCATAGTTATTTAACCAATCGGGCCGTTGAAGGCATCCGAAGGGAGAAGGCGGTAAGATGTTGGCGGTATTGCAGTGGATCTACGGTCCCAACGCGGAATCCGACCCGTACTACCAGGTCATGCACGACCTCATTGCGCTTCTGCCCTGGTGGTATCCCGTCATGTGGGCGGTGATCATCGGCAGCGTGGTGACCTGGCGCCTGGCCCGCCGCTGGCGCCGGCGGCGCCAGAACCGCTTCGGCCTGCGCCGTGTGCGGGCGCGGGTGCGCAAGCTCGCCGCGGCCCCGCAGGCTGCTGCCTGGCTGCCGCAGGCGGCCAATGACGATCTTCCGGGAGACCTGCACCGCCGATGGGCCGCGGAATAGCGTTTTCCTAGCCCGCCGGCGTCCGGAGCACCCGGCAGATCCTGCCGGCCTGCATCTGCCTTTGCCGGGTCAGGCCCGCCGGCTTCCCCCGCCGGTCCGACAGAATACCTAGGTCTTCCCGGGAAAACCGCACAGTCTCGCGCTCCGCCGCGCCCGGCAATCTGGCCCGGCGCTTGCATCTGTTCCGGTGACCCCCTGACCCCTTCCGGGGGCGGCAACCGGGAGACCGCGAATGACCCTGGCAGACTTGATCGCACACGACAGCCAAGATAGAGGCGGCAGCCTGCAGTGGTTCCACCGCACCAGCGGCAAGCCCAAAGAACGCCTGCGCATGCTGGAGGACGCCTTGGCGGTGCCGGAGCCTGATCCCGAACCGCTTTCCGCCGGCGCCTTCGTCGAACAGATCGAGGATACGATCCAGGAGCACTCCAAGCGCGAGATCATGTCCGTGCTGGTGCAGCTGAAGCAGAGCGAGATCCGCGCCCTCGTCCGCCGCGCCGCGCACGCCAAGGGACGCTATCTCGCCGCGTTGATGGAAATGCCGCGCACCCAGTGCAGCCGCAAGACAGCGGTGGAGGAACTGGCCCTGGCGCGCCAGGAATACGAGGAACTGGAGAAGGGCCTGGAGATGCTGCGCGCATTGATTCTCGACCACGACGTTCAGATCAACGGCGTCGCCTGAGACGGCGCCCTTCGACGCGCGGCCCGCGCCTCTCCGGCACATCGCGCATTCCAAGACGGCAGGCTAAGAAAGGCCCCGGTTACAGCCGGTTGGCAAGGCCGCTGGCGCAGGCGGCACCCTAGGTCGGGTAGAGGCGTCCTAGTTCAAATAGAGGACGTCGCTATCCGGTTTGGGCATCTGCAGGATGACGGCTTCGGAATTGCCGCTCAGGCGGCTCAGAAGCTCTTCCGTGGCCTTGGGGCAGGCGTTGACAACGTCCAGCGCCAGATCACCATTCGCGTTCACCCGCGCGAAGATACCCGCACGGAATGCATCGAGAATCCAACGCGCCGCATCGAAGGTAGTTTGACTGGTCATTGCTCAACCTCGTTCATGCTTTCGCACGGTCACTAGCCTGCACGTCTTCCTTTAACGTTCGGTTACTAAACTGCCCGCCAAAATTTTCCCGAATACGTCCGGAATAAGAGGGACTTACCAGATCCCAACCTGCACTCCCCGCGCCCGGCGGTCTGTGGGCTTTCGCACGCCCAGCGCGCCCTCGCGGCAGCTCTGCCCGCCGGACCGCAGCCTCCCGAATCGAGGTCACCCGGTCCGGGGCCACCCGGACCGAACCCGTCGGGCTGCGACAATCCGCGCGGCGACATTTCCCTTGCCGGGGTCGGGCGGCGGACCAATTCTTAGAGCTAGGAGACCCGCCGCGACGAGGACATGACGGCCGTGCTGAGCCCCAACGACAAGACCGCCTTGCGCTTCGTGGCACGCCACCTCGCCACGGGCCTGGGGGCCGGCGCGCTCTTCGGCCTGGCGATCCTGGCCAGCGACTTGGCCGGGCTGCGCAGCCTGGCCTTCAACAGCGAAGCTCCCTGGCTGGTCGTCTTCCTGCTGTTCTTCGGCCTTTTCATCACGTTCGGCTCGGTTTCGCTGGCCGCCAACCTCATGCTGCTCGACCGCGACGGCGCCGACGACGGCCGCTGAGCCCAAGATCGCTCAGCGCAGCGCAAAAACCAGCAGCGCCAGCAGCAACGCGGCATTCAGCAGCCAGAACAACAAGACCACGCGGCGGCGCGCGGGCATTCTCGTCAGCCAGTCAGTCATAAGTGAAACGCTCCGAGAGAATTTGGCGCGCCGGCACGCCAAGATCTATGAGACAGTCCTCCACCGCCGCCATCATGGCCGGCGGACCGCAGAGAACGTAGAGCCAATCTCTCTTTTCCGGCGCCGAGAACAACTCACGCACCACCGCAGCATCGAGCATCCCGATGCGCCCCTGCCAGTCCCGGGGCGGTTCCGACAAGACATGAACGACCTCCGTGCCATGGTCGCGGGCCAGGGCGTCGAGCTCGTCGCGATAAGAAATCTGCTCCGCAACGCGGTTGCCGTAGACCAGCGACGTCGGGCGCGTGTCGCCCTCCAGGCGGAGCTGGCGCAAGATGCCCAGCAGCGGCGCGACGCCGACGCCGCCGGCAAGCAAGGCGATCCCCGGCTCTCCGCGGCCCGCGACCACGAGGTTGCCGTGCGGTCCGTCGAGGTAGGCGCGCGTTCCCGGCGCCACCTGGCCGAGGGTCCGCGTGAAGTCACCGAGTTCCTTGATGACGAACTGCAGGGCCGGCCCTGTCCCCGGCGCAGAGGAGATCGAGAAAGGATTCTCCCGCAGCGAGAAGGCACTGTGGCCGACGTTGAGCCAGACGAACTGCCCGGCCTCATAGGACAGTCCGTCATGGCCATCCGGCTGGAGTGTCAGTTCCCAGGTCTTCAGCCCCGCCGGCTTGACAGATGCCACCGTCCAGGCGCGGCGGCGCTGCAGCAGTGGTTTGAAGACGTAGACATTGACCAGAGACAACACCGCGATACCCAGCAGCA
This sequence comes from Pelagibius sp. CAU 1746, assembly GCF_039839785.1. Lineage (NCBI taxonomy): Bacteria > Pseudomonadati > Pseudomonadota > Alphaproteobacteria > Rhodospirillales > Rhodovibrionaceae > Pelagibius > Pelagibius sp. CAU 1746. The sequence goes on from NZ_JBDOQT010000001.1 coordinate 3,256,540, forward strand.
CGGCCCAAAGCACGGCGAGCGGAGCCTCGGTGCTGTAGCGGCCGGCCGCCAAGGTGTGGTGCAGCAGCAGCCCGGCGATCAGGACGGCGCCGAGACCATGCATCCAGCGCCAAGTCTCGTAGCTGAAGCCGATCCGGTCCCGTCCCATCGCCAGCAGCACGAAGCCGGGCAGGAGCACCCAGGCGGCGATACCGCTGGCCAACGCCCCGAAATCGTCGGTCAGGGTGAACTGCCTGGTCGCGTCCCAGGGCAGCGCCGGATTGAAGGCCCCCCGGTAAAGGAAAGGGTGGAGCAGCGCCAGCGCCAAGGCCGTGCGCGCGAAGAGCTGATGCACCCGCATGGTGACGTCCATGCCGAGCCGGGCGGAAATGCTGCGGAAGCGTCCGGACAGCACGAATTCCACCAGGATGACCGCATAGGCCAGCATCCCGGCGCCTGCCGCCAATTCATCCCAAAGCGGGCGCGGCGGCAGCCCCCCGCCCCATGCGAGCGCCAAGGGGAGGAGCATTATCGCCATATAGAAGATGACCAGCGCGAACGCCTTGATTGACCGCCTCCCATTGCTGCTCGCGCGAGACTAACCGAAGTCGAGGCGTCTGTCAGGAACCAGCGGCCTCCACGCAGCAAGACGCACACGACCGGCGACGGCTGCGGCTCCCCCTCGCGGCCCGAGGGCTGTATCATGGCCCTGGGACTGCGCCGCGCGGAGGGTTCGAACCGCCATGCCGCCAAAGGATCTCGCCGTACGCCGGGGCCGGCCGGAGGACGTAGACTTTCTGCTGCCCCTGATCAATCGTGCCGGCGAGGACATTCCGAAATGCATCTGGGCGCAGATGGCCGGTCCCGAAGAAACACCCTGGGACGTCGGGCGCGCCCGAATCCTGAGCGATGACTCCGGCATCTCCTACCGGCATGTGTGGATCGCCGAGGCCGCCGGAGAGCCGGCCGGCTGCGTCATCGTTCGGCCGCTGCCCGATCCCCCCGCCCCGCTGGACCCGGAGTTGCCGCCGCTCTTCGTGCCCCTGCAGGAACTCGAGAACGAAGCACCGGGCACCGGCTACGTCTACGTGCTCTCGACCCGGCGCGAGCTGCGCGGGCACGGTATCGGCCGTCACCTGCTGCAGTTTGCGGAGCGCTATCGCGGACCCAAGGGCATGAGCCTGGTGGTCGCCGACAACAACACCGGCGCCCAGGCTCTCTATGAGCGCTGCGGCTACCGCGAGGCGAGCCGGCGGGCCATGGTCAAGGACGGCTGGGACAGCCCCGGCAGCGAGTGGATCTTGATGGTGAAGCCCTGAAACGGGCAGGAAGCGGGCTCCGCTTCCCCACAATCTTGGGTTTGGTGGTGAGCCCGGCAGGGATCGAACCTGCGACAACCTGATTAAAAGTCAGGTGCTCTACCAACTGAGCTACGGGCCCCCAAGAGAGGGAATTGCGCCCTTTTCCGGGCGCGGCGGGCGCACCATAGTGGGCACGTCCCTGCCGGTCAACCAAAGACGCTCCCGACCGGCCCGGGCGCGCGCCCCGGCTAGTCCTCGTCGCGAAAAATCTGCCGGCGCTTGTCGGTCCCGCTGCGCGCCTCCACGTCGAAGCGGTCGCGCAGGCGCTCGGCCACCGGCAGGCTGACGAAGCTGCTGATGTCGCCGCCCAGGCGCCCGATTTCCTTGACGAAGCGCGAGGAGATGAACTGCTGGCGCTCCGAGGCCATGAGGAAGACCGTCTCGACGCGCGAATCCAGCCGTGCGTTCATGGCCGCCATCTGGAACTCGTACTCGAAGTCCGAGACGGCGCGCAGGCCCCGGACCAGCAGGCTGGCGCCCACCTCGTGGCAGAAATCGATCAAGAGGTTGTCGAAGGCGCGCACCTGGACCTCGGTGCCATGGGTGTCCATGGCCGCGATCTCGTCGCGCACCATCTCGACCCGCTCGTCGATGGAGAACAGCGGCCCCTTGCCGGCGTTGCGGGCCACGGCGATGACCAGTCGGTTGGTCACCTTGCAGGCCCGGCCGATGATGTCGCGGTGGCCGTTGGTGATCGGATCGAAGGTGCCGGGATAGACACCGACCAGGGGAGCGCTCATGTTCCGGGCCCTCTTCTCATCGCCCTAAACTCGTGAAGGTCGCCTCTTGCCTAGGCCTCTTCCGTCGGGGGCGCGACGCCGTCCGCGCCGCCGCCGGCCTCGTCCTCTTCGTCGTCATCCTCGGAGAGATGCGCCACCGATACAATACGCTCGCTCTTGTCGATACGGAACAGCATCACGCCGCGCGTCGTGCGCCCGGCGATACGGATGTCCTCGACGGGGCTGCGGATCAGCTTGCCGCCATCGGTCACCAGCATGATCTGATCGCTCTCTTCAAGCGGGAAAGCCGCCGCCACGCTCGACTCCTCGCCGCCGCCGCGCGCCAGGTCCATATTGCCGATGCCGCGGCCGCCGCGGCCGGTGACCCGATACTCATAGGCCGAAGTGCGCTTGCCGTAACCGTCGGCCGCGACCGAAAGCACGAATTGCTCGGCCTCGGCCAGCTCGTCGAGGCGCTCCTGGCTGAGCTCGATCTCGGCGCCGGCCTCCGAAGAACCGTTTTCCGCCCCGCCGTTCTCGCTACGCCGCTTGGCATTGGCATAGCGCAGATAGGCGTCGCGCTCCTCGGTGCTGACGGCCTCGCCGGAGCGCAGGATCGACATGGAAATGACCCTGTCGCCCTTGCCCAGCTTGATGCCGCGCACGCCGGTGGAACTACGCCCGGCAAAGACACGCACATCGTTCACGCCGAAGCGGATACAGCGCCCGCCGGCGGTGGCCAGCAGCACGTCGTCGCCGTCCGTGCAGTAGCGCACGGAAACCAGCTCTCCGTCGCCCTCCTCCAGCTTCATGGCGATCTTGCCGTTGGCGGCGACGCGCACGAAGTCGGAGAGCTTGTTGCGGCGGACATAGCCTGCCGAGGTGGCGAAGACCACGAACATGCGATCCCAGGTGGTCTCGTCCTCGGGCATCGGCATGAAGGTCGTGATCCACTCGCCTTCCTGAAGCGGCAACAGGTTGATCAGCGCCTTGCCGCGCGACTGCGGCGAGCCGATCGGCAGGCGGTAGACCTTCAACTTATAGACCATGCCGAGCGAAGAGAAGAACAGCACCGGCGTGTGGGTGTTGCAGACGAAGACCTTGCTGACGAAATCCTCGTCGCGCGTCGCCATGCCGGCGCGCCCCTTGCCGCCGCGGCGCTGGGCGCGGTAGGTCGATAGCGGCACGCGCTTGATGTAACCGCCGTGGGTGACCGTGACCACCATGTCCTCGCGCTGGATCAGGTCCTCGTCTTCCTGCTCGAAGCCGGCCTCGACGATCTGGGTGCGCCGCGGGGTCGCGAAGCGATCCTTCATGTCGATCAGCTCGCCGCGCAGCACTTCCAGCAAGCGCGCCCGCGAAGCCAGGATTTCCAGATACTCCTTGATCTCGACGGCGATCTCTTCCAGTTCCTGAGCGATCTTCTCGCGCTCCAGGCCGGTCAGGCGCTGCAGGCGCAGCTCCAGGATCGCGCGGGCCTGCAGCTCGGAAAGCTGGTAAGTGCCGTCGTCTTCCACCTGGCGGCCCGGTTCGTCGATCAGCTCGATGAGCGGCGCCACGGTCTGCGCCGGCCAGCGGCGGGCCATCAGGCCCTCGCGCGCGGCCACCGGGTCCGGCGCGGCGCGGATCAGTTCGATCACCGGGTCGATGTTGGCCACGGCGATGGCCAGACCGACCAGCAGGTGAGCGCGGTCGCGCGCCTTGCCCAGCCGGAAGGCGGTGCGCCGGGTGACGACCTCCTCGCGGAAGTCCATGAAGGCGGAAATGATCGCCTTCAGGTCCAACAGCTCCGGGCGCCCGCTGTTGAGGGCCAGCATGTTGCAGCCGAAAGAGCCCTGCAGCGGCGAATAGCGGAACAGTTGGTTCAGCACGACTTCGGGCTCGGCCTCGCGGCGCAGCTCGATGACCACGCGCAGGCCCTGGCGGTCGCTCTCGTCGCGCAGGTCGGCGATGCCTTCGATGGTCTTGGCGCGCACCATCTCGGCGATGCGCTCCAGCATGCGCGCCTTGTTCACCTGGTAGGGCACCTCGGTGACCACGATGGCATGCCGGTCCTTGCGGACTTCCTCGATGGAGGTGGTCGCCCGCACGCGCAGGGAACCGCGGCCGGTGTGATAAGCGTCGCGGATGCCCGCGCGTCCCAGGATCATGCCGCCGGTCGGAAAGTCCGGTCCGGGCACCAGCTCCATCAGCCGGTCGATGGAAATCTCGGGGTCGTCGATGTAGGCGCAGCAGGCATCGATCACCTCACCCAGGTTATGGGGCGGGATGTTGGTTGCCATGCCGACGGCGATGCCGCCGGCGCCATTGACCAGCAGATTGGGGAACCGCGCCGGCAGGACGATCGGTTCCTTGGTGGTTTCGTCGTAGTTGTCCTGGAAATCGACGGTGTCCTCGTCGATGTCCTGCAGCAGCGAATCGCTGGCCGCCCGGGTCAGGCGCGCCTCGGTGTAGCGCATGGCCGCCGCCGGGTCGCCATCCATGGAGCCGAAGTTGCCCTGACCGTCGATCAGCGGCAGGCGCATGGAGAAGTCCTGCGCCAGACGGACCATGGTGTCGTAGATGGCGCTGTCGCCGTGCGGGTGGTACTGACCCATGACGTCGCCGACCACGCGGGCCGACTTGCGGTAGGGCCGGTTCCAATCGTAGCCGGCCTCCTTCATGGCGTAGAGAATGCGCCGGTGCACGGGCTTCAGGCCGTCGCGCACGTCGGGCAGCGCCCGGGCCACGATCACGCTCATGGCGTAATCGAGGTAGGAGCGCTTCATCTCCTCCTCGATGGTGACCGGCGTTATGTCGAAATCGGAAGTCGGCTGTGACGGATCGGACAAGAGTACTGCCTTGAAAAGACGCCCGGGCCCCAAGCCCGAACAACGGATTGCCTGGCCCCGCAGGGCCCGAATTTACCTCGGACAAACGATGGATCGGCCGGGGGTTCCCCGATCCCCGACGGGCAGGAATCCCAAAAGCTGAAGCCCCCGGATAACCTGCGGGAATCCCCCGCGAATCGCTGGTTCAACTATAGCAACCCCACTCCGCCACGACAACTTTCTCGCCCGCGAAAGCTTTAGCAAAAAATCATATAATTCAATAAGTTACAATCACCCCATCGGCGACCGGCGGAAACCGCCCGTCACGCGGCGAGCGGCCCCTTGACGGATCGCCGTTCGAAGGCTCTTCGACGGAGCCGGATAACCGGATTTTCCCGGCGCCGAAGCGGCGCCGGCTCAGCCGTTCATACCGTCGGCCGACCGCTTTTGCCCGCCTTCCGCCGGCCGCAGGCGCCCCGGCAGACGCACGGTCGCGGTGGTCCCCTGGCCCACACGGCTGCTGAGCGCCAAGCTGCCGCCATGCAGTTCGACAAGCGCCTTGGCCAGCGGCAGCCCCAGGCCGGTCCCCTCGTTGTCCCGGATCAGGGCTTCGCGGGCCTGTCCGAAGGGAGCCATGACATTCTTCAGTTCATGCGCGGCGATCCCGATCCCGTCATCGGAAACGCGGATCACCACCCCGGCATCGCCATCGCGCTCTGCCTCCATGATGACGCGGCCGCCGGCTTCCGTGAACTTGATCGCGTTGGACAGCAGATTGACCACGACTTGCTTGATCTTGCGCGCGTCGCAGACCGCCGGCGGCAGGTCCGTGGGCAAATCGACGCTCAGCGCAATGCCCTTGTGCTGCGCCGCCTCGCCGACGAACACCCGGCAGCGTTCGAAGAGGGAGCGCAGGTCGACCTCCTCCTCCCAGAGCTCCAGCTTGCCGGCCTCGATCTTGGAGAGATCGAGAAGGTCGTTGATCAAGGACAGCAGGTGGGCGCCGGAGGAATGGATGTGCTGCGCATAGTCCCGATACTGCGCGTTGTCGAGCGGCCCCAGGGTCTCGCGCACCATAACCTCGGAAAAGCCGATGATGGCATTGAGCGGCGTGCGCAGTTCGTGGCTCATGTGCGCGAGAAAGCTCGATTTGGAGCGGCTGGCCGCTTCCGCCTCCTCCTTGGCCCGGAAGAGGTCCTGCTGGGCGGCGATCTGCGCGCTGATGTCGTGGAAGACGACAACCACGCAAAGGCTGGACAGGGGGCCGGCGATGGGAGTCACCACCAGTTCGATCGAGAGCAACCTTCCTCCGGCACCGCGGATCTTCATCTTTTCGACGTGGCGGGCCTTGCCGTCCGAAAGCGCCGCGGCGACCGGCCGCGCCTGCGGTGCATCGCCGTCCGAACCCCGTAGAATCAAGTCGGCCTCCGCGCCAATGATCTCGGCCGGTTTCCGGCCCAGGATGCGCGCCGCCGCGGGGTTCGCGAAGCTGACTCGTCCAGCCGCATCGACGCCGAAGATACCGTCGGCCGCAGCGCCGAGAATCAACTCGTTGCGCTGACGCATCTCCGCCAATTCGCGCTCGGCGCGGCGCGCTTCCACCGCGAAGGCGGCAAGCTGGGCCAACACCAACTCGGGACCGTCGCTGTCCGGCGCGCGCACTTGCTGGGTACCGAGGAACTGCAGCACCAGACATCCGAGAAGGCGCCCGGAGGTCGCCCGCAGCGGCAACGACCAGACCGCACCGTCGGCGTCGACGCTGATCGCAGAAGGCCCTGCCGCCGCCAGACTCTTGGCAAAGAGCTGCGGCAAAGCCTCTACGGGGCAGTCGACGGGGCACGGGCTACCCCGCCGGTCCTGGGGCGCGACGCAGGCCGCGACCTTGTCGCCTCTCGGATCCAGGATGAGGATGGAGCACAGCGCCCCCGGCTGGTGGGTTTCGACCGAGCGGGCGATCCGCAACAACACGCGCTCCAGGCCGACGCCCCGGGCCAGGGCTTCCAGCACCATGCCACGCTGGCGTTGAAGGCGCTCGGAGCGCCGCCGGTCGAGGATACTGCGGGCGACGAGCCACCCCGCCAATCCGCCAGGCGGCAGCAATAGGGCGACCAGCGCCGTGAAGGCGCTGTTGCCCAGGCGGCGATAGCGCTCGGCCTGGCTTGTCACGTCGACATCGACCTTCAAGGCGCCGGCCTTGCCCGTCCCCGAGGCAAGCGGCACATAGGCCTGCCCGATGACCGCTTCCTCTCCTTCGATCCCTTCTTCGATGACCTTTACCACCGTGCGGTGGTCTTCCAGGACCGCGCGCAGGGTCTCGGGGTCGGTGGCGCCGCGGAAATCCCCCGACCAGTTCGACAGCGCGACCAAGCCATCGGGGCGGATGACCTGGTAATCCCGCACGCCGCCGGCCGCGCCGGCGAACTCGAGGATGCGCTGGTCCTCCTGCGAAACGAGACCCGCGGCGAGAATTTCCTCCAGGCCACGCAGGTGCGACTGCAAAAACTCCGCCCAGTGAACCGCCGCGCCGGTCGCGGCCGTGCGCAGCAGGTTGCGCTCGACCTCACGGATGGTCGCAAAGCTGGCGGCAAGCACGGTGGCGCCGATCAGCACGATGGTCAGGAGCAACCGCAGATCCTTGTCCAGCCCGCGCCGCCAATCCCGCGGCCGCTTGAGCAAGGTCAACAAGCGCCGATAGCGCTGCTGTCCCGGACTGCGCCGTGTCGCCGTCATGTGTTCAACCGGAAACCCTGTATCATCTCCGGCGTCACGTAGCCCAAAGTGCCGGACATCATGTAGTCCAGATGAGTGCGGAAGACACGCGCCGCGTCGGGGTCCCGGTTGGCCCAGGCGAACCAGCGCGGCACCGCGAGCTTGGTGAAAGCCGTGACGTCTTCATCGCTCAGCCGCGAAACCTCGACGCCGGCGTCGCCGAACTTCTCCCAGGCCGCTTGATCGGCCCTTTCGATGGTGACGTGGTGCTGCTGCGAATAGATGCGCACCTCGTCCTCCAGGAAGGATTGCATGCCCGCCGACAGGGCCCGCCAGCTTTCCAAGGCGACCGTGATGTCCATCAGGTCGACAGGCTGGTAGATCGACATGAAGCCCGGCGGCCCCATCGAGACATACTTGGCGACCTTCTGGAATCCGAGGGCCAGATTGACCGCGGGCCCCACGTAGTCGGCCGCATCGATCACGTCGTTGGCCAGGGCGTCGAGGATCTCCGAGCCCGGAAGCATGGTGGTCTTGGCGCCGGCGGCCTGGAACAGTTCGGCCACCATGCCGCCCGGCATGCGCAGGCGGAGGTCGCGGAAATCCGAGATCGAGCGGATCGGCTTCTTGGAATGGATGATGTTGGCGCCGTGGCGGACCGGTCCCAGGTAGTACATGCCGAAAGGCGCGTAGATCTCGCGCGCCATCTCCAGCCCGCCGAGACCGTAGTAGAAGACTTCCCACTCATGCGGCTGGCGCAGGCCAAGGGGATAGGCCGCAAGGAAGACCGCCGCCGGTATGCGCCCGGACCAGTACTGGGTGAAGGAGTTCATCGCCTGAATGTTGCCCCGGCGCAGGGCATCGAAGAGCTGGAATTCGCCCACCAGCTCGTTGGCGCCGTAGCCCTCGAAAGCCAGCTCTCCTGACGTTTTCTCGACGATACTGGCACACCAGGCCTTGAAAACCTCCAGGCCGACGCCGCCCGGCCAGGAGGTCTGGATCTTCCAGGTGGTGCCGACCTCGCGGCCGGAGATGACGGCGGGGGCGCCGCCGGAGGCACGGCGGCCCGCGGCCCAGACAAGGCCGGCGCCGGCACCGGCCCCGACAGCGAGTCCAGCGGCCGTACCGGCAAGGAAAGCGCGACGGCCGGCGCGCGGATTGCGTTCAGTGGTCATGGCATAGGGCTCCGTCGCCTACGGCATCCGGGCACGTCCTAAACGGGTGACCGCTGCCGAGAGTTCGCGAACTAAGCAATATGCGGAGAAACCATGGGAAAATGGTTAACCCGGCCCAGGACGACCGCGCCGCCCCAGATCCCAGGAAATTATGCCGATTTCTCAATCCCATCCGGCGGCCCGGGCCGGCGGCCCCACGCCGGCCCCGTCAACCGGAAGCGCCCCGGTTCCGGACCGATGCTAGAAGGGAATTTCGTCGTCCAGGTCGCTGCCGCCACCGCCGCCGGAACCGCCACCGAAGCCGCCCCCGCCAGAGCCGCCGCCCCCGAAGCCGCCGCCGGACCCACCGCCGGGCCCGCCGTCGTCGCTGTAGCCACCGCCGCCGCCGTCCTGGCGGCCGTCCAGCATCGTCAGCTCGCCGCGGAAGCGCTGCAGCACCACCTCGGTGGTGTACTTCTCCACACCCTGCTGGTCGGTCCACTTGCGGGTCTGGAGCTGGCCCTCGATATAAATCTTGGACCCCTTGCGCAGGTACTTCTCAGCGACCTCGCAGAGCTTGTCGTTGAAGATCACGACCCGGTGCCATTCGGTGCGCTCACGGCGCTCCCCGGAATTCCGGTCGCGCCAGGTTTCCGAGGTGGCGAGGGACAGATTGGCGACCTTGGTGCCGTCCTGGGTGCTGCGGATCTCCGGATCGCGGCCCAGATTGCCCACCAAAATGACTTTATTCACGCTCCCCGCCATACCGATTCTCTCCAGTTTCTGCGCATTTCGACCTCAAGTGGCGGCGGACTCTAACGTCCTGGCAGGGCCCTGTCAGCAATCCCTTATCCACAAGACGGCCCGGCCCATCCGCGACTCGATTTTCCGCCTTCCATCCTCCATATTGACGTTATCGGCGGCCCATCGCCACCGGTATCCCGAACCATCGGTCATCCGACGAACCCGAACCCCCCTGAGAGCCCACCGAGAGGCTGTGCCGAAGTAATGCCTAAAGGCCTGGAAGGTCCCGTGATCGCGATCCGCGGCGCGCGCGAGCACAATCTGAAGAACATCGACGTCACCCTGCCCCGCAACGAACTGGTGGTGATCACCGGGCTTTCGGGCTCCGGCAAGTCGTCGCTCGCCTTCGACACCATCTACGCCGAGGGCCAGCGCCGTTATGTCGAGTCGCTCTCGGCCTATGCCCGCCAGTTCCTGGAGCTGATGCAGAAGCCGGACGTGGACTCCATCGAGGGCCTCTCCCCGGCGATCTCCATCGAGCAGAAGACCACGTCGAAGAATCCGCGCTCCACGGTGGGCACGGTGACGGAGATCTACGACTACATGCGCCTGCTCTTCGCCCGGGTCGGCGTGCCCTATTCCCCGGCCACCGGCTTGCCCATCGAGAGCCAGACCATCAGCCAGATGGTCGACCGGGTGATGGAGATGGACGAAGGCACCCGCCTCTACCTGCTGGCCCCCATCGTGCGCGGGCGCAAGGGCGAGTACAGAAAAGAGCTGGCGGAGCTGCAGAAGCGCGGCTTCCAGCGCGTGAAGATCGACGGCGAGCTCTACGAGATCGAGGATGCGCCGGCGCTCGACAAGAAGCGCAAGCACGACATCGAGGTGGTGGTCGACCGCCTGATCGTGCGCAAGGGCATCGAAACGCGCCTGGCCGACAGCTTCGAGACGGCCCTCAACCTGGCCGACGGCCTGGCCTTCACCGAAGAGGCAAAGAAAGGCGGCGAGATCACCACCTTCTCGGCCAAGTTCGCCTGCCCGGTCTCCGGCTTCACCATCGAGGAGATCGAGCCGCGGCTATTCTCCTTCAACAACCCCTTCGGCGCCTGCCCCTCCTGCGACGGCCTGGGCATCACCCTGTTCTTCGATCCCGACCTGGTGGTGCCGGACCCCAAGGCGACCCTGAGCGGCGGCGCCATCGCGCCCTGGTCGCGCTCGGCCACGCCCTCACCCTACTACCAGCAGACCTTGGACAGCATCGCCCGGCACTACAAGGTTTCGACCCGCACGCCCTGGGCGGAGCTTCCCGCCAAGGTGCGCGAGGTGATCCTGCACGGCTCCGGCAAGACCGCCATCACGATGAAATACGAGGACGGCCTGCGCAGCTACAAGACGACGAAGCCCTTCGAGGGCGTGGTCCCTAACATGGAGCGGCGCTGGCGCGAGACCGACAGCGACTGGGTCCGCGACGACCTGGGCAAGTACCAGAGCAACAAGGCCTGCGAAGCCTGCGGCGGCCACCGCCTGAAGCCGGAGGCCCTGGCGGTGAAGCTGGACAAGCTGCACATCAGCGAGGTGGCCGAGTTCTCCGTCGCCAAGGCTGCCGCCTGGTTCGGCGCCCTGAACGCCAAGCTGGGCAAGAAGGACCAGGAGATCGCCGCGCGCATCCTGAAGGAGATCAACGAGCGCCTGACCTTCCTGGTCGATGTTGGCCTGGACTACCTGACCCTCAGCCGCGGCTCGGCCAGCCTCTCCGGCGGCGAGAGCCAGCGCATCCGCCTCGCCTCGCAGATCGGCTCCGGCCTCACCGGCGTGCTCTACGTGCTGGACGAGCCCTCGATCGGCCTGCACCAGCGCGACAACGCGCGCCTGCTGGAAACGCTGAAGCGCCTGCGCGACCTGGGCAACAGCGTCATCGTGGTGGAGCACGACGAGGACGCCATCCGCACCGCCGACTACCTGATCGACATGGGCCCGCGCGCCGGCGTCAACGGCGGCCGGGTCGTGGCCATCGGCAAACCCGAGGAGGTGATGCACAACCCGGAAAGCCTGACCGGGCAGTATCTGACCGGCCTGCGCCAGATCGAGGTGCCGCGCCACCGCCGCGAGGGACATCCCGGCCAGGAGATCAAGATCCTGGGCGCCACGGAGAACAACCTGCAGGACGTCGAGGCGGCGATCCCCATGGGGACCTTCACCTGCGTCACCGGCGTCTCGGGCAGCGGCAAGTCGACCCTCATCATAGAGACCCTCTACAAGGCCCTGGCCCGGCGCCTGCACAAGGCCCGCGCCAACCCCGGCAAGCACGAGGGTATCGAAGGGCTGGAGTACCTCGACAAGATCATCGACATCGATCAGTCGCCCATCGGCCGCACCCCGCGCTCCAACCCCGCCACCTACATCGGCGCCTTCACGCCGATCCGCGAGTGGTTCGCGGGCCTGCCGGAATCCAACGCCCGCGGCTACAAGCCGGGCCGCTTCTCCTTCAACGTGAAGGGCGGGCGCTGCGAGGCCTGCCAGGGCGACGGCGTCATCAAGATCGAGATGCACTTCCTGCCGGATGTCTACGTGCAGTGCGACGTCTGCAAGGGCCAGCGCTACAACCGCGAGACCCTGGAGATCCACTTCAAAGACAAATCCATCGCCCAGATCCTCGACATGACCGTCGACGAGGGCGTGGAGTTCTTCAAGGCCGTGCCCTCGATCCGCAGCAAGCTGGAGACCCTGCAGAAGGTCGGCCTGGGCTACATCCACATCGGCCAGCCGGCGACGACGCTCTCCGGCGGCGAGGCGCAGCGCGTGAAGCTCTCCAAGGAACTGTCCCGGCGCGCGACCGGGCGCACCCTCTACATCCTCGACGAGCCAACCACCGGCCTGCACTTCGAAGACGTGAAGAAGCTGCTGGAGGTGCTGCAGGCCCTGGTCGATCAGGGCAACACCGTGGTGGTGATCGAGCATAACCTGGAGGTCATCAAGACCGCCGACTGGATCCTGGATCTGGGGCCCGACGGCGGCGACCGCGGCGGGCGCATCGTCGCCGCCGGCACGCCCGAGGCCGTGGCCCAGGTGGCCGAGAGCCACACCGGCCACTACCTGGCCCCCTATCTGCGCAGCGCCAAGCCGAAGAAGAAGCGGGCATGAGCCAAGCCGCCGTGAACTGCCGCCTGGCGACGGCCGCCGACGCGGCGGCGCTCGCCGAGCTGTTCTACCTCAGCGACGTGCATTACTGGGGCGACAGGGCGGCGCCGCGCGAGGCCATGGCCGCGCACGTCCGGAACGAGGTGCTGTCTGAGAAAGCCAACATCGAAGTGTTGCTGGCCGAGGCCGGCGGCAAGGCCGTCGGCTTTGCCAGCTTCGCGGTGCTCCACCCCGCACCGGACCTTGGCGGCCAGCTCTTTCTGAAGGACCTCTTCGTTCCGCAAACGGCGCGCGGGCTGGGCATCGGCGGGACCCTGCTGCGCCGCTTGGCTGGGATCGCCGTCGAACGCGGCTGCGTGCGCCTGGACTGGACCGCCGAGGCCGACAATCCCCGCGCCCTCGCCCTCTATGACCGCCTGGGCGCCCGCCGGCTGGCGGAAAAGGTCTACTTCCGCTTCGACGGCGAGGCGTTGAAGGAGTTTGCCGCGGGCGACTAGTCCCTACTCCGCCGGCGCCACCTCATCGGTCCTCGCGGGCCTGAGACGCCGGGTGATGCCGCGGATGGTCACGTAGAACACCGGCGTCAGGAAGAGGCCGAAGAAGGTCACGCCCAGCATGCCCGAGAAAACCGTGACGCCCAGGGCTTGGCGCATCTCCGCGCCCGGGCCGGTGGCGATCGCCATGGGCACCACGCCCAGGATAAAGGCGAAGGCGGTCATCAGGATCGGACGCAGGCGCAGACGGCAGGCCTCCACCACGGCCTCTACCGCGCTATGGCCGTTGTCCTCGGCCTGTTTCGCGAACTCGACGATCAGGATGGCGTTCTTCGCCGCCAGGCCCACCAGAACGATGAGGCCGACCTGGGTCAGGATGTTGTTGTCGAAGCCGCGCAGGGTGATGCCGACCAGGGCCGAAAGCACGCTCATCGGCACGATGAGGATGATTGCCAGCGGCAGGCTCCAGCTCTCGTACTGGGCCGCCAGAGCCAGGAATACGAAGAGCACGGAAAGCGCGAAGATGAAGACGGCGGTGTTGCCGGTATTACGCTCCTGATAGGCGAGATCCGTCCATTCGAAGTCCGTGCCCGGGGGCAGCACCTGCCTGGCCAGGTTCTCCATCACCTGAAGGGCCTGATCCGAGGAGACTCCCGGCGCGGCATTGCCCTGCACCGGGACGGAAACGAACATGTTGTAGCGCTGCACCAGATTCGGGCCGGCGACCTCCTTGATCTCAACCAGGGTGCCGAGCGGCACCAGGGCGCCGCGGGCCGAGCGCACCTTCAAGCGCAGAATGTCTTCCTTCTCCATGCGGAACTGCTGGTCGGCCTGGGCCCGTACCTGGTAGATGCGGCCGAAGGCATTGAAGTCGTTCACATAGGAGGTGCCCAAGTTGATCGACAGGGTGTCGAAGATGTTCTGAATGGGCACGTCAAGCATGCGCGCCTTGCGCCGGTCGATGTCCAGGTAGAACTGCGGCGAGGAAGAACTGAAAGTGGTGTAGACGCCGGTCACGCCCGGGGTCTGGGAGGCTTGCCCCATGATGGCGTAGGCCGCGCCCAGCACCCGGTCCATGTCGGCGCTGTTCAGCTCGCGCAGTTGCAGCTTGAAGCCGCCGGAATTGCCGACGCCGCGCACCGGCGGCGGCGGCACCGCGATGACGAAGGCCTCGCGGATCGATTGCAAGCCGCCGTAGAGCTGGCCGATGATCGCACCGGCGGGCTGGCCCTTGGCCAGACGCTCCTCGAAGGGGTCGAAGCCGGCGAAGATGACGCCCGCGTTGGTGGCGTTGGTGAAGGTGGCGCCGGAGAAACCGGCGAAGGCCACGGCGTTGCGCACACCGGGCGTACCTTGGATGATCTGCGAAGCTTCCTGGACCACCTCGTCGGTGCGCGCCAGGGAAGCGCCCTCGGGCAGCTGAATCACCACGATGGCATAACCTTCATCCATGGTCGGAATGAAGCCCCGCGGCGTGGTCTGCAGCATGTAGACCGTGGCGCCCAGCAGGCCGGCGAAGACCAGCAGCATGGCCGCGAGGGCGCTGCGCCGGCCGACCAGGAAACGCACGACCTCCCCATAGAGTTCACTCAGCCTGTCGAAACCCTTGTTGAAGGCATCGGCGAACAGACGGCCCACGACCGCGAGCGGGAAGCGCGAAGGCTTGCCGCCATGCGGCTTGAAGAGGATCGCCGCGAGTGCCGGCGACAGGGTCAGGGAATTGACCGCCGAGATGATCGTCGTCACCGCGATGGTCAGGGCGAACTGCAGATAGAACTGGCCCGTAATACCGGGGATAAAGGCGACCGGCACAAAGACCGCCACCAGCACCAGGGAAATGGCGATGATGGCCGAGCCGACTTCGTCCATGGTGCGGTGCGCCGCCTCGCGCGGGCTCATACCCAGGCGCATGTTGCGCTCCACGTTCTCCACCACCACGATGGCGTCGTCGACGACGATGCCGATGGCGAGCACCATGCCGAAGAGCGTCAGCATGTTGATGGAGAAGCCGAAGGCCTGCATCACCGCGAAGGTACCGATGAGCGATACCGGGATCGCCACGATGGGCACGAAGGCCGTGCGCCAGGACTGCAGGAAGACCAGCACCACCAGCACCACCAGGATCACCGCCTCGAAGAGAGTCTTGTAGACCGCGTCGATGGACTCGGCGATGAACTCCGTCGGGTTGTAGACGATGGTGTAGTCGATGCCCGGCGGGAAGTCCTGCTTGACCCGCTCCATCGTCGCCTTCACCGCTTCGGCGGTCTCCAGGGCATTGGTGCCGGGCCGCTGGAAGACGGCCAGGGCGACGGCAGGCTTTCCGTTGAGGTAGCTGTTGGTGATGTACTCGCGGGCGCCAAGCTCCACCCGCGCCACGTCCTGCAGGCGGATCAGGCGGCCGTCCTCACCCGACTTCACGATGACCGAACGGAACTCCCGCGGATCCTGCAGCCGGCCTTGAGTGGTGACCACGTACTGGAAGGCGTTCTGGCCCGGATTGGGGGGGGCACCGATGGAGCCGCCGGATACCTGCACGTTCTGCTCGCGCAGCGCGCCCACCACGTCGGCGGCGGTCAGGGCATAGGCCGAGAGCTTGTCCGGGTCGAGCCAGACACGCAGCGCGAACTCGCGCTCGCCGAACAGAAGCAGGTCGCCGACGCCGTCGATACGCAGCAGCAGGTCGCGCACACGTGCGCGCGCGTAGTTGGACACGTAGAGCTGGTCGTAGCTCTCGTCCGGCGAAAGCATATGCACCACCATCATCAGGTCGGGCGACGACTTCGTGGTGGTCACGCCCAAGCGGCGCACCTCTTCAGGCAGGCGCGGCTCGGCGATGGACACGCGGTTCTGAACCAGCACCTGGGCCTGGTCCAGATCGGTCCCCAGCTTGAAGGTGATGGTCAGCGACATGCTGCCGTCGGCGGTGGAATAGGAGGACATGTAGAGCATGTCCTCGACGCCGTTGATCTCCTGCTCCAGCGGCGTCGCCACGGTCTCGGCCACGGTCTTGGCGTCGGCCCCGGGATAGCTGGCGCGCACCACTATGCTGGGCGGCGCGATCTCGGGATACTGAGCAACCGGCAATTGGCCGTAAGCGATCAGCCCGACGATGACCAGAACGAGGGACAGCACCGTCGCGAAGATCGGCCTGTCGACGAAGAAATGTGCGAAGCGCATGGCCGTCCCTTATTTTGCCGCGGCGACCTGCGGCAATTCCTTGAACTCGGGCGTCACGGTGACTCCCGGACGCACCCGCATCAGTCCTTCGACCACGATGGTCTCCTCGCCGGTCAGGCCTTCGCGCACGATGCGATAGCCGTACAGAAGAGGGCCGGGGCGGATCTCCCGCCGGGACACCTTGCCGGCCTCGTCCACTACATAGACCAGGCGCTTGTCCTGGTCGGCGCTGATGGCGCTGTCCGGCACCATGACGCCTCGGTAGGGCAGCGAGCCAGGGATATTGATGATGCCGAAGAGGCCCGGCTGCAAGACCAGCTCCGGATTATCGAGAACCGCGCGCACCCGCATGGTGCCCGTATCCTCGTCGACCTTGTTCTCGGCGAAATCCAAGGTGCCGCCGAAGGAGCCGTCTCGCTCGTCGGCGAGCCGCACCGTTACGGGCAGCGCGCCCGCGCCCTCTTGCAGTGCCACGCCGCGCGCTCTGGCGTCGCGGGCGTAGGCCAGGAAGGAACGCTCGTCGATGTCGAAATAGAAGTTGATGGGGTCGATGGCGACGATGGTGGTCAGCGTCGTGTCGTCGGGCACGACGAGGTTGCCGACCGAGATGAGGTTGCGGTCGATACGCCCGGAGATGGGCGCGCGGATCTCGGTGTATTCCAGATCCAGCCTCGCGCTGTCGAGCGCCGCCTTGGCGCCCTGCACCTGGGCCAGAGCGGCGACGTATTCCTGCTGGCGCTCGTCGAGTGCGCTGACAGAGATGTTGCCGCGCGTGGAAAGCTCGCGCGCACGCTCCAACTGCTTCTTGGTGTATTCCACCTGCGAGCGGGCGATCTTGAGGTTCGCCTCCGCCTCGCCCACCGCGGCCCGGTAAGGCCGCTGGTCGATGGTGAACAGCAGGTCGCCCTGGGCCACGACCGCGCCGTCGGTGAAGTGCACTTCCTCCAGGTAGCCGCCCACCCGGGCCCGCAAATCCACCTCGTCGACGGCCTCGAAACGGCCGACGAACTCGTCGTCCTCGACGATGTCGCGGACCACCGGCTTGGCCACGGTGACCGCGGGCGGCGCCGCCGGCTGCTGGGCCGCACCGCTGCCCTGCTCGCCGCAGGCGGCCAGCAGGCCCAGGAGAGCAACGCCCAGGGCGCTCCTCAATAGACTAAGGACAGCCCGCGCCACCCGCGAACCCTCGGATTTCTCGGTCGATTGCATGCTACTGCCTCTCACTCAGACGCCCCCCGCGTCGGCAGGAAACTGAGCAGTTTACTTATACCGCGCCGCAGCAAATGCAAGATCGCGCTTGGAAAGGGGGGATTGCGTCGCTTGCATAGCCCGGCCGGAAGCCGCAGATTTGCTGGATGAGCGCAGCTTTGACGACGAGTCCTAGCCCCACCGAAGACACGGTCCTGACGCCCCAGCTCTGTACCCAGGGCCGCGAACGGGCGCAGCCGGTGATCGACTGGCTCTTCGCCATGCGGCTGCAGCCGAGCCGTATCAGCCAACTCTTTGAGGGATTCCTCCGCGAGTTGGATGCCGTCGGCATCCCGGTCGACCGCTCCACCCTGCACCTACCCCAACTCCACCCGCAGCTACGCGCCAGAACGGTGCTGTGGGAAGATGGGGAGCAGGCCGTGGTCGAGATCCCGCGGGTACACGGAATCGAACACACCGAGTTTTTCCTCAAAAGCCCCATCAAGCAGGTCTTCGACGGCGGGCCCGCCGTCCGGCGGCGCCTCGGCCAGCCCGGCTGCCCACTGGACTTTCCCATCACTGAGGAACTCCACGGCAACGGCTACCGCGACTACACCGTTCGGCCGCTGCCCTTCAGCAACGGTCAGGTCAACGGCCTTACCCTCTCCAGCAAGCAAGACGGCGGTTTCAGCGATTGCGACATTGCCACAGTGGAGGCCACCCTGCCCGCCTTCGGGTTGCTGCTCGAGCTGCGCCACGCCTATGTCACCGCTCAGACGCTGATGGAGACCTATCTCGGCACGCGCAGCGGTCAACGGGTCCTGGCAGGTACCATCCGCCGCGGGCACGCGGAACGCATCAATGCGGTGCTCCTGACCTCCGATCTGCGCTGCTTCACCGAGCTCTCAGAGTCCCTCACCATGGAAGAAGTCGTCGATTTGCTCGACGAGTATTTCGAGATCATGGGCGTGGCAATCGTGGAATCCGGCGGTGAGATCCTGAAGTTCATCGGCGACGGTATTCTGGCAATCTTCCCAACGGGCGAAGCCGGTGAAGCGGCCACTTGCAGCGCCTGCGAGGCGGCGATGCAGGCAGCGCGCCGCGCACTGCAGGGCATCCACAACAAACGTCTGCACCGCGAGAGCCTGGGATTGGTGCCCTACCGTGCCGGTATCGCGCTGCACCTGGGCGATGTCCTCTACGGCAATATCGGCGCCGCGGACCGCCTGGACTTTACGGTGATCGGTCCGGCGGTGAACCTGGTCAGCCGCATCGAAGCGCTGAATCAGGCCCTCCACCTGCCCCTGGTCTTCTCCGCCGATTTCGCGGCGAGCTGGAAAGGCGCGGCCCGCAGCCTGGGCCTTCACCAACTAAAGGGCATCGCCGACCCCCAGGAGGTCTTCACCCTGGCCGATACTGCCGGCCTGCCCGGCCAGGACTGAAGCCCTAAACGGCGTTATCCGGGGCTTTCGGTGGAGCACCGGCGGCGCTATGGTCCGGCCATGACAGATACCAAAGCGCCCCCCATCCCCGGACCCATCCACGTCATCGGCGGCGGCCTGGCCGGCAGCGAGGCTGCCTGGCAGATCGTCCGCGCCGGCGTGCCGGTGGTCCTCCACGAGATGCGCCCGGAGCGCAAGACCGACGCTCACCAGACCGAGGGGCTGGCCGAGTTGGTCTGCTCCAACTCCTTTCGCAGCGACGACGCCGAGAACAACGCCGTCGGCCTGCTGCACGAGGAGATGCGCCGCCTCGGCTCCCTCATCATGGCCTCCGGCGACGCCACCAAGCTGCCCGCCGGCGGCGCCCTGGCGGTCGACCGGGTGGCCTTCTCCGACCGTGTCACCGCGGCCCTGGAAGCCGAGCCGCTGGTCACCATCCAGCGTGGCGAGGTCGACGGCCTGCCGCCGGAGGACTGGGACTCGGTCATTGTCGCCACCGGCCCCCTCACCTCGCCGGCCCTGGGCGAAGCCATCGGCGCGCTGAGCGGCACCGACTACCTGGCCTTCTTCGACGCCATCGCGCCCATCGTCTACAAGGAGTCCATCGACTTCTCCAAGGCCTGGTTCCAGTCGCGCTACGACAAGCCGGGACCCGGCGGCGGCACCGCCGACTACGTGAATTGCCCGCTGAGCGAAGAGCAGTACAAGGCCTTCATCCAGGCCCTGCTGGACGGCGAGAAGACCGAGTTCAAGGATTGGGAGAAGTCGACGCCCTACTTCGAGGGCTGCCTGCCCATCGAGGTCATGGCCGAGCGCGGGCCGGAGACCCTGCGCTTCGGGCCGATGAAGCCGGTCGGCCTGCACGACCCCCACAGCGACGCGCGGCCCCATGCGGTGGTGCAGCTGCGCCAGGACAACGCCCTGGGCACGCTGTACAACATCGTCGGTTTCCAGACCAAGCTGAAGTACGGCGAGCAGACGCGCATCTTCCGCATGATCCCCGGCCTGGAGAACGCCGAGTTCGCGCGCCTGGGCGGCCTGCACCGCAACACCTTCCTGAAGTCGCCGGAGCTGCTGGACGGCCAACTGCGCCTCAAGGCGCAGCCGCGCCTGCGCTTCGCCGGGCAGATCACCGGCGTCGAGGGTTATGTGGAGTCCGCGGCCATCGGCCTGCTGGCGGGGCGCTTTGCCGCCGCCGAACGCCTGGGCAAGCCCTTCGCGCCGCCGCCGCCGACCACCGCGCACGGCGCCCTCTTGGCGCACATCACGGGTGGCGCCGCAGCCGACACCTTCCAGCCGATGAACGTGAACTTCGGCCTCTTCCCGCCGCTGACCCCGCCCGAGGGCAAGCGCAAGGTGAAGAAGAAGGACCGCAAGCCGGCCTACTCGGCCCGCGCCCTGGCCGACCTCGATGCCTGGCGCAGCGAGAGCGCGGCCGCCGCGGAGTAAGTTCATTTCCTTTCGACGACGCGCGGTGGCGAGGTAATCACCCCCACCTAACCTCCCCCCCTTGATGGGGGGGAGGTTAGGTGGGGGGTGGAGCCGCAAGTGCGTTGCTCAATACCGCCCGCGCCAGTTGCCCCAGGCCAGGCGCCAGACACGGCCCGGTGCCGGAGCCTGCACGGCGGCGGCGAAGGGGTCGCCGCCGGCCTTTCGCAGGCGCTTCAGGTAAAGATCGGCAAGGCGTGCGGGCAGCAGCGCCGGCAAGGCCCTGCGCGGCACCTCGCGGGCGCTGCGCCGCGCCGCCTTCAGATGCTGCCCCGCGGCATCCAGCAGCACGCCGGTGACCCGCCGCAAGGCCGGCGAGGTGCGCAGTTCGAAGACCGCCTGCAGGTCGACGCCGGCATCGGCACAGAGGTCCGCCGGCAGATAGAGCCGCTTCTGCCGGGCGTGCAGCGGCAGCGTCCGCAGCAGTCCAAGATAGGCCCAGGCGGGGCCCAGGTGCTCCACGGCTTCGAGACTGGCCGCGTCCTCCGCCTCCAGGACCTGAAGGGTCAGGCGCAGCAGCGCCGTCGAGGTACCTTCGGCATAGCCGCGCAAGGCGTCGAGATCCGCCGGCGGCTCGGGATCCAGGTCGAACTCCCGGGCATCGATCACCCGCTCCAGCAGGCCGCGCTGCAGGCCCTTGGCCGCAATGCACTGCGCCAGCGGCACCACGACCTCGTGCTGGCGCGGAGTTCCCGCGTAGATGCCTTCCAGGGCTTCGCGCCACCACTGCAGGCGGATCTGTCCCAGCATGGGCTCGCTCACCACCTCCGCCGTCTTCGCCACCTCGTGATTGAAGGCATAGAGAGCGAAGAGATGCTCGCGCTCGGCCTCCGGCGCGAAGAGGCTGGCGAGGTAGCGGTCGCGGTCGTGGCGCTCGACGAGGGCGCCGCAGGCGGAAAGACCTTTCATCGCGGAGGGCCTTTGCGTTCCGATGCTGCCCGGACCGAAACCGTTGGGGCGCCCTCTTGGCAAGTCATGAAGTAAACCCTAGACTTTACCAAGGCGACTCCAACCATTCTATTTGCGAGATTCACCGACACAGCAAGAAAAAATAAAATCATCCCTGCGCTATCAAAGAGTAAGCGGCGGACGATAACATAGGAGAGTGTAAATGGCTGGGATACTCACCTCACTCAGAAGCACGGTAATCGCAGGCTGCGTCTTTGCGGTCATTCTGTTCGTAATCTATTACAGCATTCAAGGCTACGACGGCTACGCGTTCGGCGCCTTTTTCTTCCGCTGGCTGCACGTGCTCAGCGGCGTCATGTGGATCGGGCTGCTGTGGTACTTCAACTTCGTGCAGATTCCCAACATGGGGAAAATTCCCGACGAGCAGAAGCCGGCCATCGGCAAAGTCATCGCACCAGCCGCTCTATGGTGGTTCCGCTGGGGGGCCATGGCAACCATCGTGACAGGCCTTATCCTAGCCGCTTTCAACGGCTACATCCTCGAAGCGCTCTTGCTGGGTCTCATCGACGGTGTGCCAAAACACAGCATGATCGGCATCGGCATGTGGATGGGCGCCATCATGTGGTTCAACGTCTGGTTCGTCATCTGGCCCAACCAGAAGCGGGCCCTCGGAATTGTCGAGGCCGATGCGGACAGCAAAGCCCAGTCGGCGCGCACCGCCATGCTGTTCTCGCGCACCAACACCCTGTTGTCGGTGCCGATGCTGTTTGCCATGGTCTCGGCACAGAACCTTTTCTAGAGCCTGCACATTTTCTGGGCAGCAGCGCAGGCAACACTGCGAAAATGAATGCCCTGGGACCGGAGTCGCAAGGCTCCGGTCCGTTTGCCAGCCCGCGAATTCAAAAATTCACGCTGCGGCACGCCACTTCCGGCGATTGCTACTGGAACTTTTTGCGTAACTGATTAATTGTCCCTAATAGGAGAACAACCCGCGCCGGCCTGGACAAGGCCGCACGGGTTTTTGTTGGATAACACAGGATCGAGAGAGAGATTGGCATGGCGTTCGAGCTTCCTTCACTGCCCTATGCGCAAGACGCATTGGAGCCGCACTATTCGGCCAACACCCTGAGCTTCCACCATGGCAAGCACCATCAGGCCTATGTGACCAAGCTGAACGAGCTCACCGAGGGCACCGACGATGCCAAGAAGTCCCTCGAAGAGATCATCAAGTCCAGCTCCGGCGGCCTCTTCAACCAGGCCGCCCAGGTGTGGAACCACACGTTCTTCTGGAACTCGATGAAGCCGGGCGGCGGCGGCGCGCCGTCGGGCGCCCTGGCGGAGGCCATCGACAAGGCTTTCGGCAGCTTCGACAAGTTCAAGGAGGAGTTCAAGGCCAAGGGCGTCGGCCAGTTCGGCAGTGGCTGGGTCTGGCTGGTCAAGGAAGGCGGTGACCTGAAGATCGTCACCACCGCCAACGCGGAAACCCCGATCACCAACGGACAGACCGCGATCCTGACCTGCGACGTCTGGGAACACGCCTACTATCTGGATTACCAGAACCGTCGGCCGGACTTCCTGCAGTCCTTCCTCGACAACCTGGCGAACTGGGACTTCGCGGCGGCCAACTTCGACGCCGCCTGATCCCGCTCCAGGCGAGAAACGAAAGGGGCCCCACCTCCCGGCGGGGCCCCTTTTCGCGCGCCTGCCGCCAGCTCACTCCCCGACACGATGGCGTTCGGCCGACGCTGCACGCGCGGCTGACTCGGGCAGCCCTGCCTCGAGCAGGCCATGGCGATGGTGCTCGAGATCGCTTTCGTCCTTGTAGTGCAGCGTGGCCAGATAAGCTTCCACCGTAAAGTTCGGATCGATTTCCAGAACCTGCGCCGCCTGCGCCGCCGCTTCCGTTCCGTCTCCCCGCAGAGCATGAGCCGCCGCCAGGAACGCGTGGTGAAACTGATCCTGGCGCGAGATTCTGCCAAAGGCCGTAATCGCCTCCTCATAGTCGCGCGCGACGAAATGGGCGCGCCCGAGATGGTTCCAGAATCGCTCCGGATGATAAGGGTTCAGCCGTATCGCCTTCCTGATCCACTCGATGCCCTCTTCCGGCCGCCCCAGCCAGGTCAGCAGCTCGCCGTTCTGCACCACGATAAGATCGTCGTTGGGATTGAGACTGAGAGCGCGCTCTTCGTGATAGGTCGCCTTGTCGAAATCTCCATGAGCGATGCTGGTGGCCGCGAGGATCCGGTGCACGTCGCTGTCGTTGTCGTCCAGCCCAAGCGCGGTCTGCAGGGCCTCGCCCACACGCTCCCAAGTCTCGTCGCGGTCGTCGCACCAGCTATAGACCCAGGATTGCCCCAAAACGCAGGCTCGCCAGGCGTGCGCATGGGCATAGTTCGGATCGAGGGCCACGGCGCGGTCCAACAGGCGCAGCGCCTCGGCATTGGCTTCCCGGTTCGAGCGGTGATGCAACACCTTGCCCGCCAGCAGGCTTTCGTAAGCGGCCATGTTGTCCGTCCGCTTGTGCTTCACCCGCTCCTGGCTTGCCGCCTCGATGCGTCCCGGCAGTATCCCGACGATCGTCGTGGTGATCTCATCCTGGATCGCGAAAATGTCCTCCAGGTCGCGATCGTAGCGCTCGGCCCAGATGTGGCGGTCGGTCGCCGCATCGATCAACTGCACCGTGATGCGCACACAGTTGCCGGCCTTGCGCACGCTGCCCTCGAGTATGTACTGCACGCCCAAGGCCCGGGCGACGTTCTGGATATTCGCGGTCTTGCCCTTGTAGACAAAGGCCGAGGTACGGGAGATGACGAAGAGTTCGCGGAACTTCGAAAGGCCGGTAATGATGTCCTCGGTCAAGCCGTCGGCGAAGAACTCCTGCTCGCTGTCGCCGCTCATGTTGACCATCGGCAGCACGGCGATCGACGGCATGTCGCCGGCTGCGGTCACGGCCGCCGCGTCCGGCGCCGGGCTGGGAGTAGCGTTCTGGTCGCTGTCCAGCAGGACGCGGAACATGCGAACCTTGCGCGAAAGGTTCTTCACGCTCTGCTCGCCCAGATCCTCGAAACCGACATCCAGGCGCTCTCCCAACTGATCGCGCACCGCCCGCGAGATGCAGATGCCGCCCACCTCCGCCATGGCCTCCAGCCGCGCGGCCAGGTTCACGCCATCGCCGAAGATGTCGCCTTCCTCTGCAATCACGTCCCCCAAGTTGATGCCGATGCGGAATTCGATGCGGCGGTCCGGCGCCACGTCCGCATTGCGCCGGGCCATGCGGCGCTGGATCTCGACCGCGCAGTTCACCGCTTCGACGACACTCTGGAACTCGACCAACAGGCTGTCGCCGCCGGTCTTGATGATACTGCCGCAGTTCTTGGCGATCGCCGGATCGATCAACTCGATGCGATGCGTCTTGAGCCGGGCCAGGGTGCCCGCTTCATCGGCCTCCATCAGCCGGCTGTAGCCGGCCATATCGGCCGCGAGTATTGCGGCAAGCCGCCGTACCATGGCCCCCTCCCTTACCGGAGCCAAATCCCGTCGTCTCGCCTAGTCTAATCGTTTATTTTGAATTGAGCGACAGGAGAAAGTCGTCGCCCGGAAGTTGCGGCCTCAGTCGACGGCGATGAGAGCCGCGGCGACCCGCCGGTCCTCGGCCACCAGCACGTTGTAGGTGCGGCAGGCCGCGCCGGTGTCCATGGGCTCGAGCGCGACGCCGCGCGCCCGGGCCGCCTCCCGCAGCTCGGGCTCGATGAAAGCCATGGCGGCGCCACAGCCGAGAAGCAGAACCTCCACCGGAGGTT
Organism: Pelagibius sp. CAU 1746; assembly: GCF_039839785.1. Lineage (NCBI taxonomy): Bacteria > Pseudomonadati > Pseudomonadota > Alphaproteobacteria > Rhodospirillales > Rhodovibrionaceae > Pelagibius > Pelagibius sp. CAU 1746. The sequence continues at coordinate 3,281,652 of NZ_JBDOQT010000001.1, forward strand.
CGGCCGTCAGCACAGGCTCCAAGCTTTCAAGGTTCAATTCGTCGATCCCACCCAAGGGCCAGGCGCCGGTCCAGTCCGGCAGCACCAGGATCGAGCCGCGGTAGGCCTCGCCGGTGACGGTGAAGCCGCCGCCGCCGTAGCTTTCGATGATCTGCCGTCCTTGAGGGATGAGCGGTGTGACGTCCATGGCCGCTCCTTTCGCTGCAAGCCCCTTGGTCGTTACGGGCCCCTCGGCCTAGGACGACGCCTCAGCCGTCTCGGCTTCGGTGTCTTCCTCGTCGGCGCCGCCTCGGCGCACCTTGATGAAGGTCAGCAGCGGCACCGCCAGTCCGACGGACGAATAGGTGCCGATGACCACACCCCAGATCAGGCCCGCGGTAAAGCCGCGGATGACTTCACCGCCGAAGAAGAACAGCGCAAAAAGGGCCAGCAGGGTGGTGAAGGACGTCAGGACGGTGCGCGACAGGGTCATGTTGATGGCCTTGTTCAGCACCTCGCCCAGCGGCAATTTCTTGTAGCGGCGCAGGCTCTCGCGCACGCGGTCGAAGATCACGACGGTGTCATTGATCGAATAGCCGGCGATGGTCAGCACCGCCGCCAGGGTCGCCAAATTGAACTCGATCTGGGTCAGCGAATAGAACCCGACGGTCGCAATGACGTCGTGCACCAGGGCGATGAGTGCGGCCACGCCGAATTGCCACTCGAAGCGCAGCCAAATGTAGAAACCGATGCCGAGCAGCGCCAGCACCGTGGCCAGGAAACCGGCTTCCTTCAGTTCGTCGCCGATCTTGGGCCCCACGAACTCCTGCCGGCGCATCTCGACCCCCGGTCCGAGGGCCTCCTTCACCGCCTCGATAGCCTGGATCTGCTGCTCCTCGTCGCCTTCCTGCTTGGCGATGTTGATCAGCACGTCGGTCGGCTCGCCGAACTGCTGCAGCGAAACCTCGCCGAGGCCCAGTCCGCCCAAGCGGCTGCGTAATTCGCCCAGATCGGCGGGCTGCGGCGTGCGCACCTCCATCAGGATACCGCCGCGGAAATCGACACCCAGGTTCAAGCCCTGGGTCAGGAACACGCCGACAGAGCCGAGCATAAGCGCCATCGAGAATACCAGGAACAAGGCGCGGCGGCGTATGAACCCGATGTTCAGTTCGATCGGAAGCTTGCGGATAAGAGCCATAACGTCGCTTCCTTAGTACCCACTATCAGGATTAGGTGCGTCATGAGACGGCCGGTGGCGCCCCGTGGCGAGGCGCGCCGGCGCAGGCGATGCGGTGCATCGGCAAGCCGTCGCGACGACGTCCACGGGCCGCCCCCGGCCGCCCGTAGGGTCGCTTTTCTCTCCGCATCCGCCGCGTCGCCACGCTTGCCCGATGCACCGCATCGCGCTGCGCGCGGCTCCTAACGGGTGCGGTCGAAAAGACGATCTCATGATGCACTTAATCCTGATAGTGGGTACTAGAGCGCCAGGGCCTGCGGCCGGCGGCTGCGCAGCCAGGCGACCACCATCAGGCGCGTGACCATAATGGCCGAGAACATCGAGGTGATCAGCCCCAGCGACAGGGTAACGGCGAAGCCCTTGATCGGGCCGGAGCCGAACTGGAACAGCAACACCGCGGCGATCAGCGTGGTCAGATTGGAGTCGAAGATCGTCTTCATGGCGCGCCGGTAGCCGGCATCCACCGCGGTAACGGGGCCGCGCCCGGACCGCATCTCCTCACGGATGCGCTCGAAGACCAGCACGTTGGCGTCGACCGCCATGCCGATGGTCAGCACGATACCGGCGATACCCGGCAGGGTCAGCGTGGCCTGCAGCACCGAAAGCGCGGCCATCAAGAGAACAAGGTTCACAACCAGCGCCATGCTGGCCATGGCGCCGAACAGGCCGTAGGCCCCGACCATGAAGATGATCACGAAGACGAGCCCCAGTACCGAGGCGATCTCGCCGGCGAGGATGGAGTCGGCACCCAGGCCCGGCCCCACCGTGCGCTCCTCCAGATAGGTGATCGGCGCCGGCAGCGCCCCGGCGCGGAGCAGCAGCGCCAGATCCTGGGCTTCCTGGGTCGTGAAACTGCCGGAGATGATGCCGCGCCCGCCGAGGATCGGCTCGTTGATCACCGGCGCTGAAATCACTTGGTCGTCGAGAATGATGGCGAAGAGCTTGCCGACGTTGTCGCGTGTGGCTTCCCCGAACCGCTTGGCGCCCTGCGCATCGAAGGCGAAGGACACCACCGGCCGCCCCTGATCGAAGGTCGCGCTGGCGCCGGTCAAGCTGTCGCCCGAGACCATGATCCGCTTGCTGACCACATAGCTGTCGGGCAGGCCCGGCCGTCCGCTGTCGGCGGCTGGCAGCTCTTCCGAAGACGGCGGCACCGGCCCGCCGGGACGCACGTTCTCGTTCACGAAGCGGAAGGTCAGAACGGCCGTCTTGCCGATGATCTCTTTCAGGCGCTGCGGGTCGTCGAGGCCGGGGACCTGGATCAGGATGCGGTCGTCGCCATGGCGTTGAATCGAGGCTTCGCGGGTCCCCAACTCGTCGATGCGCCGGCGAATCACCTCGATGGCCTGGGCCATGATCTGGTTGGCGCGGGCGCGCGTCTCCGCCTCGGTGAAGGCCACGCGAATGACGCCGGCGTCGTCGATGTCGATCTGCAGGCCCTGGCTCAGGCCGGCGACGGCATCGCGCGCCTTGTCGGCGTCGGCCGGGCTGTTCAGAGTCACGCCCACGTTCTCGCCCAGATCGCCTAGGCCGCTGTAGCCGATGTTGTCCCGGGTGAACTCGCGACGGATATCCTCGGCCAGGTTTTCACGATCCTCGGTGAAGACGTAATCCAGGTCGACTTCGGCAAGGAGGTGGGCGCCGCCGCGCAGGTCGAGTCCCAGGCTGATCTGCTGATGCGGCACCCAACCGGCGTCCACGGCCAGTTCGTTGGCCTGGTCGCGGCTGAACAGCAGGTTCGGCGAGGCATAGATCACGCCCAGCACAACCACCAGGAGGATCAGAATGACTTGCCAGCGCGGAAGATGGACCATCGAAGAGCGCTTTCCAGAGCGGTCCCGGCCTCAGGGAGGACTCAGGACTTGTTGTCGGGCTTCTTGCCGCCGAAGAGGCTGCCCAGCAGGCCGCCGGGCTTGTTGCCCTGGTCGTTGGCGGGCTTGGCGCCCCCCTCACCCTTGGCGGGCGCGGCCTCGGTCTTGCTCAGCACTTCCTGGATGGTATGGCGCATCACGCGGACCCGCACGCCCTCGGCCAGTTCGACCATGGCCTCGGTCTCGTTGACCACCTTGGTTACGGTGCCGATGAGGCCGCCGGCGGTGACGATCTTGTCGCCACGGCGCAGCGCCGAGACCATCTCGCGATGCTGCTTGACCTTCTTCTGCTGCGGACGGATCAGCAGGAAGTAGAAAACGATGATGATCAGGAAAATCGGCAGGAGCGACGTGAACATATCCGCTCCCCCGGCTCCTGCAGCCTGGGCATAGGCGGGCGAAATAAGCATACTTAGACCTCTTCCGAGCAGTCAGACCGGCGGACTATAACGGCAAGCGCGCGAATTGCAACGCCACCGCGCGCCGGCGGGGATCCCGTCCCGCTCACCGCCCGGCCGCTTGACCGAAAGCCCGAGCCGCAATAGATTTCGCGGCCAATTTCAGCCTGTTAAAGTTTGTTCCTTGGAGCATAGATGAACAGCCCAGACCCTGACAACCTCCTCCCGGTTCTCCAGCGTATCGCCGAGGCTTTGGAGCGACTCGCCCCCGCCCCTTCTTCGGCGGTCGACATGGACGGAGCCGACGCTTTCGTCTGGAACCCCGAACGCGACCGGCTGGACCCGGTTCACCATGTAAATCGGGTCGACATCACGCTTCTTCAAGGCATCAGTCGCCAGACCGAGACTCTGTACCAGAACACCCGGCGCTTCGCCGACGGCCTGCCCGCCAACAACGCCCTGCTGTGGGGCTCGCGCGGCGCCGGCAAGAGCTCCCTGGTGAAGGCCGTCCACGCCAAGGTCAACGACGACCGCGGAGACTCGCCCCGGCTGGCCCTGGTGGAGATCCACCGCGAGGACATCCCCAGCCTGCCGCAGTTGCTGGGCCATCTGCGCGGCGTCAAGCGCCCCTGCGTACTGTTCTGCGACGATCTGAGCTTCGACGGTGAGGATGCCAGCTACAAGTCGCTGAAAGCGGTGCTGGAGGGCGGTATCGAGGGGCGCCCGGCCAACGTCATCTTCTACGCCACCTCCAACCGCCGCCACCTGATGCCGCGCGATATGATCGAGAACGAGCGATCGACCGCGATCCACGCTTCCGAGGCGGTGGAGGAAAAAGTCAGCCTCTCGGACCGCTTCGGCCTCTGGCTCGGCTTCCACAACTGCGACCAGGACACCTTCTTCGCGATGATCGAGGGTTACGCCAGACGCTACGGCCTGGACCTGCCGAACGATCAGCTGCACGCCGAAGCCAAGGAGTGGTCGGTCACCCGCGGCGGGCGCTCGGGACGCGTCGCCTGGCAGTACATCCAGGATCTGGCCGGCCGTTTGGGCAAGCGCCTGGACGACTGAGGCCGGGGCTTGTCCCGGGCGCGGCGGCGGAGTTTCGAGGCGCCGGCTCTTGTACGCCTCTTGCTTTACGGCTGCGGCGCCTCGTCACGGTCGTGCGGGCCATAGTCGCGGACGACCGAGGCGACCCGGAGGCGGTAGTCCGCGAAGAGCTCGCGGCGTCCCCGCCCTTGCGCGGCCTGATGCCCGCTCTGGCTGCGCCAGCGGGCGATGGACTCCTCGTCGCGCCAGAACGACAGCGAGAGCAGCTTGCCCTCCTCCGTGAGGCTCGAAAACCGCTCTACCGAGATGAAGCCGTCGATCTGCTCCAGCTCGGCGCGCAGGGAGGCGGCGATGTCGAGATAGGCGCCCTTGTATTCCGCCTTGGGCCAGATCTCGAAGATGACAGCGTGCATGGACTCTGCTCCCGGCAGGCTAGTTCGCCGCCGAGGCGGTGCGCGGCGCGAGTTGAGTTTCCGGATTGACCGCGCGGGTCCCGCGCCGCACCTCGAAATGCAGCTGCGGGCGCTCGACGTTTCCGCTGCTGCCGACACGGGCTATGGTCTGGCCCTGGCTCACGCGGTCGCCGGCGGCGACCAGAAGTTGCTCGTTGTGGGCGTAGGCGGTCACCCAGCCGCTGGCGTGCTTGATCAGCAGCAGCTTGCCGAACCCCTTCAGCTCCTCGCCGGCATAGGCGACGACGCCGTTCTCGGCGGCGCGCACCGGCGTGCCGCGCGGCGCGGCGATGTTGATGCCGTCGTTGTGCTCGCCGCCCTCCTTGGCGCCGAAGGAGGACAGCACCCGCCCCTGCACCGGCCAGTGGAAAGCGGAGCCGGCGCGGGCCGGTGGATTGGCCAGGGCGGCCCGTGTCTCCGCCTTGGAGCGCGGCGGCTTGCGTTGCCCCTCGTTCGCAGGCGCCTCGGGCAGATCGCGCGGCGCCGCCTGCGGCGCGGCTTGCGGCGGCGTGGCTTCGGGCGGCGCATAGGCGACGGCGGTGGCCTCGGCGCCAGCGGCGGAGTCCGGTGTCGGCAGGATCAGCCTTTGGCCCAGCGGAATGCTGTAGGGCGGCTGGATGCCGTTGAGGCGCACCAGCTCGCTGCGGTCGACATTATAGCGGCGGGCGATGTTGTAGACCGTGTCGCCGACCGCCACCTCGTGCACCTGCGCCTGTGGAATGGTCAGTGCCTGACCGACGGAAAGAGCGTAAGGCGGCTGCAATTTGTTGGCGTCGATAACCGCGCGGATGGGCAAACCGAAACGCCGCGCGATGCCGTAGAGGCTGTCGCCCTTGGCGACCACGTAACGGCCGCCGGCGAGCATCGCCGAGGCCTGCTGAACGGCCGCAGGCTGCGCCGCCGCGAGCGGCTTGGCCGCCGGCATCGGGACCGGCTGGCTGACCGCCGTCAAGGGCGCCAGTTGTTGCACCTCCACGGCGGCCGACGGCGCCGCCGCCAGGGGCTGGGCCGCGGCGGTTTCCACCGGCTGGCCCCAGGCAGCCAGGCTCGCCGGCGGGACCGGCTTGCGCTGCGGCAACGGCGGCGGGTCCTTCGGCGTCACGAATCCGACGGGGCGGTAGTTGGGCGCGGCGAAGCAGCCGGCCAGCAGCACGCCGGCGGCAGCCAGAACCAGGCAAGCCGACCATCGCCGGGGCCTGCTCATGCCATTCCCTCGCTGCGTTGAATGAAACCGGACCCCAAAGCCACGCCGTCGTCGGGCACGCCTTCGACCAAGGGCACGAAGCGCACGTCGCTCAAGTGTTCCTCGACCAGGCCGTCGGCCGTGCGGGTCAGCCGCAGCAGCGCCTGGTCGCGCGAAGTCCGGCCGACCGGAAGGACCATGAGGCCGCCCTCGGCCAGTTGATCGACCAAAGCTCCGGGCACGTCCACAGCCGCAGCCGTCACGATGATGCGGTCGAAAGGCGCCTGCTCGCGCCAGCCCTTCCAGCCGTCGCCATGGCGGGTGGTGATGTTGTGCAGACGCAACGACGCGAAGCGTGTCTCGGCGATCTGCAGCAACTCCCTGAAGCGCTCGATGGTGTAGACCCGGCGGCAGAGGCGCGACAGCACGGCGGCTTGATAGCCGGAGCCGGTGCCGACCTCCAGCACCTTGGTGCGCCGGCTGGCGCGCAGCGCCTGCGTCATCAGGGCCACCACCTGGGGCTGGCTGAGCGTCTGTCCCTGGCCAATGGGGATGGCCATGTTCTCGTAGGCCTGATGGCGAAAGCTCTCAGGCGTGAAGGCCTCGCGCGGAATGCGTTCGATCGCGGAAAGGACGTCGGTATCCGCTATCCCGGCGCGGCGCAATTCCATGACCAGACGGATCTTGCGCGACGCCACCATCAGTCGAAGATCCCCTGCATCTTCTTCATTGTCCCCCGGTGCGTCAGGTCCAGGTGCAGCGGCGTCACGGATATCCCCCCGCGCGCCGTCACCGCCAAATCGGTATCCCTGTCCCGCGACTCGTCGACCTGGTAGCCGCCGATCCAAACGAAGCGGCGGCCCGAGGGGTCCTCTCCCTCGGTCACGGTAGTGCCTTGATCGCGGCGGCCCTGGCGGCAGACGTGGATGCCCTGCACCTCGTCCGGCGCCACCGCCGGGAAGTTCACGTTGACCAGCAGGTCGCGCCGCCATTCCATGGCCGTCAGGCGGCGCACGATCTTTCCCAGGAACTTCTCCGCCACCTTCCAGCGCACGGCGCCGTCGGCCTGGCGCTGCTGGCTGAAGGCGATGGCGCGGATACCGAGCAGCGCCGCCTCCATGGTCGCGGCCACGGTGCCGGAATAGGTCACGTCCTCGCCCAGATTGCCGCCGTCGTTGATGCCGGAGAGCACGAGGTCGGGCGGATGATCCGCCATGATACGGTGGTGGGCGACCAGCACGCAGTCGGTCGGCGTGCCGTCGACGGAAAAGCGTTTGGCGCCAAGGCGCCGTTCGCGCAGCGGCCGGCGCAGGGTCAGAGAATGACTGGTCGCCGATTGCTCCGTCTCCGGCGCCACCACCCAGACGTCGTCGCTCAAGGTCTTGGCGAGCTTCTCCAGGACCTTCAGGCCCGGCGCGTGAATGCCGTCATCGTTGGTGATCAGCACCCGCGCCTTCTTGAGATTGATCCCGCCCTTAGCCATCGGCAGCGATCACCTCCAGGCCGCCCATGTAGGGTCGCAGCGCCTCGGGCACCTCGATGGAGCCGTCGGCCTGCTGATAGTTCTCCATCACCGCGATGAGGCAGCGCCCCACCGCCACGCCGGAGCCGTTCAGGGTGTGAACGAAGCGCGTGCCCTTCTCGCCCCCCTTGCCACTCTGGGCCGGCCGGAAGCGCGCCTTCATGCGCCGCGCCTGGAAGTCGGTGCAGTTGGAGCAGCTCGAGATCTCGCGATAGGCATCCTGACCGGGCAGCCACACCTCCACGTCATAGGTCTTGGCCGCCGCGAAACCCATGTCGCCGGTCGACAGCACCATGGTGCGGTACGGCAGGCCGAGGCGCTGCAGTACCGTCTCGGCGCAGTTCACCATGCGCTCCAGTTCGTCGGCCGACTGCTCCGGCGTGGTGATCGACACCATCTCGACCTTCTCGAACTGATGCTGGCGCAGCATGCCGCGGGTGTCGCGTCCGGCAGAGCCCGCTTCCGAGCGGAAGCAGGGCGTCAGGGCCGTGACCCGGAGCGGCAGGCCTTCGGCAGCGATTATCTCCCCCGCCACCAGATTGGTCAGCGGCACCTCGGCGGTGGGGATCAGCCACATGTCGTTGGTCGTGCGGAACTGGTCCTCGGCGAACTTCGGAAGCTGCCCGGTGCCGTAGAGAATCTCGTCACGCACCAGCAAAGGCGGCGCCACCTCGGTATAGCCGTGCTCGGTGGTGTGCAGGTCCAGCATGAACTGCGCCAGCGCCCGGTGCAGACGCGCCACCTTGCCGCGCATGACGACAAAGCGCGAACCGGAGAGCTTGGCCGCCGCCTCGAAGTCGAGATAACCCAGCGCCTCGCCCAGCTCGTAGTGCTCCTTGGCCGCGAAGTTGAAGCGGCGCGGCTCCAGATGGCTGCGCAAGCAGACGTTGGCGCTCTCGTCCTCGCCGTCGGGCACCTCGGGCAGCGGCGCGTTGGGAAGGCCGCTCAGGAGGTCCTGCAACCCGGCGGCAAGCCGGCGCTCGTCTTCCTCGGCCGCGGCCATCTTGTCCTTCAGGCCCGCCACCTCGGCCATCAGCGCCGCGGCGTCCTCGCCCTTGCGCTTGGCCTCGCCGATGGCCTTGGACGCCTCGTTGCGCCGGGTCTGCATCGACTGCAGCCCGGTCTGCGCCTCGCGGCGCTCTGCATCGAGGGCGAGAACCTCCGCCGAGAGCGGCTCCAGCCCGCGGCGCTTCATCGCCGCATCGAAGGCGTCGGGCTCTTCACGGATCCATCTGATGTCGTACATAGGGGCACGCGACTCGGGTTTGTTACAGGCGAATCGGGCCACTTATACGGCCCAGCCGGCGCCCCTGTCCACGCCCGACTGCCCCGATTCGTCCCCGAAACGCCCGAAAAATACTACAGGAATCCAGGGCTTAGCTTTAGCGTCCGCCCCAAGGCCAGAGTCGAAACCGATGTTCCGATTCGAAAAGTGCCGCCAACTTAAAGTGATATCTGAAGAACGGGCGTTTACGGAAGTTAACGCGTCAGACCGCCGCGGCCCCGCGGGCGCCGGCTTTCGGCTGGTCGACCAGATGGTCGGTCAACACCGCCCCCACCCACATGGCGGTGAGCGCCAGCCATGCCGAGAGGGCGAAAGTGGAGCCGCCAGTGACGCCGGCGCCGATAGCGCAGCCGCCCGCGAGCATGGCGCCGAACCCCATCATGGCCGCGCCGCTCAGATAACGGCGCATGGACTTGGCGCCTTCGAAGCCCTCCAGCTTCCACTCGCGCGCCAGCAGCGCGGCCAGGGCGGCGCCGACGAACACGCCGGGGATCAGCCCGACGTCGAAGTCGACGGTGTCGGAGGCGGTCATGAAGAACATCAGCGTATCGGCCGAAGGGCCGGAGAAGGTCAGGCTCTCCACGGAGACCGGGTCGAAAGCCTGGCTGGAGACCATGGCCGTCAGCAGCCATCCCGCCCCCACCGAGAAACCCACGCCAGAGCCGAAAACCAGTACCGGCCAGGCGATGCCGGAGCGCCAAGAGGCGACCAGCGCGATCAGCGCCAGCACGGCGCCGATGGCGACGCCGGCATAGGGGCCGAGGCCGAGAAAGCTGGTGATTTCGATGTTGGCCGGCCCGGTGAGCCACAGCCGCGCCAGGGCCTCGCGCACCGGGGCCAAGACGCCGTAAAGCGACATCTGCGCCGTCACCGCGAAGACCAGGCCTGAAAGCAGCGCCCGCAGGTTGCCCCCGGCGGCCAGCACCAGCAACCGTCCGGAGCAGCCGCGCGCCAGCACCATGCCGGCGCCGAAGACGAGGCCGCCCAGGATCGCCCCGGACAACGAGCCGGGCGCGGACAGCCAGCGCGCTTGCTCCAAGGGCACCAGGCCGGACAGGGCGAAGGCCTGGGTCCAGAACACCGCCGTCGAGAAGCACAGCAGCCACACCGCCATGCGCGGGCCCAGCCGTCCGCGGGCGAACTCCACCGTGGCGGCGCGCAGGCAGAAGCGGCTGCGCTGGGAGGACACGCCAAAGATGATCCCCACCGTCAGACCGACCAGGGCCGCGGCCCCGGTGTCACCGGTCGTGTCGAGGATCCAGTTGATATCCATGGGGAAAGAGCCTGCCACAGTCGGAATTTCCACTTTATTAGCGGACAATTCCTACCGCGGCGTTGATTCAGGTCACATACCCCGGTCGCGAAAGCGGGTCAGGGGGCCGGCGGGACCTTATCGTCGTCCCCGTCCTTGGCCTCGGCGCCTTCGTCCTCGCCGTCAAAGTCCTCGAGGTCGTCGTCGCCGTACTCGTCCTCGCCCTGGGCCTCGGCGCGCTTCTTCTCGACCATCTTCGCCATGATGATGGAGATCTCGTAGAGCAGGACGATCGGCACCGCCAGGCTGAGCTGGCTCAAGGGGTCCGGCGGCGTGAAGACCGCCGCGACGATGAAGACGCCGACGATGGCGTACTTGCGCTTGGCCGCCATGCCCTTGGAAGTGGCCAGGCCGACGCGCGCCAGCAGCGTCATGACCACCGGAAGCTGGAAGCACAGCCCGAAGGCGAAGATGAGCTGCATCATCAACGAGAGATATTCGTTGACCTTCGGCTCGAGTTCGATCGCCAGCGAGTTCTCGCTGGCGGGCACCTGGAAAGCGATGAAGAACTCCGCCGCGAAGGGGAAGATGATGTAGTAGACCAGCGACCCCCCCAGGAAAAACAGGAAGGGCGTCGCCACCAGGAAGGGCGCCAGGGCCGACTTCTCGTGCTTGTAGAGGCCCGGCGCCACGAAGAGCCAGAACTGCACCAGGAAGACCGGAAAACAGATGAAGGCCGCCGCGAAGAACGCCACCTTCACGTAAGTGAAGAAGACCTCGGTCAGCGCCGTGAAGATCATGCGCTGATAGCGTTCCGAAACGTCATTGGCGATCATGACGTCGGCCAGGGGCTGCGAGAGGTACTGGAAGATCTGTTCGGCGAAGAAGAAGCAGACCAGGAAGACCAACAGCAACGCGATCACCGAATAAAGCAACCGCTGGCGCAACTCGATCAGATGGTCGAGCAGCGGCATCTTCTTGTCGTCGGGGTTGTCCGTCACGGTGGTCATGCGGTCTTCTTGGACCCTTCGTCACCGGAGGCCGGAGCGGGCTCGCCTCCACCCTCGGCAGTGCCGGCCTGCGGGGAGTCTTCCCCCGGCGGCGTCAGGGAGTGGGCAGGCGCCACGTTCGCCGAAGGCATCTTGGCCGCCGCCTTCTCGGCATTGCTCTCCTCGCCCTGCCCCGCCTCGGAAGACGGAGAACCGCCCTCGCTGCGCGCTTCCTTCTCGATGGCGCGCACCTCGCCGCCGACCTCGTCGTCCGGGTCGAGGGCGTTGGAGAGCGTGCGCTGCAGATTGCCCCCGCGGGTCGCTTCCAGGGCCTTTTTGGCGTCGTCCAGTTCCGCCTCGCGGACCATCTCGTCGATACCGGACTGGAACTCGCGCGTGAGCGATCGAGCCTTGCGCATCCAATGCGCAATGGTCTTCATCGTTTTGGGAAGATCTTTCGGTCCGATTACGACAAGGGCGATCAAGGCGATCACCGCCATCTCGGACCAACCGATATCAAACATGGGCGCCCATCATCGCGAAGGCATGGCGCAAGGACGCGGCCGGCCCGGCCTCAGCCGTTGGCCGCCTTGTCCTTTTCCTCGGAAGACGACATGGCCGCGCCGTCCTGGTCGATGACCTTGGGACTGTCGCCGGCCGTATCTTCTTCCTTCTTCTTGCCTTCTTCCTTGAGGCCCTTCTTGAAGGCGTTGATGCCCTGTCCCATGTCGCGCATCAGCTTGGGAATCTTGCCGCCGCCGCCGAACAGAACGAGCACAACTACCAGCACGATGAGCCAGTGCCAGATACTAAAGGTTCCCATTCCGGGATCTCCCTAATTTTAGTCTTAACCGCCTATTGAGGCGGACTATCGCAAAAAGCCCCAGCCGCCGCAACGCTCCTGGACAGGAGAGTTAACGGCCCTCACGGGGAAAAACAAAGGCTTGCGCCCGGTCCAGGGCCACCGCCAAACATTGCCTTTCGGGGGGAAGAAAGCGCCCCGGCACCCGGGCATGGAAATGAGGCGAACCCTCGGGCAGTTCAAGGCTGCGCAGGTGGATCAGGCTGGTACGGCCCATGAGGCGGGCGGCCATGACCGCCACGCTGTGCGGCGGCACCGGGCAGCCATCGTCCACGGGCGTCAGATGCAAGGCCTCCGGGCGGATTAGAACCTGTACGGGGCTACCGTCCGGCAAGCCGCCGGCCGCCACCGCACCAAAGGGCGTCGCCACCTCTCCCGCTTTAACAACACCGTCCAATTGGTTGATTTCACCGAAAAAAGAAGCAACGAAGGAATCCGCGGGCTCGTAGTAGAGATTGGCCGGCGTGCCCTGCTGAACCATGCGCCCATCGCGCATCAGCGCGATGCGGTCGGCCATGAACATGGCCTCTTCCGGGTCATGGGTGACCATCAGCGTGGTGGTGCCGCTCTGCTTGAGAACGTGCAGGGTATCATCGCGCACCTGCTGGCGCAGCCGGGCATCCAGGTTGGAAAAGGGCTCGTCCAGCAGCATGACCCGCGGGCGCGGTGCCAGGGCCCGCGCCAGGGCGACGCGCTGCTGCTGGCCGCCGGAGAGCATATGCGGATAGGCTTCGGCGGAGGCGGCCATGCCGACCAGCTTCAACGCCTCGCCCACCCGGGCGCGGCGCTCGGCGGCAGCGAGGCGGCGCAGCCCGAAGGCCACGTTGTCGGCCACGGAGAGGTGGGGAAAGAGAGCGTAGTCTTGGAACACCAAGCCGACGGAGCGTTCCTCGGGCGGCCGCTCGCGGCCCTCGCCGGCGACCACCTCCCCATCGATCAGCACCCGCCCCTGCTGCAGCGTCTCCAAGCCCGCGGCGACCCGGAGCGCCGTGGTCTTGCCGCAGCCCGAGGGGCCCAGCAGACAGACCACCTCGCCCGGCTCCAGCGTCAGGCTGAGGTCATCGACCGCCAGCAGGTCGCCGAAGGCATGGCTCACGTGTTCCAGGGATAGCGACGACATGGGGGGCGCTCAGGATCGGCCGGCCGCGCGGGTCAACCGGTGCTCCGCTGGGGTTCGTCTCGATCCTCCGCCTCGTCAGCGGTGTCCTCTTCCTCGTCCCCGGCGAAGGCGGCCTCTTCCAGCTCGTCTTCCAGCTCGTCGTCGGCTTCGTCGAAGTCCTCTTCCGCCGCGACTTCCGTGTCGCCTTCTCCTTCTTCGAGATCGCCGTCTTCCGCGCCCCCGGCGCTGATGTCCCCGGCATCGTCCCGGGCGTCGTCGCCGGCCGCCTCCAGAACCTCGTCCTCCAGGCCGTCTTCGGCGCCGTCCTCCTCAGCCTCCGAGAGATCGACTTCCTGCGGCAGCATCTCCTCGCCGAAGGTCGCCTCCAGCAGCTCCCGCTCGCTGCCTTCGATGATCTCGCTCTCGTCGTCGTCCTCGTCCTCGTCGACCTCTTCCGGCATCACGTCGCCGGCGGCCGGGAGCAGCCCCCGGTCGCCGAGCGCGGTCAGCGCCGGGCGGGTATCGAGCAGACCGGCGGCCTTCAGCTCCTCGACGCCCGGCAGAGCATCCAGCCCCTCCAGGCCGAAGTGGTCGAGGAAGGCGTCCGAGGTCCCCCAGGTGACGGGGCGGCCCGGCGTCTTGCGGCGTCCCTTGGGCCGGATCCAGCCGATTTCCAACAAGGCGTCGAGAGTGCCTTTGGAGAGTGCGACACCGCGCACTTCCTCGATCTCGGCGCGGGTGACGGGCTGGTGGTAGGCGATCACCGCCAGGGTCTCCAGGGCGACGCGCGACAGCTTGCGCACCACCTTGTTCTCCAACTCCATGCGCGGCGCGAGATCCTCGGCGGTGCGGAAAGCCCAGCGGCCGCCGCGCCTCACCAGGTTCACGCCACGGTTGGCATAGAGCGCCTCCAGGCCGGCCAGCAGCGGTTCCATCTTCACATCTTCAGGTAGGAAGCGGGCGAGCTGGGCCGGGGCCAGGGGCTCCGCCGAGGCGAAGAGCAGCGCCTCGACAAGGCGCAGGTTGTCGAAGTCGGTCGGGGCTGCCTCAGCTTCCCCGGACTCATCGCCGGACTCATCCTCGGCGGCGGCGGCGATGTCGCCCTCTTCGTGGTCTTCTTGCATCTGGTCGTCGGCGCCCTCCACCGCCAAGGCGGCCGCAGCGACCTCGCCATCTTCCGCGCCCTCGGTGTCCGCCTCGACGGCCGGGGTCTCCGGCGTTTCCGGCCCGGAATCCTCCGTCTCGGTCGCCTCAGGCGTTTCGATTTCTGGGGTTTCGGAGTTCATGCTTGCTCCTGTTGCTCCTCGGCGGCGCTGCGCAGATAGATGGGCCCGAAGCTACCATCCTGCCGAATGCGCAGCTTGCCTGCCTTGCACATCTCAAGGGTCGCGGCGAAGGTCGACGCCAGGGCGGATCGCCGCAGCAGCGGGTCGCCATGTATCTGCAGTTCGGGCGGCAGAAAGGTCGACAGCGTACGCCAGCCCGGCATAGCGCCGAGCATGGATGACAGTCGGGTCACCGCCTGATCGACGGAAAAAAGCTCGGTCGCGCGGATCTGCAGGTTCTTCGGGCCGGCCTTGGCACGCTGGCGGCCATAGGCCTTCAGCAGGTCGAACAGCGTCGCATCGTAGGTGGTCGTGGTGCGGGTCTTCACGCGCTCCGGCGTCCCCCGGCAGAAACTGTCGTTGCCGAGTTGCGGCAGCGCCATCAGCTTTTCGCCGACGTCGCGCATGGCCTGCAGGCGCTGCATCTGGAACTTCAGGGCGGCGGCCATCTCGGCGCCGCTCGGCTCCTCCTCGGTGCCGGTTTCCGGCAGCAGCAGGCGCGACTTCAGGTAGGCCAGCCAGGCCGCCATGACCAGATAGTCGGCCGCCAGTTCAAGGCGGATCGCCCGCGCCTCCTTCACGAATTCCAGGTACTGCTCGGCCAGGTCCAGGATGCGGATATGCTTCAGGTCGACCTTCTGGTCGCGCGCCAGTTCCAGCAGCACGTCGATCGGACCGGCATAGCCGTCCAGTTCCAGCAGCAGCCGGTCGCGGGTCGCGCTGCGCGCGCCCTCGATCCCCTCCTCGAAGGGAACCACCTCACTCACGGCTGGAACTCCTCATTCGGACCCTCAAAAATTGCAGTTCTCCTAGGACAGACCCGCCAGCCAAGTGAAAAACGGCATCAGCCACATCACCGGCGTGCGAATCACCGTGTCGAAGAACGACAGGTTAGCACCAAAGGCCCGCCCTGCGTAGGGCAGCAGGAAGAAGGCCGCCACCAGCAGAATCAGGCCGTAGCGCTCCATTTTCGCCAGCGGCACGGCCAGGCTGAGGGGGAGAATCCCCACGGCGATGCGCCCACCGTCCAGCGGCGGCAGCGGCAGCAGATTGAGGACCGCCAGCACCAGGTTCAGGAAGATCGAATTCAGCAGCGTCTGGCGCAGCCAATCGGCCGCCGGGTCGGGGAACAAGCCGGCCGGGTGGAACAGCAGCGCCGAGATGACCGCCAGCAGTAGGTTCGACAGCGGCCCGGCGGCGGCCACGTAGACCATGTCGCGGCGCGGCTTGCGCAGGCGGTGGAAAGCGACCGGCACCGGCTTGGCGTAGCCGAAGACGAAGGGCAGCGGCGAAACGTAGAGCAGGATTGGCAGCGCGATGGTGCCGAAGGGATCGATGTGCTTCAGCGGGTTGAGGGTCACCCGCCCCAGCTTGTAGGCCGTATCGTCGCCATAGGACCAGGCGATGATCCCGTGCGCCGCCTCGTGCAGGGTAATCGCCAGCAGGATCGGCAGGATCCAGGTGGAAATGGTGTAGGCCTGCGCCGAGAAGTCGATATCGAGAAGGGGCATCAGGCGATATTCATGATCGCTTCCAGGCGCCGCAGCAAGGCCGCGGCATCGACCGCCTCGGGGGAGCCGAGGCGCGCCCGGCCGGCGGCGATACGGCGCTGGGCCTCTGCCGTCAGCGGGCCGACGGCGGCGGCCACCTGCTCCATCTCGTCCGGCTTGCCGTTGCAGTGCAGTGCGACGTCGCAGCCGGCCCCCAGCGAGGCCTCGGCGCGCTCGCCGAGACTGCCCTTCAGGGCCTCCATCGAGAGATCGTCGGACAGCAGCAGGCCGTCGAAACCGATCTCGCCGCGGATCACCTGCGAGACGACGCCGGGTGATGTCGTCGCCGGGCGCTCGGCGTCCAGCGCGCTGTAGACCACGTGGGCGGTCATCGCCCAGGGGGCGTCGGCCAGAGCCTTGAACGGCTTGAAGTCGGTGGCTTCCAGTTCGGCCTTGGCGGTGCCGACCACCGGCAGACCCTTGTGGCTGTCGACACGAGCGCGGCCGTGGCCGGGAATGTGCTTCACGATGGGCATGACCCCGGCGGCCAGCATGGTCTCGCAGACCACACGGCCCAGATCGGCCACCAGTTCCGGATCGCCGCCGAAGGAGCGGTCGCCGATGACGTCGTGGGCACCCGGGAACTGCAGGTCGAGCAGCGGGACACAGTCGACATCGATGCCCAGGTCGGTCAGCTCGGCGGCCAGCAGTTGGGTGTTCAGCTTCAAGGCCTCCTGAGCCCGCTCCCGGTCGTGGCTGGCCAGCCGCCCGAAGAAGCTGGCCGGCGGCGCGGCACGCCAGTGCGGCGGCTTCAGCCGGGCGACACGCCCGCCCTCCTGATCGATCAGCACCGGAGCGTCGTCGCGCCCGACGCTGGCGCGCAAGGCAGCCACCAGGTCGCGCACCTGATCCGGCGACTCGCAATTGCGCTGGAAGAGAATGAAGCCGAAAGGATTGGCGGCGCGGAAGAAGCTTTCTTCAGCGGCGCTGAGACTAAGCCCCGCGCATCCGTAAATGGCCGCGGTCGGCGTCGGCAGGTCGGCGGTGTTGGGCATCAGCGTTGTGTGACGAGGCAGTCCTGGTTGCGGGCTTTCAATTGAGCGCAGACCTTGGCCGCCGCGTCTCGGCTGGCGAAAGGCCCGGTCTGGACACGGTAATAGGTCACTCCCTTCACCTTCGCTGCTTCCAGCGCCAGCCTGAGACCGCCCAATTGCTCGGGGTGAGCTTTTTGGAGGCGCCCCCACTCCTGGGTCGCCGCCGCCTCGGATTTCACCGAGGAAAGCTGCAGCACCACCTCGCCCGCTGTCAGGGCCGCCGTCTGATCCGGGGCCGCCTGCGTCGCCACCGGACCTGCCGCCTTCTCGGGCGCCGCCGCTCCATTCGCCGTCTCGAGCGGCGCCTGCTCCAGCAGCGCGGCGATCTGGTCGCCGTCGTCCGGGGTCGCCGTCTCCGGCTTCGGGATCGGCTTGAGGACACCGGCGTCGGCCATCTCCACGGGCGCTTCCGCTGCCGCCGGATCCTCGCCGGCGGCTTCGGGGGCCTCGGCCATCAGGGGGGCTTCGGCGGCTTCGGCCGGCGCCGAGTCCTCGCCGCCCGCCCGGGCCATCTCGGAAGGTGCCGCCTCGGCGGAGTTCTCCAGGGGTTCAGGCTGCAGGGGCTGGGGGGGCTGCGGCGTCTCGGGGGCCGGCAGCAGGCGCTCCACCTGGCGTCCCTCCCCCTCCGCCGAGCCGTCATTCAGCACCAGCTTATCCTGATAGGGCACCTCCATGCCGCCGGGCTGCTCCGGCTTCACCTTCTCAGGCATGGGCTCGGCGCGTACCACGGGCAGCTCCTCGCTGGCCATCTTGCCGGTCCCCCAGGTGTAGGCGTACCAGACAATCGCGCCGAAACAGGCCACCGCCGCCAGGGCGGTGACGATCGGCACCAGGCTGCGGCGCCCGCGCAGGCCGGCCTCCAGCTCGGCAGTGTCCTCGTCGAAGGCGGTACTGCGGCTGTCGGCCCCGCGGTCCCGGCCGTAGATGATGCGGCGCATGCCCTCATCGCTGAAGGGGGGCGAGCCCGCCGTCAGTTCGTCGTCGTCGCCGTTCCGGCCGCGTCCCGGCTCGTTCGCCATTCAGCGCATCTCCTCAACCGGCGTAACACCGAAGATCTCCAGACCCGAAGCGATCACGAAAGCAGTCGCCTGCACCAGAGCCAGGCGCGCCGCCGTCATCGCCGGATCGTCCGGCAGCAGAAAGCGCAATTCCGCATTGTCCTTGCCCTTGGTCCAGAGGCCGTGGAAGGCGCCCGCCAGATCGTAGAGATAAAAGGCCACCCGATGTGGTTCGTGAGCATCCGCCGCGCTTTCAAGCAGACGGGGCCATTCCGCCAAGAGCTTAATCAGATCAAGCTCCCCCGAGTCGGTCAAGCGATTGAGGTCCGCGCCCGCCAAAGACACAGGATCTAGGGAAACTCCCGGCATTTCCGCCGCTGCGTGGCGCAGCACCGAACAGCAGCGGGCATGGCAGTACTGGACATAGAAAACCGGGTTGTCGCGGGACTGCTCCATGACCTCGACCAGGTCGAAATCCAGGGTCGCGTCGTTCTTTCGGGTCAGCATGATGAAGCGGACCACGTCCTTGCCCACTTCCTCGATGACCTCGCGCAGGGTGACGAAGGTGCCGGACCGCTTGGACATCTTCACCAGCTCGCCGCCGCGCTTCAGGTTGACCAGCTGGCAGAGTTTCACGTCCAGCTCGCCCTGGCCCTCGGTCAGGGCCTTCACGCCGGAGGTCATGCGCTTCACGTAGCCGCCGTGGTCGGCGCCCCAGACATCGATCATGGTCGCGAAGCCGCGGCGGAACTTGTCCAGGTGATAGGCCATGTCGCCGGCGAAGTAGGTCCAGGACCCGTCGGACTTCTTCAGCGCCCGGTCGACGTCGTCGCCGAACTCCGTCGCCTTGAAGAGAAGCTGCGGGCGCGGCTCCCAGTCCTCCGGCGTCTTGCCCTTGGGCGGCTCCAGCACGCCGGTGTAGGTGAGACTGCGGGCCTCGAGGAATTTCAGCACCTCCTCCACGCCGCCGGCCTCGACCAGCTTGCGCTCGGAGGAAAACACGTCCTGGTGGACGCCCAGGAAATCCAGGTCGGCGCGCACCAGGTCCATCATGGAATCGATGGCGAACTGGCGCACCACGGGCAGCCATTCGCCCTCGTCCTTGCCGAGCCACTTGTCGCCGTCGCGTGCGGCCAGGGCCTTGCCGGTGTCCTTCAGATAATCGCCGGGATAGAGGCCTTCGGGGATCTCGCCGATATCCTCGCCCAGGGCCTCGCGGTAGCGCAGATAGGCCGAGCGCGCCAGGGTGTCGACCTGCCCGCCGGCGTCGTTGATGTAATACTCCTTGGTCACCTTGTAGCCGACCTTGGCCAGCAGCCCGGCCAGGGCGTCGCCGACCACGGCGCCACGGGCGTGGCCGACCGTGAGCGGCCCGGTCGGGTTGGCGGAAACATACTCGACGTTCACCGCCTCGCCGGCGCCCATGTCGCTGGCGCCGTAGGCGGTGCCTTCCTTCAGGATCTCCGCCAGGCGCGCGTACCACACCGCAGGGTCGAGGCGCAGATTGATGAAGCCGGGCCCGGCCACCTCCACTTCCGTGACATCGGCCACCTCGGCAAGGCGCGCCGCCAGGGCCTCGGCCAGGTCGCGCGGCTTCCTGCCCGCCGCCTTGGCCAGCACCATGGCCGCGTTCGTCGAGAGATCGCCGTGGCCGCGCTCGCGCGGCGGTTCCACCGCCACCCGGGCGGTGTCGAGCCCGGAGGGCAGCTCGCCGGCCCCGGCCATCTGCTCAAGCTCACAAACAACAATGTCCTTGAAGTATCTGAAAACGTTCATGCGTTCTTGACTCGAAGATCGAAATTCTTGACGTGCTCGTCCAGCGCGTAGCGGTCGGTCATGCCGGCGATGTAGTCGGCCACCAGCCGCGCCCGCTCGGGTTCCGCCAGGTCCCGCGCCGCGGCCTGCCACTCGTCGGGCAGGCAGTCGGGCCGGGCCAGGTAGTGCTCGAACAGCTCGCGCACCACCCGCTTGGCCTTGGTGGTCATGCGGTTGACCTTGTAGTGGCGGTACATGCGGGCGAAGAGGAAGGATCGCAGCGCGCGGTCGTTCTGGCGCATCTCGTCGGAAAAGGCAACCAGCGGCGCCGCCAGGGCGCGCACCGCCGCGGCCGATGCCGGCCGGGTCTCGGCGATGCGCCGGCGCGTCTCGGCCAGCAGGTCGGAGACCATGTGATCGATGACCCGCCGGATGGTCTCGTGGATCAGCCGCCCTTCCTCCAGCTTCGGGTAGCGCGCCTCGACCTCGGCCAGCACCGGGCCGACCAGCGGCAGGTCGCGCAGGTCGTCCAGCGAGAACAGACCGGCGCGCAAGCCGTCATCGATGTCGTGGTTGTTGTAAGCGACGTCGTCGGAAAGAGCGGCCACCTGGGCCTCGGCGGAAGCGAAGGTCGCCACCTCCAGGTCGCGCTTGTCGCGGCAGTAGGCGGCCACCGTGGCCGGCACCGTCTCGCCCTCCCCCTCCTTGACCCGCGCCGCGGGGCCGGTCAGCGGGCCGTTGTGCTTGACGATGCCCTCCAGGGTCTCCCAGGTCAGGTTCAGGCCGTCGAACTCCGCATAGCGCTGCTCCAGCAACGTCAGGATGCGGAAGGTCTGCTCGTTGTGATCGAAGCCGCCGTAAGGTGCCATGGCCTGGTTCAGCGCGTCCTCCCCGGCATGGCCGAAGCAGGTGTGCCCCAGGTCGTGGGCCAGCGCCACGGCCTCGGCCAGATCCTCATTGAGGCCCAGGGCGCGGCTGATGGAGCGGGCGATCTGCGCCACCTCGATGGAGTGGGTCAGGCGCGTACGGTAGTAATCGCCCTCGTGATAGACGAAGACTTGGGTCTTGTACTTCAGGCGGCGAAAGGCGCCGGCATGGACGATGCGGTCGCGGTCGCGCTGGAAGCAGGTCCGGGTCGGGCTTTCGGGCTCCGCGATATCGCGCCCGCGGCTGTCCTCCGGCCGGCAGGCGAAGGCGGCGGGCAGACTCGGCAGGGGCATATCCGGGCGCGACATGGGCGCGAACCTACGGCTTCAGGATGTGTTACGCAATGGCGGTTTTCTGCGCCTTTTGAGGGGCTTCCCTGGGGCCGCCACGCGGTGATTTGACAAGCCAGGGGAAGTCCCTACATCTTGATGGTCAACCACAGGCGATCCGGGGCCGGAAAAGCCGGCCAAGGATCGAGGGAATGTTATGACCACAGCGGCAGACAGCCTGGAATTCTCGCTTACCGAGCGTGCGGCCAAGCGCGTGGCCCACCTGATCGAGCAGGAAGGTCAGGCGAGCCTGATGCTGCGCGTCGCCGTCTCCGGCGGCGGCTGCTCGGGCTTCCAGTACGGCTTCTCCTTCGACGACACGGTCAACCCCGACGACCGCACCTTCGAGCGCGACGGCGTCGTGACGGTGGTCGATGAGACCTCCCTGGAGCTGCTGAACGGCGCCCAGGTCGACTTCGTCGAGGATCTCGGCGGCGCGTCTTTTCAGATCAAGAACCCCAACGCCACGTCTTCCTGCGGCTGCGGCTCCTCCTTTGCCATTTGACCTCCTTCGCAGCCGGTCGCGATTCGACGCTTTGACCGGCACCGCCACATCGCCTAAAGAATTTCGGTCATGACAAGCATCGCCACCTGGAACGTCAATTCCATCAAGGCGCGCCTGCCCAACGTGCTGGACTGGCTGAAATCGGCCAAGCCGGACGTGGTGCTGCTGCAGGAATTGAAGTGCATCGACGACAACTTCCCGCGCCTGGAAATCGAGGAGTTGGGCTACAACGTCGCCACCCATGGCCAGAAGACCTACAACGGCGTCGCCATCCTCTCGAAGACGCCGATCGAGGACGTTATGGCCGGCCTGCCCGGCGACAAGCAGGACGAGCAGGCGCGCTACCTGGAAGCGACGATCAACGGCCTGCGCGTCGCCTCGATCTACCTGCCGAACGGCAACCCCATCAAGACCGAGAAATTCACCTACAAGCTGGCCTGGATGGAGCGGCTCGTCAGGCACGCCGAGAGCCTGCTGGCCAGCGAGCAGCCGGTGGTGCTGGGCGGCGACTACAACGTGATCCCCCAGGACGAGGACGTCTACAGCCCCACGGCTTTCGCGAGCGACGCCCTGACCCAGCCGGAGAGCCGCAGCCGGTTCCGCACCCTCCTGAATCTGGGCTTCACCGACGCCCTGCGCGCGCTGCACCGCGAGCCGCACCTCTATACCTTCTGGGACTACCAGGGCGGCGGCTGGCAGAACGACCACGGCCTGAGGATCGACCACTTCCTGCTGTCGCCCCAGGCCGCCGACCGGCTGGAGGCTTGCGACATCGACCGCGAGCCACGCGGCAAAGCCAAAGCCTCCGATCACACTCCGGTGGTCTGCCGCCTGCGCGATCCGGCGTAAGGGCCGATGCCCTTCATTCCGCTGCACGACACCACGCCGCGCTATCTGATCGCGCGGCCCTGGACGACCTGGGCGCTGATCGCCGTCACCGCGCTGATCTATTTCTTCCAGGTCTCGGGCCCGCCCGACTCGAACCTGCAACTCGTCTACGGCCTGGGGGTGATCCCCGCGACCCTGGTGGGCAGCGCCGAACTGGCCCCCGGCCTCAAGCTGGTCGATCCGCTGCTGACACTGATCAGCTATCAGTTCCTGCACGGCGGTCTCGCGCACCTGGGCGGCAACCTGCTCTATCTCTGGGTCTTCGGCGACAACGTCGAGGACGCCATGGGGCACGGCCGCTTCCTGGCCTTCTACCTGGCCTGCGGCGTGGCCGCCGCCCTGGCGCAGGTCGCCGTCGAGCCCACTGCGGCCGCACCGCTGATCGGCGCCAGCGGCGCCATCTCCGGCGTGCTGGGCGCCTACCTGATCCTGCATCCCAGATCGCGGGTGCTGGTGCCCATCGGCTTCATCCCGCTCTACCTGCCGGCTTGGCTGCTGCTGATCTTCTGGTTCGGATTTCAGTTCTTCGCAGCCTTCGCCGGCCCTTCGGCGCAGAACGTCGGCTGGTGGGCGCACATCGGCGGCTTCGTCGCCGGGCTGCTGCTGATCTTCGTCTTCCGCTACAGAGCCGTGCCGCTGTTCGGCCTGGGCGATCCGCCGGAGGGTGTGACGCTCAGGCGCGGCGCCGCCTGGCAGCGCCGCGGCGGACCCGATTCACCGCGCAAGAAGCACGGCTTCCGAAAGTAGTGTGGTTCAGGCCGAGGCCTTGATGGCCGGCAACAGGTCCCCAAGGATGCGGGCGACCTTCGCCGGCTCTACCTTGAACTGCAGGCCGACCACCCGGCCGCGCCGCCATACCACCGTGGCGTCCAGGCCATCGAAGCGGTCGCCGAACAGAGTGACACTGCCGCTGCAATCGCGCTCCTGACCCAGCGCCACCTTGGCGCCGCCCAGGGACATGTTGAGAATGGTGCAGTCGAGCTGTTCGGATCCGGACTTCAAAGTTCCCGGCCACAGCACCGAGCGGCGCAGATAGCGGCGGCG
This sequence comes from Pelagibius sp. CAU 1746, assembly GCF_039839785.1. NCBI lineage: Bacteria > Pseudomonadati > Pseudomonadota > Alphaproteobacteria > Rhodospirillales > Rhodovibrionaceae > Pelagibius > Pelagibius sp. CAU 1746. The sequence goes on from NZ_JBDOQT010000001.1 coordinate 3,305,186, forward strand.
GCCTTCCTCGTCGCCCATCTGCGCCAGGAGTTCCTGAAAGACCGCGTCCTGGGTCTCGGGATCGCCTTCGAAACGCAGATCCGCATAGCCGTCGTCGCTATCGACAAGAGAGCAGGAGAGCTGGCCGAAACCTTCGATGGACAGGAAAACTTCGCCGGCGTCCGGCAGCGGCCCCTCAAAACGGACCTGGGCGCCCTTGCGCGACAATCGGACCACCACGCAGTCCAAGCTCCGGTCGCCGCTTTGCAGCCTGCCCGGCTGGTTCAACGCAACCTGTTGTTCCACTAAGGTCAGTTCCACCATCGCAGCCACCTGCCCCGGCCCCGCCTTGTCTGCTCCGGGGACCGGCCTCTCTGAATCACCGGCACCCGTCCCAAAGGGACAAGGTCCCGGTCTCCTCCGCTCGGCCAAGTATCACGCCGGTCTGTTAACAAGTGGCGAAGAGCACAAATCGTTGAAAATGCCGGGAAAACGGGGGCCAAAACCGCTGGGAATCCAGGCATTTTTACCCGGAGGAACCGCCGGTTCAGGCCCCTGGCCGGGCGCTCAGTCCGCCGCCACCGGACCGGCGGGCGTGAAGACCGGGCCGCAGGGCATGATCCTGAGACCGGGACGCAGACGCCGGAAAGCCAGTTCGCGGTTATCGAGAACAACCGGTCCAGGCGAGACCACCACCAGCACCGCCTCGGAGAGCGGCTGGAAATCGGCACGGAAATGCACGGAGGACTTGAGCGCCAGAATCCGCTGGGCCGAGGGCTCGATGCCCAAGTGACGCAGCATGGCCTGGTCGGCGAGCTGCACCTTGGCCGAGGCCACGGCCACCTTCACGCCGTCCTTCTCCAACAGCGCCGTGGGGCCCAGCTTCATGTGGGCGCCCTTGTAGAACGGGCCGGTGCCCGTGCATTGACCATCGCCGAGGCGCAAGACCTTGAAGATACCTTCATAGGGCGCATCGCCCGGCACCCCGGAGCGGCCGCCGAGGGCCAGCGCGACCTCCGCTCCCTCGCCCGCCGCGTGGGCGGCTTCCGCCGCCGCCGGGTCGTAAAGGTTGGCCAGCACCGCACCCTCGGCCCGCTCTTCGATCAGTGCGCGCAGCAGCCCCGTGGTATCGGAGTTGGCGCCGCCGCCGGCATTGTCCTGGGCATCGGCCAGCACCACGGGTTTGTCCGTATGGCGGGCAATGCGCATGGCCTCGCGCACCGCCTCGGCCGGCTTCAGCGCCTCCAGAGCGAAGGCGGACTCGCGCTCGATGGCCGCCTCGTAGAGGTTCGCCGCCGCTTCGTCGGCGGCTTCCTGAGAGGTGCCGTAGGCGACAAGCGAGGCGCCGGCGCCGGGGAAGTCCGCCGGGCAGAAGCCGCAGGCGAAGGAGACGGCGGTGACGCCCGGTTCCTGGGCCAGCAGCTTCACCTCACGGTAGACCTCCTTGGCCGGCCCCTCGTAGGTGCAGCCGCTGGTCAAGGGGATCATGAAGGGCATCTGCCGGAAAGCCTTGAAACGCCCGCCCTCGCCCTTCAGCAGGGCGTCGAGGTGCTGGGCGCAGCGCCGCCCCGTGGCCGCCATGTCGACGTGCGGATAGGTGCGGTAGATGTCCAGGCAGTCGGAGAACTCGACCATCTCCCGCGTCACGTTGGCGTGCAGGTCCAGGCTGACCACGAGCGGCAGGTCGGGGCCGACCAGATCGCGCACCCGGCGCAGCAGCTCGCCCTCGCCGTCGTCGACATGCTCGGCCACCATGGCGCCGTGCAGATCGAGGTAGAGCGCGTCGATATCTTTCAGCGCCGCCAGGTCTTCCAGCAGCATGGCGGCGATGCGCTCGTAGGCGTCCTCGGTGACATGGGCCGAGGGCGTGGCGTTGGTCCAGGTGAGCGGCAGCAGTTCGTGGCCCTGGGCCTTGGCCGCCTCGACGTAACCCGCCACCGGGATGTTGATCCCGGCGATGGCGTCGAACAGGGCCGCGCCGCGCGTCAGTCCGGGCCAGGCGCCGGGCTTGAGGAAGTCGTCATAGGTCGCCTTCGACGGCGCGAAGGTGTTGGTCTCGTGCTGGAAACCGCCGAAGGCGATGCGGGCCATGGTCCCTGACTCTTCCCTGTCCTCAGATGTCCGCGTAGCAGTGGGTCTCGGCCGCGCCGCCGGGATGGGTGACGGCGCCCTTGTAGGCCGGGCCCACGGTCGCCGCGTAGCGCCAGATGGCCCCGGACTGGTAGTCGTGCTGACGCGGCTGCCACTTCTCGCGGCGCTTGGCCAATTCCTCGTCGGAGAGCTCGACATCGATGGTGCCGGCCTCGGCGTCGATGACGATGATGTCGCCATTCTCCAGCAGCCCGATGGGCCCGCCGACCGCCGCTTCCGGGCCGACGTGCCCGATGCAGAAGCCGCGCGTGGCGCCGGAAAAACGGCCGTCGGTGATCAAGGCCACCTTGTCGCCCATGCCCTGACCGTAGATCGCCGAGGTGGTGGAGAGCATCTCGCGCATGCCGGGGCCGCCCTTGGGGCCCTCGTAGCGGATGACGATCACCTCGCCCTCCTTGTAGTCGCGGTTCTCGACCGCCTTGAAGGCATCCTCTTCGCAGTCGAAGACACGGGCCGCGCCGCGGAACTTCTGGTTCTTCATGCCGGCCACCTTCACGATGGCCCCCTCCGGCGCCAGGTTGCCGCGCAGGCCGACCACGCCGCCGGTCGGGGTGATGGGGTCGGAGCAGGGCCGCACGATGTCCTGGTCCGCCGGCAGGACGACGCCTTCGAGCTGCTGCTCGATGGTCTTGCCGGTGACCGTGATGCAGTCGCCGTGCAGGTAGCCGCCGTCCAGCAGCGCGCGCATGATGACCTGCACGCCGCCCACCTCGAAGAGGTCCTTGGCGACATAGCGGCCGCCGGGCTTGAGGTCCGCGATGTAGGGGGTGGAGCGGAAGATCTCCGCCACCTCCTGCAGATCGAAGTCGATGCCGCACTCGTGTGCGATGGCCGGCAGGTGCAGGCCGGCGTTGGTCGAGCCGCCGGAGCAGGCGACCACGCGGGCGGCGTTTTCCAGCGCCTTGCGCGTGACGATATCGCGCGGGCGGATGCCCTGGGCCAGCGCGTGCATCACCGCATGGCCCGAAGCCTCCGCGTAGGCGTCGCGGGACTCATATGGCGCCGGAGCGCCGGCGGAACCGGGCAGCGCCAGGCCGATGGCCTCCGAAACGCAGGCCATGGTGTTGGCGGTGAACTGGCCGCCGCAGGAGCCCGCGGAGGGACAGGCCGCGCATTCGACGGCGTGGAGTTCCTCGTCGGACATCTTTCCCGCCGAATGGGCGCCCACGGCCTCGAAGACGTCCTGGACGGTGATGTCCTTGCCCTTGTAGCGGCCCGGCAGGATGGAGCCGCCGTACATGAAGACCGAAGGCACGTTGAGGCGCACCATGGCCATCATCATGCCGGGCAGCGACTTGTCGCAGCCGGCGAGACCCACCAGGGCGTCGTAGCAGTGGCCGCGCATGGTCAGTTCGACGGAATCGGCGATGAGATCGCGGCTGACCAGGGAGGACTTCATGCCCTGGTGACCCATCGCGATGCCGTCGGTCACGGTGATGGTGCAGAACTCGCGCGGAGTGCCGGCGGCGGCCTTGACGCCGCGCTTGACCGACTGGGCCTGGCGCGACAGAGCGATGTTACAGGGCGCCGCCTCGTTCCAGCAGGTCGCCACACCGATGAAGGGCTGGGCGATCTCCTCCTCGGTCATGCCCATCGCGTAGTAGTAGGAGCGATGCGGCGCGCTCTCGGGTCCGACCGAGACGTAGCGGCTCGGCAGTTTGGATTTGTCGAAGGTCGACTTGGAATCGAGTGGCATGGTGGAACGCTCCCTCTCTTGATCCCTTAGGGATTTTCATGATTTGGCGCGGAGCATAGCGGGCGCGCAGGGGCGCCACCACCGCGAAATGCGAATGCCGCCATGCGTTCAGGTGGAAACGGAAATGTGCCGGAAACGCGAAGGGGCCGGCGCGGCCGGCCCCTCCTCAGGCAATCTGCAGCCCGGAAAGCGTCAGCCGCGCTTGGCGAGCAGCTTCCAGACCAGCGGCAGGCTGGCGGACACCAGGGCCAGCTTCAGCACGTCGCCGGGGATGAAGGGGATGAGGCCCCATTCCAGGATCGGCTTGTCCCAGCCGAACAGCACGCCGAGCCACAACACGCCCGGCAGGTAAAGGACCACGTTGCCCACCAGCATGGCCAGAGCCGCAGTGACCACGCTGCGGTCCCAGCCGCGCTCGGCCAGCCAGCCGCAGGCCGCCGCCGCCATCACGTAGCCCAAGAGGTAGCCGCCGGTCGGGCCGGCCATGTAGGCCAGGCCGATCCCCTTTTCCGGGGTGCCGGCGAAGACCGGCAGGCCCATGGCGCCCTCGGCCAGGTAGAGGATCACGGTGGCCGCGCCCAGGCGCCAGCCGAAAGCCATGCCGATGGCCAGCACGCCGAAGGTGCCCATGGTCAGCGGCACCGGATAGAAGGGCACCTGGATCTTGGCGCAGGCCCAGAGGAACAGAGAGCCGACAACCGCCAGCAAGGAAGCCCGCAGCACGCCGTTCATCTCCGCCAGTCTGCCCTGGCTGGGCCACAGTGCCGCCGCCAAGGTGTCGTGGCGCTCCTGCAGGTCAATCATGGTCATCGTATGCCGTCCCCTTGCTGCCAAAGATGATTCGAGCGAATTCGCTGCCCCTCTTACAGCGCCCGGCGATAGGTGCTGTCAAGTGTCAGGTCCTTGCGCGGCCCGGTCACCCGCCAGATCACGCGCCAGCTATCGGCGTCCGGAACCGAGAATTCGCCCTCGTAGCGGTCCGGGTCGCAAAGATGCGTGCAGGCCCAAAGGCCGCGCGACAGATCGAGATCGTGGAAGAAACGGCCGTCGCGGAAGTGGACCGCCGCGCGAGTCGGAGTGCCCTGGCCCGGCGCCGGAAAGGCATAGCGGTAGGACTGCTCCGCCGGGCCCACATGGTCGCCGATCGTCAGCCGGCCTTCCTCCCGGTAAAGCAGATCCCCCTCCAGCGGCGCGAAAAGAGCCTGGCCGCTGAGCCGGCCCTGCTGGCCGGCCCGGCGGTCGTCGAGCCGTCGCTCCAGGCGCCATAAACCTTGAAGAAACTCCTTCAAATCACTGATTTGAATGAAATTTCCCACGGACTCCACAGATGTCCTCCACCGGCTTATGCAGAGGCGAGACGCTCCAGGGCGCTCTGCAGCTTGGTCATGGTCTGCTGGCTGTCGGCCAGACGCTCGCGCTGCTCGGCCACCACTTCTTCGGGCGCCTTGGCGAGGAACTGCTCGTTGGAGAGCTTCTTGTCGAGCTTGGTAATCTCGCCCTTCAGCTTGTCCATTTCCTTCTTCAGCCGCGCCTGCTCCTGGTCCAGGTCGATGACCTCGGCCAGCGGCAGCACCAGGGAGCATTCGTCCAGCACGTCCTGCACCGAGCCCTGGGGCACCGGCTGGTCGAAGGCGATGGTCTCGACCCGCGCCAAGGTCTTGATCAGCGCCTCGTGGTCGCCGACCCGCGCCTTGGACCCGGCGGAAGCGTCGTTGACGATGAGGGCGATTCGCGCCCCCGGCGGCACGTTCATCTCAGAGCGCACGGCGCGGATCTGGCCGATCATGCGTACCACCCAGCCCAAGGTCGCGTCGGCCTCGGCATCGGTGAGGTTCTCGGCGAAGACCGGCCAGGCCGAGGTGGTCATCAGGCTCGCTTCGCCCCCACCTTCACCGGGGCCGGTCTGCTGCCACAGTTCCTCGGTGAGGAAGGGCATGATGGGGTGCAGCAGGAACAGCGCCTGGTGCAGCACCCACTGGGCCGTCGCCCGGGTCTCCGCCTGGGCCGCGGCGTCCTCGCCCTGCAGCAGCGGCTTGGCGAACTCCAGGTACCAGTCGCAGTAGGTGTTCCAGATGAACTGGTAGAGCGCCTGGGCCGCCTCGTTGAAGCGATAGTCCTCGATGGCGCGGCGCACTCTAGGTTCGGTTTGAGCGAGCTGGCTGACGATCCAGCGGTTGACGCGCTGGCCGTTCGCCGCCGGGTCGAAGCCGGGCTCGTAGCGGCACTCGTTCATCTCGCAGAAACGCGCCGCGTTCCAGATCTTGGTGCAGAAGTTGCGGTAGCCCTCGATGCGGCTTTCCGCCAGCTTCACGTCGCGCCCCTGGGCCGCCAGGGCCGTCAAGGTGAAGCGCACGGCGTCGGCGCCGAACTTGTCGATGAGGTCCAGGGGATCCATGACGTTGCCCTTGGACTTCGACATCTTCTGCCCCTTCTCGTCGCGCACCAGGGCATGGATGTAGACGGTGTGGAAGGGCACCTTGCCGTCCATGAAGTGCAGGCTGGCCATCATCATGCGGGCCACCCAGAAGAAGATGATGTCGAAGCCGGTGACCAGCACGTCGCCCGGGTAGTAGCGCCCCAGCGCCTCGGTCTCCTCCGGCCAGCCCAGGGTCGAGAAGGGCCAGAGCGCCGAGGAGAACCAGGTGTCCAGCACGTCGCTGTCGCGGGTCAGATCCACCGTCTTGCCGTAGTGCTTCTCGGCGGCCTCGGCCGCCTCGGCTTCATCGTGGGCGACGAAGACCTCGCCGTCCGGCCCGTACCAGGCCGGCACCTGATGGCCCCACCAGAGCTGGCGCGAGATGCACCAGGGCTGGATGTTGCGCATCCATTCGTAATAGGTCTTCTCCCACTGCCTGGGCACGAACACGGTCTCGCCCTGCTCCACCGCGGCAATGGCGGGCTTCGCCAGTTCCGCTGCGTTCACGTACCACTGGTCGGTCAGGTAGGGCTCGATGGCGACGTGGGAGCGGTCGCCGTGCGGCACCATGTGGCGGTGGTCGTCGATCTTCTCCAAGAGGCCCTCGGCCTCCATGTCGGCGACCACCTTCTTGCGCGCGTCGAAGCGGTCGAGGCCGCGGTAGGCCTCCGGCACGCCGTCGTTCATCCGCGCGTCGCGGTCGAAGACGTTGATCATCTCCAGGTCATGGCGCTTGCCGACCTCGAAGTCGTTGAAGTCGTGCGCCGGGGTGATCTTCACCGCACCCGAGCCCTGCTCCGGATCGGCATAGTCGTCGGCGACGATGGGAATGCGCCGGCCGACCAGCGGCAGGATGGCGAACTTGCCGACCAGGTCCTTGTAGCGCTCGTCGTCCGGGTGCACGGCCACGGCGGTATCGCCCAGCATGGTCTCCGGCCGCGTGGTCGCCACGGTGATGAAGCGGCCCTCTTCCCCTTCGATGGGGTAGCGGAAGTGCCAGAGGTGGCCGTTCATCTCCTTCTGCTCGACCTCCAGGTCGGAGATCGCGGTATGGAAGCGCGGGTCCCAGTTCACCAGCCGCTTGTCGCGGTAGATGAGGCCCTCGCGGTAGAGGGTCACGAAGACCTTGAGCACCGCCTCGGAGAGCCCCTCGTCCATGGTGAAGCGCTCGCGCTGCCAGTCGCAGGAGGCGCCCAGGCGGCGGAGCTGCTTCAGAATGGTGCCGCCGGACTGGTCGCGCCACTTCCAGACGCGCTCGATGAACTCCTCGCGGCCGATGTGCTTGGTGTTGCCGGGAGCCAGCGGCAGGCCGCGGTCCAGCTCGACGCCTTCCTCGCCCAACTGGCGCTCGACCACCATCTGGGTGGCGATGCCGGCGTGGTCGGTGCCCGGCTGCCACAGCACGTCCTTGCCCTGCATGCGCTGGTAGCGGACCAGAATGTCCTGAATGGTGTTGTTGAGCGCATGACCCATGTGCAGGCTGCCCGTGACATTGGGCGGCGGGATCATGATGGTGAAGGGCTCTTTGCTGCCGTCGAACTTGGCCGAGAAGGCGTCGGCGGCCTCCCAGCGGGCGTACTGCCGATCCTCGACCTCGTCGGGCCGATAGGTCTTTTCCAGCATTGCTGGCGATCCTCTTGAACTGTCGCTTTGGGGCGCCCCCGGCTGCGGGAAATGGCGGGAACGCTCGATTCAGCGGAGGGGTCTAACAGAAGGTGCGGGAAAGCGCCATAGCAGCAGGCCGGCACCGGATCGGGGATTGCCCCCGACCGCCCGGAATTCCCTGAAATCTAAAGGGGTTACCGGGGAGCCTACTGATCCTCGGCGCGGCGTACCATCTTGCGGATCTCCTCGCGAACGATGCGTTCTACCAAATCGGGGAGATTTTCGTCCAGCCAGCCCTTCAGTTCAGGAGCCAGGGACTCGCGCACCAGTTCCTCGAGGGTCCGCCCCCCGCCGATGGCGACGGCATCGCCCTGGCGGTTGGCCATGGCGGCCTTGCTGATCGCGGCCAGGGAGGCCGTGGCGGTCGCGGCGGTCGCCGCCGAGACGTACTCGCTGCCGCCGTCCGCCGGCGCCAGTTCCTGGCCCAGGGCGGCTTCGCTGGGCGCCTCCTCGGCCATGATTTCCTCGACCGCCTCTTCGGCGGCGTCCTCGGCGGCGTCCTCGGCGGGCGCGTCGAAGCCGTCGTCGTCTTCCTGCGCCGGCTCGTCCGGAACTTCCTCCGCCTCGGCGGAATCCATCGGCTTCAGCAGTTCTTCCGCCGGTTCCTCTTCCTCGCCTTCGGCCTGGGTTTCCTCGGCGGCGGCGGCGGACTCCTCCGCGTCAGCGGCAGCGTCAGCCGCTTCCGCCGCCACTTCGGGCTCGGGTTCGGACTCCGGCTCGGATTGCGGCTCTGCATCGGCGGGCGCCTCTTCGGGCGCCGCTTCCGCCTCGGCCTCCTGCTGGGCCGTCAGGTCGACGATGCTGCCGTCTTCGGCGACCATCTTGGTCAGGTCGAGAATGTTGTCGGCCCCGTCGGACTCCGCGGCGGCGGCCGGCGGCGGCGCGGGAGCGGCGGCCGCCTCGGGAGGCTGCGCGGATGCCGTTTCGGCAGGCGCAGGCGCCGCTGCCGGGGCAGCGCCTTCATCAGACTTGCCCTCTTCCGTCTCGTCCTCAGAGATAATCCGGCGGATGGAGGCGAGAATCTCCTCCATCGTCGGTTCGTTTTGCGCTTCCGGCTCGCTCATACCACTCCGGCCAATCAGTCTCCAAAAGCCCCGGCCGCCTCTTTACGGCAAAGGTCTTGTAACATTGGATAACCGGAAAGCGGAAATTTTCTGTTAACCAAACCGCCGCGAATATCGCCCTGGCGCCCTGGCGCCCCGCCCTTCCTGGGCGCGGTCTCACTGCCCCCCGGTCAGGCCGCCATCGAAGCTCTCGACGTCCGCCCCCGGCGCGTCCAGGCCGAACCACTTCTCGCGCACCGCGTTATAGTCGGATTCCGGATCGTAGACGGCGGTATCGAGGGCCAGGTCCCTGGCCGTCATGCGGCCGATGGCGCTGAGAACCCGGAAACTGGCGACGATTTCGTCCCGCTGCGCGCTGACCAGGCTGACCTGGGCGTCCAGCAGTTCCTGCTCGGCGTCCAGCACGTCAAGAACCGTACGCGCGCCCACGGCGTTTTCCTGGCGTACGCCCTCCAGGGCGATCTCGTTGGCGTGCACGCTCTGTTCCAGGGCGCTGATCTGGGCCCGCGCGGTGAGCAGGCTCTCCCAGGCCGAAGTGGCGTCTTCGCGCGCCTGGCGGAGCGCTTCACGGACCAGCAGGCGGCGCTGGCTGGCCACCTGCTTGGATTCCCGGACCCGGCTGGAAACCGAGCCCTGCTGGTAGAGCGGCACCGAGACCACAGCCAGCACCTCGGCGCTGGCGCCCTCGCTGGTGCGCGACGAGCGCTCGTGCTGATAACCGACGGAACCCTCGAGGTTGATCGAGGGCAGCAACTCGCCCTCGACCTCACGCACCGAGCGCAGGGCCGCGCGTTCGTCGTAGTTGGTCGCCCGGACGCTGGGGTTGTTGCTCTCCGCGGCGCTGACCACGTCATCCAGGGTTCTGGGCAATTCGGTCGGCAGGGCGGGCTGATCCAGGCTCTGCGGGTAGACGCCGATCACGTTCTCGAAGGTGGCGCGGCTGGAAGAGAGGTTGCCCTCCGCGCCGATGCGATCCGCGGTCGCGCTGGAGAGACGGCTTTCCGACTGCGCCACGTCGGTCCGGGTCAGTTCACCGACGTCGAAGCGGTCTTGAGTCGCCTCGAGCTGGCGGGCCAGCACCTGCTCGTTGTTCACGTTGAGCGTCAGCACCGACTGGTCGCGCCAGACGTCGGCATAGGCGGTGACGGCACTGAGCAAGACGTCCTGCTCCGTCGACTCCAGCCGGGCGCGCTCGGCAAGCACCTGGTTCTCGGCCCGCTCGGTGCCGGCGACGGTGCGGCCGCCGCGGTACAGCGGCTGGGTCACGACCAGTTCGCCGCTGGCCGGACTGCGGCCCTCGCCGTCGTCCGTGGGGCGGATGTTCTCGTCGTAGGCCTTGCCGCCGCTGCCCTGCAGCTCGACCAGAGGGCGCCAGTTCGACAGCGCCTGAGGCACGCTTTCGTTGGTTGCGCGCAATTGGGCCCGCGCCGCGCTCAACGTGGGATTGGACTGGTAGGTTTGGATCAGCGCCTCGTTAAGGCTCTGCGCCGCTGCCGGCGCGGCACCCAGGCCCCCCAGGACCACGACCCCATGAATAGCGACCAAGGCCCCTGCAAAAGCACCTCCCCGCCGCACTGCCTTTCTCGATCGCATGCGTCCGCTTCCCCATATCGCGAATGAGATCACCGGCCTATCCCCAGGCCGGCCCCATTCCTTAGTTGAGCCGCGACAGGCCGTTCTTCAAGTACGCATCGCGCGCAGGGCCCATCCCCGGACCCTCCCGCCAAGGAGCCGTCTCAGAAGACGAAACCGACCTCGCGCTCGAAGCCCGGCAGCAGCGGCGTGGCGGCGTCAAAAAGAACCCGCGCCGAAAAACTGTCCCCCGAACGGCAAACCAGTGTGCCGCGGCCGATGCCGGCCTCGTCATTGACCACCGCCACCAGGCGGCCTCCGTCGCTCAACTGCCGCTTGACCGTATCCGGCACCGCGCTCACGGCGCCCTGGAAGACGATGACGTTGTAGGGCGCCTGCTTCTGATAGCCGGCGTCCAGTGCCCCTTCCACGACGACCGCATTGTCGACGTCGAGCGCGTTGAGCGTGCGATTCGCCTGGTCCGCGAGCTGGCGGCTGGACTCGACGCCGACCACCGTCTCGGCCAGATGCGCCAGAATGGCGGTGGAGTACCCCGTGGCACAGCCGATATCCAGGGCGATATCACCGCTTTGAAGCCCGGCGGCCTGCAACAGGCGCGCCAACACCATGGGCTCCATCAGGTAGCGCCCGGCGGCCACCTCAAGGTCTTCGTCGACATAGGCAAAGCCGCGCTTGCCTTCGCCGACGAAAAGCTCTCTTGGCACCGCCTCGAATGCCGCAATGACCTGCTGGTCCGTCACCTTATTGGTGCGGATCTGGCTCTCCACCATATTGAGGCGTGCTGCTGCGAATTCCGTCATCTCACCAACCGTCGCTCTGGCCGTTCGCTCTGCCGCGGCCCACAGGCCGCTACGGCCTTGGGTTATAAGCGCCCGAGCGCCCGAAAACAACGCGCCAGAACCGCCGCCGTCCGGGACGCGCAGCCAGCTTGACCCAGGCCGGAGGCGGAAGTATAGCTTCGCCCCTCCGCCGACGGCCCGGTGGGAGAGTGGTTATCCAGAGGACTGCAAATCCTTGCACGCCGGTTCGATTCCGGCCCGGGCCTCCATCCCCCTTCTTTCCGATGACGATTTCCGGCCCGGCAGGGACTCCATGGCGAGGCTAGCGCGCCATGGCCAGCAGCAGGCTGTACCAGCCGTAGCCCACCGCGGAGAAAAAGAAGGCGAAGGTGCCGAGCGCCGCCAGGGCGCTGGCCAGACGTTCCCACAGCGGCGGCTGAAAGCCGTTCATCTCCGAACCGTACATGATGCTTCTCCCCAAAGCGGGCACCCCTTGCGGGCGCCGGTGACGTTGATTGCGAAGCTTACAGACGATCGAGGCCAAGTCAAGAACAAATCATGAACATTCAAGATAACGCCTGCTGTTGCCGGCGGCCGTCCCCTGCCCTTAAACTGTCCGCAGAGCGGTCCCCGCGGCGCGCGGGCGCCGCGGAATCCAAGGCCGGCGCCGTTGGATTCGTCCGCTGCGGCACCGGAAAGGCCCCATCAGCAACCGGGAGCCGGAACCATTCGACAGGACATCCTCGTCTGCCTGCCCGATCACCTGCACCCGGTGAGCCGAATGTTCCTGGAGCACTGGCTGGCCGGCGAGATGACGACGGCTGAGTTCCTGCGCTGGTTTCACATGCCGAATTCCGCCTATCTGCCGGTCGCGAAGTGCCTCTTGGCCGTGGTGGCCGGAGCCTGAGGGCGATCTTCAGGAGTGCGCGCCCCGGGCGGGCGGCCTTGGCGATTTTTCTGCCGCAAAATCTTTGCAGCGCCGCGAGCGGTTTGATATAACCCCGCTTCGCCGCGCCGGGGCAGCCCGGCAACGCCGATCAGATCCTGATCCGCGGTAGCTCAGTTGGTAGAGCAGGTGGCTGTTAACCACCGGGTCGCAGGTTCGAGTCCTGCCCGCGGAGCCAATCGAAAAGGGGCCCAGGCCGAATGGCCGGGCCCCTTTTTCTTTGCCGCCCTTCCGGGCTGTCCCGCGCCGCCGCCCAGGATCGGTCACGCGCCCGCTTCCAGTCCCGCCCCCTTTGCGGCGGCGCGGCGTTTTCCGATTTCGTCAGGCCCCCGTCAGGTTTTCGCGATTCTCTGTCAGCGACACGGTTTCCTGATCGCACCCTCGGTTGCTTGGGGGCGACATAACGAACGCTTTGACGAACATGACCCTCCCCGCTCACGACGGCGCCCTCCGTGCGGCAGACTCGCCTGCGCGGTCTCTCGCGGCGGGCGACGTCGAACTGTCCGTCATCGTCCCCGTACGCGACGAGGCGGAGAACATCGCGGCTCTGGCCGCAGAGATCCGCGCCGCGCTGCAAGGGCGGATTCGCTATGAGCTCATCTACGTCGACGACGGCAGCCGGGATGGAACGGCGGCGGCCCTGACGGACGCGGCGGAGCGCCTGCCGGAGCTGCGCTGGCTGCACCACGCCGAGAGCATCGGACAGAGCGGCGCGGTGCTGAGCGGCGTACTGGCGGCGCGGGGCCACCTGATCGCCACCCTGGACGGAGACGGCCAGAACGATCCCGCCGACATCCCCCGTATGCTGGATGCCCTGTCCCAGGTCGGCGGTCCCTCGAAGGTGCAGGCTATCACCGGCGTGCGGGCCAAGCGCCACGACAATCTCGCCAAGCGCTGGGGCTCGCGCATCGCCAACGCGGTGCGGCGGCACTGCCTGGGCGACGATGCCGCGGACAGCGGCTGCGGCATCCGCCTGGTGACCCGCGAGGCCTTCCTCAGGCTGCCCTTCTTCGACCATCTGCATCGCTTCGTCCCGGCCCTGCTGCGGCGCGAAGGCTACCGGGTGATCGCGCTGCCCGTACACCACCGGCCGCGCACCCGCGGCCGTTCCAAATACGGCACCTGGGACCGGCTGTGGGTCGGCATCGTCGACCTCTTCGGGGTCATGTGGCTGATGAAAAGACGCAATCGCACGGAAGTATCGAGCAACGACCCATGACCCAGCTAATGCCCATCAACGCCCAGGCCACCTGGCTCGCCATCGGCTTCCTCGGCCAGGCCCTGTTCAGCCTCCGCTTTCTGGTCCAGTGGATATCGAGCGAACGTCAAAGGCGCAGCGTGATGCCTCTGGCGTTCTGGTACTTCAGCCTCGCCGGCGGCGCGGTCCTGCTGTCCTACGCGATCTGGCGTCAGGACCCGGTCTTCATCGTCGGCCAGGGGACGGGGCTGGTCATCTACCTGCGCAATCTCCAGTTCCGCCTTCGCGAGAGACGCGAGGAACGGAAACCTGTCTGAAGCCGCCAAACAAGGTACAGAGCCGGCCGCCGGCGTTTCCTTCGAGCTCTGTCTGCTGCCGCTGTCACTCGCGCTGCTGATCTGGGCGGCGCAGATCGCCGCCTTTTCCCTGCGCCCCATCCTGCCGGTCGACGAGACGCGCTACCTGACCGTTGCCTGGGAGATGTACACCTCCGGCAACTGGCTGGTGCCGCAGATGAACGGCCAGCCCTACTCGCACAAGCCGCCACTGCTGTTCTGGATGATCAACCTCGCCTGGAGCCTGGGCGGCCTCAGCACGCTGGCCGCCCGCCTGGTAGTGTTGGCGACGGGCATCGCCTCGGCGGCGCTGACCGGCCTGGCCGCGCGGCTGCTGTGGCCGCGGCTGCCCGGCATCGGCCCCTGGTCGGTCATGACCTTCGCCGCCATCGGCCTGGTGACGGTATTCACCGGCCTGGTGATGTTCGACGGCCTGCTGACCGCCTGCCTGCTGCTCAGCACCTGCGGCCTGCTGCTGGTATGGCGGCGCGGCAAGCGGTCCTGGTGGGCGCTGGTGGCGATCGGCCTGGGTCTCGGGATTCTCGCAAAAGGACCGGTCGCCCTGCTCCACCTTCTCGCCGTCGGCGCGCTCGCCTCTCTGGTCTTCGCGCGCGAGACGCCGGGCGGACTGCGTGGCTGGTTCCTGGGCCTCGGCGCCGCCGTCGTGGGAGGCATAGCCATCGCGCTTGCCTGGGCGGTGCCGGCGGCGATCTTCGGCGGGCCCGAGTATCGGGAAATGATCCTCTGGGGCCAGACCGCAGAGCGCATGGTGAAGTCCTTCGCCCACGCCCGGCCCTTCTGGTACTACCTGCCGCTGCTGCCGCTCTTCGCCCTGCCATGGGGCTGGTGGCCGCCCCTGTGGCGTTGGCTGCGCCGCGACGCCTGGCGCGGCAGCACTCAGGCCCCGCGCTTCTGCGCCATCTGGTTCGCTACGGTCTTCGTCGCCTTCTCGCTGATCTCCGGCAAGCAGATCCACTATCTGCTGCCGGCGCTGCCGGCGCTGGCCTTGATCGCCGCGCGCGCGATCGTCGCCAGCGGCGATACCGTGCTGCGCCAGCGCGATCTCCTGTTGCCGCTGCTGCCGATGATCCTGGTCGGCCTCTCCGCGCCGCTGATGGAGCTCGCCGACGCCATGGAACTCCCCGGGCGGCTGCCACAGGCCCAGGCCTACTTGGAGCGCCTGCGCAGCGACTGGCCCGGTTGGGCTTTGCTCGCGGTCCTGAGCCTGCTGCTCTTCGCGACGCCGCGCCGCGCCAAGGCACAGGCGGGCGCCATCGCCGGCGCCGTTGCCCTGGCCCTGTCCGCCGGCCACATGATCGCCGCAGCGGCCTTCGCCACCTACGACTGGTCGCGCATTGCCGATACCGTGCACCGCCGTCAGTCCTGCGGCCTGGCCTGGTTCGGCGACTACTCCGGCGAGTTCGGTTATCTCGCGCGTGTGACCGAACCCGTTTCCCGTACCAATCCCGACAGCCTGGAGGGATGGCTCGCGGCGCACCCCGGCGGCGTCGCCATCAACAAGGGTCTTGCTCCCGGCGCGCGGGACTCGCTGCCGCCACCCGACGAGGCGATGCCCTACCGCGGCAAGACGATGGCCCTATGGATCTCCCCGGGCGCGCCGGAGCAGTGCCGCTAGTACGGGCGCACGGCAGGCCTCTGTGGCACGCCTGCCGCAGGCGGCGGCGATCGATCCGCAACAACGTTGTTGCCTCTTGAAGAATGGCTTCGATTTGCTTGAAGATGCGCGGCGGCAGTATCCGCGTGCCGAGTCGCAAGACCTTTCTCGAAGGCCCGGCACAGAGAGGCCGCCATAGTGATCCGTGTGAAGTATTCCGCCTCAACCAGCTCGTCCGAGGGACACTAGGAGCATTTAGGGGGACCTGCATGGCAACCAAACCTACCGCCGCCAAGAAAGCGGCGACCAAGAAGATCGCGGCCAAGAAGACCGCGACAAAGAAGGCAGCGGCCAAGAAGAAGGTCGCGAAGAAGGCCGCTCCGAAAAAAGCGGCTGCCAAGAAGACCGGCGCCAAGAGAAGCGGCGCCAAGAAGATCGCCGCCAAGAAGACGGCGGCCAAGCGCAGCACGGCGGCCAAGGCCGGCGCAATCAAGAGCGAAGTGAAGAAGAAGTCCGCGGCCAAGAAGGCCGGCGCCAAGAAGATCGCGGCGAGCAAGCGGACGGCGCAGAAGGCAGCTGTACGCAAAGCCGCGCGCAAGGCCACCGCGGCCAAGTAAAGCGGCAAGCGGGCGGAAAGCCCGGCCTGTTCCCTTCAGCAGGTTGCCGCGCGGACCCAGGCCACGTGCCCCGTCGGCAACCTGCGAAGATCCAGCGCCCCGAGCCGCCTGCGTGGCGGAGCCGCAGGACAGCCCCGCAGATCCCGCCCCGAACCTAGATGGCCGCCAGGCGCCCCAGAATCGCGTCGACGTCTACCGCGTCCTGATAGAGCCCGAAGCCGAAACGCAGGCGGCTGCCGCGATAGTCGGTGGCCACGCCAGCGGCCGCGAGGCCGGCATGAAGGCCGGACGCCGCCTCGTCCCCCAGGTCGAAGGTCAGGAAGTTGCCGCAAGGCTGGACCCGGGGATCGACCACCAGCCGTTCCAGGGGCAAGACCGAGTTCGGCCAAGCCTCCAGTCCTTTGAGGAAACGGTCCTGCAGCGCGCGCGCATGGGCGTGGATGCCGGCCGCATCCAGCCGGAGATCCTCCAGCAGGCGCAGCACGGCCCGCATCCGGTAGAGCCCGACCGGGTCGAAGGTGGCGCCGAAGAAGCGCCCGCCGTCCCCGGCATAGGCGACACCGCCGCCGGCCTGGGTCAGCTTTCCAAAGGCGGCATACCACCCGGTGTCACGCGGGCGCAGCCCATAGCCCGGGGGCGCATGAAGGAAGCACACGCCCTCCCCGGACATGGCGTACTTGTAGCCGCCGGCCAGGTAGAAGGCCCGCGCGGCGACGGCGTCCAGGTCCGTCGGCCGTGCCAGGAAGCCGTGGTAACCGTCGATCACCACAAAGGGTTCCGCCGGCAGGCCGGCCAGCAGGGCCGTCAGGCCGGTCAGGGCGAAGCCTGAATTGAAGAAGACCTGGCTGACGAAGATCATGTCGTGACCGCCCTTCGACGCGGCCGCCGCGAAACGTTCGGCGAAGCTGTCGAAGGGCTCGACCGCCACCCGCGTCACCTCGGCCAGGCCATCCTCCTCCAGCCGCGCGATCTGACGGGTGAAGCTGTGGAACTCGCCGTCGCTGGTCAGGATGCGCGGCACTCTCTCCGCCGGCAGGCAGGACAGCAGGCGCTTGACGAACTCATGGGTGTTGGGCGCGAAGGCGAGGCTCGAAGGATCGGGCAAGTTCAGATGACGGGCGATGCCGCGCTGCACCTCCGGCAAGACCTCCCCCAGGACGACCTCCCACTTGCCTCCGGTCAGGCGCGCCGCGTCCTCCCAGCACTGCACCTGGGCCTCGAAGGTGACGTCGGGCCAGTAGTGGTGGCTGTGCGCGGCGAAGTGCAGGCGCTCCGGCGCGGCCTCGAGGAAGCGGCGGAAGTGCGCCTTGTAGCTGCCGCTCACCTGCCGCCTGCCGAATAGGTATAGCCCATGGCGCTGCGCAGCGGCTCGGGCAGCGGCGGCAGGGCCGAGCGCGGGATGAGGAAGGTCGAGAGCGCGAAGAGGTCGCCGAAGACGCGGTAGCGCCGCGCCGCCTCGGCCAGGTAGTCGTGGCCGGAGGAACCGCCGGTGCCGAGCTTCATGCCGATCATGCGCTGGGCCATGAGGGCGTGGCGGTAGCGCCAGGCGGCCATGGTCTCGTCGATATCCATCAGCAGGCTCAACAGGCGGAAGGGTAACTGCAATACCGGCTCATCACGGTAGAGGTTGACGAAGAGCGCCGCCTGCAGCGCCCGCCAGGACAAACGCCAAGCTCCCTCCTTCACCAGTTCCGCATGGCGTGCCTCGTCATAGATGGCCTCGAAGCGCGCCCGTGCCGCCTCCAGGGCGGCGAGGCCGGAAGCCTTCTCCGCTTCGGGGATCGCGGCGCTGCCGCCCAGCGTTGCCGTATCCTGATCCAACATGCGGGCCACGGCGGCGCGGTAGGCCTCCTGGAACTTATAGCCCCCGAGTTCGACGAAGGGCGTGCGTTCCAGCCAGGCCTCGATGCGGTCGCTAAGACTGGGCCGCTTCTCGGCCTCGCGCAGCTTCGCCCGGTCCGCATCGCTGAGCCGAGCGTCGAAGGGCTTGGCTTCGAAGCCGATGCGGTCCTGGCGGCGCAGGCCGAGCCCCATCTCTATGAGGCGGAACTGCAGCGACTGGAAGCCGGAGGACGGGAACAGCAGGTCGCGAAACTCCAGGAAGTCCAGCGGCGTCATGGTCTCCAGCACGTCGAGCTGAGCCGTCAGCAGCTTGAGGATGCGCTCGATGCGCTCCAGCGCCGCCACCGCACGTCCAATGTCGCGGTCGTCCAGGTTCTCGGCGGCGAAGATCGCGTCGATCCGCGCCATCTCGTGCAGGATCTGCTTGAACCACAGCTCGTAGGCCTGGTGCACGACGATGAACAGCATCTCGTCGTGGGCCGGCTTGCCCTGCCGTGCGCTCTCCGGCGCCTGGGCGTTCAGCAGCCGGTCGAGTTGCAGGTAGTCGGCGTAGTAGAGCGGCTTCTTGTCTTCGCTCACGACTCGGACTCCTCCGGCGATGGTGACAATGCCAGCGAAACCCATATCCCAAAAGGGATCAAGGCAGTCCGACGAGACAGACCTGCGCGATGGGCGGCAGGTGTCCGGTCAGCAGCCTCCATGACTCGCCGGCGTCTTTGCTGAACCAGAGCGCGCCGGTGGTCGAGCCCATAACGAGGAATTTGCCGGCTCGACCTACCTCCAGGGCGTGGCGATAAACCAAGTCGTAGGCATTCTCCTGCGGCAGCCCTCGCGAAAAGATCTCAAAGCTCGTCCCGCCGTCGCGAGTGCGCGTCACCACGAACCGCCCTTCGACCGGCACGCGGCATTCGTCCTTTACCGCCGGAACAAACCAGGCGGTCTTAGGGTCCTGCGGATGGGCCGCGACGGCGAAACCGAAGGCCGAGGGCGCCACCTCCTTGATTTCCGTGAAAGTGTGGCCCCCGTCGTCGGAGCGGAAGATGCCGCAATGGTGCTGGCACCAGACCGTGTCGGGCGCGTCCTGGCAGACGGCCAGGCGGTGCGGGTCCTGAATGGTCGGATCGTCCCGGCGGTCGGGCGGCATGTAGTCGGCGGCCAACCCCTTGCCGCCCAGGGTCCAGCTATCTCCGTCGTCCTCGCTGATCCAGACACCGCCGCAGGAAATCCCGACGATAATCCTGCCGTTGTCATCAACGTTGATGGAGTGGATGCCCGGCTCGTCGTAACCGCCGCCGAACCACTCGCTGCGGGAGGGCTGGTTCCACAGACTCTCGACCAGTTCCCAGGACTCGCCGCGGTCGTCGGAACGGAAGAGGCCCCCCGGCAGCGTGCCGGCCCAAAGGCGCTTGGGCTGTTCAAGGCCGCCTCGGGCCAGGGTCCAGATGAACTTCAGGCTCGCGGCGTCGTCGCCCTCGCTCGGCGGATAAGACGGCAACGGCAGCTCTTGCCAGGTCTGACCGAAATCTTCGGAACGGTGCAGCTTGGCGCCGAAATGGCCAAGGTTCAGCGCGGCGTAGATCGCCCCGTCATGCTCGTTCTGCAGCACGGCAGAGACCGGATCTCCGAGAAAAGCAATGGGTCGCGTCTGCGGATCGCCATCATAGCTTACTTCGAAAAGCCCTTTGCGGGTCGCAACATAGATCGCATCGGCCATTTCTTCCTACCCGCCCGAGAGTGCCTGGAAAACAAAGACTTCATCGTCCGGCCGCACAGTGTCACTGAGGCCCTCCCGGTCGGCGATCATCTGCGAGTTCACGAAGACGTTCACGTGACGACGCAAGCGCCCCTGGTCGTCCACGATGTAGGAGCGCAACCGGGGCTTACGCTTGAAGACCTGCGCCAGGACGTCGCCGACCCGCGTGCCGTCCACTTCCAGCGACGGGACGTCGAGATGGCGTTGCAAGTTGGCCGTAAAGGTTACCTGAGGCACCGCACCACTCCTCCACGGAGAGCCTGCCTCCACGGCTTCTAGAATTCAATTGCCAACAAACTGACAACAGTACCCAGGAGCGGTGGCGTATTTCCGCAACTGCGAAAAAAAGGCGCCGGCCCGTCAGAGCCCCTCGGCGACGCGCAGCAGGTAGAGGCCGTAGTCGTTCTTGCGCAGCGGCTCGGCCAGTGCCCGCAGCGCGTCGGCGGAAATGAAGCCCTTGCGGAAGGCGATCTCCTCCAGGCAGGCGACCTTCAGGCCCTGGCGGTGCTCGATGGTCTGCACGAACTGGGCAGCGTCGATCAGGCTGTCGTGGGTGCCGGTGTCCAGCCAGGCATAGCCCCGGCCCAGGCGCTCGACCTGCAACTGCCCGGCCTCCAGGTAGCGCCGGTTGAGGTCGGTGATCTCCAGCTCCCCACGGTCCGAGGGCTTCAGGTCGGCGGCGATGTCCGCCACCTGTTCGTCGTAGTAGTAGAGCCCGGTGACGGCGAAGCGCGACTTCGGGTGGCGCGGCTTTTCCTCCAGGCTGACAGCCTGCCCGGCGGCGTCGAACTCAACCACGCCATAGCGTTCGGGATCGGAGACCTGGTAGCCGAAGACCGTCGCGCCCCGGCGCAGGGCGGCGGCGCGCATCAGCACGTCCTGCAGACCCTGGCCGTAGAAGATGTTGTCGCCCAGGATCAGGCAGCACTTGTCCCCGGCGATGAAGTCGCGGCCGATGAGGAAGGCCTGGGCCAGGCCTTCCGGCTTGGGCTGCACGGCGTAGCTGAGATTGATTCCCCACTGGCTGCCGTCGCCCAGCAGTTCGTGGAACAGCGGCGCGTCATGCGGCGTGGTGATCACCAGGATGTCGCGGATGCCCGACATCATCAGCACCGACAAAGGATAGTAGATCATCGGCTTGTCGTAGACCGGCAGCAACTGCTTGCTGACCGCCCGGGTCACCGGGTGCAGCCGGGTGCCGGAGCCGCCGGCGAGAACGAGACCTTTCATACCTTCCCCCTTAGCCCTGGCCCTTTTCCTGCGGAACCAGCAGTTCCTGCAACACAGTCGACAAACCGCGCCGCCAGTCGATCGGCCCCTGCCCGAAGGTCGCCTGAAATAGGCCGGAATCCAACGTGGAATCCGGGGGGCGGCGGGCCGCGGTCGGATAGTCCACGGTGGCGATGGGGCGCAGCTTCGGCCCCTTGCGGCCGGTGAGTTCCTCCTGCCCGGCAAAGATCGCCCGGGCGAAGTCGTACCAGGAGGTGCGCTCCGCCCCGGCACAGTGGTAGGAGCCGTAGGTCTCCGGCGCCAGCCGTTCGGCCACCGCCAGAACGGCATCGGCCAGGGCCGCCGTCGGCGTCGGACAGCCGAACTGGTCGGCGACGATGGAGAGCTCTTCGCGCTCGCCGCCGAGGCGCAGCATGGTCTTCACGAAGTTGGTGCCCCAGGCGCCAAACACCCAGGAGGTACGCAGGATGACGTGCGCAGGCAGGGCCGCGCGCACGGCCTCTTCGCCGGCCAACTTGCCGCGGCCGTAGACGCTCAGCGGACGAACCGGGTCGCCCTCGCGATAACCCGCACCCTTCAAACCATCGAAGACATAGTCCGTGGAAAGTTGAATCAACGCCGCGCCGCCGTCGCGGCAGGCCTGGGCCAAGTGGGCCGCGCCGTCGCGGTTGACCGCCATGGCCAGTGCCTCATCGCTTTCGGCCTTGTCGACGGCGGTATAGGCGGCGGCGTTGATCACCGTGCCATAGCCGCGCTCCAGCGCCTGCTTCACGGCGCCGGCGTCGGTGATATCGAGCTGCTTGCGGTTGAGGGCGGTCAGCGCCAGATCGCGGCTGCCCGCCAGCCTGCGTATCTCCTGGCCGAGTTGCCCCTCCGCGCCGAGCAGCAGCAGTCCGCCGGCAGCCATCTAGCCGGCTTTCTGACCGGCCTTGGAGAGGCCCAAACGCTCGCCGGCGTAGCGGCGCTCCAGGATGCCGCGCCACCAGTCCTGATGATCCAGGTACCAGGCGACGGTCTTGCGCAGGCCGGAGGCGAAGCTCTCCTGCGGCGCCCAGTTCAGCTCCCGCTTGACCTTCGAGGCGTCCACCGCATAGCGCAAATCGTGTCCCGGCCGGTCGGTGACGTAGGTGATGAGATCGCGCCGCGAGCCGCCGCCCTGCCTCGGGCGCAGTTCATCGACCAGATCGCAGATCATGTTGACCACGTCGATGTTGCGCAGCTCGCTGTCGCCGCCGACGTTGTAAGTCTCGCCGACTTGGCCCCGGGTCAGCACCGCGACCAGCGCGCAGGCGTGGTCGTCCACATGCAGCCAGTCGCGCACATTCTCGCCCTTGCCGTAGACCGGCAGCGGCTTCTCGGTCAGGGCGTTGATGATCATCAAGGGGATCAGCTTCTCCGGAAACTGATAGAGGCCGTAGTTGTTCGAACAGTTGCTGGTCACCACCGGCAATCCGTAGGTCTGGTGCCAGGCGCGCACGAAGTGATCGGAGGACGCCTTGCTGGCCGAATAGGGCGAATTCGGCCGATAGGGCGTTTCCTCGGTGAAATAGCCCTCCGGTCCCAGGGCGCCGAAGACCTCATCGGTGGAGATGTGGTGAAAGCGGAAAGCGGACCGCTCCGCGCCTTCCAGCTCGCGCCAGTAGGCCGTCGCCGTCTCCAGCAGACGGTAGGTGCCGACCACGTTGGTCTCAATGAAGTCCGCGGCATCGTCGATGGAACGGTCGACATGGGATTCCGCCGCCAGGTGCATCACCGCGTCGGGGCGGTGCTCGGCGAAGAGGCGGCGCAGCGCCGGGCCGTCGCAGATATCGGTTTTGGAGAAGGCATAGCGCGGGCTCTCGGCGGCGTCTTCCAGCGCCTCCGGCGTCGCCGCGTAGGTCAGCTTGTCGACGTTCACCACCGCCGTCTCGCCGTCCCCGATCAGGTGGCGGACGACGGCCGAGCCGATGAAGCCGGCGCCGCCGGTGACCAGGATTTTCATGCGCGCCCCTTCGCCCTTCCGCGCCCGCCCTGAAATGCCCCGGGGAACCTTTCCAGGCCGGCTGCAAGAAACCTTCTAACGTCCTTGGTCATATTGAAAAACTCTTGATAAATCCCTTAGCCCCGGCCAGCTCCGGTCGCGCGTCGAGAGGGACGCGCCGGCCCCATCCGGCCAATCGACCCCCAACTCGGGGTCGTTCCACAGCAAGCCCTGCTCGGCCTCCGGCGCATAGAAGTCGCTGACCTTGTAGAGGACCTCGCAGTCGGGCTCCAGGGTGCAGAAGCCATGGGCGAAACCGACGGGAATGAAGATCTGGTTCCAAGCCTCGGCGGAGATCACGGCGCTGACGTGCCGGCCATAGGTGGGCGAGCCCCAGCGCAGGTCGACCGCCACGTCGAAGACCGAGCCTCGGATCACCCGCAACAGCTTCGCCTGGGCCCGCGGCGGCACCTGGAAGTGCAGGCCGCGCAAGGTGCCCGCCTGCGCCGAAAGGGAGTGATTGTCCTGCACGAATTCCATGCCGATACCGGCTGCCGCGAAGTCCTGCTTGCTGTAGGTCTCCGAAAAGAAACCGCGATGGTCGCCGTGCCGCACCGGCTTGATCAACAGCACTTCGGGGATGGCCAGGCTTTCAACGTCCATACATCAGGTCTCTCAGCGAACGGCAGCAGAAGAAGCGCGGGCAGGCACCGGCGCGGCGCCCGAGTCCCGCGCTGGATCATACTGCAATTCGGCTGCTTGTGCTCAGGCGCCGCCGGCCTTGTTCGCCGCGGGCCGCTGGGCGGCGGGCGGGACCGGCCGGCTCAACGACATGATCTGGATGCCCTGCTCGGCGAGGTAGGCCTCCGCCGCGGCGCGCGCCGAAGCGTGGGAATCCTCGAAGCCTTCGGCATAGAACTCGCCCTGCCGCTTCCAGGCCACCCGCCAGCGATAGCCCCGGCGTCCACGCGGACCGTTCGGGCCGGGATTTCCCGGCCAGGGTTCAACGACGAGATTGTAGTTCTTGAGACCGTGCATCCCGACGCAGCCTCATTCCCGCTGATGCCTGCTGGCGGAGCCGTGGCTCTGATTGCAACAAGGTCACTATAATCGATGTGATGAGGAGCTGTGAGGAAAAAAGCAAATCATTCCCGCAGGATTCGTTCACGGAAGACCTGAGAGAGGACTTCCCAAGACCCCACAGGACGGCTACATCAAGGCACTGGTGCGATGGGAAACTGGTCTTCCGATAAGGCCAGCGGTGCGCTTTGCCCATCGGGATGGACTGCTGTGACAAAGGAACTCAATCACTTATGAGAAATCTGGAACTCCCCGGCCGCTCGGTCGCCCGCTCGCTCAACGGGATGGCGGCAACGTCCCACAGCCTGGCGACCCTGACGGCCGTCAACGTCCTGCAGGACGGCGGCAACGCCATGGACGCGGCGGTGGCCGCCTGTGCGGTCCAGGGTGTGGTGGAGCCGGAATCCACCGGCCTGGGCGGCGACTGCTTCGTGCTCTACGCCCCCAAGGGCAGCGCCGACATCGTCGCCTTCAACGGCTCGGGCCGGGCACCGCAGGCGGCCACCGCAAAGTGGTTCGCCGACCAGGGCATCGCCAAGATCGAACGCTACACCCCCCACGCCGTCACCGTGCCCGGCGCCGTCGACGCCTGGGCGCAGCTGCTGCGCGACCACGGCACCCGCAGCCTGGGCGACATGCTGCAGCCGGCACTCCGCTTCGCCCGCGACGGCTATGTGGTGACCGAGCGCGTGGCGACGGACTGGGCCAGCGAGGTGGAGGCCCTGTCCCACGACCCGGCGGCCAGCAGCATCTTCCTGGTGGACGGCAAGGCGCCGGCTTTGGGCAGCGTCCACCGCCAGCCGGCCCTGGCGGCCAGCCTGGAGCTGATCGCCGAACAGGGCCGCGACGCCTTCTACAAAGGCGCCATCGCCGAAGACCTTGTGGCGCACCTCAAGGAACTGGGCGGACTGCACAGCCTGGAGGACTTCGCCGCCGCCAGCGGCGAATACGTCGATCCCATCAAGACCGGCTACAAAGGCTACGATGTCTACGAGTGCCCGCCCAACGGCCAAGGCATCATCGCCCTGCTGCTGTTGAACATCCTCTCCGGCTACGACCTGCCGGCCCTGGGCGCCATGAGCGCCGAGCGTCTGCACCTCGAGATCGAGGCTACCCGCCTCGCCTACCAAGCGCGCAACGCCTACGTGGCCGACCCGGCCCAGGCGGAGGTCCCGGTCGAGCAGCTGCTCTCCGAGGACTACGCCGAAACGCTGCGCCGCCGGATCGATCCATCCCGCGCCGGCATCCCCAGCGCCGCAGCGCCGGTCGCCGAGCACGCCGACACGGTCTACATCTCCGTGGTGGACAAGGACCGCAACGCGGTCAGTTTCATCAACTCGACCTTCAACGGCTTCGGCAGCGGCATCTGCGGCCCGAAGTCGGGGATCATCCTGCAGAACCGCGGCGCCGCCTTCTCCGTCGATCCGGAGCACCCGAACTGCATCGCCCCGGGCAAGCGCCCCATGCACACCATCATTCCCGGCATGGTGGCCAAGAGCGGACGCGCGATCATGCCCTTCGGCGTCATGGGCGGGCAGTATCAGGCCTGCGGCCACGCGCGCTTCCTCACCAACCTCTTCGACTACGGTCTGGACGTGCAGCAGTCCATGGATCTGGCGCGCAGCTTCCCGGCGCCGGGCGAGACAGCAGTGGAGGCCGAGAGCGGCATCCCCCGCGAAGTGCTGGCCAAGCTGGAGGAAATGGGCCACCGCTTCTGCCCGCCCGACAAGCCGATCGGCGGCAGCCAGGCCATTCAGATCGACTGGGACCAGGGCACACTGGCCGGCGGCTCGGATCCGCGCAAGGACGGCTGCGCCCTGGGCTATTGATTGCCAAACCAAGCAGGGAGGTATCGTCCCGTGGCCCTCGATTCAGCACTGCGTGAAGCCTACGAGAGCATCACCACCGCGACCATCACCACCATCCTGCTGAAAAAAGGCCTGCGCAACGTCAGCTTGCGCGGGCCGAAGCCCCTGCGCTCCTGGGGACGGCTGGCCGGCCCGGCCTTCACCCTGCGCTTCGTGCCGGCGCGTGAGGACCTGGCGACGCCGGCCTCCTGGTCCTCGCCGACCTCGACCCGTGCCGCCATCGAGGAGATGCCCGGGGGCGCCATCGCCGTGGTCGACGCCATGGGGGTGCAGGACGCCGGCATCTTCGGCGACATCCTCTGCGCGCGCATGCGCAAGCGCGGGGTCACCGCGCTGGTCACCGACGGCGCGCTGCGCGACCGTGACGGCGTGGAGGACAGCGGCCTGCCGGTCTGGTGCAGCGGCATCGCCGCCCCGCCCTCGGTCGCCGGCCTGACCTTCGTCGGCTGGCAGCAGCCCATAGCCTGCGGGGGCGTCGCGGTCTTCCCCGACGATCTCATCGTCGCCGACAGGGACGGCGCCGTGGTCGTCCCCAAGGACCTGATCGAGGAAGTAGCCGCACTGGGGATCGAGCAGGAGCGCCAGGAAGCCTGGATCATGAAAGAGGTCCAAAACGGCGCCAGCCTGCCCGGCCTCTACCCCATGAACGAGGAAACCCGCGCCCGCTACGAAGCGGAAATGAAGAAGGGCGGCTGAACTTCCCGGAAAGCAAGGGAAAGGATGGTCGCGGACCCGACATGCGCCGGGACCGTTCGGATTAACATCGCACCCGGCAGGCCCAGGAGCTAAAGTCTCCGCATGAAGGTCTTCGAGTGCCAGGACTGCGGTCAGCTGCTGTTCTTCGAGAATACGCGCTGCGAGCACTGCGGGCGGCTGCTCGGCTACCTCAGCGACCTTGCCGAGCTGAGCGCCCTGGCGGCGAGCGGAGATAACACCTGGTACGCCCTGGCCGTCCCCGCAACCTGTTCCGCTTCTGCGCCAACTCCAACTACGATGCTTGCAACTGGCTGGTGCCGGCGGATAGCGGCGACGCCTTCTGCCGCGCCTGCCGGCTGAACCGGACGATCCCCGACCTCGACAGTGCCGACAACCTCTTGCTCTGGCAGCGCATGGAATCCGCCAAGCACCGGCTGGTCTATGCCCTGCTGCGCCTCGGGCTGCCGCTGAGCAGCCGGCACGACGATGCGGAAAAGGGGCTCGTCTTCGATTTCCTCTCCGACAGCGGCACGGCTTTTCATGAAGGTCCGCAGGTGATGACCGGTCATGCCGAGGGCCAGATCACCATCAACCTCGCCGAGGCCGACGACGTCGAGCGCGAACGCCACCGCCGCGACATGGCCGAGAGCTACCGCACGATCCTGGGGCACTTTAGCCACGAGATCGGCCATCACTATTGGGAGCGCCTAGTCCGCGGCGGCGCCTGGCACGACAGTTTTCGTGAGCTGTTCGGGGACGAGCGCCGCGACTACGGGGCCGCTCTGCAGGCGTATTACACCGGAGGGCCGCCGCCCGGCTGGCAGCAACACTTCGTCAGCAGCTACGCCAGCGCCCATCCCTGGGAAGGCTTCGCGGAGACCTGGGCGCACTACCTGCACATGGTGGACACACTGGAAACGGCCGCTGCCTTCGGCCTGAGCATCGACGTCAAAGCCGGCCGCTTGGCGCCGTTGAAGATGGAGATCGACTTCGATCCCTGCCGCCATGACGACTTCGACGCGCTGGTCTCAGCCTGGCTGACGCTCACCTCGGCGGTGAACAGCCTCAACCACAGCATGGGTCAGCCGGACCTCTACCCCTTCGTTCTGGCGCCAGAAGCCATGGGCAAGCTTCGCTTTGTCCATGGCCTCGTGCATCCAGCAACGACCTAGAACTGGTCGGCCAGCTTTTCTATGCAGGCACTTGCCACGGCACGGTTCGGATCTTCGGATCCCGGCATGGTGGCCCAGCCGGCGTCCATAAGCATGTCGCTGCGCTTGTAGCTGCTGGCAGCCTTCAGTTGGGCCAGGGTCTCGGTCAAGCGCGGGTCCTGCTTGGACTGCTCGAGACAGATCGGCACCAGGGCGGCGACCACTTCATGACGCGCCTTTTCAGCGGCCATCTTGTTGGCGGTGCCGCCGGTCACCCAACCGCCCCAGGAAAATCCTGCGATGGCCAGGGCGATGGCGCCGACAGCGGCGCCATAGACTGCGGGTTTGAGCCATTCGGGAGCGTTCATATCTTGAGGTCCTCCACTTAGGGAAAAACCATTTCTCCCTGTATATTTACAACTATACAGAAAAATACATACCGATCACGGATATTATTTTGAAATGTATCAAAAATAAAAATAATTATCAGTTATATTATTGAATTGTATCGTCATTATTATTTTTCCCAGGAGAACCGAAGAGGATGAACTTCGCCACATCCAGAGACTGACGCCTCAGCCGGCCGGCTCCGCAGCAGCACTCATGGGACGGAGGACCGTGCCCGGCATCAGCCCCGGAAGGCAAAGCCGCGCCCCGCGCGCAGCGGCCTGCCTGATCGGGGCAGCTTCTTCGCCGGCTCCTTGGCGCCGCACCTCGGGCAGGTCACGACCTTCTTTTGCATGTCGTAGTATTTGCATCCGCAGTCGGGGCAGAGATGCTTGCGCCCGCGGTCCGATCTATCCATCTCTTGAATCCTTTTTGGTCGTGAAAGACGCCGGTCGCGGAACCGCAGGCTTCGGCCGCTTCGCGTCGGCACGGGTCCGGAAATGCTAGCGCCGACCGCCGGAACTGGAAGCCCGCACCGGCAAGCCGCTACGCCAGGTACTCGAGCTCTTGCAGCGCGCGCAGATACGCTCGCCGGCCCACTGGCTCTCGAAGACGCCCCGGCAGCGCAGGCACTGGCGGGTCTTGGGATCGTCCTGGCCCAGTTGATCATCCTGCAGGTCGCTTAGCGAGAACTTGGTCATGGCCGCTCCTTCGAGCGTTCGCACAGCTTCGCCAGATCATCGAGCGTTCTGGCGATAAGCGCCTGACGGTGCGGATCCTGAGCCTCCGGCGTGGTGGCGAAAATCTGTAGCAGGTATTGCGCCTTACCGGCCGCTTCCAGCCAGCTTTCCGCAGGTTGGGAAAGCGCCTTTTCGAGCTCTTCCTGGCGGACACGCAGCGCCTCCTGGTCGATCTGGAACTCGTAGAGCCGCTGGCGACGAATCTCGGTCGCCTTCATGGCGGCGAAACCGCGATGGGCGTCCAGGTCAACCGGCTTGTCGGTCATGGCAGCGCGCAACGGTCTTCCTGCCGCTCGAACGGCCGGTCGCATTCCCATTCGTTGCCGGCATAGTCGAGATGAGCGTTCACGGGCACCTCCACGGGAAGGCAGCTGCCCTCAGCCGGACGATACCCCCGTTCGCATTTCCAGCCGGGCCCGTAGTTGGATTCCGTCAGGAAACCATTGCGCGGTACCACGATGGCGACGCAGGCTTCATCGGCTTCCCGGTAACCGCGCTCGCAGTCCCAACGGGTTCCAGAGGCGTTGAGGTAGCCGTTAGCGGGCACCGGAATGGGCAGGCAGCCATCCCTTCTTTCCTGATAGCCGCGCTTGCATTCCCAGCCACGCCCATAGGATGTCTTCGTTGCGAAAGCATTGGCAGGGATCCGGATCGCGACGCAAGCGCCGTTGGATTCACGGAATCCCCGGTTGCATTCCCAGCCGCTACCGTAGCTCTTCGCGGCAGCATTGACCGGCAGGCTTCCCGTCCCCGCGGCCGCCGGTCCGCCAGTGGCCGTAACGGCCAGGAACACCAACAGCAATAAGGCCGGGAGGCCGCAATGGAAGGGGGTTCGGTGCATAAGGGCGGGCCTTTCCAGAGGGTTTGCCTAAAAGGGCAGAAGCTGAACGATGCATCGTTTCGGCTGCTGAACAGCAGGCGCGATGACGCCGCCCCACGAAGTCCCCCTTGGGTCGAAGGCCAAAGGCCGTGCGCCGCCGCCATGCGGTTCGGCGCCAATATCAATTCAAATATATAGTCTTTACATAGAATATTTCAAGATTACTTTGATATTTTCTGTGAAAATTAAATATTATCGGCACCCAAAAGCATCAAGATTAAGATGTTTATTTTGCACTATAGATTGGAATAGATTGTCACCCGAACCAGGGAGCCAAGAATTCACAGCCGCCAATGCTCCGTGGCGATGCCTTGCGGGGGAACACCACCGCCTCGCCTGTTTCGGTTCCCCCTCGCCTATCGGATTGACTTCTTCGGGATAGTGTCTAACTTTCGGGCATACGCGACGCATATGTCGGACGCTGCCTAATACACCGGTACGCCGACTGACTTAGATATCCGATGACATTGTGAGCGTTTCACCGGCCGCCTTTCGCCTATCGCGGAAAGCCGCCCCCACACTCCCGTCAGAGGAAAAAACGACATGCCAACTGGTACCGTGAAATGGTTCAACGCCACCAAGGGTTTCGGATTCATCGAGCCTGAGGACGGCTCCAAAGACGCCTTCGTGCATATCTCGAGCGTTGAGCGCGCAGGCCTCACGTCACTACGCGAGGGCCAGAAGGTTTCCTACGAGTTGCAGCCGGGACAGAACGGCAAGTCTTCCGCCGAGAACCTGTCCGTCATCGACTAGGCATTGACCGCGCCCCCTCTCGTACTGTGGGGCGCGCGCTCAAGCCCAGGCCATAAGACCCGGTCGTTTCGACCGGGTCATACGGCGGCGCATTCGTCGCCGCCACCTCTGTGTGCCCCGCAGCCCGGCCCGGTGCCGGCGACCCCACGGTCGTCCAGCCTTGGCCATTCTGCCCGCGCGGCCGACGGAGGTCATCGCCCGATTCGCGTGAACCGAACAAGGAGTATCGCGATGTGGAAGCCGTCGAGGTCACGGGCCGAGCAGCAATTCGCCGCCGGACAGAAAAGAGATCAGACGCTGATCAAGCAAAAAGAGAAGACCCAGCGCGAGCGCGACGACCGCATGGCGCGGCTGCGCGCACTGCGTCTTGCCAAGGAAGCGACTGAGGCCGCCGCCGCCGGACAGCCGGAGAACGCCCAGAACACCCCGGCCCACAAAGCCACCCCCGTTCTCGAAACCGCCGCCGTCCCCGAGACGATCCCAGACACAGGACCCAAGACGGCCACCGAGGCCAAGCCCGTCGCGGAAGCCGAAGCCGCCAAGCCGCGCCTGCCCCGGGTCCATACTCACAGATCTTAAGAACCCCAAACACCCGGCGCCCTCCCCATTTCTCGTGCTTGCCTGGGTGAACATCCCTGCCTAGGCTTCGCGCATGGCGTTGGGAAAGCTCATACCTCGTTACCGCCTGCGCCCGGGCAAGCCGTCGGATGCGCAGAGCCTCCTCGCTGTCCAAGACCGGGCCGTGCGGAAGCTCGCGCGCGGGGTCTACAGCGACAGTCAAGTGGAAAGCTGGGTCCAGGGCAACAGCCCGGAACGCTACGTCGCCGCCATGCGTGAGGACAGGGAACAATTCCTGGTCGCGGTGGCACGGCTGCGCGGCATCGTCGGCTTCTGCGCCTACAAGGACGAGGAGGTTCGCAGCCTCTACATCGACCCGGACTGGTCGCGCCTGGGCCTGGGCACCGCCCTGCTGCAGCGTGCCGAGGCGGACATTGCAACGGCGGGCCACGCCAAGATCGTCATCGGCGCCAGCCTGGTCGGCTTGCCGTTCTACGAATCACGGGGCTACAGGGTGATCCGGCACCGCCACTGGCGCACCCGCGGCGGGCTGATGATCCCGGCCGCCGACATGGAAAAGCGGCTGTCAGAGGCGTCGTTCCGCGACCCGGCCCCCGACCCTACCCGCGACCCGGCCCGCGAGACCGGTTGACGCCCGCAAGCCGGGTCAGAGCTGCTGAAGCGGCGGCGGCGGACTCTGGCACAGCGTCTCCTCGATCGCGGTCAGGAAGCCTTGCCCCACCGTCGATTCCGGGTCCATCTCGCGCAGGATGCGGCGCAGCACCGTGCTGCCTTCCGGGAAACTCCGCATATGGGCCACGGTCTCCCGCGCCAGGCGCTCGCCCAGCGGCCAGTCGTCCTGATAGACGCCACTGTCCGCCGGAACGCTCCAGTAGTGCCAGCCACCCTCCGCGTCCCGGGTAACGGTGGGGAACCTCAGCCACTCGTCTTCCCACCAGGCCGAGGCCCGGGCCGCCTCGCGCACCGCCTCGTCCTCTTCCCGGCGGTAGGCCTCGAGATCGAAAACATTCTTTTCTGCGGCCATCGGGGGAACTCCCTTCATCTAGGCATCGGGCCGGCTAGACCGAGAAGTACTTGGCCTGTGGGTGGTGCAGGACAATGGCGGAGGTCGACTGCTCCGGATGCAGTTGATGCTCATCGGACATTTCAACGCCGATCTCCCCCGCCTTCAAGAGGCGCAGGAGCTGTTCCTGGTCCTCCAGATTGGGACAGGCGGGATACCCGAAGGAGTAGCGCGAGCCGCGGTAGCCCTGCTGCAGCATGGCATCCAGGTCGCGGGAGTCCTCGTATCCGAAGCCGAGCTCGGCACGAATGCGCTTGTGAACGTACTCCGCCAAGGCCTCAGCCATCTCGACGCCCAGGCCGTGCAGGTAGAGATAGTCCTGGTAGCGATCCTCGGCGAACCACTCGCGCGCCACGTCGGATGCGTGCTGCCCCATCGTGACGATCTGCAGGCCGATGACGTCGCGCTCGCCCGAGGTGACGTCGCGCACGAAGTCGGCGATGCAGAGGCCGCCGGCGCGGGCCTGGCGCGGCAGGGTGAAGCGCCCGACCTCACGGTCATGTTCCGCGGGGTCGAAGAGGATGACGTCGTTGCCCTCCGCATTGGCCGGCCAGTAGCCGTAGACCGCCTGCGGCACCAGGATGTCCTGCTGCTTGCAGACATCCAACATCCTCTTCAGGGTCGGCCGCAGTTCCTTGCGCGCCCAGGCCATGTAGTCCTCCAGGGAACGGCCCTGCTTCCGGAAACCCCACTGGAACTGGTAGAGCATGCGTTCGTTGAGAAAAGGCACCAGAGCGTCGAGCGGCACCCGCGCGAGCACGCGCGGCCCCCAGAACGGCGGCTCTGGAATCATCACCCCGGCGGCCAGCTCGTCGCGCCGCAGGCGGGTTTCCTCCAGGTCGACGGGGCGCTGGTCGGCGCGGTTGGGCTTGCCCAGGGTGCGGTTGTTGTTGCTCGGACGCGCCTGGCGCTTTTCCTGACGTTCGCTGACAAGAGCGCCGAAATCGCCGTTGACCACCTTGTCCATCAGCGAGAGACCGTCAAAGGCGTCGCGGGCGTAAGCCACCTGGCCCGTGGCGTAGGCCGCGGCGCAGTCGGTCTCCACGTAGTTGCGGGTCAGGGCCGCGCCGCCCAGCATCACCGGCACCTTGACCTGATCGCGCGTCATGCGCTCCAGGTTCTCGCGCATCACCACGGTGGACTTCACCAGCAGCCCGGACATGCCCACCGCGTCGGCGCCATGCTCCACCACGGCGGCCAGGATGTTGTCGATGGGCTGCTTGATACCCAGGTTCACCACCTTGTAGCCGTTGTTGGTGAGGATGATGTCGACGAGGTTCTTCCCGATGTCGTGCACGTCGCCCTTCACCGTGGCCAGAACGATGGTGCCCTTCTCCTGGCCTTCCACCTTCTCCATGAAGGGTTCCAGGAAGCGCACCGCGGCCTTCATGGTTTCCGCCGACTGCAGCACGAAGGGCAGCTGCATCTTGCCGGCACCGAAGAGCTCGCCCACCACCTTCATGCCGGCCAGCAGGTGAACGTTGATGACGTCCAGGGGCGAATGCTTTTCGAGCGCCTCGTTCAGGTCGTCCTCGAGGCCCTGGCGGTCGCCGTCGACGATGCGGTCCTTGAGCCGGGTCTCCACGTCCTCGGCCCGGGCGCGCTTCTCGCTGGCCGCCGCGCTGCGCCCCTCGAAGAGGGCCATGAAGGCCTGCAACGGGTCATAGCCTTCCCTGCGGCGATCGAAGATCAGGTCTTCGGCAACCTTGACCTCCTTCTCAGGGATCTTGTGCAGCGGCATGATCTTGCTGACGTGGACGATGGCGCCGGTGAGGCCGCGCTTGATGGCGTGGTCGAGGTAGACCGAGTTCAGCACATGCCGCGCCGCGGCATTCAACCCGAAGGAAATGTTCGAGAGCCCGAGCAGGATCTGGCAGTCCGGCAGCTCGCGGGAAATCGACTCGATCGCCTCCAGGGTCCAGAGACCCAGCTTTCGGTCGTCTTCGTTGCCGGTGCAGATGGTGAAGGTCAGCGGATCGATCATCAGATCGCTGGCCGGCAAGCCGTGCCCCAGGCAGGCGAAGTCGTGCAGCCGCTTGGCGACTTCCAGCTTGCGTTCCGCGCTCTTGGCCATGCCCTCCTCGTCGATGGTCAAGGCAATGACCGCGGAGCCGAAGCGGCGGGCCAGCTCCAGGCGCTGGTGCGCGGCTTCCTCACCGTCCTCGAAATTGATCGAGTTCAGGATCGGCTTACCGCCGTACAGCTTCATCGCCGCTTCCAGCACCGGCAGCTCGGTGGAATCGAAGACCAGCGGCGCACTGACGGAGCCTCTCATCCGGCTCACCACTTCGGTCATCTCCGCCACTTCGTCACGGCCCACGAAGGCCGTGCAGACATCGATGGTGTGGGAGCCTTCCTTGGTCTGGTCGACCGCCATGGCGACGCAGCCGTCCCAGTCACCGGCTTCCTGCAGTTCGCGGAACTTCTTGGAGCCGTTGGCGTTGCAGCGCTCGCCGATGGAAAGGTAGGCGTTCTCCTGCCGCAGGCCGACCTGGCTGTACAGCGAGGCGACGGAGGGCACCCAGAAGGACTGGCGCTGCTTGGGCGCCGGACGCAGCCTGCCTTCCTCTCCGGCGCGGCGGCGCAGCATGGCGTCCAGGGCGGCGATGTGTTCGGTGGTCGTGCCGCAACAGCCGCCGACCAGATTCACTCCATCCTCCTCGATGAAGCGGTCGAGCCAGCCGGCCAGCTCCTGGGGCTGCAGGGGATAGCGGGTCTGGCCGTCGACCAGTTCGGGCAGGCCGGCGTTGGGCTGCACCGATAGGAAGCCCGACCAGTTCTCCGCCAGCCACTCCAGATGCGGGGCCATTTCCTGCGGACCGGTGGCGCAGTTCATGCCCATGACCGGGATGTCGAGCGCCTTGAGCACCGTCGCGGCGGCGGCGATGTCCGCGCCGACAAGCAGAGTACCGGTGGTCTCGACCGTCACCTGCACCATGATCGGCAGATCTGCTTCAACACCT
Source organism: Pelagibius sp. CAU 1746 (assembly GCF_039839785.1). NCBI lineage: Bacteria > Pseudomonadati > Pseudomonadota > Alphaproteobacteria > Rhodospirillales > Rhodovibrionaceae > Pelagibius > Pelagibius sp. CAU 1746. The sequence continues at coordinate 3,340,185 of NZ_JBDOQT010000001.1, forward strand.
GGGCCGGCGGCCTTGCGGGCCGCCTTGGCGCCGTTCACGGCCGCCTTCACCTGCAAGGGGTCCTGGCATGTCTCGATGAGGATGGCGTCGGCGCCGCCGGCGATGAGGCCTTCGCACTGGGTGGCGAAGGCGCTCTCCAGCGCGTCATAGTCGATATGGCCGAGCGACGGCAACCGCGTGCCCGGCCCGACGGAGCCGACCACGAAGCGGTCGCGCCCGTCGGCGGCAAAGAGCTCCGCCGCTTCGCGGGCGATCTCCGCAGCCCGGCGGTTGATCTCCAAGGCACGCTCGCTGAGGCCGAATTCTCCCAAGGTGATCGGGGAGCCGCCGAAGGTGTTGGTCTCCACCATATCCGCACCGGCCTCGAAGTAGCCGCGGTGGATTTCCCGCACGATATCCGGGCGCGAGAGGTTCAGGACCTCGGTGCAGTTCTCCTGGTTCCAGTAGTCCTCCTCCAAGGAGAGATCCATGGCCTGGACGCGGCTGCCCATGCCGCCGTCGCACAGCAAGACACGGTCGGAAAGATGATCAAGGAAACGACTCACGAAAGGCCTCCGGCCAAGAGCTTTGGCTGCTCGTTGTGGGACTGACCCGAGCGCTTGTCGTTGCGCAGCAGGCGGCAGATCGCCGCCGTCAGGTCGGCCCTGTTCAGGGTGTAGATATGAAAGTCTTCGACGCCGCGCGCCACGAGATAGCGGCAGAGGTCGGCGGCGACCGAGACCGCGACCGGCAAACGTACCGCAGCATCGTCCTCCAAGTCGCTGTAGAGATCTCTCAACCACTGCGGGACCGCGGCCTTGCAGCTTTCGGCCATCTGGCTGGCGCGCTCGAAGTTCACGATGGGCAGGATGCCCGGAATGATCGGTGCGGTAATCCCCGCCGCCCGGGCCCGGTCGAGAAAGCGCAGGTAGTCGTCGGGATCGAAGAAGAACTGGGTAATGGCGCGGCTGGCGCCGGCGTCGATCTTGCGTTTCAGGTTGTCCAGGTCGGCGACGGCGTCGCGGGCCTCCGGGTGCACCTCGGGGTAGGCCGAGACGGAAATGTCGAAATCGGCCACCCGCTTCAGGCCCGCCACCAGGTCGGCGGCATAGGCATAGCCTTCCGGGTGCGGCCGATATCCTTCGCTGCCCTGCGGCGCGTCGCCGCGCAGCGCGACGATGCGGCGGATGCCCGCCGCCCAATACCGCTCGGCGATGGCGTCGATCTGGGTCCGGCTGGCGCCGACGCAGGTCAGGTGCGCCGCCGGCTCCAACTCGGTTTCCTTCTGCACCCAGTCGATCGCCTTGAAAGTGCGCTCCTGGGTCGTGCCCCCGGCGCCGTAGGTCACGGAAACGAAATCGGGCGCCAGGGCGGACAGCTTGGCCGCCGCCTCGTGGAAACGCGCTTCGGCCGCCGGCGTGGCCGGCGGAAAAAATTCGAAGGAAAAGCGGGGCAAAACGGATTCTCCCTTGGGTCCGGCAGTGCCGGATACGGTAGTACGGTTCTCGCGGAAAGCGTCGGCCAAGACCCTGTCTCCCCTTACGCCGCCCGGGAGCGGTCGCGCAGTTGCGGCTGGCGCGCCGTCCAGATGCAGATGGTCAAGGGATCGCCTTTCAAGCGGCGGCAGCCTTCCGGCCTCAGGCCTGCCGACTTCAGCCAGTCGGCCATCTTTTCTTCTTCGAAACCCAGCCAGCGATGCTCGTGTTCGCTGCGCAGGATGTCTAGGCCGTGCGCCTGAAAATCGACGATGAAAAGACGCCCGCCCGGGCGCAGCACCCGCGCGGCCTCCTGAATGGCGGCCGCCGGGCGCTCGGCATAGTGCAGCACCTGATGAATGGTTATGGCGTCGAAGCTGCGCTCTCCCAGAGGTAGATGGTGCATGTCGCCCTTGCGCACCACGCAGTTGCGCAGGCGCGCCCGCTCCAGTTTGGAGCGCGCCAGCAACAGCATGTCGGGGGAAAGGTCGATGCCCACCGCACGCTCCACCTTGTCGGCGAGGATTTCGAGGATGCGGCCGGTCCCAGTCCCTATGTCCAGAAGGTCTGTCACCTTCTCTTCGCCGATGAGCGCGCTGAGCTGCTGTTCGACCTCGTCGTCATGCACATAGAAAGCACGCAACTCGTCCCATTGCTCGGCCACCTTGCGGAAGTAGTCCTCCGCACGCCGGGCCCGCTCGCTCATCAGCGCCTCCAGGCGCGCCAGGTCGCGCAGCACCGTCGGATCGTCTTCCGGCAAAGCATCCACCAAGGTCTGCGCCAGCGCCGCCGAAGCCCCCTCGTGGGTCAGCCGGAAATAGACCCAACTGCCCTCGCGGTTGCGGTCCAGCAAGCCGGCCTCGGTCAGCAGTTTCAGGTGGCGCGACAACCGCGGCTGGCTCTGGCCGAGAATGTGAACCAGGTCCGATACCGTCAGGTCGGCATGGGCGCAGAGCACCAGCAGCCGAAGCCGGGTCGGATCTGCGGCCGCCTTCATGGCGGAGAGAAGGTTGTCCATGGGCGCCCTCCCCGGGTGCCGTCTCCTGGGATCAAGATGCCATAATAAGGATATAAAGATATTGTTATGTCAAGAGGAGAAGCTTGACCGGCAGCCTCTTTGCGTGGGCGGCGGGCCGGCGATTAACCCCAAGGTTGCCCGGAAAACCGCCCCGCCCTGGTATGAGGCGCGGGCGGTGCTTAATTATGATTCGTTAAACCGCACGGCAGTATGATTTGCCATGGTCCAAGCTCTGCATCCGCAGTCGCGACCACGTATCGGCCTCGCCCTCGGCAGTGGGGTGGCGCGCGGCTGGGCGCACCTGGGCGTGATCCGCGCCCTCGGCCGCCATGGCATCGAGCCGGACGTTATCGTCGGCACCTCCATCGGTGCGGTCGTCGGCGGCGTTCATCTGGCCGGCAAGGCCGACGCCTTGGAAGGCTGGGCGCGCTCGCTCACCAAGGTGCGCATGATCTCCTACATGGACTTCCGCGTGCGCAACGGCGGCATGATCGGCGGCCGTCACTTGGTCGATGCGCTGCGCGAGAACCTCGGCAACCTGCGCATCGAAGATCTTGGCATTCCCTTCGCGGCGGTCGCCACCGACCTGGTCACCGGCCACGAGGTCTGGTTGCGTGAAGGCGATCTGATCGATGCCATGCGCACCTCCTTCTCGCTGCCCGGTGTCTTCGAACCGATGCAGCGCGACAATCGCTGGCTGGTCGACGGCGCCCTCGTCAATCCGGTTCCGGTTTCCGTCTGCCGGGCGCTCGGCGCGCAGATGACCATCGCCGTGAACCTCAACGCCGACATCATCGGCAAGGAGCGCCGCGCCGGCGCGCCGGTGCCGACGGTGGCCGGGTTCGACCTTCTGAATGAGCTCCAGCAGGGCGAAGAATCTTCGAAGCCGTCGCGAATCGGGACTCTGGCCCGACGCCTTTTCCGGCGCGAGCCGACGCACCCGAGTATGTTCGGAGTCATGATCTCCTCTCTCGGTATCGTTCAAGACCGCATCTCGCGATCACGCCTCGCGGGCGAGCCGCCCGACGTTCACATCACACCGCGGCTGGGCACCGTCGGACTCTTCGAGTTCGATCGCGCCGACGAGATCATCGCCGAAGGAGAAGCGGCGGTGGAACGAGTCCTGCCCGACCTGCACGACGCCATTTCGATCTTCGGTCAGGACATGCACGTCGGAGACAACTGAACGCTCCTCCGCGGCGTACCGGCGAAGCCCCGCGCTTGTCGCTCATTGACGACACCGCATCTCCATGACTGCGCCGACTGCCAAAAAAGAAAACGGCGACCACCCTTAGGATGGCCGCCGATTTCAATTTTCGCTCTACCGTTTCCGGTAGTCAGAGACAGTGCGAAGCCATCTCTGAATTCTTTATAAGGCCTTGTCCTAAAAACCTTTTTTTGAACAATCCTTAACGGCGGCCTACTTCTTGGCAGCCTTCTTCCTGGTCGCTTTCTTCTTAGCAGCCTTCTTCACAGGACGCTTCTTCGCAGCGGTCTTGCGGACGGCTTTCTTCTTAGCGACTTTCTTCTTAGCGACTTTCTTTTTGGCGGCCTTCTTCGCAGGACGCTTCTTCGCAGCGGTCTTGCGGACGGCCTTCTTCTTAGCGACCTTCTTCTTAGCAGCCTTCTTCGCAGGCCGCTTCTTCGCAGCTTTGCGCACGGTCTTCTTGGCGGTGCGCTTCTTAGCGGTGGTCTTCCGCGCCGTCTTCTTGGCGGCACTCTTCTTCTTCACAGCCGTCTTCTTCTTGGCTGCGCGTTTCTTAGCCGGCGCTTTCTTCTTCGCAGGCTTCTTCTTCGTGGTCGTGGTTGCCAATTGTCTAATCCCCTAACGTAAGAACGAATCCGGTGATGCCACCCTGCGATGCGAATTGTGCACTCTTGACGAAGCACTGACAAGAAAAGAGAGAACATAACGAAGCAATGAGCAAGCGTTTTCTCACCAGTGGTGAGACACCTTCCCAGATGATCTTTAACATCGCGATAAGCGACTCATCCATTCGACGCCGACAGCGCGCCGCCCGATGCTTTACGGGCGGCGAGGAACGAGCAGTCTCGCACCAACTTCACCGGCGCATTGCTTAGCGACTTCTGTCGCGACACGCGGCTTCGCGTTCCGCTTCTAGGACACCTTATTCGGCACCGGCGGCAGGCGCGCCAATGTCCTCACCAAAGCTCTCGAAGACGGTGAAGTATTGTCCGAGAAAGAGACCCGCCGGCCTTCACTTCCCGCCTTCGCGGCAGACGGCAGACCACCCCCCGCCACTCTGCCGAGAACTCCGATTGCGGTCGTGGGGAACACACTTGCAGCGTACGGCCACGGCCTTCCGTTCACTCCCGGGACGGACACCCCCTGCCCTATGAAGCCTTTCGGAAGTTGCGTCCCATGGGCGCCAAGCAGCGGCGCCGTCGGCCCCTCAAAGCCGGCTGGCCGAGAATGCCCGCAATGCCACTTCCTTGACTCTTCCGCCTTCTCGCAGCGGCGGCGTATATCGGGACCGAAGATGCAATCAAGCCCCTAAGTGGCCGTTATTTCAATCGCCTAGCCATGCTTTGCGGCGCGGAGCCTGTCATCTCCTGGAACAAACCCGGGGGCGCGCCGGTCTGTACTCCCAACGGCACGCGGTGCCCGAAGCGGGCACGCCGACGTGCGAGCCGCGCCGGTAGCCTTGGCCGCCTGGGAGAGCAAAGCGGCCGGGCGCCCGGGTCCGCGTGATGGGCCATTCAGAGTGAAAGGGAAAGCGTGTCATCTCGTTACTTCGACCGGCGAACGTTTCTCGCGGGAGCAGGTGTCGGCTGGCTGCTGCCGGCCGCGGCGCGGGCGGAAAGCAATTGGACCCCGGCAATGCCCGGCACCGCCTTCGGCTTCGAGCAGGTCGACGACATGGCGGCCACCCTCGCCGAGACGCCGATGCGCCCGAATGCCAAGCCGCTTCCCGAAGCCATGGCTCAGCTCACTCCGCAGGACTACCACGCCATCCGCTTTCGCCCCGAAGCGAGCCTGTGGCGGGATGAGGACGTCTCATTCGAGGTGCAGTTCTTTCCTCGCGGCTCCTACTTCCACCATGCCGTGACCGTGAACGTCCTCGATGGGGACAGCGTCACGCCGCTGCCCTATTCGCCCGACGTGTTCGATTTTTCCGGCGCCGGCCTGTCGGAGATGCCGCCTCAGGATCTCGGCTTCGCCGGGTTCCGTCTCATGTACCCCTTGAACGGTGAAGAACGACTCGACGAGTTGGCCGTCTTTCTGGGCGCCAGCTACTTCCGCGTGCTGGCCGCCGGACAGCACTACGGCCTCTCCGCACGGGGGCTGGCCATCGACACCGGCCTCGCCAAGAAAGAGGAGTTTCCCTACTTCCGCGAGTTCTGGCTGCGCAAGCCGCAACGCAGCGCGCGCAGTATCGAGATCTTCGCCCTGCTGGACAGCCCGAGCCTGACCGGCGCCTACCACTTCCGCCTCACCCCCGGCAGCGAAACCGTCATGGACGTGCGCTGCCGCCTCTATACCCGCAGTGCGGTTGAGAAACTCGGTCTCGCCCCGCTCACCTCCATGTTCCTGTTCGGCGAGAACACCTCCCGGCCGATCGACGACCTGCGCCCGGAAGTCCACGATTCCGATGGAATGCTTATGGCCAGCGGTCATGGCGAGTGGATCTGGCGTCCCCTGGCCAACCGCGACGCCCTGGAAATTTCGTCCTTTGCCGACGAGAGCCCCCGGGGGTTCGGCCTGATGCAACGCGACCGCGACAGCCGCCACTACCAGGACCTGGATTTCAACTACGAGCGCCGGCCTTGCGCCTGGGTCGAGCCGCAGGGCGCCTGGGGCAAGGGGGTGGCCCAACTGATCGAGATCCCCAGCGATTCCGAGCGCTATGACAACATCGGCCTCTTCTGGGTGCCGGACCGCCCCGTCGAGGCGGGGCAGACCTGGCCTTTCGCCTACCGCCTGCGCTTCGCCAGCAGCTACCCCGACTTCCCCGCCAACGGCCGCGCCCTGGCCACCCGCGAAGCCAGCGGCAGCGACGAAGGCCTGCGCCGCTTCGCCATCGAGTTCGGCGGCGGTCCCCTGAGCGAGCTCACCCCGGACTCGCCCGTACAGTTGGTGGTCAGCACCTCACACGGCAAGATTCTGAAGTCCGAAAGCCGCCGCAGCGCCGCGACCGGAAGCTGGTTCGCCCACTTCGAGTTGGACCCGGAAGGAGAGGACGCGGTGGAACTGCGCGCCTTCCTGAAAGACCGGGACCATGCCCTCACCGAAACCTGGAGTTATCTGTGGAAACGCGGTTGATCGACATTTCTATTGATCGGAGCCTGCCCGGCGGCGGCAGCGGATCCCACCCTGCGGCTTTGAGCGAGCGCTTGGACGCCTATCTGCGGGCCGCCGGGGCCGAGGACGGCGGACGCCGCCGGCGCCTGCTCGCCGCCGCCCTCCAGCTATTGGCCGAGCGGCGCGGCGAAGGGCCACACGCCCGGGCCCGGCCCGGCTGGGCGGAAATCATCGCGGCCGTCGATAGCTGCCTGGCGGCCGAGGCCTGCGGTGCGGGCATCGGCGCGCAGAGCGCCCGCGGCCGGGTGGCGCTGAAGCTGGACCGGGCCACCGGCACCCTCGCCGAGGGCACATGGGCTGCACCGCCACGCCAACGCCGGCATATGCGCGCACAGAGCCTTTCATTGTGGCGGCCGCAGTTGCGGGGCGACGCCGCCTGGCTGTACCGCTATCGGATCAGCCGTTCGATGCAGGGTCTGGCCGCCTGCCTTTGCTGGCTGGCGGTCCTGATCATTCCGTGAAGCCCAAGGCCGAGACAAGGATGTCCAATCCCGCAGACGCACGCCCCCGCCTCCGGCGCCAAGTCCTGCTGCTGCTGGTCGTGGCATCGACCGGCGCGGCGGCATTTGTGCTCGGCACCATCCTCGCGGCAGACGGTTTTTCGCTGCTGGAACTGGGCATCCTCTTTCTTTTCTCCGCGCTTTTCGCCTGGATCACCACCGCCTTCTGGCTCTCCCTGCTCGGCTTCGCGGTGCGCCGGCTGGGTCTTGCCGGGCGGCAGAACGACCGCCCGGCCGCGGCCCCCGCGCGCCGCGGCTCCACTGCCCTGGTCATGCCGATCTACAACGAGGACCCCGACCGCGTCGTCGCCGGTCTGCGCGCCATCCTGAACTCGCTCTGTGCGCAACGGCCGGAAGGCCATTTCGATGCCTATCTGCTGAGCGACACGACCGACCCGGACACCTGGCTTGCCGAGGAACTGGCCTGGAGCCGCCTGAACCGCGAGTTTGCAGACCGCGTCTCCGTCTTCTACCGCCACCGGCCGCGCAACCTGGCGCGCAAGAGCGGCAACATCGCGGATTTCTGCGAGTCCTGGGGTTACCGCTACGACTACATGGTGGTTCTCGACGCCGACAGCATCATGACCGGGGCCTGCCTGGTCGAACTGACGGCCCGCATGGACGCCAACCCCCGCGTCGGCCTGATCCAGGTGCCGCCACTGCCGGTGCTGCGCGAATCCCTCTTCGCCCGGAGCCAACAGTTCGCCGGCAGCGTCTACGGTCCGCCCTTTGCCGCCGGCCTCGCCTACTGGCTGGAGGGCGATTCCAACTATTGGGGCCACAACGCCATCATCCGCGTCGCCCCTTTCACCGACCACTGCGGCCTGCCCGAACTGCCCGGACGCGAGCCCTTCGGCGGCGAAATCCTCAGTCACGACTTCGTCGAAGCCGCCTTGCTGCGCCGGGCCGGCTGGGAAGTCTGGCTGGCCGACGACCTAGACGGCAGTTTCGAGGAGCCGCCGCCGACCCTGATCGACCACGCCAAGCGCGACCGCCGCTGGTGCCAGGGCAACCTGCAGCACCTGGGCGTGGTCGCAGCGCGGGGACTGCGGCCGCTCAGCCGGCTGCACTTCGTCATGGGCGTGATGTCCTACCTCTCGTCGCTGCTGTGGCTCTTGCTGCTGGCCCTCTCCGGACTGGAGGCCTGGCGCCAGGAGCGTACCGAGCACAGCTATTTCATCGACGGCGATCTCTTCCCCAATTGGCCGGTATCCTACGCCTTCGAGGCGACCACCCTGCTGGCCATCACCTTGGGCATTCTCTACCTGCCCAAGGTCTTCGGCTATCTCACGCTGCTCGGCGACCGGCGGCGCCTGGCCGCCCACGGCGGCGCCCTGAAGGCCGCCCTCGGCGTCGTCCTGGAAAGCCTGATGTCGATCCTGCTATCGCCCATTCTCATGCTGTTCCAGAGCGGCTTCATCGTCTCCATCCTGGCCGGCCGCAGCGTGCGCTGGGCGCCGCAGCAGCGCGACGACGACGAGACGTCATGGCGCGAAGCCGTCGCCGCGCACAGCGGCCATACTGCCTTCGCCCTGTTGGCCGGCGGCGTCAGCTATGCCTTGGTCCCCGACTTCTTCTGGTGGCTTACTCCGGTTTTGGCGGGCCCGCTGCTCTCCATCCCGCTGTCACGCTTCACCAGCCGCGCCGACGTCGGACGCAAATTGCGGGACTGGGGACTGTTCCTCACGCCCTGCGAGAGCGAGCCGCCGGCAGTGCTGCAACGCTTGGCGGAGGAGCTGGCGGAGAAATCGGCGGAGGACCCGCAGGCCAAGGCGCCCGAAGGCCTCTCGCTCTTCGAGCAGGCGATCGGCGATCCCTTCATGAACGCGCTGCACCGGACCCTTCTGGAGCGTGAGCCGCGCGCCAAGAGCGAACGCCTGCGCCTCGACGGCCTGATTGCCCGCTGGCAGGAGGGCGGCCCCGGCTGCCTCAGCCGGGACGAAAAACGCGACCTGCTGAGCGATCCCACCTCGATGGCCACCCTGCACGCCCTAGCCTGGCAGGGACGCGAGGACCAGCCGCCGGGCGATGGCACCGCCCCTCACGGCGCGGTGACGGCCTGAGACGCCCGTCGCCGTCACCTATTCTAACTGTCATCCCGGGCAAGCGAGCGTTAGCGAGCGCGAGCCGGGATCCAGAGGCGGGCGCTCGAGCGCTTGCCCCTGGACCCTCGGGTCAAGCCCACGGCTGTCCGGTTTAGGGCGCAAGATGAAAGGAAGGCCTTCGGCCTCCACCCCCCCTCCTAACCTCCCCCCATCAAGGGGGGAGGGACTTTTGTCAGGCGCCCCAACAAATTATCCCCTTCCCCTTCGATGGGGGAGGGCTAGGGTGGGGGTGACACCCTAGCCGCCTCCAGCCGCCAGCCTGGCCAGGCACCTTTCCTGTCTCCGTCACAACCGCTGTCGTCAAACCACTGAAGCGGAATCCAATTCAAGCAACTGCCTAGTTCTAAACCGGACAGCCGTGGACATGTCCCGAGGGTGACAGTGTAGCGTGGGAAGGCACGGCCAGCGCGATCACAGAAGCTGCTGACCACAAGGTCAGTCAGCAGGTTTCCAATTAATTCCTGGCATCAGGGACTCCGCGGCCCGAACCGCTTCTTGGAGCGTTGCGTGGGGTTCTGATGCGGCCCGGAACATGCCCTGTTCGCCCGGTGAGCCCCACTGAATGATGAAGCAGGGGGCTTTCCGATCCTCACGAACGTCCGGCGGATCGTCGAGATCGCCAGAGCCATAGGTGACCTCCATCCGGACAATCCGAACTTCTGTCGGAACCGTGCCGGCATAGAGGCAGATGCCGATCTGAATGACTACGTCGCTTGCTCCAGATGACGTGCCCCCTCCCGCACGCGAAACCACGCGACCCTCAGCCTTTCCGGAAGACGAAGGCCGCCAGGGCGCCGGCGGCAACCGCCAGCAGCACCGCGATGATGCCGTAGAGGGCCGAGTAGTTGTAGGCGAAGAAGAAGACGTCGGCACCCAGTCCGGCCTTGCGGACGATCAGCGGCGTCGTCTGGGCGTGCGTCACCCGGCCGTCCTGCAGCATGAAGACTTCCACGTCGTAGAAGCCAGTGGGCACGTTGGCCGGGAAGTGCAGCCGGGTGCGGAAGAGCTGCCCGCCCAGGAAGGAAATATCCGTGGCGCCAGCGGCAAAGAGGCCCTGGCGCTCCTTATTGCGGATCAGAGCGGCACGAAACTTCGCCAGATCAGCCTCGCCGACATCGTCGTCGAGGCTGCGCAGGCGGAGGAACTGAGCCCCCATGCCGTGGCGCATGCGCGTCACCTCGCTGGCGATCTCGTCCAGGGGCGCGCTGCTGCGCACGGCATAGAAGCTCGGCACCCGCTCGAAGACCACGCGGCGGTCGTTGATCCAGACGCCGGCATAGCGGCCCTTGCGCCAGACGGTCGTCTCCTCCTCCGGGCCGCGGACCACGACGACCACGTTGCTGTTCGCCTCCACCGTGCCGAACAGCAGCACTTCGGTGCCCACGAAGCCGGTGGTGATCTGGATCTGATGCTCGGAGAGGTCGGCGATCAGAGGGGTCTGCGCGGCCCCCGGCATGGCCAGCAGGAAAACGGCGATCGAGAGGAAGACGGCACGGAGGTTCATGTCAATGCGCCCCTCCCGCGCCGATGGCATAGAGATCGTCCGGCGTCACCACCAGATCGAACAACAGCTTGCCGCAGACCCCCAGGACCATGAGCGCGAGCAGGATGCGCAACTGCTCGCCGCGCAGGCGGGTGCCCGCCCGCGTGCCGATCTGGGCGCCGATCACCCCGCCGGTCAGCAGGATGAGGGCCAGAACCGCATCAACGGTCTGATTCTGCGAGGCCTGCAGGAAGGTCACCGTCGCGGTGACGAAGATGATCTGGAACAGCGAGGTCCCGACCACCACGGAGGTCGGCATGCCCAGCAGGTAGATCATGGCGGGGACCATGATAAAGCCGCCGCTGACACCCATGATGGCGGCCAGAATACCGACGATGAAGCCGATAAAGATGGGCAGCAGGGCGGAGATATAGAGCTTCGACTTGCGGAATCGGATCTTGAACGGAAGACCGTGCATCCAGTGATGCTGGTGGAGCTTGCGGCGGACGTCGACCTGCCGGCGGCGGCGGAACATGGCGCGGCTGGCCTCCATGAACATCAGGCCGCCGACGATGCCCAGGAAGACCACGTAGCAAAGGGAGATCACCAGATCGAGCTGGCCGAGGCCGCGCAGGACGGTGAAGAGCCAGACGCCAAACAGAGAGCCCAGGGTGCCGCCGATCAGCAGCACGAACCCCATGCGGAAATCGACGTTGCCGCGGCGCCAGTGCGCCAGCACGCCGGAGACCGAGGAGGCGACGATCTGGTTGGCCTCCGTGGCCACCGCCACCGCGGGCGTCACGCCGATAAAGATCAGCAAGGGCGTCATCAGGAAGCCGCCGCCCACACCGAACAACCCGGAAAGAAACCCGACGGCACCGCCCATGCCCAACAGAAGAAAGACATTCACAGAGATCTCTGCGATGGGCAGATAGATATTCATCAAAATCGGCTTTCGATCGGCCGTGCGCGGCAGGGCCTAAACTTAGTGTTCCGAGCTTAGCTTTCGTAGATACAGCATTGCAATAAAAGCATTATTAAATAGGCGTCCAAAGCCCGATTACAGCGCGGATCGGCTCATGCACGGCTCTCTCCGTAATAAAGGGTGACCACGTGCTTGGCCTCGGCGAAGAACAGCCAGCGCTCGACCGCCAGCCCGGCGGCCAACAGCGGCACGCTCACCACCGCGGCCAGCAGGCTGCCGACCCCCGGCAACGCCTGGCCCAGGCCGGTCAGCAGCAGGGGCGCCAGAAACCCCAGCAGCAGCGTCAGGCGGCGAAGCTTGGCGGCGTGCTTGCGGGCGATCCGGAAGCCCATCTCCTGCATCAGATAATTGGACTCGCTGTGCGGCGCTTCGAGCAGGCGCACCCTGCCCTGCGGGCCCAAGCCGGTCGCCGACTCCGCCGTCCCGGCGGGCGCCGCCCGGGCCACATCGCTCCAATAGGCCAGCTTGACCAGCGCGGAGAGCCCGAAGAGCAGCACCACCAGCCAGGGAAAACCATCCCGGAGCGGCAGGGCCCAGACCTGCAGCAGCAAATTCAACAGCACCGCGCCCGAAAGCGCCGAGAGCACAAGATAGCCCGGCAGGGTCCAGGCGGAGGCCCAGGCGCGGATCGTCCTGAGCGAGGCATAGATCATCGCCGTGCAGATCACGGTGACCAGACAGCAGAGGCTGGCCAGCAGCCCCACGGCCGCCGCCGTACCGCTGTTGGTTCCCGCGATCACCCAATAGAAGGCGAAGAGACCGACCGGCAAGAAGGTCGTCACGGCGGCCACGCCTTCCCGCGACAGCCAGGACGACCGCCACTGGGTCAGCGCCCGCCAGGCGCGCTCCGGGTGGCCGAGGTGAAAGGTGGAGGACAGGAGGCCCGTCACCACCAGCCCGAGGCCCAGTACGAAGGCCGTGAGCCCGAACCAGCGCTCTGCGGGCAGCCCGCCGAAGGCCGCCAGCAGCCCGAGCCAGGCGAGCAGCCCGTAGCCCGCGCCCGAGGCGGTGGTGAAGAGAATGACCGATTTCGCCGGATGCACTAGCCTGTCCCCTTTCCTAGCGACTGAGCACGCGGTCGACCCAGCGGGCCAACATCCCCGCCGGCTCACCCTCGGGCGTGGCGGGCTGCAGGGCGGCGCCGGAGCCGGCCTCCGGCGTCTGGCGCTTGGGGCGCGGCGGCAGATAGCGATTCACCGGTTTGCACTCCTGCTCCGGCATGAGCTCGTAGCCGCCGCGCGCGGCCACCAGCAAGGAGACTTCAGACTGTGGATCGCCGAGATCGCCGAAGTGGCGCGCGCCCGCCGGACAGGTCGAGACGCAGGCCGGCACGCGGCTGCGCGGGTCCAGGTTCTCGTTGTAGATCTTGTCGACGCAAAGCGTGCACTTCTTCATCACGCCCGCATCCTCGTCGTACTCCCGCGCGCCGTAAGGGCAGGCCCAGGAGCAGAGCTTGCAGCCGATGCAGGCCTCGGCATTGACCAGTACGATGCCGTCCTCCTGGCGCTTGTAGGAGGCACCGGTCGGGCAGACGGTGACGCAGGGTGCGTCCTCGCAGTGCAGGCAGGACTTGGGGAAATGAACGGTGCGGCTGTCGCCGGTCTCGTCCACCACCTCGAAGGTGTGGATGCGGTTGAACCAGACGCCGCTGGGATCGGCCCCGTAGGGATCGCTGTCGGTCAGCGGCGCCGAATGGCCGGAGGTGTTCCACTCCTTACAGTTCACCGCGCAGGCATGACAGCCGACGCAGATGTCGAGGTCGATGACCAGACCCAGTTTCACCGGGCCGGGGTCGCGCGGCAGACTGGTCATGCGCCCTCTCCTCCGCCGCTCTCGCCTTCCGGCTTCTTCACGTTGCCCTTGCCGTCGGCAACGCCTGGCACGGTGACCGAAACCTCGTGGCGGTTACCGATCCATTCGCGGAAGCGCACGCCCTGTCCTGCGCCGGCGGGGCGGCGATCCTTCAAGTCGGCGCCGTAGCGCAGCTTGCCGCCCTCATCCAGGCCGCGCCGCGGCGGCGCCTTCACGGGGTCCATCAGCGGGTCCGTCGCGCCCTCCTCGCCAGGCCGGCAGCGTTCCAGGCGGACGCGCAGATCGTACCAGGCGGCCTGGCCGGTCACCGGGTCGGAGTTGGAGTAGCGGTGGCCGCCTTCACGCTCCGGCAGCAGTTCCGAGATGATGTGGTTCAGCAGGAAGCCGCGGTTGCTCTCCGGCGCTTCCGGGTCCAGGCCCCAGGCGCCGCGGCGCTTGCCGATGGCGTTCCAGGTCCACACCGTCGACGGATTGACGCCGTACATCAGCCGCACCTGCCCCTTCACCCGGCCGTGGGGGCTGACGACCCAGACCCAGTCGTCGTCGGCGACGCCGAAGTGTGCCGCGGTGTCGGGGTGGACATAGAGCCGGTTGCGCGCGGTGATCTGGCGCAGCCAAGCATTCTGCGACCCCCAGGAATGGTACATGTGCATCGGGCGTTGGGTGATGGCGTGAAGGACGAACTCCTCACCGTCGACCGCGGCTTCCTCCAGGGGCGGATACCAGATCGGCAGCGGATCGAAATAGGCCTCGACGCGGGCACGGTCGCCGGCGGGCGGCTGCACCTTGCCGTGGCCCCGCGCGGCGAGGCGGAACTTCTGCAGGATCTCGCTGTAGAGCTGCATGACGATGGGCTCTTCCGTCGGGATCCAGCCCATGGTCTTGGCGTAGCTCAGATAGCTCTTGTTGGCATGTTTGAAGTAGAGCTGGTCCGGAGTCAGGTGATGGACCCAAAAGCAGCCGTTGTCGATATAGCGTTGCAGCTGATCGGGATTGGGAGCGCCGGTGCCCTGCTGTTTGCCCTCCGGGCCACGCCAGCCGGCCAAGGGACCGATGCCGGGCGAACGCTCGTGGTTGGCGATATAATCCGGATAGCCGCCCGGGTATTTCGGCTCGCCATCGTTGTAGACGAAGCCGGGAAGCTGCAGGCGGTTCGCCAGGTCGATCAGCACATCCTGGAAGGGCCGTACGTCGCGATCGGGCGGGCAGACCGGCTGGCGGATGGCGTCGGCCGGGCCATGGGCGCTGCTGATCGGGCGGTCGAGCAGCGAGATGCAGTCCCAGCGCTCCAGGTAGGTGGTATCCGGCAGAATCAGGTCCGCGTAAGGCACCATCTCCGAGTAATAGGCGTCGGAGTAGATGATCTTGGGAATCTTATAGCCGCCGGTCTCAGGATCCTTATCGGTCAGGTACTTCAGGGTGCCCTGGACGTTCATGGAGGAATTCCACCCCATGTTCGCCATGTACATCATCAGCACGTCGATCGGATAGGGGTCGCCCGCCCAGGCGTTGTGAATGACCATGTGCATCAGGCCGTGGGCAGCCAGGGGGAACTCCCAGCTATAGGCCTTGTCGATGCGGGTCGGCCGCCCCTCGGCGTCGACCTGAAGGTCGTCCGGCCCGAGAGGAAAGCCCAGCGGCATGCCGGGCAGCGGACGCTCCGGCGCCGCCGTCTTGCCGGCAGGCTGCGGGCTGGGCGGGATCAGCTTGGGAAACGGCGCCTTGTAGCCGAAGCCGCCGGGGCAGTCGATGGAGCCCAGCAGCATCTGCAGCAGGTGAATGGCCCGGCAAGTGTGGAAACCGTTGGAGTGGGCCGAAATGCCGCGCATGGCATGCATGGAGACCGGACGGCCGATCATCTTGTCATGCTTGCGCCCGGCCCAGTCGGTCCAGGCGACGTCCAGTACCACCTCCTTTTCGAAGGCGGCCTCCGCCAACTCGGCGGCAATGCGCTTGATCGTCGCCACAGGAAGGCCGACGCGCCCGGCCACCGCCTCCGGCGCGTAATCCGGGTCGAGGTAGCGCTTGGCCAGGATCTCGAAGACCGGTACCGCGGCGCGGCCGTCGGGCAACCTGTAGCGCCCGACCACGGCAGCCTTGGCGGTTACGTCTGAGGTCGGTGCCGGGGCCCCGCGGGCCATGTCCCAGCACAGGGTGGCGCCTTCCGCGTTGCGCGCGAAAAGTCCATCTTCCGGCCCCCCGGGATCGTCGATCACCAGCCAGGTGGCGTTGGTGTAGCGGCCCAGGAAGTCCCAGTCGATCTTCTCCGCCTTCAGGAGTTCGTGCACCAGCGCCAGCACGAAGAGGCCGTCGGTGCCGGGACGCAGGCCAATCCACTCGTCGGCGACCGCCGAATAGCCGGTCTTCACGGGGTTGACCGAGACGAACTTGGCCTGGCCCTTCGTCTTCATGCGGCCGAGGCCGGCCTTGATGGGGTTGGAATCGTGGTCCTCGGCGACGCCGAACAGCATGAAGTAGCGCGTGTGATCCCAGTCCGGCTCACCGAACTCCCAAAAGGAGCCGCCGATGGAATAGAGCCCGGCCGCTGCCATGTTGACCGAGCAGAAACCGCCGTGGGCCGCGAAGTTCGGGGTGCCGTACTGCATCGCCCACCAGCCGGTCAGGGACTGGCTCTGGTCGCGGCCGGTGAAAAAAGCGAAGCGCCGGGGATCGGTACTGCGCACCTCGCCCAGCCACTCGGTGGCCAGGGCCAGGGCCTCGTCCCACTCGATTTCCTTGAACTCGCCGCTGCCGCGCTCGCCCGTGCGCAGCAGGGGCTTCGACAGGCGCGCCGGCGAATAGTGCTGCATGATCCCCGCCGACCCCTTGGCGCAGAGCACGCCCTTGTTGACCGGGTGGTCGGGGTTTCCTTCCAGGTAGCGAACCTTGCCGTCTTTCAGATAGACGTTGATGCCGCAACGGCAGGCGCACATGTAGCAGGTGGTTTGCTTAATTTCGTCGGCGACTTCCGGACAGGTATTGACGGTTTCCTGCCCGGTATCCAACTCACTCCTGATCATCGATCCTCCAAGTCCCCACCCGGCCCGGTTCGCCCCGCGCCGAAAGCCGCCGCGCGACCTTCATCAGACCAACCCTCGCTCCGGCGCCCTGCCGCCGCCACAGCAGGGAATCGCCGAGCCCGATCACGGCCGGTCTTCGGTACCACAGCTTAGTCGAACGCCCGTTCGGCGCTTCTATCTAATTGCTTCGTCGAAGATAACAGGTATTCCGGGCGATTCAGCCCCTGGCCCCATAAATTGTTTGCGCCTGGATACAGAAAATGCGCCACCGGCCTTTCCGTCAGTCCAAGCCTTTCTCAAATGTGGGAATCCGCCGCACCGGCCCGGCGCTTCCGCCCGGACCTCCCCCGCCACGAAGAGACTTCACCAGAGATGAAACCTATCGCGGCCTGCCCGCGTAGGTATGAACAGCCGGGCCTCACGGGGTTCGCCCCGCGGCGCCGGCAAAGGGCGGCCCTTTGGATGGAGGCCCCCGACACGGGACTGAAGCAGCGGAGACTTCCCCTGCCTTCAGGCGAAGTGGCCACCGTTCACGGCAGAGCGGCGCCAAGGGCGGTGGTCACTTCCACCCACCGGGGAGAGTCTCTGCCTCTTTCTCGCTCCAAACACCGGGCTCTGGCGGAGGCCTGGAAGCCCGCGGGTTCACTCCCCGCCGCAGGGCCAGTTCTGCGGCGCGCTCAGCCCCGCCGGCAGTTTGGTTTCGGCGTCGCCGCAGGCGACATCGAGCTGATGCTGGGTGAGCCCCTTCACCGGCGAGAGGTCGGCACCCTCGAAGTGGGTCAGATAGGTGTAGGCGCCAGTGAAGTCGCTGCCGCCCAGCTTGGCCCCTTTGAAAACCGCGCGGGCGATCTCGGCGCGTTGCAGGTTGGCCCCTTCCAGATTGGCGTCGACCATGACGGCGCGGCCCAATTCGGCCTTCTCCAGCCTGGCACCGCTGAAGTCCGCCCCGGTGAAGTCGGTCCGCGCCATCTCCGCCTTGCTCATGTCAGCCCCGCGAAGGACGGCCTGGCTGAAGTTCGCACGGTCCCCGCTGGACTTGATCAGCACCGCGCCCGTTAAATCGGCCCCCGCCAGACGTGCATGTTCGAAGTTGGCTTCGGTCAGGTCGGCGCCCATCAGCTTGGCCTTGGCCAGATCGCTGCGGCTGAAGTCAGTGCGCAAGAAGGTTCCTTTGCTAAGGTCGCGCTCCCGCAGGATCAATCGCCGTTTCTCGCACTTCGTCCAATCCACCCCCGCAGCCGGGCTGTCGCCGCAGCCGGCGGACACCGGCCCGGACAGGACAGCCAGGGAAAGCGGCACGGCCGCCAGGCCGAGGGCGAGACTGCGAATTGCGTACTTCATGCCGCCGCCGAGCTCCATTCTGTTGCGGTTCTTGCGAAGGATGGTAGCGAAGGAGTACCGCCTTGAACAGCTATGCTCGCTGCCTCGTGATCGAATGCCCTCACAACCCAAGAGACCCTCAGCGTCCTCCTTGCAGCCGCCGCGCCTCGGCAAGGCTCTTCATAGCCTTTGCGCCCACCGGCGGCGGCCCTGGTGGAAATCCGGGGTTGAATGTCTCCGGCCTCCCACTCTCCACCCGATCCGGGGTTCGGCATCCTGGCGAAGGCCCGGAAGCTCCGCGCAAGTCCCCTCACCGCCGTTCCCGCGCGGGTAAAGACCGCTTGCCAGCGGGCGCGCCGCATCGCTCAACGCAGCGGGCTGAGGTTCTGCAGGAACATCTCCGCGCAGGCTGCCCAGGAGTAACGCAGGGCGTGGGAACGGCAGGCCGAGCGTGGCTGTTTGATCGCCTCATCGACCGCCATCCTCAGGTCTTCGTTCAGCGCCCCGACCCCCGCGCCGTCGACGATGTCGAGCGGGCCCGGCACCGGATAGGCGGCGACCGGAAGGCCGCTGGCCAGGGCCTCCAGCATCACCAGGCCGAAGGTATCGGTCCTGCTGGGAAAGACGAAGACATCGCCCGAAGCGTAGTGCGCGGCCAGTTCCTCGCCCTGCTGCGCGCCGGCGAAATAGACCTCGGGGAACGCCGCCTGCAGTTCCGCGCGCTGCGGCCCGTCGCCGACCACGACCTTGGAGCCGGGCAGCGGCAACTCCAGAAAAGCGCGGATATTCTTCTCCACCGCCACGCGGCCGACGTAGAGATGAACCGGCCGCGGCAGATTCAGGCCGTCCAGCGCCTTGGGCGCCGCGGGGCGGAACAGCGCCGTGTCGACGCCGCGGGTCCAATCGGCCAGGTTCCGAAAGCCTTCGGCCTCCAGTTCGCGCTTCATGGAATCGGTCGCCACCATGGTGGCCCTGGAGGGCTTGTGGAACCAGCGCATGAAGGCATAACCCCAGGAGACCGGCAGGGGCAGGCGCGCGCTGAGGTACTCCGGAAAGCGCGTATGGTAGGAGGTGGTGAAGGGCAGCCCGCGCTTCACGCAGTAGTTCCTGACCGCCAGGCCGATGGGGCCTTCCGTGGCGATGTGGATGGCATCGGCGCCCAGCGCCTCGATGCGTTTGGCCATGCCGATCCCGGGCAGCACCGCCAAGCGGATCTCCGGATAGGACGGACAGGGAAAGGTGCGGAACTGGCCGGGGCAGATCACCTCGAAGCTGTGGCCCCGGGCCTCCAGTTCCTCGCGCACGCGGTTCAGGGTCCGCACCACGCCGTTGATCTGCGGGTGCCAAGCGTCGCTCGCCAGCAGGATTTTCATGTGTTCTGAAGACCTCAGGCCGCCACCGTGACCGGCTCCAGCATCGGGAAGGCGCGCAGCTCCGCCCAGGGCAGGATCTCCAGCCGGCCGTCCATGTGCTCGACCAGGGCGGTGCAGCTCTCCACCCAGTCGCCGTCGTTGATATAGAGGATGCCGTCGATCATGCGCATTTCCGCCAAGTGGATGTGGCCGCAGACCACGCCGTCGGCGCCCCGGCGCCGCGCCTCGTCGACCACCGCTTCCTCGAAATTGCTGATGAACTGGACAGCGTTCTTCACCCGGTGCTTCAGGTAGGCCGACAGCGACCAGTAGCCGAAGCCCAGCTTGCGGCGCAGGTAGTTGAACCAGGTGTTGACGTGCAGCATGGTGACGTAGGCCCAGTCGCCCAGCAGCGCCAGCCAGCGCGCATACTTCACCACACCGTCGAACTCATCGCCGTGGATCACCAGCAGGCGTTTGCCGTCGGCGGTCTCGTGAACCGCCTCCTTCTTCACCTCGACACCGCCGAAGTGACTCCCAAGGTAGTCGCGCAGGAACTCGTCGTGATTGCCGGGCACGTAGACGAGCTTCATGCCCTTGCGCACCTTGCGCAGCAGCTTCTGCACCACGTCGTTGTGTGCCTGGGGCCAATACCAGGTGCGCTTCAGGCGCCAGCCGTCGACGATGTCGCCGACCAGATACATGGTCTCGCAGTCGGTGTGCCTGATGAAGTCCAGCAGGTAGTCCGCTTTGCACCCGCGGGTCCCGAGGTGGATGTCGGAGATGAAGACCGCACGGTAGCGCGAAGGTCGGGAATAGCGTGTCAGGCCGTCCATGTTCCGGATCCGCAGAAATCGAGTGGATCGCAGGAAAACCAGCGATCTTTCCGCGGCTTATAGCAACAGCCCGTTACAGTACAAGGCTACCGGGGCCAAGTTGGCGCAATTATAACGGCAGGGTCATGATACCATCACTGAAGTGTCATCTTGGCTTTGTCTTGGGGGGTTCCGGCCGGTAAAGGGTGACGGCGGGCTGCGGCCGTGGCAAGGCCGTCTCGAATCGGCATCGGGGACTTCTTGTCACGAAACGGTAAGCGTTAGGGGCCTGTACGGCGGCCCCGGCACTGGCTACAAGAAGTCAGCCTCCCCCCTGCCGAGAACGAGCTGAGTCTTGCCGTGACCGTCTCCCAACCGCCCCAGCCCCGCTATGCGGTCTACTACGCGCCGCCGCGCGCCTGCGCCTTGTGGCGCCTGGCGCAACGCTGGCTGGGACGCGACTGCGAGAGCGGCGAAACGCTCGAGCAGCCGCTGCTGGAGGGCTGGACCGCCGAGGACATCTCGTCGTTCACCGGCAGCCCGCGGCACTATGGCTTCCATGCAACCTTGAAAGCTCCCTTTCGGCTGGCGCCCGGAGCCTCCCTCCGGCACCTCCACGACAGTCTCGGCGCCTTCGCCGCCGGACGGCAGGCCTTCCTGGCCCCGCCGCTGGAGGTCTCGGCCATCGGGCCCTTTCTTGCCTTGACCCTCTCAACGGCGTCGCCGGAGATGGAGAGCTTGGCCGCAGCATCGGTGCGGGACCTCGACGGCCTGCGCGCCCCACCGAGCGAGGCCGACCTGCAGCGGCGCCTCGCGGCAGAACTGTCGCTCCGCCAGGAGGAACTGCTGCGGACCTGGGGTTATCCTTACGTGCTGGACGAGTTCCGGTTCCATATGACCCTCACCGGCCCGATCGCCGACCAGGGGCGGCGCGAGGCACTGCGGAACGATTTGCAAACCCTGTTCCGGCCGGTGCTTGCGGACCCCGTTCCGGTTACCGAGATATGCCTCTATAGTCAGAACTCGACCGAGGCGCCCTTCACCCTGGTGGACCGGTTCCGCCTCGCCGGCGAGCCCGCCGCCCCTTTCGAGAAAAGCGCCGGCGGTGCATCAGGAGCAACGCTCTCATGACCCAGATCCCCAAATCCGAACGCCGCGGCGGCGACGCGATGCCGGGCGATCCCGTCAGCCACCTCCTATCGATGCTGGATCGGCTGGGCGCGGAGCGTTACGGCGGCGAAGAGGTGACACAACTCGCCCACGCGCTCCAATGTGCGACCTTCGCCCAGCGCGCGGACGCCCCCGACAGTCTGGTCGCCGCCGCCCTGCTGCACGATATCGGCCACTTGGTGAATCCTCACGATGAAGGTGCGACCCTGCGCGGCATCGACGCAGCCCACGAGAAAATCGGTGCGGGTTACCTGGCACGCTGGTTCGGGCCGGCAGTCACCGCGCCGGTGGCACAGCACGTGGCCGCCAAACGCTACCTCTGCCACGCCGAGCGGGGTTACTTCGCCCGCCTGTCGGAGGAGTCCGTGCGCAGCCTTGCGGTTCAGGGCGGCCCCTTCTCCGCTGAGCAGGCCGCCGAGTTCCTGGCCCGCCCCTACGCTCAGGACGCGGTGGCGCTCAGGCGATGGGATGAATTGGCCAAGGATCCCGAGATGGCGACGCCCTGCCTGGAGGACTTCCGGCCGGTGCTCGAGCGCGCCCAGCGCCGGGGCGCCTGATATGCCGCAGGCAGACGGCGGGCCCGGTCATCTGTTCCTTGTGGTGGGCCCCAGCGGCGCCGGCAAGGACAGCTTGATCGAGGGTGCACGCCGTGCCCTCGCCGACCTGCCGCAGTTCACCTTCCCCCGGCGCATAATCACCCGGCGCAGCGATCCGGGCAGCGAGGATCACGCCACCCTCAGCGAAGCGGAGTTCGACGCGCAGCGAGCCGCCGGCGCCTTCTTCCTGCACTGGGACGCACACGATCTGCGCTACGCCTTGCCCGGATCCATCGCCGATGCACTGGCCGGCGGCGGCACGGTCGTCGCCAACGTCTCGCGCAAGGTGATCGCCGAGGCCTGCCGGCGCCACCCGATGACCACCGTCGTCTTCGTCACCGCCCCGCCGGAAGTCCTGGAGCGCCGGCTGCTGGCGCGCGGGCGCGAGGATGCCGCCGCGGTCACGCGCCGCCTGGACCGCAGCGCCGCCTTACCGGATGGAGCCGAGGTGGTCACCGTCGTCAACGACGGCCCCCTGGAAAGCGCGGTAGAGCGCTTTGTCGCCGTTCTGAGATCATCGGCAGACGCCTGATCCGGCGGCGGAGCCGCCTGGGGATGCTTCCGGGCAAAGGCCGTGAGGACGCCGGTCTTTCCTCTACGCCGCCTTCGAGGTGAGATAGTCGTCGATCCGCACCTCGTCGATCTGCTCCTTCGACATATAGCGCTCGGCGTAGGTGCGATAGATGCCCGAGGTGAGGAAGAGGTCGAAGAGGTCGGGATCGACATGTCCTTCGGCGGCCATGCCTGCCATGATCCTGATCGCCACCGAGAGGGGCTTGCCTTTCTTGTAGGGGCGGTCCGCAGCGGTCAGCGCCTCGAAGATGTCGGCGATGGCCATCATGCGGGCAACGGGACTCATATGGTCGCCCTTGAGTTTACGTGGATAGCCGCCACCGTCGATCCGCTCGTGGTGGCCGCCGGCCAGTTCCGGCACGTCGCGCAGATGTCGCGGATATGGCAAGGCGGAGAGCATGACGATCGTCTGGATGATGTGGTCGTTGATCTTGTAACGCTCTTCGTCGTTCAGGGTGCCGCGCCGTACCGAGAGGTTGTAGAGCTCACCGCGGTTGTAAAGATGCTCCGGCTGCTTCAGCTTGAAGCCCCATTCGTTGTCCGCGCCCAACACCTCCCGCCCCGGCCGCGGGATGATATGGTCGGGACGATCCGCCAGCAGGGCTTCGACCGCCGGCAGTACCGGTCGCGGCGCGGAGCGCTTGCGGTTGCATTCGTCCTTGGAGGTGCCGATGGTGTCGTCCAGAGTCCGCGCCCAGGTGCGGCGGGCAATCTCGCGCAGCCGTCCGAGCTTATCGTCGCCGAGAAACTCGCCGCCTTCGTTGCACTGCGCGACAAAGGAAAATTCCTCGTCCAGTTGCCGCCAGGTTTGGTCCCGCACCGCCTCGGCCTTTGCCGGGTCTTCGCCCGAGAGAACCGCCAGCAATCTGGCGATCTCGGCGTCCCGCTTCAGGACCTCGAAGCGCATGCGGACTTCGTGGATCCGATCATAGATGGTCTCCAGCTTGGTCGCCTTGTCGACGACGTACTCAGGCGAGGTGATCTTGCCGCAGTCGTGCAGCCAGGCAGCGACATGGACCGCCTCCCATTGGTCTTCCGTCAAGGAGAAATCCTGGAACGGTCCCGAAGTCGCCTTCTCCGCGGCCGCGGCCAGCATCTTGGTCAACTGCGGAACGCGCTCGCAGTGCCCGCCGGTATAGGGGCTCTTCGCATCGATGGCCCCGGCAATGAGGGCAATGAAAGCCCGGAACAGCAGTTTTTCCGAGGCGATGAGCTGCCGTGTTTCCAAGGACACGGCGGCGATGCCGGTCAGCGCCCCGACCAGCGCCTGGGCGCCGGGGCCGGCCTGCCCGGCATCGAGGAACAGGATGGCGCCAATCGCCTCGTTCTTGCGGTCACGCAGCGGATAGCAGAGTGCCTTCCCGAAGCACTCGTGGCCCTCGATCTTCGCGAGCCCCGGCAGATCCATCTCGGCGGCGCCGACCTCGCCCTTCACCGCGCTGCGCTGCCCGGATTGAAGAGCTTCGCTGACCAGAAGCGGCACCGGATAGGTCCTGTCTTTCTCCAGCTCCATCCGCTCGATGCGCCGGCCGTCCTTGTAGGCCACCGGAGCCAGGCCGTCGGCCTGTTGCGGCATCACGTAAAGAACGGCTTTCTCGACGCCCAGGACCGCCGACAGCTCACTGAGAATGGTCGGCTGAAGGGAAATGATATCCTTCTCCCGGGAAATCAGGTCAAGCAGATGGGAATAGCGGTTCAAGGTCGCCTGCAGCGACTGAAAACCCTCCGTGAGATTGCGGACCTCGACGATCCGGGAACGGCTTGGCAGCGGTGTGCCGTAGTCGAACTTCCGGAACCGCTCGGCGGCGGCCGTCAATCTCGCCAGCGAGCGGCTGATCGAAAATGCGGCAAGAAAGGTGAGCAAGAGGGCGATCACGAAAACCAGGGCCGAGGACTCCAGCATCTCCCGCATGGTGTCATAGGCCTCGGCCAGGAGCTCACGCTCCGGGATGGTGATGATCAGGTGGTGGGCGGCACCTCCCCGCAACCGGACAAGGAAATTCCAACCGAGATAGGCTTCCCCGGCGACGTCGAACCGCCGCAGCCCTTCCTCGCCCAGGCCAAGCTCGCTGAAAGCCCTTATCGACTCCGAGGCGTAGTTCTCGAGGGTCGTCATGTCCAGAACGTGGTTGGTTCTGGCCACGATCAGGCGGCTCGCATCATCGGCGGCGATTACGTCTCCATTCTCGGTCGCCAGGACAACACGCGACGACGGCGTCGGCTTGCGTGTGCTGAGCAACTCGGCCACCGCGGCGAGGCTGTAGTCCGCCCCCACGACGGCGTCGCCTTGGCTGCCGCCGATGGCGAAAGTCATCCCCAGCTCATGGGTCGTTGCGAAAATGTAAGGTTCCGTCCTGGCAATGCCGGTGGTCGTCAACGCCTTGCGGTACCACGGACGCCGGCGCGGATCGTATTCGTCCGGGTAATCCGGTTTGACGACCTGGCCGACGACGTCTCCCGCAGCGTCGAGGTAGATGAACCGTCCATCGGCCTTGCCTTGCTCCCGGTCGATGCTCTGGACGACGTAGCGGACGTTGTCGGCAACGTCGAACAGAAAGCGCTCCATCTCCGTTCGTAGGCTGCGCACCAAGAAGAAATCGCCATCGCGGTAGCCGACGTAATAGGCGTTGACGCCGCGCGAAGATCCCAGTGCTTGGGCGAAGACGGGGAAGTGGTCGAGGCGCCCTCTCCACGTCGCTTCTTGTTTGACCTGGTGCTGGCCGATCAGGGCCACTCCCAACTCGACAGGTTCAACCAGGCTGTCGAAGGCTTGGCGCACTTCCATAGCGGAGCGCTCGGCGAGCTGCGCCCCGTCGTTTTCCATCAGTTCCGTCGTGCGCTGATAGCCGACCCAGGTCAGCACCGCGACGGTCATAACGGTCAAGAGACCGAAGAGGGCCGACAGGTGGACGACCAGCGGAAGGGCAAAGGCTCTCATCGGCGCGCGTCCTTGTCACGATCAAGGGTCCGATTGACCGAATGTCAAAATCACACCTTCACGCCACCTACCCCATAAGCGTGAAAAAGAGCATAGACACATCCATTTAGAGAAGTGAAGGGCAATTCACGACCGTGGCTTGCGTGCACGCGCTGCTCCCCTGTGCCTATCGGTTGACTGCGGCGGCTCGCGCCGCGGCCCTCGGGAGCGGAAAACGCCCTAAAATTGATTTGACTAATGAATTATTCCCGCTATGGAGACGTGAAAATTCCGGTGGCCGGTGAAACCCTGTGGCGGCGCCGGGCGTAACTCAGAACAGAAACCCACCCGCGCTTGCCGCGAATACCCGAAAGGGGTATTTGCCGAGAAAGCTCTTTTGGTTAAGGAAGCGTTATATGTTTGCCGTTGAAAGTCGCGCTGTCTCACTCTGCGCCTGCTTCGCCAGGCGCAAGTTCCGTTCACGCGACAAGGTTGGCCTCCACATGGACAGCAAACCCGCTTCCCAGGATCCGCGCCTGCTGATCTGTCGTGTCCTGGCCGACATGCCGCCGTCAACGGCCGAGGAGATCGCGCAAGCGACGGGGCTGGATCCGGAGACTGCCGCCGGCCATCTGGACAAACTGGCGGCCGCCTACCGGATCATGTTCAATCCGCTGACCAAGCGCTTCAGCCTGCCGAAGGCCCGGCCGGCCGCGGGGATGGCCGCCTGAGGCCCAGCGGCGTTGCCGCCCCCGGCGGGACTTTATACTTAGCGGCCCGTTAACCGCTTTTTCTCATCTGTCTGCTGTACTCGACGCCGAGAAGCACCATCGAAGCTGTCTTGGCCATGATGTTCAGACGCGCTGCCGCCGCTCTTTTCGGGCTGTTCCTGGCCGCCGCCTATCCGGCGTCGGCACAGGATCTTGCCGCCGAAAGGCTGGCCTCGCGCGATCATCCGATGCCCGAGGCGACGGACATCAACATCATTACCGCCATCGACGTTTCCGACTCGATCACCCAGCAAGAAGAGGCGCTGCAATACGACGGCCTGTCACGCGGCGTGGTCGACCCGCGTTTCCTTGCCCGCGTCTCAGAGGGCCGGCGGCAGCGGGTCGGCTTCTTCGCCTTCACCTGGTCCAGCGGCGGCGACATAAAGATCGTCGTCCCCTGGACGGTGATCGAAAACCATGCCGACGCCACCCGTGTCGCGTCTCTTCTCGACGCCGCGCCGCGGATCGACCGCAGAGGCTACGGCATCTTTCGTCCCTCCAGCATGGACCATGGCGCCCGCGGGATGACCGATATCGCCGAAGCCGTAAGGTCGGCGCTCGAGATCAGCATGGCCGCGCCCTTCCCGGCCCACCGCTCGGTCATCAACGTCCTCAGCAACGGCGTCGACAACGACGGTCAAGACCCGCGTGCCGTGCGGGATCAAGCGATCCGCCAGGGGGTGACGATCAACGGCGTGGTGTTCGGAAACATGCCCGACCTGCCGGACTACTTCCGCCGAAACATCGTCGGCGGCCCCGGCGCCTTCCTGATGACGGTCGGAAAGCCATCGGACCTGCCGGTCGCCCTGGAGAAGAAATTCTGGCAGGACTTGGTCGCGGAACTGCCCACGCCGGCGGCCGGCTGACCCGATCCGGAGCCTGCCTGCCCATCCCCTTTACCGCCACCTGTTACGGCTCGCGGTCTAGGGGTCCGCTGTATCGTTCAGCGCCCAGTCGTAGACCGTGCCGCCGATCTCTCTCTTTTCCGCCAGGGCCGCCGCCAGATCCGGCGACGCATAGCGGCGCAGATGCGCCAGCAGACCCTCGACGGACCCCCCGAAGTCCTCCAGGAACCAGTCGTAGATCTTCGAGACCACGACCTCGCCGCCAGCGACGGTTACGCCACGCGGATGATTGACGTAGCTTCGGGCCGCCTCCGCGAGCTGCCGTTCGGCATCCCCGCCCCGGTAGGCCGTCGGCGCAAGGTTGGGGCACCCGAGAGAGGCGCAGTTGACGGCATAGTGGATGCGCGGGTCGCTCCAGACCGGCCGTAGAATGCGGTGCTCGATGTCGTTCAGAGTCAAGGCCACGCCCTCTACCGTGACCAACGCGGCATCCCAGGGACCGTCGGCAAACCAGCCGGGCGAAATATCGATGTCGCGGATCGACGCCACCGGATAGTGCCGCGCGACCACCTGCAGCGTTACCGCATTGTAGAGATTGATCCAGTAAGCAAGCTGCTGGCTGCGGTTGAGAGTGCTGACCGGAACCGCCTCCAGCTCCGCAACGATGCCCGCGAGGGTCTCTGCTTCCGCGCCGGCGAGGCTGCGGTAGTCGACCCGGTTGATCCCGTCCCCGCTGCCCGTCACGACCCGCCGCAGCAGGGCGTCCCAGGCGACGAATTCCAATCTTTCGCGGCTGTCCGGCGCATGACGTTCCCAACGCGGCCAACGCTCCGCCGAGGGGGCGAAGAGCCTCTCGGCGGAACCAAATCCGCCAAGGGGGAGGATCAGGAGGAACAGCAGGGCGGCGCGATACATGGATCGTCCAAATTTCTGGAGACGAAGGCCCTTTCAGTCTGCCGCCCACCGGCCGCCACGCAAATTCAATCCTGCGCGATCTGTTTGGCACAGGGTGCCGGCACTGCGCGGACAGCCGCCGCGCCCCGCCTCAAGGCTCGATAAGGTTCTGCGGCCTGCCATCCAGGAAGGAGAGGACGTTGTCGGCCGTCACACGGTACATCGTTCGATAGTTCTCCCGCGACACGTAGCCGATGTGCGGGGTCCCTACCACGTTGTCGAGGCGGCGCAACGGATCGTCGGCCGGCAATGGCTCCTCATCGAAAACATCCAGGGCGGCGCCGCCGATGCGCTCCGCCTCCAAGGCCGCCAGCAGGGCGGAGCGGTCGACAATCGGCCCGCGCGAAGTGTTGACGAGCCAAGCATCCGGCTTCATCAACGCCAGTTCGCGCGCGCCCACCAAGCCGCGGCTGCGCTCGCTGAGCTTGAGGTGCAAGGTGATGAAATCGGCCTGACCGAACAGCGTATCCTTTTCGACAGCCTCGGCCCCGCATTCCGCGGCTCGCGCCGGCGTCAGGTTCTGGCTCCAGGCGACGACCCTCATTCCGAAGGCACGGCCATAGCCCGCCACCAGGCTGCCCAGACGTCCCAAGCCGACGACGCCCAGGGTGGCTCCGTTCAAGTCGCGTCCAAGGCCAGCCTGCCAACCGCCCGCGCGGAACGAACGGTTCTCCATATCCAGGCGCCGGGCCGCCGCCATGATCAACGCCCAGGTCAGCTCCGCCGCCGCATGGGCCGAGGACGGCGTGCCGCTGACGGCGATGCCCAGTTCCTTGGCCGCGGCCACGTCGACGGAAGCGTTGCGGTGACCTGTTGTGACCAACAGTTTCAACTTGGGCAGACGCTCCAGCAAGGCCCTGGGAAAGGGTGTGCGCTCCCGCATAATGCAAACGACCTCGAAATCGCACAGCCGCGCCACCAGCGCATCGGGGTCCACGATGGTGTCGCGGAACACCGTCACCGCCGCCTTGGCGTGCACCGCCGACCAATCGGCGCTGCTCAACGCCACCCCCTGATAATCGTCCAAGAGTGCGATCTTCATGCCTATCGTCCTAACCTCATTATCGCTTCTCCGCCTGCTCTGCGGCCATCTCGACCCAGTACCGAGGCCTCCTCCGAGGCGGCACCGGAAAGGCCGAAAGGAATAGCACCTTAGATACTCCCGCGGCAGGCCATCGCCGCGTCCGGCGTTCGTCACGGCGTTCGATATCCAAGGGACACGCAGCGCCGCAATCCCAGCACGCAGAGCGCCTTCCCGCCCCCTCCCCCGCCTCCGGCGAAGTAGGCCTTTGGTTTAGGTTTAGAGCCGTTTGCGCCGCCACCGGAACAATCATAGCGCTTATGCACCGTCGTGAGCATTACACATAAAAGCTACACTTCGCTACTAGCCAGGCGTTGATGCAACCGGCACCGAAGCAGAACGAATACCAGCCGGTTCAGGGGAGAGCATGAAGCCGGAGCGGATCGAGAGCACGGCCCAAGCAGACGGCCAGTTGGGGCGGTCCGAGATAATGGCGATTGGCCACGCGGAGCTGGCCGATCTTCTGGTCAAACTGTGTCAGACCGACCCCAATCTGAACGCCCTGCTGCGCGGGCTGAAGCCGCAGAGGCACGGCCAGACCGCTGCCGAGCGACCATCCTCAGCCTTCGCGGAGCCCTTCATGGTCGGCGAGAGCCCAGCGATGAAAGCGGTATTCGAAGCGATTCGCCGCTTTGCGCGCACCGATGCTCCGGTCCTCATCGAAGGCGAGAGCGGCACCGGCAAGGAACTCGCCGCGCAGGCCATACACGAACGCTCGGACGCCTCCGCCGGCCCCTTCGTGGCGATCAACTGCGGCGGCCTGCCTTCTTCTCTCGTCGCCTCCGAACTCTTCGGGCACGAGAAGGGCGCCTTTACCGGCGCGCATCAACGCAAGATCGGCAAGATCGAAGCAGCCAACGGCGGCACCCTGATGCTCGACGAGATCGGCGACATGCCGCTGGACTTGCAGCCTCACTTGCTGCGTTTCCTGCAGGAACTGACCATCGAAAGGGTCGGCAGCAACAAGCCGGTGCCCTTGACGCTAAGGGTCCTCGCTGCAACCAATCACAAGCTGGAGGAGCAGGTGCGCCGCGGCGCGTTTCGCGAGGATCTCTTCCATCGCCTGAACTGCTTGCGGCTGGACATCCCGCCGCTGCGCCAGCGCGGGGATGATATCATTCTGCTGGCAAAGTTCTTTGTGAGGCGCTTCTCCGCCGAGATGGACCGTGGCGACTATCGCCTGAGCAGCCCGGCCGTGGAAGCCATTCGCCTCTATTCCTGGCCCGGCAACGTCCGTGAGCTGATCAGCAGGGTCAGGCGCGCGATAGTGATGGCCGACGACCCGCTCCTATCGCCCCGCAACCTCGGGCTCGACGGCAACGCGATTCCCGATAGCGCCAACGATCATGCAGCCGGCCAAGCGACGGAACGCGCAGCGCCGCCCGATTCGGAGGAGATCTCGCGGCGCCCCACCGACTGCCGGACAACCACATTGGAACAGGTAAAGGCGCGCGTGGAGGAACGGATGGTTCGCGAAAGCCTGGGCCGGCACGCCCAGAACGTGACCTCGACCGCGCGGGCTCTCGGTGTCTCCCGCGTCACGCTCTACCGGCTGATCGACAAATATCACATCCGCAGCAGGGCCGCACCGACGCGGGCCAACTAGAATCGAAACAGAGGAAGTGGTCATGCCTACAGTCAATCCCGGACGCTCGATCGGATCGGCAGTGGTGAGCTCCCTCGGCATTGCCCTCCTCTCCGGCACCGCCTTTGCCCAGGACATCCCGCAGCACCAGCCGGTGATCTACACCGTCGGACAGTTGTACGATCTGATCGAGAAACAGCGCGAGCAGTTGGAAGCGCAGCGCCTCCGGATCGACCAACTGGAACATGCCATCCGGGGAATATCCGGACAGCCGCCCTACCAGATCGCGCCCGGCGCCGATAGCGGCTCTCCTTACCCACAGCCCAGCTCCGGCCGCAACGCGGCACCGGGCGTTATCTACGTGACCGCTCCGTCCGGGCCACAGCAAGCGCAGGGCGGGACGCCGGACCGGCCCGTCGGCGAGGAGGACCCCGACGCTCAACGCCGGCGTATCGACGTGTCCGGCGTGCAGGACATCGGCGGCGTCCTGACCCGCAGGAACCACCTGGTAGTAGAACCGTCGATCGAATACGAAAACACCACAAGCACTCGCTTCTTCTTCGACGGCGTCGAAATCATCGAGACCGTTCTGGTCGGCGACATCGAAGTATCGGACGCCGACCGCGATACCATAACCGCCGCGGGCACGGTACGTTACGGCGTGACCGACCGCTCGGAAGTCGAAGTCCGCGTCCCCTTCGTTTACCGCAACGACGATGTGACCCGCGACGTGGTCGGCGGCGGCGGCGGCTCGGAAGCCAGCAGCCTCGATGCGGCCAATCTTGGCGATATCGAAGCCACCTTCCGCTATCAACTGAACTCCGGGCAGGACGATTGGCCCATCTTCGTCGCCAACGCCCGGGTGAAGTCTCCCACCGGGCGCGGCCCCTTCGACGTCGACCGCGATGAGGACGGAATCGAGACGGAGCTTTCCACCGGATCCGGCTTCTGGGCCGTCCAGCCCAGCGTCTCGGTCATTTATCCGAGCGATCCGGCGGTGTTTTTCGCCAATGCCAGCTATACTCACAGTTTTGGCTATGACGTGGACGAGACGATTGGCGACTCTCATGTCGGCGACGTTCAGCCCGGCGACGTTGTCGGCTTCGGCTTCGGGATGGGATTTGCACTGAATAACAAGGCGTCCTTCAGCGTCGGCTACGCTCACGATTTCGTCTTCGAGACGGAGCAGGAGATCGACGGCACCACCATCAAGTCCGACAGCTTCGATGTCGGGCGACTGAGCCTGGGCTTTTCCTACGCCCTCACCGACGACATCAACATCAACCTCAACACCCAGGTCGGCATTACCGAGGATGCCCCGGACGTCGTGCTGACCTTGCGCACCCCCATCACTTTCGACCTGAACTGACGAGGCCCCGGCGACCGGCGGCGACGGATCGCCCGCCCGAACTACTGCAGAGAATTGACGAAGGCCTGGTGGAGTTCGAGCGGCAGCGGGCGATGCCCCCTGCCGATGTTCGGCCCGCCTTTGTGGAGCCGCGTGAGATTGAGGATATCGATGGCCAGAACCGAGACGCTACGGATATCGATACCGCTCTGGTCCGTGATGATCGTGGTGCCGATCCCATTGGGCCCGCCAACAGCGTGAATGATCCGGGTGGTTCCCAGTTCACCCCCGCCCAGGACGATCGAACTGGGATTCGCGAAACGCCCGTGATTGGCGAGGATCTCATCGTAGGTCAGAACCGAGGTCAATTGGGGAACGCCGTTGACGATGGTCTCGAACCTGAAACCAAAATCGATCCTCATTCCGCCGGCGACGATGTAACCGCCGCGCTGCTGGTCAAGAACCCGGCGCTCGACCACGTCGTCCCGCGCGATCGGCTGCCCGCTGGCCATGGCCACCAGCACGTTGCCCTGCCCGGGACATCCGGATCCGGCCTCGGCCGCGCCGTCTCCGGGGCCGCAGGGCTGGGCAGCCCGCAAGGCCTGGTGGCTTGTTACGCTGGAGCAGGCTGCCACGCCCAGCGCCGCCACGGCCGCCAATACGCAGCCTCTCACCGCCCGGCCGGCACGTCCGAAGGTCTTTCTATGGGCTGTCGGTACGACTCTGCTGGACATCGGATGCCTCCTCAGCGCAAGCCCGATCCGGGCAGATAGATCGTGATGTTCGCCAGGTTGCTCTGGGCAACCGCCGGCCCTAGCGGCGCCTTGGGATGAGCGGCCCAATCCTCGACGAGGTTGAAGTTCGCCTTGGCCACGTCGACCTTGGTGCGAACGACGAAAACGATGTCGTTTTCCAGAAACTCCTCGAAGGCCGCCCGCTTGTACCGTTGAATGCCGCGCGACGGATCGCCGACAAGGACATCCTCTGAGGAGATTCCCTTGATCACGACGAAGTGCCGATAGCCGCTGATGTTCAGCAGGACGATCGCCGGGACGCCGACCTCGGCCAGCTTATCGAGAGAGACCCGGAAGCCGTCGGCCGTATAGCCCTGGGTGTCCAGGTACCGTTTCATATCGAGCAGCGAGAATCCCTGGGCCATGATCTTCTCGCGATCCCCGGCGGCGAACATCGCTTGGAAGACCTCTTCCTCATGGGTGGGGCGATTGTAATGATAGGAGAGCAAAGTCGCGACCGCGGCCGAACCGCAAGAAAAGTCGCGCTCCTGCCGGATCACCGACTCCCATTTGCGCTCCCTGAAGCTCTTTACCTTGAGATTGAACGCCATGCCGCCGGCGGAGACGAAACGGGCCTCCGCACCCCTGGCAACGGACAATGAGAGGTTCGATCCCGCCAGCAGGCCGGCGACCGTCAGCAGGCAGGCCACATGCCGAAGGGCCGTAATGCTCTGTGCCTGTCCCATTGCGCCCGCCCCTATGGCGAGACCGTGCTGTCGAGCACGGTCACCGCTATGACGTTCTGGACCTGTATGGCGTTGTTGTGGCCGGTATTGAAGATGTTCACCGACATTATCTGGCCGGCGAAGGTATGAGATCCGAAATTGTTGTCACCGGCCGCCGCCAGCACATCTCCGGTGATGTCGACGGTCTGTTGCTGCGCGCCGATGGCCTTGGCGAGCTCGGCCTCATCGATTGCCAGGGCCATGCCGCGCTCCTCGGCCAGTTCCTGCGCCGGCACCGCTCCCCAATCCAGGAACGCGCTCTCCGCCGCCGCCGGAACCGCGCTGCAGAGAACGCCGGCGCCGGCGATGGCTGCCGAAAAGGCGAGCCTTTGCATCTTGGACAACATGGCAACGCCTCCCAAGCATTGCAGGTTGCGAGATCGTCTCCGCGGGGGGGTCCGGTGCCCCCCGGACGGGAGCGCACCGGACAGGCCTCCTCGCAGAAGCCGTTTTACGATCTCAAAGGGTCAGTTCATCACGTTGGCGCCGATGGCCACCGAGTTGGCGCCCTGCAGGGCCGAGTTGACGCCCGAGTTGATGTTCTGCTGGTTCAGCACCTGGGCGCGGAAGGTGTTGTTGCCGAAGTTGTTGTTCAGAACGTTGCCCTGCGCCTGCAGGAGGGCGTTCATGGTGTTGACGTTCCCGTTGTTGGTGTGGGTCTGACCGAGGACGCTGACGGCCACGGCGGTATTCTCCTGGTCGTCGAGGAAGGCCCAGGACGGGCTCGTCCCGCCAATGATCAGGGCGAAAGCCGAGGCGGCTGCGATAAGAGATTTCTTCATGATCGGTCTCCTAGTGTTGCTTTTTCCGGTCCTTCGCTTCCACGCGGGAAGCGTGGCTTGCCGGAAGGTTCCCTCGCCGGCCGCCTTCACCCCCGAAGGGGCCGGCCGCCCTGTGGGACCTCCCGCATGAAGGCCTGCTTCGCACGCCTTCCCCCGGACAAGAAGCAACAGCCGTGCCACAGCGCGCCGGTCTCCTCTTTGGCCTGGATTCCCTTGGGTCATGGACGGGCCGCCGCGGCCCCCGGCTTCGATGGGGTTTCAGAACCCGACGGCAGGGGTTCATCTGGCTTTACAGTCCGTCCGCTTGTGCAACAGCCGGCGCCGCAACCGGTCTCGCGGCTGAAACGTATCGAGAGCTTTACGGTGTAAGGACGACGGACCCTGCAGTTGGCGTTGACGGCCTTCAGCGAAGGGCGGAGAAGACCCGGCCCCTTTATCGGGACTTCGCACTGACCGAGTTCATTCCCTGCCCGCCGGACATCACGCGCGGCTGCGGCGCAGGCGGCCGGCCCTGTTTCATCTCGTCCCAGAGGATGACCCCGAAGTCGTTGACCGGGCCCGGCACAGGCTGCATCTCAAGGCCGGCGCCGCGCGCGGCCTCCCGGCTCAATGCCCCTGCGTCGAGCGGTGCCGCATCCAGCAGCAGCAAAGCGTCTCCGGTTTGATTTTGCCAAGCCCGGCCGCTGCCCGGCGCCAACAGAGCCGACGCAAGCACCAGCGTGGCGGCGACTGCCCATTTGATCATCTGGTCCTCCGCGGTTCCGCTCGGCTTCGCCGGTTGTCCGGCGCGATGTCCCGTCGTCCCGCAGTGACGAAAGCAATCAATGTGCCAGCGTCGTCCGAACCATCGAGGATCTACATCGCGGCTACGCCAGACCGGCGCGGCCAACCGGAAAGACCGAGCCCCCGGGGCAATTCGTAAACCTCACCCTGCCGTCCGCGTTCTGCCGCGGGGCCGGCGAAGCGTCCTGGCTGCCGTCGCCTTCCGCCCAATCGTCCGCGGCCCGGCCGCCGCCGCGACGTTCCGTCCCGAAGACCTGCGCGGCGAAAAGCGCCGCCTGGGTGCGATTGTGAACCCCCAGCTTGCGGAAGACCGTGCGCAACTGAGCCTTGACCGTACCTTCGGCGATGCCCAGTTCGCGCGCGATCAGCTTGTTGGATTTTCCGTCCACCAGCCGCTCGAAGATCATCGTCTGACGGCGGCTCAGAGACTGAACCGGCTTCTCCACTTCACCGGCGCCGGGTTCGCCACCGGCCGGCGCAGTACGGCAAGACGGTTCCGATGACGCCATCAAGGCCGAAACCGGCGCGTAGGCGCCTCCGGCCAACACCAGTTCCAGAACCCGCTCCAAGACCGCGAGACTGTCACTTTTGAAGATGTACCCCCTGGCGCCCTGCTGGATCGATCGGCGGGCATCGAGCGGCCTCTCCGAAGCGGAGACCACGACAAGCGGCGTTTCCGGGCGCAATTCGACGAGACGGCGAATGCTCTTGTCAGGATCCATTCCCGCCATGCACTGATCGCAGAGTATCAGGTCAAGGTCGCCGGATCCGCTGAGAATAGTCTGCAGCCCGTTATAATCGGATGCCTCCACCACCTCTATCTCGTCGCCGAAGGCATCGCTCAGCGCGCATCGCAGCCCCGCACGAAAGAGCGCATGGTCATCGGCCAGGGCAACTTTCATCGATCACCCCTCCTCCACCTGCGAGCATCGCCTACGGAGTTCTACGGAAGAGACATCTCGCCCGGTTCACGAGCGTTTGCCGCCGCGCCGCCGGGGGTTCCGGATACGGGCCCTCTCGAAAGCGATTTCTCACAGCACGCACCCCCGCAAGGCAGGCAAGTAGGCTTGATGCATCGACTATGATCCAATCCGGGAGCGGCGGCTCCGGCGATAATCAGACCGGAGATCGCACGGCCGCTTCATTCAGAAAGTCAGGCATGAGCCCTTTCGCTCACGTTTCGCGCTGCCGCAGCCGCCAAGCTGCTCGGAAGCGCGAGGCTCCGCTTTCCGAATACTCCTGACAGGAAGGATAACGCTGCCGCCGAAACAAATACAATGACTTTCACGGAGCAACGTGACTTTCCGGCGAACGTAATCGAAAAATATTCCTGAGGCAGTACGAAATGAAAAGAAAAGTCAGAGGCGGCGGAATACATTCGCAATTTTTAGGAAACTGTTTGGTGAAACACAGGAAGCAGCAGGTCCGGCCCCGCCTTCTACCGCGCCAAGGCCGATTCGCCACAACAAGGGAGACCAGATCGGATCCACAGGGGCGGTGGATCGCCTCTGGCGATTCCCGCCGGCCCTGATCAGCCCTAGCGGTTTCCTTGCTCTACTGCCCGCCGTTCTTTGTCTTGAAGAGCATGACATAGAATTCATAGATCGCCATCACGGCGACGACGACGATCACCGCGATCAGTTCGGGATCGGGGACAAAGCCGACCAGGATACCGAAGAATCCGAGCAGCACAGCCACGGCCAAGACGCCAATCACCTTATCAATTATCATATCTTCGTACCCTCTGCATCGCGCGTTCTATGCCGCTTCGGCAAGAAATCCGGCCAGCCAGTGCGCGCTGCGCAGCAGACGGCCGTCGTCGCCGCGCCGGCCGACCAGTTGCACGCCGACCGGCAAGCCATTCTCCCCCTGCAACAGCGGCAGCGTCACCGCGGGCGTGCCGCAGAAAGTCCAGATGCCGTTGAAGGCCGGGCTGCCGGTGGAACTCAGCCCTTCCGGCGCCGCCCCCGGGGAAGCCGGCGTGAGAATCGCATCGTATCGGCTGAAGATCGCCTCCAGCGCATCGTTCAACAGCCGCGGCCAGTCGAGAGCCGCCAGGTAATCGTGCGCCAGGATACGCCGGCCCTCGTCTATAGCCTGCTGCATCTCGCCGCTCAGCTTGTCGCGGCCGCGCCTTTCATAGTGGTGATAGGACTTGGAAAGCTCCGCGAGCTGCACCAACTCGCAGAGCTGCAGCGCCTGTGCGAAAACCGGCGGCAGTTCCACCTCGTCACAGTTCTCGCCCAGGGCCTCCGACAACTCGGCGAAACCGTCGTGAACGTCGGCCGAAGCGGTGTCCCAGGCCGGCTGGCGCACCAGGGCGAAGGCCGGATTCACCGGCGGCGCGGACGCGGCGGTCTCCGGCAGGCGCGGCGACGGCATCAGGGCGGTCGCCGGATCGCCGTCGTCCTGGCCGAAGAGGCTGTCGGCCAGCAAGGCGGCCGCGCCGATGCTGGCGCCGAAGACGCCCAGGGTATCCAGCGACGGCGCCTGGGAAAGCACCCCGCTGCGCGGTATCGCGCCGAAGGTCGGCTTGTAGCCCACCACGCCACAAAAGGACGCCGGCCGGATCACCGAGCCCACGGTCTGAGTGCCCAGCGCCAGCGGCACCATGCCCGCGGCCACCGCGGCGGCGGACCCCGAGGAGGAGCCACCGGGAGTGTGGGCCGGATCATGGGGATTGCGCGTCTTGCCCGGACTGCGCAGGGCCAGTTCGGTCGTCACCGTCTTGCCCATGATGAGCGCGCCGGCCTGCTTCAGACGTTTGACCACGTAGGCATCGGCTGACGGCTTGCGGCCGGCATCCAGCGGCGTGCCGTTCTCGGTGGGAATCCCCTCGGTGTCGATGACGTCCTTCAAACCCACCGGCAGGCCATGCAACGGTCCGATGGGGCGCCCGGCCGCGCGATGCTCGTCCAGCCGGCGGGCCTGCTGCATCACATGGTCGCCATCCAGCCAGGCCCAGGCGCCGACGTCCTCCTCGCGGCGGCCGACGACGCCGAGGCAAGCCTCGGCCAATTCCACGGCCCTAAGCGCGCCACCGGCGAGCCGGTCGCGCAGTTCGACCGCATCGAGCCTCAGGATATCGTCGTTCACCACAACCATCGGCTCACCCGTAGATCAGGCCAGGCAGCCAGAAGGCGATCTGCGGCTGCAGGTAGAGCACCGCCATGGCAACAAACACCAGCAGCAGGAAGGGGAAGCAGCCCTTGAATATCTGCACCAACTGCACTTGAGGTGGCGCGATCCCCTTCAGGTAGTAGGCCGACATCGCCATCGGCGGAGTCAGGAAGGACGTCTGCAGGTTCAGGGCCACGAGAATGCCGAAGAACAGCGGGTCGATGCCGAAGTGCGGCAGCAGCGGCAGGAAGATCGGCACGAAGATGATGATGATCTCCGACCACTCGAGCGGCCAGCCGAGCAGGAAGATGATGAGTTGGGCCAGCAAGAGGAACTGCAGTGGCGAGATGTTGAGGCCGGTGACGAACTCGTTGATGACCTGCTCACCGCCCAGGTAGGAGAAGACCGAGGAGAAGGTCCAGGACCCGACGAAGAGCCAGCAGACCATCGCCGTCGTGCGCACCGTGAGGTAGACCGATTCCCGCAACCGATTCCAGGTCAGCGCCCGATAAGCGACGGCCAGGACCAGGCCGCCCAGCGCGCCGATCGAGGCCGCTTCTGTCGGCGTCGCCAGGCCGAAGAGAATAGCGCCCAGAACCGCCAGGATAAGAAAGGCGAGCGGGAAGAACGACGTCAGCAGCAACACGACGAGCTTGAAGAAAGGAATGTCCGGCACCTCGTCGGCCCTTGGTCGCGGCGCCACTTGCGGCTGCACGATAGCGCGCCCCACCACATAGCAAAGATAGAGTCCCGAGAGCAGAAGCCCCGGCAGGATCGCACCGGCATAGAGCTGCACGATCGACACACCCGAGGAAGCGGCATAGACGATCAGCATGATCGACGGCGGGATCAGGATGCCCAGCGTGCCGCCGGCACAGATGATGCCCGACGCGAAGCTGCTCTCGTAGCGCGCGTTCAACATGGCCGGCAGCGCCAGCAGCCCCATCAGCGTCACCACCGCGCCGACGATGCCGGTGGCGGTGGCGAAGAGCGTGCAGGTGATGAGCGCCGCCACGGCCATGGAGCCGGGAATCCGCCGCGAGGCGATGTTCAGGGTGGAGAACAGCCGCGCGACGATATTGGCGCGCTCCACGATATAGCCCATGAAGAGGAACAGCGGCACCGCCGTGAGGACCTCGTTGGTCATCACCGAGTATGTCTGATTGATGAAGAGGTCGAAAATCCGGTTGTTGAACAGGCCTTCGACCCAGAGCTCCGCCTGGGTCCAGGAATCCGCGCCCCCTTCCACCGCCCGGTTATAGGCCCGCCACATGCGCGGGCCGTCGAAGTAGGCGTAGTAGCCGAAACTGATGCCCATGGCCATCAGCGTGAAGGCGATCGGAAAGCCCAGGAAGATGATGATAATGAAGATGCCCAGCATGAAGAGGGCAATTTGCGGATCGCTCATGAGCGCGTGTCACCCCGGCCGGTGTTTTGGTCCAACGGCTTTACGTAGTCGATGGCCTCGGAACCGTGGTCGAGCACCTCGTGCGCCTTCTTGTCCATCAGCATGACCTCGGTTTCCTCGATGTCGTCGGCTGCCCGCAGCCATTCGTTTGTGCGGATGCAGAGGATGCAGCGCATGATCTGGGCGATACCCTGGACCACCAGCAGCAGGCCCGCCGCCACGATCACCGACTTCAGCTGGAAGACGGGGACGCCGGCGGGGCTGTTTACGCTGACCTCCAGATAGCCCCAGGAACGCGCGGCATACTTCCATCCGGAAAGAACGAGGGCCAGAACGCCGGGGAAGAAGAAGATGAAGTAGAGGACCAGTTCCACCTTCGCCTGGGTCTTCGGCTGCCAGAGCCGGTAGATGAAATCGCCGCGCACGTGGCCGCCGCGCGACAGCGTGTAGGCGCCGCCCATCATGAAGAGCGTGCCGTACATGATGAAGGAGACGTCCAGCGACCAGGAGGTCGGCGCGTTCAGCAGGTAACGCACGAAAACCTCATAGGCCATGCCGAAGGTCATTACCAGGATCGTCCAGGCAAAGGCCTTGCCGAACCAGGCCGAAAGCCGGTCGGCAAACCTGATGTAGCGGATCATCGCCTCATCTCAGCCATTGTTGAATGCTTCGAAAACCAACTGCTTGCCGGGGGCAATCAGCAATCCGCTCCGGCGCCGGTATTGTGGACCGAGCAGCCGGAGCGGTCATGCAGAAATCCCGCAGCTTACAGTTTCAGCTTGCCAGGGAAGTAGTGGTTATAAGCAAGCGCGTAGTCCGGCGAGTTCATCAACTCGTAGAACACAACCCGCTCAACCCAGGCGCGCTGGCTGTCGAGGACCTTTTTCATGTAGGCGTCCTCTTCCAGGGTCGGGATCAACTCGTCCCAGGCCTTCAGCTCGGCGTCGAGGATCTCCTTGGAGGTCCGGTGGACGGTCACGCCATGTTCGGACTGCAGCTTCTGCAGGTCCGAAGAATAGTTATCCAGCGCGAGCGCGGTATTGGAGGTGCTGACCGCCTCCACGCCGTACTGCAGGATGGCCGACAAATCGTCCGGCAGGTCGTCGAAGAAATCCTTATTGAAGAGGAATTCGAACGACTCACTGGCCTGGTGATAGGACGACAGCATGTAGTTCTTGGCCACGTCCTGAGCACCGAAGCGCATGTCGGACGACGGATTGTTGAACTCGAAGGCGTCGATCACGCCGCGCTCCATGGCCGGCACGATTTCACCGCCCGGCAACTGGGCCACGCTCATGCCGAGACGTTGCATGAGATCGGCGGCCAAGCCCACGGTGCGGTACTTGAAGCCCTGCAGGTCCGACACCTTGCTGACCGGCTCCTTGAACCAGCCGAAAGGCTGAGCCGGCATCGG
The DNA here is from genome assembly GCF_039839785.1 of Pelagibius sp. CAU 1746. NCBI lineage: Bacteria > Pseudomonadati > Pseudomonadota > Alphaproteobacteria > Rhodospirillales > Rhodovibrionaceae > Pelagibius > Pelagibius sp. CAU 1746. Next base: position 3,381,238 of record NZ_JBDOQT010000001.1, read on the forward strand.
GAAGCCGTAGAAGCCATAGACGTTGAGGCCGAGAATCTGCTGGGTCAGTTCCGCGTAGAGCTCCTTGCCGCCGCCGGCATAGAACCACGCCAGCATGGTGTTGGCGCTGCCGCCGAACACCGGACCGGTGCCGAACAGCGAGGCGGCCTTGTGCTTGCCGTACCAGTAGACCGGCACGGTGTGGGCGGCATCGAGCACGCCGTCGTTCACCGCGTCCAGCACCTGGAAAGCCGCGACCACGGCGCCAGCAGGCAAGAGGTCGACTTTCAGGCGGCCGCCGGACATCTTTTCCACGCGCTCGACATACTGGCGGGCGAAATCCATCCAGATATCGGAGGCCGGCCAGGACGTCTGCATCTTCACAACCAGCGGGGCCTGGCCGATGGCAGCCGGCGCCGCCAGCGTGCTCGCCGCGGTCGCACCGGCGGCAATGGCGCCGCCTTTCAGGAGCTTGCGGCGCGATACTGCTTTTGTTTCGGACTTATTCTTCACAGCTTTCCTCCCATTTTTATTGATGACCCGTCGTGGGCCGGTCCTCCTCGGACTTTGGCTGGCATCGAGACCGGACGTCACCAACCCTTCAAAACTAGCACAAACCACCTTCGATTCTTGTGCAAATCCACAAATCGTGAACATACCGCAGAACCGAAACGGAACCGACCAGGCGACAACCCGGCCACCGCACCAGCGGCCGCGTGGCGGCGCCGTGGCGGTATTGCGGCGATCAATTGACTGAAATTCCTGGTCGCAGGCGACCGTCACCGGCGGTGCGACAGCCCTCGCCACGACCGCGCGATACCGGCGCTACCCAAGGTCCTGCGGCGCGCTGTTGCTTTCCTCCCTAAGTACCATTTCGTTCCACCGCCCCTGTTTCCCGAGGCTTTCACCGTGGCTGATTCCCGCAGTCCGGGAACCCGCTTCATACTGCACGACAAATCTTCGTAACCACAACAGAAATTGGTCGAAAATTGGTCCTGCAGCGGGTTGTTTTCCATACCAGTTTTGGCCCGATACGCCCTTTAAGGCCGGCCGGAATACTACGCCGCCGCCACAACCATGACCATAGCGGAAGACAACTTATTCGTCGCTATCGGCCATCTCGCAATCGCTCCGGCGAGAATGGCGATGCCGGCTGCCGGCCCCGCCTACCCCAGCATCCGCTCGCGCCGGGGGTCGAACAGCGGCTCCGGCTGCAGTCGCGCCGCACGGAGGTCCCCCAGGATCTCGATCTGAAAGCCGCCGCCGGCCGCCGCCAGCTCCGCCGGCACATAGGCCAGCGCCACCGAGCAGTCGGCCCAGTGGCAGTAGCCGCCGGAGGTGACCCAGCCGACCACCCCGCCGTCGTGCCACACCGCCTCGTCGCCCACCACGTCGGCGCCGGCCGCATCGACGACGAAAGTGACGAGACGCAGCCTGGGGCCGGCGTCCTTCTCTCTCAGCACCGCGTCGCGGCCGATGAAGTCGTTCTTGCGCAGGTCGACGAAGCGGCCGAGCCCCGCCTCCGCCGGGGTGTAGATCGGGCGGTACTCGCGCGCCCAGGTGCCATAGCTCTTCTCCAGGCGTAGGGAGAGAATGGCGCGGAGGCCGAATTGCCGCAGGCCGAGGTCCCCGCCGGCCGCCAAGAGGTCGTCATAGAGGCGGCGCAGATCGTCCGGGGCCACCCAAAGCTCATAGCCCAGGTCGCCGGTGAAATTGATCCGCCCGACCCAGGCCGGCACCATGCCGAGATCCATCCGCCGGAAATCCATGAAGGGAAAGGCCGCGTTGGAAACGTCGGCATCGGTGAGCCGCGCCAGCAGCTCCCGCGACTTCGGCCCGGCGACGATAAAGCCGTGCATATCGCGGCTGCGCGCGCGCAGCGTCACTCCACTGTCGGGGAGGTGCTGTTCGAACCAGCGCATGTGATAGTCCTCGGCAGGGCCCGAGCCGAAGATGAAGAAGCGCTCCGGCCCCGCCTTGGCGACGGTGAAGTCGCCGATGATCTTGCCGGCGGGGTTCAGCATCGGCGTCAGCACCAGACGGCCCTCCCGCGGCATGCGGTTGGCCAGCAACTGCGAGAGCCAGCCCTCGGCCCCGGGTCCCGTCACCTCGTACTTGGCGAAGATGGCCGTCTCCGTCATGCCGACCGCCTCTCGCACCGCCTTGCACTCGGCCTTCACGGTCTCGAAAGCGTTGGAGCGGCGGTAGGTCGGGGTCTCGATGGGCTCCTCGCCCTCGGGGGCGAACCACAGAGCGTGCTCCATGCCGTAGGACGCGCCGAAGACGGCGTTTTCCTCCTTCAGGCGATCGTAGATCGCCGTGGTGCGCAGCGGCCGCCCCGCCGGAAGCTCCTCGTTCGGGAAGGTGATGCGGAAACGGCGGCCGTAGTTCTCCCGCACCTTGGCGTTGGTGTAGGCCATGGTCGCGAAATCGCCGAAACGGGATACGTCCATGGCGAAAACGTCGAAGCCCGGATCGCCCTCGGCCATCCAGTTGGAGAGCGCCAGGCCGACGCCGCCGCCTTGACTGAAACCGGCCATGACGCCGCAAGCGACCCAGAAATTCTTCAGACCGCGCACCGGGCCGACCAGCGGGTTGCCGTCGGGGGCGAAGGTAAAGGGGCCGTTGATGGCCTGCTTGATGCCTGCCGTCTCCAGCGCCGGGAAGTGGTCGAAGGCAAGCTCGAGGTTGCCGGAAATGCGGTCGAGGTCTGGCGGCAACAGCTCATGGCCGAAGTCCCAGGGTGTCTGCTTGGGCGACCAGGGCACGCAGTTGCGCTCGTAGGTGCCCATCACGAGGCCGCCGCGCTCCTGGCGCATGTAAATCTCGGCGCCGAAGTCGATGCAGTGCGGCAGTTCCTGGTCGCGCCCCGCCACCTCCGCCATTTCATCGGTGACGAGGTAATGGTGCTCCATGGCCAGCACCGGCAGTTCCAAGCCGACCATGCGGCCGACCTCGCGCGCCCAGAGGCCGCCGCAGTTCACCACGTGCTCGGCCTTGATGCCGCCCTTGTCCGTAACGACTTCCCATCCCCCGCCGCTCAGCGGCTGCAGATCCACCACGCGGGTGAAGCGCTCGATCTCGGCGCCGCCCAGGCGCGCCGACTTGGCGTAGGCGTGGGTGACGCCTGAGGGATCGACGTGGCCCTCCATCGGGTCGTGGAGCGCGCCGAGGAAGCGCTTCTCGTTGATGAGAGGATGCAGATCCTTCGCCTCCTCCATGGAGATGAGCTCGGTCTCCAGGCCCAAGACCCGCGCCTTGCCCTGGGTCACCTTCAGGAAGTCCAGCCATTCCGGCGTGTCCGCCAGCATCAGGCCGCCCGGCATATGCACGCTGCAGGACTGGCCGGAGATCGCCTCGATCTCCTTGTAGAGGCTGATGGTGTAGCTCTGCAGCTTGGCGACGTTGGGGTCGGAGTTCAGCGTGTGCATGCCGCCGGCGGCGTGCCAGGTCGATCCCGAGGTCAGCTCGCTGCGCTCCAGCAGCACCACGTCGCGCCAGCCGGCTTTGGTCAGGTGGTAAAGGACGCTGCAACCGACGACACCGCCGCCGATAACAACGGCCTGAGCATGGGATTTCATAAAAACTTCCTTGTGTTACCGCCTGTTCTTCTATTCCCCTCCCGGGATCCGCCAGTTCCAGGAATAGTCGGCTGCCATCCGCCTTTCAGGTCCGCAAGCGACCATCCGTGGCGCGGAGAGGATAAGGCGCGGGGCGGCGCGGCAGCGGGAAATGGAACATTTCCTCCGCTGTGGCGTCAGTCTTGACGACGGCGCCCGTTGCGGCCGCTTGCCACCGTCTTTTGCCCGGAAATTGCCCTTGGCCGGGACGCGGCGCCGTCGCTTAGGGTCTGCCCGCATTTCCCGCCCCTCCGACAGACAGAGACACGAGACCGCCTCATGCCGAGACCGTTTTCCCGACGCAGGCTGCTGGAACTGGCCACCCTGGGGGCCGCCTGCGGCGCCGCCGGTCCTGCCCTGCTGGGGCCGCTGGAGGCCTGGGCGCAAAGCACCGCCGGCCTGCGCTTCGGCCCGGCGCGGCCCTTCAGCTTCGAGGCGCTGACCGGGCGTGCGAAAGAGGCTGCCGCCGGGCCTTACCGGCCGCCCTATCGCCCGGCGCCGGAAGTGGTGGAGCAGATCGACTACGAGGCTCACGGCAAGATCCGCTTCGACCCCGGCCGGGCGCTCTACGGCCCCGGTGCGTCCGGACCGCAGAGCGCCTATCCGGCGACCTTCTTCCATCTCGGCCGCTTCTTCGGCAAGTCGGTGAAGATGCACGACCTGCGGGACAGCGCAGGCGGCATGGCCGCGCGGGAGATCCTCTATGCGCCTGACTATTTCGAGATGCCGCCGGACTCCGTCGCCCGCGAACTGCCCGAGGATTCCGGTTTCGCAGGATTTAGATTGCAGGAATCGACGGGCCGCGACGACTGGCGGACCCACGACTGGATCGCCTTCCTGGGCGCATCCTACTTCCGCGCCATCGGCGAGTTGGAGCAATACGGCCTCTCGGCGCGCGGCGTGGTGGTGAACCCGACGCTCTCGGGCCCCGAGGAGTTCCCCGACTTCACCGAGTTCTATATCGCTCCGGCCGCGCGGCCCGGCGATGCGGTGGCTGTCTACGCCCTGCTGGATGGCCCCAGCCTGACCGGCGCATTCCGCTTTTCCCTGACGAGGAACGCGGGCGTCACCATGGACGTGGAGAAGCACCTCTTCCTGCGCCGCGATGTGGCGCGGCTCGGCCTGGCGCCCTTGACCTCCATGTACTGGTACGCGGAGGGCGACCGTCCCGCCCGCGTGGACTGGCGCCCGGAGATTCACGATTCCGACGGCCTGGCGCTGTGGACCGGCAAGGGCGAGCGCCTCTGGCGGCCCCTCAACAATCCGCAACGGGTCACCCTTTCCTCTTTCTTCGACGACGACCCGCGCGGCTTCGGCCTGCTGCAGCGCGATCGCGATTTCGACCACTACCTTGACGGCGTCCGCTACGAGCGCCGCCCCAGCCTCTGGGTCGAGCCGCTGGGCGACTGGGGTCCCGGCAGCGTCCAGTTGCTGGAGATTCCCACCGACGACGAGATCCACGACAACATCGTCGCCTGCTGGGTACCGCAAGCGGCGGCAAGAGCGGGCGACAGCCGGCATCTGACCTACCGTCTCCACTGGCTGGCCGAAGAACCCTATCCGGCCCGCGACTTCGCCCGGGTGACAGCCTCGCGCCTGGGCCGCGGCGGCCAGCCCGGCAAGCCGCGACCGCCGGGGCTCACCAAGTTCGTGGTGGATTTCGACGGCGGGCGCCTGCCGGGCCTGTCGGCCGGAAGCGAGCCGGAACCGGTGGTCACCGCCTCACGCGGCAACGTTTCCCGCAGTTTTGCCGAGCCGGTGCCGGGCAGCGATACGTGGCGCGCCGTCTTCGATCTTGAACTCGACTATGGAGGCATCGGGAGCGAAGAGCCGGTGGAACTGCGGATGTATCTGGCGCTGGGCGACCAGCCGCTCAGCGAGACCTGGCTCTACCAGTACCGGCCGGACCGCGAGCCCCCCAGCTAAGGCGCAAAGTCACCCCAGACGCCTTCCGCGTGCAAAGCACGCAAGGGATACGCCTTGATCCGGCCAAGCGACGCCGACTATCGTCAATTGGATTAATCAATCTGATGATGGTTGAGGGCGGAAAATCTATGCCGGGGCAGAAGACCACCCAGGAACCCATGGATGGCGGAGACACGGACACCTCAGTCCGCATCGAGGATGCCGACCTGCGCCGGCTGTTCGATTACTGGCGGTCCCTGCGCCAGGGACGCTCCATGCCGTCGAAGAACGACATCGACCCGCTGGATATCGGCTGGGCGCTGTCGCGGATCTACCTGCTCGACTACACGCCCGCCGCGGGCTTCGTGTATTGCCTGGCGGGGGTGGAAGTGGCCGGAGTCTTCGGGCGGGCGAACCTCAAAGGCCTGAAACCGCGCGACTTCCTGCCGCCGGATCGTGCCGTCATGGTCGAAGGGCTCTTTCGCCGGGTCGTCGAGGAGCGCTGCGTCATGTGGATGAAAGGACTGATCTACCTGCGCGCAGACAGGGTGCCCACGGGCGAACGCCTCTTCCTGCCGCTCGGCGACGACGCGGGGAACGAGGTCACCGGGATTCTCGGCATGACCGTGGTCCACTCGGTCGCTCCGGAAGGCCCCATCGGAATGAGTTATCCCAAGGACCATTTCGTTCCGGTCGATGACCTGCCCTGAAATCGCAACATCGAGAGGGCGCGTCCATGGCGGCGAATAGGGAGCGGCCTGGCCCAAGCACCGGAGAGTCTCCCGCCGTGTCCTTCCTGGAGAAGCCGGACCTGCGCAGGCTGTTCGATTACTGGCGGTCCCTGCGCCGGGGACGCCTCATGCCGTCGAAGAACGACATCGACCCGCTGGATATCGGCTGGGCTCTGTCGCGGGTCTTCCTCATGGACTACCGGCCCGCCGAGGGCTTCACCTACCGGCTGGCGGGCACGGAGGTCTCAAGCGTCTTCGGGCACTCCAACCTCAAGGGGCTGAACCTACGCGACGTGGTGAAACCGGAGCGCCTGGCCTTGATCGAAAGCGCCTGGACGCGGGTGGCGGAGGATCAAAGCGTCGTCTGCATGTCGGGCATGGTCTACCACGGCGTCGACCGGACCTCGATCGGCGAACGCCTGCTGCTGCCGCTGGCCGACGAGGCCGGGGGGCCGGTCACCGGCCTGCTGGGCATGACGGTCGCCAATTGGGTGACGGGCGAGGTTACCGAGGAGATGAGGGCCATCGACGTCAAGGCTATCCCCGTCGAAGAGATTCCTTGAGGCCTCAGCTCCAAGGAAAAGGACTGTGGGAGACCGGGTGCAGGTCGCCTTCGGCGTAGCGCGAGAAGCGGAAGGGCTTCAACAGTTCGGGCGTCCCGTTCAGCATTTCCTCGGCCACCAGCTTGCCGACGCCGATCATCTTGTAGCCGTGGTTGGAGTCCGCGATGACGTAGGCGTTCTCGCGGAAGCGGTCGAAGACCGGGAAGGAGTCCGGCGTGAAGCAGCCGATGCCGCCCGAGGGCTCCTTCTTGTAGAGGCCGATCTTCCCCTCGAAGCGCTTGTGGCAATGCGCCAGGGCCGAGCACCACATGTGCACGAACTCCGGCGAGGCGACGAACTCCGGCGAGGACGGCCCATAGGGGTCGATGGCGACATCGTCGACCGGCGTGGTGACCTCGTAGGGCGAGGCGCCGCCCTGCACGCCGTTGAAATGGAAATCCGGCTTGTAGTAGATGCCCCAGAGCTGGTCGGTGATGAGTGAGCCGTCGACGTCGGAATGGAGCGGCGCGTCGGTATCCACGTGCATGACCGGCGGCATGGCGCCGTCGTTGGTGGTGAGGGTGCCCGGCTCGACGCCCAGCACCCCCTCCTCCAACTGCCAGTAGCGCCACATGGGCACGTCCTCGTGCAGCGTGCCGTCCTTGCCCTTGATGGCGACGCTCTTGGGCAGCTCCAGCATGTCCCAGAAGTCGCGCACCCAGGGACCCGTACCGATGACGAGCTGGTCGCAGGCGATGCGCCCCTTGTCGGTCTCGACGGCGGCCACGGCCTCCGAATTGTGGCCGAACTCGAAGCCGGTGACGGTGACGCCGGTCAGCACGCGCACGCCCAGCGCCTCGGCCTTGCCGGCGAGGCCGTAGAGCGCCGCGGTGTTGTTGGCGTAGCCGCCCTTTTTCTCGTGGAGGACCGAAGTGATGCCCTTGGCCTGCCAGTCGTCGAAGAGCCCCTTCATGTAGCGGTCGGAATCGCCTGCGCCCTCGATGAAGACCGACTCGTACCCGATGGCCTGCTGCTGCTTGTAGATCGAGGCGACGTCCTCGTGCATCACCTCCGGGCTGATCTGCATATAGCCGACGGGGTGGTAGCTGTAGGCCTTGGGGTCGCTCTCCCAGACCGCGACCGAGTGCGCCATGAGCTCGCGCATGGCCGGCTGGAAGTAGTTGTTGCGCACCACCCCGCAGGCGATGCCGCTGGCCCCGGCGGCGATGCCGCCCTTGTCGATAACGAGCACGTCCTTGCCGCCGCCCTGGCCCCGCGCCTCCAGCGCCTGCGCCAGGTGCAGCGCGGTCGAGAGACCGTGGATACCGGCGCCGATGATCACGTAGCGGCTGCTGTCCGGAAAGGCCATGGAACTCCTCCAGGGGGCTGATTTCCGGGAGAGACTAAGATCTTTCCGGGGCCTTGGGCGCACAATCGGCGAGAACGATAACCCTGCATCGGCTGAAGCGATGACCGGTAAAATCAGGGTGGCGGAGGTCGCTTTCGCGCTAAACTGCAGGAATGAAGCTTCCGTTTTTTGGTACCCGGCCCCGCAGAGCTCAGGAACCCAGTGCGGCGGTATACCTGCGCGACGCGCAGATAGTCTTGCACTCCCAGTCAAAGACGGATGTCGGTGTCTGGATCGCTTGCGCCCCTTTCCTCACGCTGGCATCGGATTCGTCCGACCAGGAGTTGGGCGAGGCCGTCCTCGCAGCCTTGGCCGGGTCCAAGGAGAATGTGCCTCATCCGAACCAGTCGAAAAGGAGCAAGATCGTCACGCCGCTGCTGAAAGCGGCCAAAGTGAAGTCATGGAACACCTTCGCGCGTGACACATCGTCGGTAAGCCTCAGACAGCGCGAAAACACAACATTCTTCACGCCGATGGAAAACCAGGGTACGAAGAGTGGCTTCGTCGATATGCAAGGCTCCGCGCTTTCGATCCTCGATGGTTCGGCGCAGGAGGTCGGCGCAGCGCTCCGCGAAGCGCTTGATCTGGCGGGTCGGTGATATGGGACGGGGCGGATGATGAAGACCAAAGCCCTTCAATGCCTTACGGCCCTGCTTACCCTGAGCGTTACAGCTCTCCCCTCCGCAGCCGCGGCGGAGCAAACTCCGGCGACCTACTGCGTAACGATCAGCGTGACTATCGAAGAAACTGAAGCTCTCGTAAGCCGCCTGGATGGCTTTGCCCTCAATGCCGGTCTGACCTTTGAGACCACCGATCCTGGCGGCCGCTACTACGTGACTTCTGATGATTCCGCCATGATCGCTTTGCGTAACGGCATGGCGGAGTTCGGATCGATCTTGTCCTATGTTCCAATGAACAAGGAAGCTTCGGGTGATTTGCCTGTGAAGCTCGAGCAATTCGTGGCCCAGAGAATTTCGCCCAGTTACGATACGATGCTTTGTCAGGAGATCGACGGCTTCAGCATGCCCACGATCTTTCGCTAAGTTTGGGCAGTGGCTTGCCGCCGCTCCTGCCGGCCCCTTCATCGGCCCCCTTGATGGAAGGGCGAATTAGAGGAACCAAGGCCGCTTTGCGACTAGTGTAAGCGGGAGCGCATCCCTGCCCCAGGACCCCGAGGCGATAGGCATGGAAGTCAAAGAGCTTTGGACCGATGCGGACTTCGACCAGATGGGTTGGCACGACTGCCGCATCTACGCTGTGCGGTTTCCGGACAGCGAACACCGGCTGACGCTGGATATCGACTATATCTTCCGCTGGGAAAAGCTGCCGGACGGCAGCTTCCGGTTCTGGGTCTCGCCCTGCGAACTGGTCTTCCGGAACGTGTCGGACTTCAAGGCCGGGGTCGACTTCAAAGACTACATGCAGCTCTTCATCATGGAGCTGAAGCGCGGCGATCCGCGCCCCTCTCCCTATGGGCAAGTCACCCTCCGGGACTATGAAATCGACTGCGACAACGGCCGGATCGCCTTCGCAGCCAGCGGTTTCGAGCAGCGGATCCGGGAGCAGCCCCGGCCGCTCGGCCCGGAGCAGGATCTGGGCCGCTAGCCCCTCCATCACCCCTGCCGATTCCCGAGATTGAATAATCCGATAGTACCGCCCGGCGCTGGACCTAGGCGGGCCGCCGCGGCCTAATGGCCCGACCTCAGTTCCCAGGAACCCTTTGGATATGGCGCGATATTCGGTCTTTTCGCTGCTCGGCAACGCCCTGAGCGGCAACAGGAAGTGGGAGCGCGTATGGCGCTCACCTGAGCCCAAGCCGGCCTATGATGTCATCATCATCGGCGGCGGCGGGCATGGCCTGGCCACGGCCTACTATCTGGCCAGGAACCATGGCATCACCAACGTCGCGGTGCTGGAAAAGGGCTGGCTGGGCGGCGGCAACGTCGGGCGCAACACCACCATCGTGCGCTCCAACTACATGCTGCCGGCCAACGCCCATTTCTACGAACACTCGATGAAGCTGTGGGAGGGACTCTCCCGGGACCTAAATTACAACGTCATGTTCTCCCAGCGCGGGGTGCTGAACCTGGCGCACAGCCCAAGCCAGATGGACGCCTATGCGCGGCGCGGCAACGCCATGCGCCTGCACGGCATCGACGCCGAGTTGCTGGACCGCGATCAGGTCGCCAGATACGCGCCCGGCATCGACATGTCCCCGACCACGCGCTTCCCCATCGCCGGCGGCCTGCTGCAGCCGCGCGCCGGCACCGCGCGCCACGACGCGGTGGCCTGGGGCTTTGCCTACGGCGCCGACCGTCAGGGCGTCGACCTGATTGAAAACTGCGAGGTGACCGGCTTTATCCGCGAGGGCAGCGCCATCGTCGGCGTCGAAACCACGCGCGGCACCATCCGCGCCGGCAAGGTCGGCGTCGCCGTGGCCGGCAACTCCTCGGTAGTGCTGCAGAAGGCAGGGCTGAACAACATTCCCATCGAAAGCCACGTGCTGCAGGCCTTCGTCTCCGAGGCACTGAAGCCGCTGATCGACGGCGTCGTCACCTTCGGCGCCGGACACCTCTACATCTCCCAGTCGGACAAGGGCAGCCTGGTCTTCGGCGGCGATATCGACGGCTACAACTCCTACGCCCAGCGCGGCAACCTGCCCATCGTGAAGCACGTGGCGGCAGCCGCCGTCACGCTCTTCCCCAACCTCGCCCGCCTGCGCCTGCTGCGCTCCTGGGGCGGCATCATGGACATGTCGATGGACGGCAGCCCGATCATCTGCAAGGGGCCGGTCGACGGCCTCTACATCAACGCCGGCTGGTGCTACGGCGGCTTCAAGGCGACCCCGGCATCGGGCTGGTGCTTCGCCTCGACCATCGCCAACGACGCCCCGCACGAGCTGAACGCCGCCTTCACCCTGGAGCGCTTCTGCCAGGGCCGCGTCATCGACGAGCGCGGCGCCGGCCCGCGCCCCGAACTTCACTAAAGCCATACTGCATTAGGAGGCCGCAAGAATGCTGATCCCCTGCCCCCATTGCGGCCCGCGCGACGTCGGTGAATTCACCTACGGCGGCGACGCCACCAAGGAGCGTCCCGATCCCGAAAGCGCCAGCGCCGAGGACTGGTGCGATTACGTCTTCCACCGCGACAACCCGCGCGGCCGCCACGTCGAGTACTGGCACCACGGCCAGGGCTGCCGCCTATGGCTGAAGGTGACGCGCGATACCGTGACCCACAAGATCGAAGGCACCGAGCTCGTCGGCCCTTGGGCGGAATCGGCGCCGAAGCAAGGGCGCGACGTGGCATGAGCGGCTATCGCCTTTCTTCCGGCGGGCAGATCGACCGCAGCAAGCCGCTGAGCTTCACCTTCGACGGCAAGCGCTATCAAGGCTATCAGGGCGACACCCTGGCCTCGGCCCTGCTGGCCAACGGCGTCGACCTCTTCGGGCGCAGCTTCAAGTATCACCGCCCGCGCGGCCTCTTTTCGGCCGGCGTCGAGGAACCCAATGCGCTGGTCACGCTGCGCAGCGGCGCGCGCGCCGAGCCCAACACCCGCGCAACGGTGATCGAGCTCTACGACGGGCTGGAGGCGACGAGCCAGAACCGCTGGCCTTCCCTCGCTTTCGACGTCATGGCGATGAACCAACTCGCCGGGCCGATCCTCTCGGCGGGCTTCTACTACAAGACCTTCATGGGCCCGACGGCCAAGGCCTGGATGCTCTACGAGCACTTCATCCGCAAGGCGGCCGGCCTCGGCGCCGGGACCAAGCTGCCCGACCCGGACCGCTATGAGGAGATGAACGCCTTCTGCGATGTGCTGGTGGTCGGCGCGGGCCCGGCCGGCCTCATGGCCGCCACAGCCGCGGCTTCCAGCGGCGCGCGCGTCATCCTCGCCGACGAGCAGGTCAGCCTGGGTGGCAACCTGCGCGGCTCAGCCAGCGCCCAGGACAGCCTTGCTGAGCTGGCGGCGCTCGACAACGTCACCCTGCTGCCGCGCACCACGGTCTATGGCTACTACGACGACAACACCCTGGGCGCCGTGGAGCGCGTTGCCGACCACGTCGCGGCCCCGGCCGAAGGCCAGCCGCGCGAACGGCACTGGACCATCCGCGCCAGGCAAGTGGTGCTGGCCACGGGCGCCATCGAGCGGCCCATCGTCTTCGGCGACAACGACAAGCCGGGCGTCATGCTGGCCGACGCCGGCCGCCTCTATATCGAGCGCCACGGCGTCGCTCCGGGCCGCCGAGTCGCCCTCTTCGCCAACAACGACGGCGCCTATCGCAGCGTCGCGGCGCTGGCCACCGCCGGCGTGGCCGTGAGCGCCATCGTCGACGCCCGCCGGGAGATCGGCGCCGAGGCGCAGGCCATCGCCGTGGAGAGCGGCGCGGAACTGCTGCTCGGTCAGGCGGTCACGCGCGCGCTCGGCGGTCAGCGGCTCAGCGGCATAGAAGTCGCGGCCTTCGATCCTATCCAAGGCGCGCGTGACGGCGCCCAGCGCCAGATCGGCGCCGACTGCCTGCTGGTCTCCGGCGGCTGGACCCCGACCATCCACCTGGCGAGCCAGGCCGGCGGCCCGGCGCGCTGGGACGACACCCTGACCGCCTTCCTGCCGGGCGAGGCCTCGCAGCCCTGGCGTGCCGCGGGAGCCTGCAACGGGGCGCTCGGGACCGCCGCCGCCCTCGCCGAGGGTGCGCAAGCCGGGTCGGAGTCGGCGCGCGCCTGCGGACTTTCGCCCCATCCGGCGGCCCTGGCGGGCGCGGAAGACGAACCCCTGGCCGACGCGCCGCTGCCGGTCTGGGACGCCCGCCCCCCGCACGGCAAGGGCAAGGCCTTCGTCGATTTACAGCATGATGTCACGGCCTCGGACATCTCCCTCGCCCACCGCGAGGGCTTCCGTTCGGTGGAACACCTGAAGCGCTATACCACGCTGGGCATGGCGACCGACCAGGGCAAGACCTCCAACGTCACCGGGCTGGCGCTCATGGCGCGGGAGCTCAAGCTCTCGATCCCCGAAGTCGGCACCACCCGCTTCCGCCCGCCCTATACGCCGGTTTCCCTCGGCGCGCTGGCGGGCCAGGCACGCGGCGCCCACTTCCGGCCGACCCGGCGCTCGGCGCTGCACGACTGGCACCTCGCAAACGGTGCCGAGATGCAGGCCGCCGGACTCTGGCTGCGCCCTCGCACCTATGCCGGAAGCAACGAGACGGTGGAACAGGCTTATATCCGCGAGGCGCGCCAGGTACGCGAGAGCGCGGGCCTGGTCGATGTCTCGACTCTGGGCAAAATCGACGTGCAGGGTCCGGACGCGGCGGAGTTCCTGAACCGAGTCTACTCCAACGGCTTCCTGAAGCTGCCGGAAGGCAAGGCGCGCTACGGCCTGATGCTGCGCGAGGACGGTTTCCTGTGGGACGACGGAACCACCTGGCGACTCAGCGAGACCCAATTCCTCATGACCACGACCACCGCCAACGCCGCGCCGGTGCTCTCGCAACTGGAGTTCCTGCTGGCGGCGGTCTGGCCGGAACTGAAGGTCGCCGTCACCTCTGTCACCGAGCAGTGGGCGGGCATGGCTGTCTCCGGCCCCAAGAGCCGCGACGTTCTCGCCGCCGTCCTCGACGATGTCGACATGTCGAACGAGGCCCTGCCCTTCATGGGCGTGCGCAAGGGGCACTTGGGCGGCCTGCCGGTGCTGGTGGCCCGGCTCTCCTTCTCCGGAGAACTGGCCTACGAGGTCTACTGCGGCGCCCATCACGGGGAAGCAGTGTGGACCCGCATTCTGGAGGCGGGCGAACCCTTCGGCATGATCCCCTACGGCGTCGAGGCGCTGGGCACCCTGCGCATCGAGAAGGGCCACGTCGCCGGGCCGGAGCTGGATGGCCGCACCACGGCGGCGGACCTGGGCCTGGGCGGCATGACTTCGCGCAAGAAGCACTACATCGGTTCGTCGATGCTGGAGCGCGATGGGCTCTCCGATCCGGCGCGGCTGAAACTGGTCGGCTTCGTCTCCGCCGACGGCGGCAGGATCCGCGCCGGCGCGCACCTCATCGCCGCCGAGGATGCCGCCTCTCCGCCACGCAGCCTCGGCCACGTGACCTCCACCACCTACAGCCCGGCGCTGGAAAAGTACATCGCCCTCGGCCTGCTGGAGAACGGGCCGGAGCGCATCGGCGAAAAGCTCCTCGCCACCTACCCCCTGAAGAACATCAGCGTGGAGGTAGAGGTGGTCTCTTCCCACTTCTTCGATCCCGACGGGAGCCGCATGCATGTCTGACGTTCTCTCGCCTCTGAAGGGCCATAACGAAGCCCGCGTGCCCACAGGTGAAGCGGGCGTCACACTCACCGAGCGCAAGCTGATCTCCCTGGTGCAGGTAGCCGCCTGGCCGGAAACCGCCGAACAGGTCGAGGGCATCATCGCCTCCCTGGTCGGCTGCGCGCCGCCGCAGGGGCCTTCGGGATCCAGCGGCGGTGCCGGAGGTGCCATCCTGGCGCTCAGCCCCGGGCGCTGGCTGGTGGAGAGCAGCGATCCCCGTCTCGCCCAGCAGCTCTGCGGGCAGATCCCGCCGGCTCTGGGCGCCGTCACCGACCTCTCCCACGCCCGCATCGCCATCCGGATCGCCGGGCCCAAGGCCGCCTGGGTGCTGGCCAAGGGGTTCGCCCTCGACCTGCACCCCGAAGCCTTCCCGCCGCTGAAGGTGGCACAGTCGGCAGCCCACGAGATGGGCGTGATCCTGCGCCGCCTCGGGACCGAGAGCTTCGACCTTTATGTCTACCGGGGCTTCGCGCTATCGTTCTGGGAATGGCTGACCGAGGCGGCGGCGGAGACAGGTTACCGCGTCGATCCGCCCGGCAGCGCCTGAGGCCGTTCCCACGGCCTCATTAAAAGGGGCCGATTGTTCGATGGAATTGCCGCAGGGCTTCGACCTGAAGTCGATCCGCGTCTTCGTCATGGTGGCGGAGGCCGGCGGCATGACCTCGGCCGCAAAGCAACTCGGCCTCACCCAGTCCAGCGTCTCCCAGATCGTGAGCAATCTGGAGGAGGCGCTCGGCAGCACCCTCTTCGACCGCTCGGTCCGCCCCCTGGCGCTGACCGCCGCCGGCACCACGCTCTACGAGCGCGGCCGGGCCATGCTGGCCGAGGCCGGCGACCTCTACCGCGACCTGCGCGACCGCGAGCTGAAGCAGCTCTCCAGCCTGACGCTGGCCATGGCCGAGAGCATCGCCAACTCGGTCGGCCCGCAGCTTGTCGCCGAACAGCGCGGCCTCGCCAAACGCTGGCGCATCTGGGCCGGCATCTCGCCGGACAATCACGCCTTGCTGATGAACCACACGGTGGATGCGGTGGTCACCACCACCGACGAGTTGGACGGGGTCGAGGGCCTGGAGAGCCACGCCCTTCTCACGGAGCCCTTCGTTCTGGTCTTCCCCGCGAACTACGATGGCCCCAGCGAGCCTCTGGAGGCACTGACCGGCATGCCATTCGTGCGCTACTCCCTGCGCTCGGCCATCGGCCGCCAGATCGAGGGACAGCTCAATCGCCTGCGCCTCAACGTGCCCATCGACGCCGAGTTCGACACCGCCATAAGCCAGTTCTCGGCGGTGGCCGGCGGCATGGGCTGGAGCATGACCACACCGCTCTGCCTGCTGCAGGAAGTCGGCCGCCTGGAGCGCCTGCGCATCGAACCGCTGCGCCGCGGCCGCTTCTCGCGCCCCATTTCCCTGGTGGCCCGGCGCGGCGATCTGGGGGCGACGCCCGAGATGCTGGCCGCCGCCATCCGTGACATCCTGCGCCGCCGCCTGCCTGAGCTTTACGGGCCTCTTCCCTGGTTGGCGGAGAGCATCGTCTGGCCGGAAGACGGCGCGCCGCTACTGCGCAGCATCCAGGGGCGCGGCTGAAGACCGATATAGGGGGGACAATGGCAAGGCTGCACGGCAAGCGCGCGATCATCACCGGGGGCGGCAACGGCATCGGCGCCGCCGCGGCCATGCTCTTCGTGCGCGAAGGTGCCCAGGTGGCGATCCTCGACACCGACCGCGAGGCCGGCGAGCGCGCCGCGGCGGCGGCCGAGGCCGAGGGCGGCGAGGTTCTGTTCCTGCAGGCCGACGTCAGCGAGCCGGAGGATGTGGAGGACGCCATCGACGAGGCGGCCGGCACCTTCGGCGGACTGGACGTGCTCTACAACAACGCCGGGGGCGCCGCACCGCGCGACGGCAGTTTCCTCGACATTCCACTGGAGGAGTTCTGGCGCACGGTCTCGGTGGATCTCTACGGCACCTTCCTGGCCAGCCGCATCGCCGTGCCCTACATCCAGGAGGCCGGCGGCGGCGCGGTCATCAACACCGCCTCGATCCGCGCCCTGAAAGGGACCCGGGGGGCCGACGCCTACTCCGCCGCGAAGGGCGGCATCGTCGCGCTGACCCGGGCTATGGCCCTGCAGTGCGGGCCGCTGGGCATCCGCGTCAACGCCATCGCTCCGGGGGCGGTGCTGACCGACCGCACCCGCGGCCTCGGCATGACCGACGAGATCGACCCGCAGTGGCGCGTCGCGCCCGGCCAGCCGCTGGAGGTCGCCGAACTGGCCGTTTTCCTGGCCTCCGACGAAGCCAGCCTGGTCAACGGCGCCATCATTCCGGCCGACGGCGGCGGCGCGGCGTTTTAAAGCAAAGGAAAGGCCGCATGAAGCTCTCGACGCCAGTGCCCATCCTGCGCATCTTCGACGAAGCCAAGGCCAAGGAGTTCTACGTCGACTGGCTCGGCTTCGCCGTCGACTGGGAGCACCGCTTCGAAGCAAACCTGCCCCTCTACATGCAGGTGTCGAAGGACGGCTGCCTGCTGCATCTCTCCGAGCATCATGGCGATTCCACGCCGGGGGCCAGATTGCGCATCGAGTGCGACGACATCGACCGCTTCGCCGCCTGGCTGCAGGCCCGGCCCTACAACTACGCCCGGCCCGGCGACCCGGAACAGATGCCCTGGGGCACGCGGGAGATCACCCTGAGCGACCCCTTCGGCAACCGCCTTACATTCTCCAGCCCGGTGGCATAGGCGCCTTCCAGGGCAAACGGGTCGACAGCCAGCCATGCTTCGACTAGAAGAAAAGACGGTCCCGCCACGCCGCAGCCGCTGCGGTTCCCGGCCCGACCCGATCCACTTCTCCTCCCCGGCACCGCCGGCCCGGCCGGCGGTGTAATTGCGTTGAGCGTACCGCGGTAACGTCCTCTGACGAGGGAAAGCTCCAAGCTCATTCTATGGAAATCTATCTCCCCATCGCCGGCATCTCCGAGAACCTTTTTCTCATTCTCGGGCTTGGCGCGGGGGTTGGCATGCTCTCAGGCATGTTCGGCGTCGGCGGCGGTTTCCTGCTCACCCCGCTGCTCATGCAGATCGGCATCCCGCCGCCCGTGGCCGTGGCCTCGGCGGCCAATCAGGTGATCGGCGCCAGCGTATCCGGCTGCATGGCGCACTGGGCGCGGCGCAACGTCGATTTGAAGATGGGGATGATCCTGCTTCTGGGCGGCTTCGCCGGCTCGACGGTGGGAATCTGGGTGTTCCGCCTGCTGCGCGCCCTCGGCCAGATCGAACTGACCATCTCACTCTGCTACGTCGTCCTGCTGGGTGCCCTCGGCACCCTCATGCTGGTCGACGCGCTGAAGATGTTCTACCGCAGGGGCAAGGGCGGCACGGCGGTGGCGCGCGGCGCCCACCGCCACACCTGGATCCACCACCTGCCTTACAAGATGCGTTTCCGGCGCTCGAAGCTCTATATCTCGGCGCTGGTCCCGGCCGGCGTCGGCTTCTTCGTCGGCTTCCTCTCGGCCATCATGGGGGTGGGCGGCGGCTTCGTGATGGTTCCGGCGATGATCTATCTGATCGGCATGCCCTCCTCCGTGGTGGTCGGCACCTCCCTGTTCCAGATCATCTTCGTCAGTGCCAACGTCACGGTGCTGCAGGCCGTCACCAACCAAACCGTGGATGCCCTGCTTGCCCTGCTGCTGCTGGTCGGCGGTGCGGTCGGGGCACAGATCGGCGCGCGCGTCGGCGCGCGCCTGCGCACCGAGCAGTTGCGCATCCTGCTGGCCCTCATGGTGCTGGCCATGAGCATTGAAGTTTTTCTGGAGCTGGCGGTCCCGCCCGAGGATATCTACTCGATCAGCGGGACCGCTTCCTAGAGCAGATCAGGGTCGGCTGGAATCGCCCAAGGCGATCCACCGTCCCTGTGACTCCGATCTAGCCAGCGCGCAGCTTCGCCAAGGTCTTCAGGAGGCCGATGGTCGAGCCGTCCCGGCCGTCGGCGGCGGCTTCCCCCTTCACCATCGGCAGCAACTCGCCCGCCAAGCGTTTGCCCAGCTCCACGCCCCACTGGTCAAAGGAGTTGATCCCCCAGATGCGGCCCTGAACGAAGACCTTGTGTTCGTAGAGGGCAATGAGCCGGCCCAGGGTGCGCGGGCAGAGCTTGCGGTACAGCAGGGTGTTGGACGGCCGGTTGCCGGGGAAGACCTTGTGCGGCACCAAGGCCTCGACGTGGGCCGCGTCCAGGCCTGCGGCCGCCAGCTCCTCGCGCGCCTCCTCGGCGGTCTTGCCGCGCAGCAGCGCCTCGGACTGCGCCAGGCAGTTGGAAACCAGCAGTGCATGGTGATCGCCCAATTGCTCCTGCGGTTCGGCGGCCAAGAGAAAATCGCAAGGGATGACGTCGCTGCCCTGATGCAGCAGTTGATAGAAGGCGTGCTGACCGTTGGTGCCCGGCTCGCCCCAGACCAGAGGGCCGGTCGCCTCGGCCACCGGATGGCCGGTCAGGCTCACGCCCTTGCCGTTGGATTCCATATCGAGCTGCTGCAGGTAGGCGGCGAAGCGCTCCAGGCGCTGGTCGTACGGCAACACGGCGTGGGAAGCGAAACCCCAGACGTTGCGGTACCAGACGCCGAGCAGCGCCAGCACCACCGGCAGGTTGGCGGCCAAAGGGGCCGAGCGGAAGTGCTCGTCCATTTCGAAAGCGCCCTTCAGGAACTCACCGAAGCGCGCCGGGCCGATGGAGATCATCACCGGCAGGCCGATGGCCGACCACACCGAGTAGCGTCCGCCGACCCAATCCCAAAACCCGAAGATGCGGTTTTCCGATATCCCGAACTCGGCCACCGCTTCCAGGTTGGTGGAAACGGCGGCGAAGTGATCGGCCACCGCCGCCTCCCCCAGGGCTTCGACCAGCCAGGCCCGCGCCGAGCGGGCGTTGGTCATGGTCTCCTGGGTCGTGAAGGTCTTGGAGGCAACGAGGAACAGCGTCTGCCGCGGGTCGAGCCCCCGCAGGGTGTCGCTCAGGTGCGCACCGTCGACGTTGGAGATGAAGTGGCAGCGCAGTTCGGGCCGTCCATAGGGCGACAGTGCCCGGGTCACCATGGACGGCCCCAGGTCGGAGCCGCCAATGCCGATGTTCACCACATCGGTGAAACGCTCGCCCGTGGTCCCGCCGGCGGCGCCGTCACGGATCGCCTCGGCAAAGTCGCCCATCGCCGCAAGAACTTCGCGCACATCGCCCATGACGTCGTGACCGTCGAGCAGCACGGGGCGTTCGGAGCGGTTGCGCAGCGCCGTGTGCAGGACCGCCCGCCCCTCGGTGCTGTTGATCCTCTCGCCGTCGAACATGGCCTCGCGCGCGCCCTCGATATCGGCGGCCCGCGCCAGGGTCAAAAGCTTCTCCATGGTCTCGGGCAGGACGAGGTTCTTGGAATAATCGAGCAGCAGATCGTCGAGCTGCAGCGAGAAGCGCGTAAACCGCTCCGGGTCCTCGGCGAAGAGGTCGCGCAGCCGCCGGCCCTTCATCTCCCAGTGATGGGCCCGCAGATCCTCGAAGGCTTTCGCGACCGCTGCTGTCATAACGCTTCTTGTCCGCAGGCTGTCAGCCCGGCCGCATCGCGGGCCAGGGCCTCGATCTCGTCCCAGGCCCCGGCGGCCACCTTGTCGCCCGGCGCCACCCAGGAACCGCCAACGCAGACCACGTTGGGCAGCGCCAGGTAGCTGCCGGCGCTGGCGCGCGAGATGCCGCCGGTCGGGCAGAAGGCGATGCCGGCCAACGGCGAGGCCAGCGCCTTCAGGTAAGCGACGCCGCCCGCGGGCTCGGCCGGGAAGAATTTCTGGAAGCGGTAGCCCCGCTCCAGCAGGGCCATGGCCTCCGAGGCCGTGGCCGCCCCGGGCAGCAACGGCACCGGGCCGTCCTCGACCGTCGCCAGAAGGTCCGGGGAAGCGCCGGGCGAGACCATGAAGCGGCAGCCGGCCTCGACCGCCTGCTCCACCTGCCTGGCCGTCAGCACCGTCCCGGCGCCGACCACCGCACCCTCGACCTCGGCGGCGATGGCACGGATCGATTCCAGCGCTGCCGGCGTGCGGAAGGTCACCTCGATGGCCTTGAGACCGCCGGCCACCAGGGCCCGCGCCAGCGGCACCGCCGCCGCCAACTCGTCGATCACCAGCACCGGCACCACCGGCGCCAGCTTGAGGACCGCTTCGATCCCCCTTTGGCCTTCCGTCACGATCCCCCTCCGAAAACGTCCGCGCCCCCAAAAACATGAGCGCCTTGGTCGGCGGGCCCCGCCGCCGCCCTGAAGGATGCAAAAAGTTCGCGCCCAAGGCCAGCTTGGCTGGCCGAAAGATCGGCTTGGGCTTCCTCACGCGCCGACCAGACCTCCTCCGGAACCAGCGCCGTCAAGGTCCCCGCCACCGCATCGAGACGTACCATATCACCGTCGCGCAGCTTGGCTATGGGGCCGCCCGCGGCGGCCTCCGGCGTCACATGGATGGCGGCCGGCACCTTGCCGGAGGCGCCGGACATGCGCCCGTCGGTCACCAGCGCCACCTTGAAACCGCGGTCCTGCAGCACGCCCAGCGGCGGCGTCAGCTTGTGCAGTTCCGGCATGCCGATGGCCCTGGGCCCCTGGAAGCGCACCACAGCGACGAAATCCTTCTCCAATTGGCCGGCCTTGAAGGCCGCCATGAGGTCGTCCTGGGATTGGAAGACCACCGCCGGCGCCTCGATGACGTGGCGCTCCGGCGCCACCGCCGAGACCTTGATCACCGCGCGGCCCAGGTTGCCGTCCAGCATCTTGAGGCCGCCGCTGGCCGAGAAAGCCTGCCCCAGTGGCGCCAGCACCTCTTCGTCGTGGCTCTTGCTGGCCGCCGGCTCCCAGACCACCGAGCCGTCATGGGTCAGCTTCGGCTCCTGGCGGTAGGACTCGAGCCCCTGCCCCCAGACCGTGGCGACGTCACCATGCAGCAGACCGCCGTCGAGCAGTTCCGCGATCAGAAAGCCCATGCCGCCGGCAGCGTGGAAGCGGTTCACGTCGGCCAGGCCGTTGGGATAGATGCGGCACAGCAGCGGCACCACCTCGGACAGGTCGGCGATGTCGTCCCAGGTAAGCTTGATGCCCGCCGCCGCGGCCATGGCCACCAGGTGCAAAGTGTGGTTGGTGGAGCCGCCGGTGGCGTGCAGGCCGACCACGCCGTTGACCACCGCGCGCTCGTCGATCATTTCGCCGACCGGCGTATAGGCGTTGCCCAGCGCCGTGATGGCCAGCGCCCGCTTGGCCGCCTCCGCCGTCAGAGCGTCGCGCAGCGGCGTGTTGGGGTTGATAAAGGAAGCACCCGGCAGATGCAGGCCCATGATCTCCATCAGCATCTGATTGGAGTTGGCAGTGCCGTAGAAAGTGCAGGTGCCCGGACCGTGGTAGGACTTGGACTCCGCCTCCAGCAGCTCGTCGCGGCCGATCTTGCCCTCGGCGTAGAGCTGGCGGATGCGCGCCTTCTCGTCATTGGGCAGTCCCGAGGTCATGGGGCCAGCCGGCACGAAGACCGCCGGCAGGTGCCCGAAGGACAGCGCCGCGATCACCAGGCCCGGCACGATCTTGTCGCAGACGCCGAGGAAGACCGCGGCATCGAACATGTTGTGGGACAGCCCCACCGCCGCGGCCATCGCGATGACGTCGCGTGAAAAGAGCGACAATTCCATGCCCGGCTGGCCTTGCGTCACGCCATCGCACATGGCCGGCACGCCGCCGGCCAGCTGCGCCACGCCGCCGGCGTCGCGCGCCGCCTGCTTGATCAGTTCCGGAAAGCGCTCGAAGGGCTGGTGAGCCGAGAGCATGTCGTTGTAGGCGGTGATGATGGCGAGGTTCGGCACCACATCGCCCTTGAGGGCGGCCTTGTCGGCGAGGCCGCAGGCGGCGAAGCCGTGGGCCAGGTTGCCGCAGGATAGCGTGCTC
This sequence comes from Pelagibius sp. CAU 1746, assembly GCF_039839785.1. Taxonomy (NCBI): domain Bacteria; kingdom Pseudomonadati; phylum Pseudomonadota; class Alphaproteobacteria; order Rhodospirillales; family Rhodovibrionaceae; genus Pelagibius; species Pelagibius sp. CAU 1746. The sequence goes on from NZ_JBDOQT010000001.1 coordinate 3,403,667, forward strand.
CGCCGCGGGCCGCTCTCCCCGGCAGCGCGGATCCGCTCCAGATAGGCCTGGCGGCTGCCGTGGCTGCGCGCGCGCAGGCGCTCCGTCACCTCGGCCACGCGGTCATGCAGGGTCATGGCTGTCCTCCTCGCTCGGCGTCCCTGGCGGCGATGCCGTCAAGGGCACCAGTAGATCTCAAGCGGCAGTCCGGGATGGCGCAGAACGGCGCGCACGGGCATATCTGTCAGCGGGCCGCCCTGCAGCGCAGTTTCCAGCACCGCCGCCTTCTCCGCCCCTTCGATGTGAAGATAAGCGCTCCGGGCCGCTGCGATGAGGGGCAAAGTCAGGGTGATCCTTGCCTCCTCCGCGCCCGGCGCGCGCTGCGGCAGCACCAGGGCGCTGCCGGCCGGGTCGACCGCCTCCGCCAGGCGGTCGCCGCCGGGAAAGAAGGAGGCCGTGTGCCCGTCGGCCCCCATCCCGAGAACGACGGCGTCGAAAGGCAAGGGCAAGGCCGCGATGCGGGCCGTCACCTCGCGCAGCCCCTCTTCCGGGCCGGCATCGGAGGTCACCAGGCTCACCACCCGTGCCGCCGCCGCGGGCCCCTGCAACAGGCCACGGCGCAGCAGGGCCTCGTTGGAGCGCGGGCTGTCCACTTGCACCCAACGCTCGTCCACCAGAGTCACCGAGACCTTGGACCAGTCGAGTTCCTGGCGCGCCAGGGCGGCGAAGAAGCGCGCCGGCGTGCGGCCGCCGGAAAGCGCCAGGCAGGCCGTGCCGCGCGCCGCCAGCCCCGCCCGCAGTTTGTCGGCCACCGCTTCCGCCAGCGCCGCGGCCAAGCCATCCGGCGTCTCGAAGTCGCGACGCGGTATAGTCATCTGAGGGCCTTGCAGCCCCATCAGGCCACGTCCTCGTACCAGGTACGGCCGTCGCGTTCGATCAGCGCCACCGAGGCGCTGGGCCCCCAGGTGCCCGAGGTGTAGGGCTTGGGGGCATCGCCCTTGCTCCTCCACGTCTCGAGGATGGGGTCGATCCAACGCCAGGCGGCATCGACCTCGTCGCGGCGCATGAACAGCGTCGGATTGCCGCGCACCACGTCCATGAGGAGACGTTCATAAGCGTCCGGATTGCGCCCCCCGAAGGCCTGGGCGAAAGACATGTCCAGCGGCACGTGCTTCAGGCGCATACCGCCGGGGCCCGGGTCCTTGATCATGATCCACAACTTCACGCCCTCGTCGGGCTGCAGGCGGATCACCAGGTGGTTGGCCACCACGCCGCCGGCGTCGCTGCCGAAGATGGAGTGGGGTATCTCATGGAAGGCGACGACGATCTCCGACACCCGGCTGGCCAGGCGCTTGCCGGTGCGCAGGTAGAAGGGCACGCCGGCCCAGCGCCAGTTGGCGATCTCCGCCTTCAGGGAGACGAAGGTCTCGGTCAGGGAACCGTTGCCGATCTCCTCGGCATAGGCCTTCACGGCGCCGCCGGCCGAGGCTCCGGCCGCATATTGCCCGCGTACCGTCAGGCGCTCGACGTTTCGCCCGTCGATCGGCGTCAGGGCCTTCAGCACCTTCAGCTTCTCGTCGCGCACGGCATCGGCGTCCATGGAGGTCGGCGGCTCCATCGCGACCAGGCAGAGCAGCTGCAGGATATGGTTCTGAACCATGTCGCGCAGGGCGCCCGCGGTATCGTAGTAAGCCGCGCGCCCCTCGACGCCGATGTCCTCGGCCACGGTGATCTGCACGTGGTCGATGTGGGCGTTGTTCCACAGCGGTTCGAAGAGAGCGTTGGCGAAGCGCAGCGCCATGAGGTTCTGCACCGTCTCCTTACCCAGGTAATGGTCGATGCGGTAGATCTGGTGCTCGTCGAAGACGGCGCCGACCGCTTCGTTGACCGACTGGGCGGTCTTGAAGTCCTTGCCGATGGGCTTCTCGATGACCACGCGGGAGTCCGGGCTGTTGAGGCCGCTGCGCGCGATGCCCTGGCAAATCGGCCCGAAGAGCTCCGGATTGACCGCCAGATAGAAGACCCGGACGAAGGCGTCCGTGTCGCCGAGCCGGGCTTTCAGATCCTCCCAGCCGTCCTGCCCGGCCCCGTCGACGGCAACATAGCTGACACGGTCGACGAAGGCCTCGACCTGGGCCGGCTCGCGATCCTCCGGGGCCACGAAGCGTTCGATCGCCTCGCGGGTCCGGGCCTTGTACTCGTCATCCGAGATGCGGCGCCGGGAGACGGCAATAATCCGGCTAGGTCCGACGATCTGCCCTGCCTCGTCACGGTGAAACAGCGCCGGCAGCAGCTTACGGAAAGCCAGGTCGCCGGTGCCGCCGAAGACGATCAGTTCGAAGGGATCTACGGGAATGGTCTGTGCGGTCAAAAGAGTCTAGCTGCCAGTTGTTGGTACAGGGAGAAATTCAACGATCGGTGCGGAGCGGCAGGGGTCTCCCCGAAGGCGCCCCGAAAACTACACCGATTCGACCGACATTAAATCAATCTTCTTGAGGAACCTGCGCGGCAACCGCCGTGCCACCCCGCATCGCCCCTCCCGGCGCGCCTACAGTCAAGACGGGAATTTGTGCAGGACCCTCAAGCGCCCGCTCCGCTTCTCAAGCCCCCGGTCCGTCGGTAGTTTCTTTTGAACCTTTTCGCGCCCCTTGCCGACCTATGGGCAGAAGCGGGGGGATTTTCCTGTCCCGAACCGTGAATTCAGCCTTTCTGTGGGAGTAGAAAATGCCTTCCTTCAAGACCTTCGCTCAAGGGGCGTCGGCCCTTGCCTTGGGCCTTGCGGCCCTGACCGCCCCGGCCCAGGCGGGCCAGACCTCGGACCACGTCTACAGCATTCAGCTGTCCCGGGACGGGATCAGCGGCACCGTGGTCCTCAAGAACACCTCGGCAAACAAGCACGTCAACGCCGTCGACATTCAGCCCACGAAACCGAACCTCAGCATCTCCTTGAGCGGTTGGGTGAGCTGCGAGAAGCCACCGGCGCTCGCCGAATCGCGTCTCTCGCCCAACGGAACCAAGATGTACTTCGGCACGCTTGGGCTGGGGCACGGGCAGGTCTGGGAACAGAACGTTCTCTACGAGGCGACCTATCTGCCGAGCCATGCGGGATGGGATCGCGCCAACCCGATCACCAAAGCGCATAAGGAGACCACTTCGGTGGATCAGGATCCTTTCGTGGTGCCGCTGGCCAAGGTCAAGAACGGCCCCGCCAACTTGCGCTTCGACCCGGTGGCGATCTTCAATCAAAAACTCCAGGACCACCTGGACGGCGGAGGCGACAAGGTTGCCTTCCTGCGCCAGAACCACAGCTTCTCCGTCGACCGTCCGATCAGCCTGGGCGCCACCTGTGTGTACCACTACAACAATCCGAACAAGAACACGATCGGCGGCGCTTGGGAGACCGTCATGGTGCCGCTGACCATCCATTACGAGGGCGATCCGGCGATCAACGACACGCCGGTCCTGAACGCGCAGATCGGCGGCAATACGCCGAACGGGTTTCAGGCCGGTCCCTCGCCCTTCAAGATCACCAGCATGAGCTTCCAGCCCAACATGCCGCACCATGTCGGCGCCTGCCCGGCGACAACCAAGATCAGGGTGAACTACATGGGCCAGGGCAAGGGCGAAATCCGCATCCGCATCAACGATGGCGGCACCACCATCCACGATTCCCAGAAGATCGCCTTCGACTCGAAGAACGGCAAGCAGTTCTACGACTTCGAGATCGAGACGCCGAAGGCCTCCAAGTTCGACCTTAACAAGACGGTCGCGCATAACCTGCGCGTCTACGTGCGCGGCAAGGACGCGGACGAGCAGATCTGGCCGAGCCACTATGAGTACAAGGACGCCGCGCTGTGGAAGCACCGCTGCACCCCGCAGGTGAACCCGACCCTCAGCGGCGGCGTGGTCGGCGGCGTCAAGCAGGGCGGCGGCGCCAGCCCCAGCCCCACCGTGAAGCCGAAACGGGCGGTGCCGGTCGATCCGACCCCGTCGCGCCCCGCACGCGCCGACTAGTCCGGCACATCGCATCGGGCCCCGAGGAATGACGTTTCCCGGGGCCCTTTTCGCGTCCTGAAAGCGCGGTTCCCAGGTTTCCGGCGGGCCGCATGACGGGGTTGCGGCAACGTCATTGGGACTTGGGCCCCCGAAGCGGGTAATCTTGACGCCGTTCAAGATTTCCTGCCGACAGCCTTTTCAGATGTCCGACACCAGCCTCGCCAAACCGGCCCTGCGCCTGCCTGAATTCGTCGCGCTGTTCTCGCTGACGACCTCGCTGATCGCTTTCAGCATCGACGCGATCCTGCCGGCGCTGAGCGACATGGGTACGGCGCTGGCCGTAGGCGATCCCAACGACACCCAGCTCATCGTCACGCTCTTCATCTTCGGCATGGTCTTCGGCGAGCTGTTCTTCGGGCCGCTGTCGGACGCCATCGGGCGCAAGAAGGCGATCCTCCTGGGTCTCGCGATCTATGGCGCCGGCACCGTCATCGCCATGACCGCCGGCTCGCTGGAGCAGATGCTGCTGGGGCGCATCGTCCAGGGGGTCGGCGTCTCCGGCCCGAAGATCGCCAGCCGGGCGCTGATCCGCGACCAGTTCGAGGGCGCGGCCATGGCGCGCATCATGTCCTTCATCATGATGGTCTTCATCCTGGTGCCCATGCTGGCGCCGGCGCTGGGCCAGGCGATACTGGCCGTCGCCGACTGGCGCGGCATCTTCAACGTCTTCCTGGCCATCGCCGCCGTGGTTGCCCTGTGGCTGCAGGTCCGCCAGCCGGAAACGCTCACGCCTGAGCGGCGTATCCGCTTTTCCCTGGCATCGATCCTGGCCAACGGCCTGCTGATCCTGCGCCACGGTCCGGTCATGGCCTACACCTTCGCCGCCGGCTTGGTCTTCGGCGCGCTGCTGCTGTATCTCAGCACCGTCCAGGCCATCTTCACCGACCTCTACGGTGTCGGCGACCGCTTCGCCCTCTATTTCGCAATCATCGCGCTCAGCGTCGGTCTGGCCTCCTTCTCCAACAGTCAATTGGTCATGCGACACGGCATGTACCGCCTCTCGACCGCCGCCCTGGCGGGGCTGATCATCTTCGCCGGCCTGTTGCTCGCGGTGGCGCGCGGCCATGGCGGTGTGCCGCCCTTCCCGCTCTTCATGGCGCTCTGTTTCGCCGTCTTCTTCTGCAACGGCCTGCTGTTCGGCAATCTCAACGCCATGGCCATGCAGTCGCTGGGCCGCGTCGCCGGGCTCGGCGCTTCAATGATCGCCTCGATCTCCAGCCTGGTCGCCGTGGTCCTCTCCATCGTCATCGGGCGCTTCTACGACCAGACGGTGGTGCCGCTCGCCATCGGCTTCCTCATCGCCGGCGCCTGCTCCCTGGCTCTGGTGCTGGCGGCAGGGCGCGGCCGCCAGGGCGAGATCTGAGGTCAGGCGCGCAAAGCGAAATTCCGTCGCCGAGAGACTTGCCGCCGCTTGCGCCCTGCGCTAAGGGCGGAAAGGATACCGCCTGGCTTAGGACTCGCCATGACCGTGACTCCCACTCCCTTCTCCCTCAACGCCGTGCCGGAAATCCATTTCAGCGCCGGCCGCAGCCGCCGCCTGGCTGACGACGTACAGGCCGTCGCCCCCGGCGCTGGGAAGGTTCTGCTCGTAGCCGACGGGGCCCTGGTGGAGCTCGGGTCAGCCGCGCCAATGGTGCGGAACCTGGAGGAGAGCGGCGCGACAGTCGGGCTCTATGCGGACATCGCCGGCGAGCCCAAGGCGGCGCAGATCGACGCCGCCGCAGAAGCGGCCCGCCGCCTGGGCGCCGGCGCGGTGGTCGCCCTGGGCGGCGGCTCGGCCCTCGACATCGGCAAGGTTGCGGCCGCCATCGCGCCCGCAGGGAAAGACGCCATGCACTATGCTCTGGCCGCCCAGCCGCTGCCCGCCGGGGGCCTGCCGGCGATCTGCCTGCCGACCACCGCCGGCACCGGCTCGGAGCTTTCGGCCACCAACATCTTCAGCGGCCCCGCGGGCAAGAAGCTGTGGATCTGGGGCCAGGAAACCAAACCCCGGCGCGTCATCCTGGACCCGGAGCTGACCCTCTCCCTGCCGCCGCAGCTCACCGCCTGGACCGGGCTCGACGCCTTCGTCCACGCCCTTGAGGCCTGCACCAACCGCCACGCCAACCCGGGCAACAGCCCGACCTGCCACAAGGCGCTGGCGCTGATCGCCGGGGCGCTGGAAACGGCGGTGAGGCGTCCCGGCGACCTGGCGGCGCGCGGCGACATGCTGCTCGGCTCGGCCTTCGCCGGGATCGGCATCGACAACTGCGGCACCGCCGTCGCTCACAACATCTCCCATGCCCTGGCCGGCCTGGCGCCGATCCACCACGGCCTGGCCACCGCCCTGGGCCTGGAAATCACCCTCGCCTGGTCCGCCGCGGAAGATGACGGCTGTTTCGCCGCCGCGGCGCGGGCCTGCGGCCTGACGAGCGCGGAAGACCTGCCCGGCTGGTACAGCGGCCTCATGACCCGCTGCGGCGTCGCGCGCCGCCTGCCCGAGGCCTTCCGAAGCTTCGACGCCGCAGCCCTGGCCGCCGAGATGCGGGCCGCGGAGAACCAGCCTATGCGCCTGGCCAGCGCCCGCGAGGTCACGGAAGCCGACATCGACCGCTTTGCCGGCGCTATGATGGCCCTCGCCTAGAGTCGCCCGACCGAGAGCCGAAGGAGAGCGGACCTACTCATGACGATCATCGCCCGCATCGACGTCAGCCACCACCGCCTGCCCCTGGACCCGCCTTTCGTGGCGAGTTGGGACGGCCGCCCGCGCCAGCACTTCGACGTCACCGTGGTGCGGGTCACCGACAACGAGGGGCGCGTCGGCATCGGCTCGGGCGACCTGCTGCTCGGCCTGCAGGGACACGAGGACCTCTTCATCGGCCAGGACCCCCGCCGCGTGGAGCGCCACTACGAGGTGCTGTCCCACATCCAGTTCCACTACGGGCGCTGCTGGCCGCTGGATTTGGCGCTCTGGGACCTGACCGGCAAGATCACGGGAGAGCCGGTGTGGCGCCTGCTGGGCGGGCGCAGCGACCGGGTGCGGGCCTATGCCTCCTCCGGCGTGCTGCGCGACCCCAAGGCCATGGCGGAGACCGCCGAGCGCTTCGCCGAAGCCGGCTTCGGCGCCATGAAGGTCCGCTTCCATCGAGGGCATCGCGGGGGCGACTGGCGCGACGACATCGCGGCGCTGGAATCCGTGCGCGAGCGGGTCGGTGCTCGATTGGAGCTGATGGTGGACTGCAACCAGGGTTGGCGCATGCCCTGGGACACCGAGGCCCCCTGGACGCTGAAGGACGCCATCGCCGTGGCGCGGGAACTGGAGCGCCTGGACGTCTACTGGATGGAGGAGCCGCTGCACCGCGCCGACCGCGACGGGCTGAAACGCCTGCGGAATTCCGTCGACCTGCGCATCGCCGGCGGTGAGATGACGCGCGAGCTCTACGAGTTCCGCGACCTCATCGCCGAGGGTTGCCTCGATGTGGTGCAGCCCGACTGCGCCCTGGTCGGCGGCATCACCGGCCTGCGCCGGGTGGCGGTCATGGCGCGGGAGTTCGGTATCGCCTTCACGCCGCACACCTGGTCCAACGGCTTCGGCGTGGTGGCCAACACCCACCTTGCCGCCGGGCTGGGCGAAGCCGCCTTCATCGAGTTCCCCTTCGATCCGCCGGAGTGGAGCCTCGAGCGGCGCGACTATCTGCTGACCCAGCCCTTCGCCCAGAAGGACGGCTGGCTACAACTCGGCGAGGCCCCCGGCTTCGGCGTGGAGCTGGACGAGGCCACCCTGGCGGCCACAAAAATCGGATGAGTCATCTCCAGCATTACAATCACTGCGCGCAGAACCTCTCGTTGCATTGATTAAGGGTGGATTCACCCAAATCCGTCAATATGCCCACCCCCGGTAAGCAGGGCCGGGAAAGAAACAATGCTGCGATGCAGCACGATGGGCTTCACGCGAAGGGGACCGCGCGTGTTCGACGGAAAGTCATTCGACGCGGACGAAGAGGTCCGCTGCCAGGCTTCGGTGCTGGAAGCCCTGGATGCCATGCATATCGGCATCTCCATCTTCGATGCCGGCCTGCGGCTGATCACCGTCAACAAGGCCTTCATGACCCTGCTCGCGTTCCCGCCGGAGATGGGCCGGCCGGGCACGCCCCTGGAAGCGCTTTTCCGCCTCAATGCCGAGCGCGGCGAGTACGGCGAGGGGGACATCGGCGCGATGGTCGAGGAACGCCTGGCATTGGCACGGAAGTTCGAACCGCACAACTTCCGCCGCGAACGCCCGGACGGCACGGTGCTGGAGATCATCGGCACGCCGCTGGCCTCCGGCGGCTTCGTCACCACCTATGCCGACGTGACCGAGATCACCCGGGCCAAGGAAGCCCTGGAGGAAAAGGAAAGGGAACTCACCCGCCACCTCGAGGACATGGAGCTGGAACGGGCCATGGTCGAGCAGCAGGCCGTCCAGGTCGTCGACATGGCCGAACAGCTCGCCGTGCAGAACAAGGAGATCGAGGCCAGCCGCAAGCAGAGCGATTTCCAGGCCCGCCATGACGAGCTTACCGGACTGCCCAACCGGCGCTACTTCACCGAATTCCTGGAACAATCCCTGCTGGTCGCCAGCCAGGCGGATACGCCGAAGGCCCTGCTTTTCATCGACCTCGACAACTTTAAGCCGGTGAACGATATCCTGGGCCACGACGAGGGCGATGCCCTGCTGAAGAAGGTGGCTCTGCGGCTGACCTCCTGCCTGCGCGACAGCGACTTCGTGGCGCGCCTGGGCGGCGACGAGTTCGCCGTGATTGCCGGCATGAAGCCGGGCAGCGGCATCGACGGAATACGCGTGGTAGCCGGACGCCTGCGCGAGGCGCTCAACATTTCCGTGCAGGACTCCGGCCAGCCCCTCTCGGTCACGGCCAGTATCGGTGTCGCCCTGTTCCCCGCCGACGCCGGCAGTCGCGACGAGTTGCTCAAGCAGGCGGACAAGGCCATGTACGAAGCCAAGGCCGTAGGACGAAACCGCATCGTCTTCGCCGAGGAACTGCCCGACGCCTAGACGGCGGCCTCCGGTCTCCCGCCGCGGCGCCCTACTCCGCCGCCGCCGCGGCTTTCAGCTTCTCCACCTTACAGGCGCAGAACTTGAACTCCGGGATTTTTCCGAAGGGGTCGAGCTGCGGATTGGTCAGCATGTTGGCCGCCGCTTCGTTGAAGCAGAAGGGAATGAAGACCATGCCCTCCGGCACGTCGCGGTCCGAGCGCACGTTGAGCGCGATCTCGCCACGGCGCGTCGCCACCTTGACCATGTCGCCGGGCTCCAGGTCCATGGTCCTGAGCTGGCGCGGGTGCAGGCTGGCCACGGCTTCCGGCTCCAGATTGTCCAGCACCGTGGCACGCCGGGTCATCGCGCCGGTATGCCAGTGCTCCAGCATGCGCCCGGTGGTCAGCACCAGCGGATAGTCGTCGTCCGGCAATTCGTCCGGCGGCACCAGCTTGGCCGGCACGATCTTGGCGCGGCCGTCGGCGGTCGGGAACCCTTCGGCGAAGAGGATTTCGTTGCCGGGCACGTCGGGACCGTCGCAAGGATAAGTCACCGAATCTTCACGCACCAGGCGATCCCAGGTGATGTTCGCCAGCGAAGGCATGACCTCGGTCATCTCGGTAAAGACGTCCTTGGGATGGCTGTAGGTCCAGTCAAGGCCAAGGCGCTTCGCCAACTCCTGCGTCAGTTCCCAGTCCTGGCGCGCCTCGCCAGGCGGCGGCGCCACGGGCCGCCCGATCTGCACCTCGCGATTGGTGTTGGTGAAGCTGCCCCACTTCTCTGCATGGGCGGAGGCCGGCAATACCACATCGGCGTGCCAAGCGGTCTCCGTCAGGAAGATGTCCTGCACCACCAGATGATCCAGTTTGGCCAGCGCCTTTCGGGCGTGCGCCTGGTCGGGATCGGACATCGCCGGGTTCTCACCCATGACGTACATGCCCTTGATCTGCCCGGCGATGATGGCGTCAACGATCTCCACCACTGTCAGGCCGCGCTTGGGATCCAGCTTGGTGCCCCAGAACTTCTCGTAGTGTTCGCGCACCTCATCCAGTTCCACCGACTTGTAGTCCGGGTAGACCATGGGAATGAGGCCGGCATCGGAGGCACCCTGCACGTTGTTCTGCCCCCGCAGCGGGTGGAGGCCCGTTCCGGGACGGCCGACCTGGCCGGTGGTCATGGTCAGCGCGATGAGGCAGCGCGAGTTGTCGGTGCCGTGCACGTGCTGTGAGACGCCCATGCCCCAGAAGATGATCGACCGCTCCGAGCGCGCGTAGGTGCGCGCCACGTCGCGGATCGTCGCCGCGTCGATGCCGCAGACCGACTCCATGGCCTCGGGCGAGAAGTCCTCCACCGTCTTCTTGAGATCCTCGAAGCCGGTGGTGTGGGCCTGGATGTACTGCTCGTCGGTGAGGCCTTCCTCGATGATGGTGTGCAGCATGGCGTTCAGCAGCGCCACATCGCGGCCCGGCGTGAATTGCAGGTGCTTGTAGACGTAGCGGTTGATCTGCTGGCCGCGCGGGTCCATCAGAATGATTTTCGCGCCGCGCTTCGCCGCGTTCTTCAGGAAGGTGGCGGCCACCGGGTGGTTCTGCTCCGGGCGCGCACCGATGATGATCATGCAGTCGCTGTCCTTGGCCGCCGTGAAAGGCGCCGTCACCGCGCCGGAGCCGATCCCTTCCATTAGCGCCGCCACCGAGGAGGCGTGGCACAGCCGGGTGCAGTGGTCCACGTTGTTGGTGTGGAAGGCGGTGCGGATGAGCTTCTGGAACAGATAGGCTTCCTCGTTGGAGCCCTTGGCCGAACCGAAGCCGGCCATGCCGGAAGGCCCCATCTCGTCATAGACCTTCTTCAGGCCCGCCGCCGCCTTGTCCAGCGCTTCGTCCCAGCTCGCCTCGCGGAAATGGGTCCAGGGGTTCAGGGGATCGACCTGGTCGTTCCACTTCTTCGGCGCGTCCTCGCGCCGAATCAGCGGCTTGGTCAGGCGCTGTGGGCTGTAGATGTAGTCGAAACCGAAGCGCCCCTTGACGCAGAGCCGATTCTGATTGGCCGGCCCGTCGCGCCCGTCGATGTAGAGGATCTTGTCATCCTTGACGTGGACCGTGGTCTGGCAGCCGACACCGCAATAGGGACAGACGCTGTCCACCGAACGGTCCGCATATTCGGTCCGCGTGCCCTTGTCGTCCAGCAGATTGGCTTCCATCAGGGCCCCGGTCGGGCAGGCCTGCACGCACTCGCCGCAGGCCACGCAGGTGGAACTGCCCATGGGATCGTCGAAATCGAAGATCACCTTGGCGCCGTGGCCGCGGTAGGCCATGCCGATGACGTCGTTGACCTGCACTTCGCGGCAGGCGCGCACACAGAGATTGCAGTTGATGCAGGCGTCCAGGTTCACCGCCATGGCGGTGTGGCTGTTGTCCGGCGCCCAGGTCTCGCGCGCCGGAAAGCGGCTTTCGGTAACGCCGATGTCGGAGGCCCAGTTCCAGAACTTGCTCTCCGGGTCGTGCGAGGTCTCGCGCGCGGGCTGGTCGGCGACCAGCAGTTCGAAGACCATCTCGCGTGCCTTCTCGGCGCGATCGCTGGCGCTTTTCACCACCATGCCGTCGCGCGGCTCGCGGATGCAGGAGGCGGCCAGCACGCGCTCCCCCTCGATCTCCACCATGCAGGCGCGGCAGTTGCCGTCGGCGCGGTAGCCCGGCTCCGGCGAGTAGCAGAGGTGCGGGATCTTGGTGCCGTAGCGCGCCGCCGCTTCCCAGATGGTCTCGCCCGGCAGGGCCTCGACGTCCTGTCCATCCAGGGTGAAGCGAACCACTTCCGTCTTCGGTGCTGAGCTCATGCCGGTCATTTCAGCTCCTCCGGGAAGTACTTGAGAATTGAGGACAGAGGATTGGGCGCGGCCTGGCCGAGACCGCAGATCGAGGCGTCGCGCATGACCTGCGCCAGTTCCTCCAGCAGCGAGACGTCCCAGGTCGCGCGGCTCATCAACTGCACCGCCTTCTCCGTTCCGTTGCGGCAAGGCGTGCACTGGCCGCAGGACTCGTCCTCGAAGAAACGCATGAGATTGAGCGCCGCGGCCTTCAAGTCATCCTTGTCGGAGAGGATCACCACCGCGTGGGAACCGACGAAGCAGCCGAACTTGTCGAGAGCGCCGAACTCCAACGGCAGGTCGCCCATGGAGGCCGGCAGGATGCCGCCCGAGGCGCCACCCGGCAGATAGGCGCGGAAGGTGTGACCCTCGGCCATGCCGTCGCAGAACTCGTCGATCAGTTCCTGAACCGAGATACCCGCCGGCGCCAGCTTCACGCCGGGCGACTTGACGCGGCCCGAGACGGAATAGGAGCGCAGCCCCTTGCCGCCGTTGCGGCCGTGGGAAGCGAACCATTCGGCCCCCTTCTCCACGATGTCGCGCACCCAGAACATCGTCTCGACGTTCTGATTCAGGGTCGGCTTGCCGAAGAGGCCCACTTCGGCGATGTAGGGCGGGCGGTGGCGCGGCAGACCGCGCTTGCCCTCGATGGATTCCAGCATCGCCGACTCTTCGCCGCAGATGTAGGCACCGGCGCCGCGGCGCAGCTCCAGCGGGCAGTGCTTCGTGAGGCCCGCGGCCTCCAGCTTGGCGATCTCCTTGGTCAGGATCTCGCGCACCGCCGGGTACTCGTCGCGCAGATAGATGTAGCAGCGCTCGCAGCCCACGGCCCAGGCCGCGATCAGCGCGCCTTCGAGGAAACGGTGCGGGTCGCTCTCCAGGTAATGGCGGTCCTTGAAGGTGCCGGGCTCGCCCTCGTCGGCGTTGATGGACATGAGGCGCGGACCGGAATAGCCGCGCACGATCTCCCACTTCTTGCCGGTGGGGAAGCCCGCGCCGCCAAGGCCGCGCAGGCTGGCATCGGACAGCGCCGCGATCAGTTCCTCCGGCGTGCGTTCGCCGGCCAGGCAGGCGCGCAACAGCTTGTAGCCGCCCTCGCCCTCATAGGCCGCGAAGTCCGTGTAGTCCGGAACGACTGGGTGATGATCGCCGGCGGCGGCCGCCGTCAGGCTCTCCACGGTGGCGTTGTCCACGTGGCGGTGCCCGACCTCGGCCACCGGCGCACAGGCGCAGCGTCCCATGCAGGGGGCGGCGACGACGCGGACCTGACTGCCGACTTCCTGGGGCAACGCCTTCAGAAGATCCTGGGCGCCCATCATCTCGCAGGTGATGGAATCGCAGATCCGGATGGTCAGCGGCGGTGGCGGAGCTTCACCATCCAGCACGATGTCGAAGTGGGCATAGAAAGACGCCACCTCGTAGACCGCCGACATCGGCAGCTTCATCTCCTCCGACAGCGCCCGCATATGGCGCGCCGAGAGATGGCCGTACTTGTCCTGAATCAGGTGAAGATGCTCGATCAGCAAATCGGGCCGCCGCGGCGCGGCGCCGAGCAGCGCCTGGATCTCCTCCAGGGCGTCCGCATCGAGCTGACGGCCCTTGGGCGTGAACGGCGCCTTGCGGCGTCCCGAACCCGGATGAATCTGCCGCTCGAACGGGCGCGGCGTTCCCTCTGGCATAGACTAGTCTCCGATCCTTGTACGTCCCCCCGCAGGAGGCCGTCTTACCCTGCCGATCGGTGTCGCTGCGGACTTCACCGATACCGACCGTTTATTCCGTATTTGCACGCCGCCCTGGGAGAATGATCTCTCAGGCCCGTGCCGCCTGACGCACGGTCAGGCCGATTTCCGCCGCCGAGGTCGCGATGGTGACACCGGCCGCCCGCAAGGCGCCGATCTTGGCCGCGGCATCGCCCTGGCCGAAGACGTTCACCGTACCCGCATGGCCCATGCGCCGCTCCGTCGGGGCGTGCAGGCCGGCGACGTAGGCGACGACCGGCTTGGGCGCCGGGTTGGCCTTCAGAAAGGCGGCGGCCTCTTCCTCGTCGCTGCCGCCGATCTCTCCCAGCAGTACAACGCACTCGGTATCCGGATCCTCGAAGAACAGCTTCAGGCAATCGACGAAACCCATGCCGTGTACGGGGTCTCCGCCGATCCCGATGGAGGCCGACTGGCCGAGCCGGTAGGTCGATATCTGCTCGATGACCTCGGAGGTGAGCGAGGCCGAACGCGAGGCGATGCCGACCTTGCCCGGGCGCTCCAGGTGCGCCGGCATGACGCCGATCTTGCAGCGCCCCGGAATCATGATGCCCTGGGAGTTGGGGCCGATCAAACGGGTGTTGGAGCCTTCCAGGCGCTGCTTCACGCGCACCATGTCCAGCACCGGAATGCGCTCGGTCACGCAAACCAGAAGCTCCATGCCGGCATCGATCGATTCGATGATGGCGTCGGCCGCGTTGCGCGGCGGCACGAAGACCGCCGAGGCGGTCGCGCCGGTGGCCGCACGGGCTTCGGCAACGGTGTCGAAGACCGGCAGGCCCAGATGCCCGCGCCCGCCCTTGCCCGGAACCACCCCGCCCACGACCTTGGTGCCATAAGCGATGGCGCGCTCCATGTGGTAGGTCGCCTGGGCTCCGGTGAAGCCCTGGCAGATGACCTTGGTGTCGCTGTCGATGAGAACCGCCATCACGCCGCCTTCCTGCCGGCGGCTTCCACCACCTTGGCGGCTGCCTGGCCCAAGCTCTGAGCAAAGGTTACGGGAACGCCCTGCGACATGAGGATCTTGCGCGCCAACTCGCCGTTGGTCCCCGCGGCGCGGACGATGAGCGGCACGCGCAGCCCTTCCTCCTTGCAGGCCGCGGCAATGCCTTCCGCCACGGTGTCGCAGCGCAGGATGCCGCCGCCGTAGATGTTCACCAGGATGGCGCGCACCTCCGGATTGCGCAGCAGCAGTTTGAAGCCATGGGTGATCTGCGCGCGGGTCGCCTCCGGGCGCACGTCCATGAAGTCAGCGGGCTCGCCGCCCTGCTCCGTCAGCAGATCGACGGTGGCCAGCGCCAGCCCCGCGCCATTGACCATGACGCCGATATTGCCTTCCAGGCGGACGTAATTGAGGTTGTAGTCCCGCGCCTCGAGTTCCGCCGGATCGACCTCCTCCTCGTCACGCAGATTGGCCAGGTCCGCGTGGCGGAACTGGGCGTTGTCGTCCAGCACCATCTTGACGTCCAGGGCCAAGAGTTCCCCCGCAGCGGTCACCGCCAACGGATTGATCTCGATGAGGCTGGCGTCGAAGTCCTGGAAGGCCGCGTTCAGCGCCTTCATCAGGCCGACCGCCTGATCGGCGGCCGCGCCCTCCAACCCCAGCTTTCCGGCCAGAGCCGACGCGGCGGCGTCCTGCAATCCGCCCAGGGGATCGACCTCCAGGGTCAGCATCTTGTCCGGCGCCGCGGCCAGCCGCGCCTCGATATCGTTGCCGCCCTCGCGCGCGGCGATAATCGCCACCCGCCCCGCCGAGCGGTTGACCAGGGCCGCCAGGTAGATCTCGCGGTCATGATCGACGGCTTGCTCTACGTAGACCGAACGCACCAGCTTGCCCTTGGCGCCGGTCTGCGGCGTCACGAGGCGGCGCCCCAGGAGGCCCGCCGCCGCGTCGGCCACGGCTTGCGGCGACTCGCAGAGCTGCACTCCGCCGGCGTCCTGCCGCAACCCGGCGTGGATCTGCGCTTTGACGACCCAGCGGCCGCCTCCGATGGCCCGGGCGGCCTCAGCCGCCTCATCAGCGCTGCGCGCTACCCGGCCGGCGGGGCTGTTCACACCATGCCGCCGCAACAGTTCCTTGGCTTGGTATTCATGGAGGTTCATGGATCCGCCCGCCTCATCATCCTTGAAAGCAAAATCAATGACTAAGACAGCGTTTTCTCACGAGGTCCCGGCATTTGGCTTTCTGGCATATGGTATACCAGAAGCCCTCCCACCAGCAATCGTTTTATCCCCTCGAACGCTGACCGGGACCCATGGATATCCGATCCGCCAGGCCCGCGACCAGGGTGTTTTTGGGGAGGGACAGGCCCGCACAGCCGCGGGCCCGCCCCCGCCTTCTCAACCTTCCGACGCGCCGGCCGTAGCGGCCTCCTTCTTGGGCAGGAACTTCCGGATCACCGGCACCAGGATCAGCCCGACGGCGCAGAGCAGAATGATGCCGGAAATGGGACGCTCCACGAAGGTCATGGGATCGCCCTGGGAGGACAGCAGCGACTGCCGCAGCGAGCGCTCCGCCAGGGTGCCGAGCACGATGGCCAGCACCGCCGGCGCCACGGGGTAATCCAGCTTGCGCAGGATGTAGCCGGCAACGCCGAAGAGCACCATCAGCCAGACGTCCGACAGCAGCGCATTCGGGGAATAGCCGCCGACCAGGCACAGCACGAAAATGATCGGCGCCAGGATGGTGAAAGGCATCACCAGCACCTTCACGAAGACCGGGATGAAGGCGATGTTGATGATGACCGTGAAGATGTTTGCCATGTAGAGCGAGCCGATCAGGCCCCAGACGAAGTCCGGGTGCTCCACGAAGAGCAGCGGTCCGGGGCGCAGACCCCAGATGATCATGCCGCCCAGCAGGATCGCCGTGGTCGGCGAGCCGGGAATGCCCAGCGTCAGCATCGGCAGCATGGACCCCGTCGAGGCCGCGTTGTTCGCCGACTCAGGCGCCGCGACGCCGGTGACGTTGCCCTTGCCGAAGGCCTCAGGGTTCTTGGAGAAGGTCTTCGCCAGGCCGTAGGCCATCAGCGAGCCCGGCGTGGCGCCGGCCGCCGGCAGAATGCCCACGAAGTATCCCAGCAGGCCGCTCCACACCGCGGTGAAGAAGTACTCCCTGGCCCGCTTCACGTTCTCGACGATGCTTCTGAAGGTCGACTTCACGTAGTTGACCTGCATCTTGCCGCCGCTGGTCTCCATGGTCCAAAGGATCTCGCCGATGCCGTAGATGCCGATGGCGAGCACCAGGAAGCTGATCTGGCGCTGGAAGGCGGAGAGGTCGAAGAAGACGAGGCGCGGCTTGCCGGAGATGATGTCGAAGCCGACCGTCGCCAACACCAGACCTATGAAGATCGAGAACAGGGTTTTCGGAATGTCGTCACCGCCCAGGCCTACGAAGGTGGCGAAGGCCAGCACCATGAGGGCGAATTCCTCCTGCGGGCCGAACTTGAGGGCGAAGGCGGCCAGCGGCGGCGCGGCCAGGGTGAACAGCACGACGGACACTGTGCCGCCGATAAAGGACGCCAAGGCGGCGGCCATCAGCGCTTGGTCGCCCCTGCCCGACATGGCCAGAGGTCTTCCGTCGAAGACCGTCGCCACGGCCGTCGATGCTCCCGGAATCCCAAGCGTGATCGATGAGATCGCTCCACCGTACATGGCGCCGTAGTAGATCGCTGCCAGGAAGATGATGGCGGCATTCGGCGGCACCAGAAAAGTCAGCGGCAACAGGATGGCGACGCCGTTCACGGAGCCCAGGCCCGGCATGGCGCCGACGAAGAGGCCCACGATGCAGCCCACGACCATCATCGTGAGGTTGATCGGCTGAACAGCCTCCAGCAGGCCGCCCATGAGTGGTTCGATGATAGTTTCCATGTCCGATTACCGCCTGCGTTTCCTTATTTGATCTCTGCGTATGCGACCCGGACATCGGCCCCGGCGCATACCACCGATATGCCCGAGCCAGAAGTCAGTAGATGAGGTCGTAGAGCGGGTAGTAGAGCGGCTCGAGTGCGGACAGGCCCTTCGGCAAGGGGGTGCTCAACGCCCACTCGAACAGGCAGAACATGACCACCGGTGCGCCGATCGCCAGCGACATGGTCATGGTCCAGGAATGACGGCCGAGAAAACGGACGAAGGCGATCATGAACAGGAAGACCGCGATGTACATGCCGACTAAGTGCGTCGCCAGCAACAGCAGCACCAAGCCCACCGCGACGGGGGCCACGACGGCCAAAGCATCGATGGAGATGAAGGGCTCCTCCGAGCGCGACTGCGGCGTCACCCGGCGGAACCACCTGAAGATCGTCCAGAGGCAGCACAGCAGCATTCCGGTTGCCAGCCAGAAAGGCCAAGCGCCGCCGCCAGGGCCGCTCTTAGGCACCCAGCCGATGTTGAGCTCCGTGCTCTTCCACATGATCCCGGCGGACATGATGGCGAGGATGACCGCGACCAAGATTTCGGCAGTACGAACCGTCATACCGGCGCCTCCTTAAAACGCACAGCTTCGAGTACGATCTGAACAGACCTGAACAGCTTTGAGTTGGGTCCGGATGCGGCCGCAGGGCCGCTGCAACTGCGCAAGGAACGGGGGAGCGATCCGGAGGTCACTCCCCCTTCCCCATAACGTGAGTTACTCGCCGGTGATGGCCTTGGCTCCGACCTTCGCGATCAGAGCTTCGTGGCGCGCCAGCTGCTTCTTGTGGAATTCAGCCAAATCGTCGCCGGCAACCCAGTTGTCACACATCAGGCCTTCGTCGGTGCAGAACTTCTGCCACTCGTCCGATTTGAAGACCTTCTCGAAGAGACCGATGTAGAACTCCTGAGCTTCCTTCGACATGCCCGGAGGCGCATTGAAGGACCGCTGCATGAAGTAGACGATGTCGTGGCCCAGTTCCTTGGCCGTCGGCACGTCCGGGAAGGCCGCGAGACGCTCGTCCGTGAACTGAACCAGCGGCCTGCTCTGTCCCGCCTTGTAGAAAGCCATCTGCTCGGAGGGATTGTTGACCGTCGAAGCGATGTGCTTGCCGATCAGGTTCTTGGCCACGGTGCCGCCACCCGGGAAGGGAATGTAGGTGATGTTCTTGATGTTGTATTCGGCCTGCAGCATGGCGAAGAGGATCGAATCCTCCTGGCCCTTGCCGGTGCCGCCTACGTTCCAGGTATCAGCCGCCTTCACCGCCTTCACCCAGTCGTCCAGCGAGTTGATGCCGCTGTCGGAGGTCACCCAAAGCTGGAAGGTATCCAGCGCCATCAGGCCGATCGGCGTGAACTTCGTCACGTCGACACCCAGGCCCTCGTTGATGATCGGTGTGGTGTAATAGCTGTTCAGCGTGACCAGAACCGTATGATCGTCGCCAGCCTTGTCCTGGAGATAACGCAAGGCCTCGGCCCCCGAACCACCAGGCTTGTTGATCGGGATGAACGGCCGTGGCGACAGTTTCTTCTGGTCGATGATGCCTTGGATCAGACGCGCGAGCTGGTCGGCGCCGCCGCCAGTGCCCGCCATGATGATCATCTCAACGGGCTTCTTCGGTTCCCACGCCTGGGCCGGCGTTACGACGCCCGACACCGCGACGCTCAGGCCCAGCGCAAGCGCGCAGCCGGTCAGAGCTCTTCTCGTAACTGTCATGCTGATTTACCTCCCGTGGTTTTGGATAGGCGTTCAGGGTATTCCCCATAGGGTTGAAACCCTAGAACAAACTGAACCTTGAACCTTATCCTTTTCCTTATTTCTTAGCGTTCCATAGGCGCAACACGACCATCCATGGTGTGTGGTATACAAAATACCGGCAAGTTTGGTCCAGGTCTACTCTTCTTATCGTCGAAACAGGAATTAGCGGCCTTTATTGCACTGCGGCATTTTACGACTTTGAGCCTTAGAGATGTCTCATTCTCTGTGTTTCTCAATACTGAGCAAATAGTTAGACCGCATGTTCCGGGATACCCCGGCACCGCTTCCCGCGCGGGGCGACCACACCCCTTCGCAGGCGCACCATCGAATGCGCCGGCCGCGCGCCGGGCATAAGCATACGCCGACCCGGCGCGAGCGGCGAGGAATGACATTGGTCTGAAAATTAAACCACAAGTTGATAGGGACGCAGCCGGCAAGGCCGTCCCGCCTGGCGGACAAGGCCGGACGGCCGGTGTCGCACGGTACGGCATTACCTGCCCTCTGCGGCCGCCCCGCGGAGCGGCCGACGGCGGAGGTCGGAACGCCTCCGCCCTCTAGTGCATAAGCAGGATCGGCAGGTCGGCGTGATCGACAACATATTGCGTCACTCCACCCATGATCAGTTCGCGCTGCCGGCTCTGGCCGTAGGCGCCCATCAGAAGGCAGTCGGCGCCGGCGTTCCTGGCGACTTCGAGCAGCGCCTTGCCCACCGAGGAAGAGCCCCGCTCGAACGTCTGCAAGCTGCAGGAAACGCCGTGGGTTTCCAGGTAGACCTTCGCTTCCTCGGCGGAGATCGGCAGAGCCTTCCCCGAAGGCGCGAGAATCACCACCGCATCCGCCTTCTTCAAGACCGGCAAGGCGGCGGTCATGGCGCGCGACGCCTCGCCGCTGCCGTTCCAGGCGATGGCGATCTTGGCGCCCAACTGCGAAACCGGCTTCGCCGGACACATGAGTACCAGCTTGCCCGACTCCAGCAGCGCGGCCTGCAGGGTGTTGAGGCCCAAGCCTTGCTCGTGGTCGGGCTGCGGCACCGCGATAAGATCGACCAGGCGCCCACGCAGGCCGATCACGTTCGCCTGCTTGCCGGTGGCTTCCCGCCAGGTGGCGGATACGGCGTCCTGGGGCCACGGAAAACCGTCGACCTCCGGAAGGCCGCGATCCGCACAGTAGTCATCGAACAGCTTGCGGATCTTCTCCTCTTCCTCGTCGGCGAGGCTGCTGGCGGAGCTCACGATGCTCTTGCGCAGGCTGGAGGGGATCGGCACGCCGTAAGGGATCATGTCCTCGGGCTTCGGCCGGCAATGGAGCACTTCCAGATGTGCATTGTGACGCTTGGCCAGGCTCAAGGCATGATCCAGCACGCCCTCCCCCTTACCGTCGCCACGAACCGGCACCAAGATCGAACGCAAAGTCATCCAGATTCCTCCCTGTAAGCCTGCTTCGGCTTATTCTTGCAGGTGTCAACCGGCCCCTTCGGCGGCCGGGATTTCTCGCCATCCCTTTGCCGGCCGCCGAGGGTTGTAAGCGGCCCCTAGAAGAGACCCTGTATCTGACCGGCATCGTCGAGCCGGATGCTGTTGGCCGAGGGCACGCGCGGCAGACCCGGCATGGTCATGATCTCGCCGCAGATGGCGACGATGAAGCCGGCTCCGGCGGAAAGGCGCACTTCGCGCACCGGCACCGCGTGATCGCTCGGCGCGCCGCGCAGGTTGGGATCGGTGGAGAAGCTGTACTGCGTCTTGGCCATGCAGACCGGCAGGTTACCGTAGCCCTCGTCCTCCCACTGCTTGAGCTGATCGCGCACCTTCTTGTCCGCAATGGCCCCGGAGGCGCCATAGATCTCCTTGCAGATCGTATCGATCTTCTCGAAGAGAGGCAGCTTGTCGTCATAGAGCGGCGCGAACTTGGCGCCGCCGGCATCGAGCAGGCCGACCACCTTGTTGGCCAGTTCCTCGGTCCCCTCGGACCCCTTGCCCCAGTGCTCGCAGATCACCGCCTCGACGCCCTGGCTCTCGGCGAATTCCTGGATCGCCGCCAGCTCCGCTTCGCTGTCCTTGATGAAGCGGTTGATGGCGACCACGGCCGGAACACCGAACTTCTTCACGTTGGCAATGTGCCGGCCCAGGTTGGCGCAGCCCTTCTTCAAGGCGTCGACGTTCTCGTCGCCCAAAGCGTCCTTGGCGACCCCGCCGTGCATCTTCAGTGCCCGCACCGTGGCGACGATGACCACGGCCTCGGGATTGAGGCCGGCCTTGCGGCACTTGATGTCGAAGAACTTCTCCGCCCCCAGGTCTGCGCCGAAGCCTGCCTCGGTGACCACGTAGTCGGCCAGCTTCAGGGCCGCCTTGGTGGCGGAAACAGAGTTGCAGCCGTGGGCGATGTTGGCGAAGGGGCCGCCATGGATGAAGGCCGGGTTGTTCTCCAGGGTCTGCACGAAGTTCGGCATCAGCGCGTCTTTCAGCAGCACGGTCATCGGGCCGTCGGCCTTCACGTCGCGGGCATAGATCGGCTTGCGGTCGCGGGTATAGGCGATGACGATATCGCCCAGGCGCTTCTGGAGGTCGGCCAGGCCGTCGGCCAGGCAGAAGATCGCCATGATCTCCGAGGCCACGGTGATGTCGAAACCGGTCTGACGCGGGAAGCCGTTGGCCACTCCGCCCAGGGAGGTGATGGTGTCGCGCAGCGCCCGGTCGTTCATGTCCAGCACCCGGCGCCAGGCGACCCGGCGCGCATCGATGCCCAGCTCGTTGCCCCAATAGATGTGATTGTCGATCAGGGCCGAGAGCAGGTTGTGGGCCGAGGTGATGGCGTGGAAATCGCCGGTGAAGTGAAGATTGATGTCCTCCATCGGCACCACCTGGGCATAGCCGCCGCCGGCGGCGCCGCCCTTCATGCCGAAGCAGGGGCCCAGCGAAGGCTCGCGCAGGCAGATCATGGCCTTCTTGCCGATACGGTTCAGGCCGTCGCCCAGGCCCACGGTCGTGGTGGTCTTGCCCTCGCCGGCCGGCGTCGGGGAGATCGCCGTCACCAGGATCAGCTTGCCGTCCTTGTTCTTCTTGATGGACTCCAGATAGTCGAAGCTGACCTTCGCCTTGGTCGGCCCGTACTGCATCAGGGCCTCCGCCGGCATGTCCAGCTTGGCGCCGATCTCGGTGATCGGCTTCATGTTGGCTTCGCGGGCAATTTCGATGTCGGACTTGGGCATAGCGCTATTCTGCCTGTTCTCTAATGATTGCTGTCTGTCTCGGCGGGCCGGAACGCTTCCTGCTCAGCCGCCGAGTTTTGCCCCTTCGGCAAGGCCGGACTTCGCCGCGAAGTCACCGGCGGAGATCTTCTTGTCGTCGTGCGGACGCACACGCTCGATCCGAATCGCGCCTCCCTGGGCGGCAACCGTAAAGCTGTCGCCGTCCACTGCCAGGACGGTGCCCGGCTCGCCGGAACCGTCGACCTTGCGGCTGTCGAAGACCTTCAGCTCGTTGCCGTTGCAAGTGGTCCAGGCGCCGGGCTGCGGGTTGGTGCCGCGGATCAGGTTATAGACCTCGTCCACAGGCTTCGACCAGTCGATCTCGGCATCGGCCTTGCGGCACCAGCTTTCGTAGGTCGCCTTGCTGTGGTCCTGCGGCGTCTTGGTAGCCTTGCCGTCACGCACCAAGTCGACGCATTCGCACATGGCGTCGACGCCCATCGGGAACAGGTGGTTGAAGTACAACGTTCCCAGGGTGTCGTCGGGGCCGATGTCCACCGTCTTCTGCATGATGACCGGCCCCTCGTCCAGGCCCTCGTCCGGCTCGAAGATGGTCAGCCCGGTCTGCTTCGCACCCATGATGATCGGCCAGTTGATCGAACTGGGGCCACGGTGCAGCGGCAGCAGCGAGGGATGGTACTGGATGGTTCCCTTGGTCGGCAGGTCGATCACGGGCTGCGGCACGAAGAGGGTCACGTAGGCCATGACGCAGAGGTCCGGGTTGAAGGAACGCATCAGTTCCTCCGCTTCCGGCGTCTTCCACGACGACGGCTGGTGCAGCGGCAGGCCCTTTTCCAGCGCGAACTCCTTCAACGGGTCGGTCGGCCGCCCCTCCTTGTCCGGCGCGCAGAACACGCCGACGACGTTCTCACCTCGCTCGAGAAGCTTCTCGAGCACCGCTTTTCCGAAGGCCTGCTGGCCGTGGACGACAATCCGCATCCCGTATTCCCCGTATCTCTCTAGACCAATGCTCTCGGTTATCGATGAGCATTACCTCGCATCGCGGCGTCTGGTCCCGCCGCGACGCGAATTATTCACTCGGCGGCAGCCTGCTCCGGCGTGTCGCCGAGCGCTCCGCTCGCCCAAGTTTCCTGTACCTCTTCGTCCGAGAGGCCGAGCACATCCTTGAGGATCTCATTGGTGTGCTCACCCAGCAGCGGCGACCGCTGGACATCGGCCGGCGAGGCGGACAGCTTCACCGGGCAGCCCACGGTCAGGTACTTGCCGCGCTCCGGGTGGTCCACCTCGACGATGGTCCCGGTCTCGCGCAGGCTCGGCTCCTCGGCCAGTTCCTTCATGGAGAGGATCGGGCCGCAGGGAATGTTGAGCGGGTTGCAGGCTTCCATGACCTCGAACTTGGTCTTGGTCTTGGTCCACTCCTCGATGGTGTCGAAGATCTGCGGGATCTTGTCGAGGCGCGCCTCCGGCTTGGCGTAGCCCGCATCCTCTTTCCACTCCGGCTTGCCGATCAGGTCGCAGATGTTGCCCCAGACGGCCGCCTGGGTGATGAAGTAGACATAGGCATTGGGGTCGGTCTCCCAGCCCTTGCACTTCAGGATCCAGCCCGGCTGGCCGCCGCCGGAGTCGTTGCCGGCCCGCGGCACCGCGTCGCCGAACTCGATGCCCTGGCCGAACTGGCTGTACTCCTTCAGGGGACCGTGCTCGAGGCGCTGCTGATCGCGCAGCTTCACGCGGCAGAGGTTCAGCACGCCGTCCTGCATGGCCGCCAGGACGCGCTGGCCCTTGCCGGACTTCTCGCGGTGGAACAGCGCCGTCACGATGCCGAGGGCGAGGTGCAGTCCGGTGCCGGAATCGCCGATCTGAGCGCCGGTGACTGTCGGCGGACCGTCCAGGAAACCGGTGGTCGAAGCCGAGCCGCCGGTGCACTGGGCGACGTTCTCGTAAACCTTGCAGTCCTCATAGGGGCCCGGGCCGAAGCCCTTGACCGAGGCGTAGATCATGCGCGGGTTGATCTTCTGCACGTCGTCCCAGCCGAAGCCCATGCGGTCCAGCGCGCCGGGAGCGAAGTTCTCGACCAGCACATCGCAGGACTGCACCAGCTTGGTCAGCACTTCCTTGCCCTTCTCGCTCTTGGTGTTGAGCGTGATGGACCGCTTGTTGTGGTTCAGCATGGTGAAGTAGAGGCTGTCGACATCGGGAATGTCGCGCAACTGGCCGCGGGTGGCGTCACCAACGCCCGGACGCTCGACCTTGATCACGTCGGCGCCGAACCAGGCCAGAAGCTGCGTGCAGGTCGGGCCGGACTGGACGTGGGTGAAATCGAGAATACGGACGCCTTCGAGAGCTTTCATCTTTTGCTCCTGTATCTGAATAGCTGGCTCGCGCGAGCCCGATTATTTCTTGGAAACCACGCTCTGCGGGTTGAGATTTCCGATGCGGCCGCTTTCGGTGCCGGCCTTCTCGTCGATCACCGCGTTGACCAGGGACGGCTTGCCGGAGTCGAGGGCCTCCTTGACGGCGCGGCTCAGCTCGTCCGGCGAGGTGGCGTAATAGCCGACGCCGCCGAAGGCCTCCATCATCTTGTCGTAGCGCGAATCCTTGACGAAAACCGTGGTCGCGGCGTCGCTGCCCCCGGAGGGATTGACGTCGGTGCCGCGATAGATGCCGTTGTTGTTGAAGACGACGACGCAGACCGGCAGGTTGTAGCGGCAGATCGTCTCGATCTCCATGCCCGAGAAGCCGAAGGCGCTGTCACCCTCGACGGCCAGCACCGGGCAGCCGGTCTCCACCGCCGCGGCGACGGCCTGGCCCATGCCGATGCCCATCACGCCCCAGGTGCCGACGTCCAGGCGCTTGCGCGGCTTGTACATGTCGATGATGGAACGCGCGAAGTCGAGCGTGTTGGCGCCTTCGTTGACGAGGATGGTGTCCGGCCGCTCGGCGATGATGTCGCGCAGCGCGCCCAGCGCGCCGTGGAAATCCATCGGCACGTTGTTGTTGCGCAGGCGCGGCGCCATCTTGGCGATGTTGCCGTCCTTCTTTTCCTTCACCGTGTTGATCCACTCGGCGGGCGGCTGCACCCAGTTGCCGCCCATGCCTTCCAGCAGGGCGGAAACGCAGGAGCCGATGTCGCCGACCAACGGGGCCGCGATCTCGACGTTGCTGTCCATCTCCTTGGGATCGATGTCGATGTGGATGAACTTCTTCGGCGCCGTGCCCCACTGCTTGCCCTTGCCGTGCGACAGCAGCCAATTGAGGCGGGCGCCGATCAGCATCACGACGTCGGCCTCCTTCAACACCAGCGAGCGTGCGGGGCCCGCCGACTGCGGATGGTCGTCCGGCAGCAGCCCCTTCGCCATGCTCATCGGCAGGTAGGGGATACCGCTCTTCTCGACCAAAGCGCGGATATCGTCGTCGACCTGCGCATAAGCCGCGCCCTTGCCGAGAATGATGAGTGGCTTCTTGGCGCCCTTCAGCACATCGAGCGCCCGCTTGACGGCGTCCGGCGCCGGGATCTGCGCCGGCGCGGCGTCGATCACCTTGACCAGGGACTTGCGCCCGGCCTCGGCGTCCATGACCTGGCCCATCAACTTGGCCGGCAGATCCAGATAGACGCCGCCGGGGCGCCCGGAGACCGCGGCGCGGATGGCACGCGCGATACCGATGCCGATGTCCTCGGCATGAAGAACGCGATAGGCCGCCTTACACAGCGGCTTGGCGACGGCAAGCTGGTCCATCTCTTCGTAGTCGCCCTGCTGCAGGTCGACGATCTCGCGCTCGGAAGAGCCGCTGATCAGGATCATCGGGTAGCAGTTGGTCGTGGCATGGGCCAGGGAGGTCAGGCCATTGAGGAAACCCGGCGCCGACACGGTCATGCAGATGCCGGGCTTCTGGGTCAGGAAGCCGGCGATGGCTGCCGCGTAGCCAGCGTGCTGTTCATGCCGGAACGACAGAACGCGCAGGCCCGCGGCCTGCATGTAGCGGCCCAGATCCGTGATCGGGATGCCGGGCACGTTGTAGATCGTCTTGATGCCGTTCAGCTTCAGCGCGTCGATGATGAGATGAAAGCCGTCCGTCAGCTCCTGCTGTCCTGCGGCTTCGCCGGAAGCAAGCGTGTCGAGAGCCGGATCGCTCATGCGTGTCTCCATAATTCCATGTTGCCTTCGAAGCGGCCCGCTATTGGCTGCGGTTTCCGCCAGGTATTCGTTCAGTCCAGATAGTCGACGTGCTTTTCGATATGCGCCGCCAAATTCAGGGTGTGCTCGCGCGACAGCCGCTCGGCCAGCTCCGCGTCGCGCGCCTCCAAAGCTTCTATGATGTGCATATGATCGATGATCGAGCGATTGGCGCGATCCTGCTCGTTGATGGTGCGCGCGCGGATGCCCTTCATGTGCAGGAACAGGCGATCCGCCGTTTCCTTCAGCAGCGCGCAGCCGCTCATTTCCAGGATGGCCTGGTGGAACTCGATGTTGCGGTCAGAGTACTCGTCGATGTGGGCCTGCATCTGACCGTTCTCGAAGGAGGTGAAGATCTTGCGCAGCGAAGCGATCTGCTGGTCGCTGGCCTTCTCCGTGATCAGGCGGCAGGCCATGCTCTCCAAGGCCGCCCAGACGGTGATCATCTCCAGGATTTCCTTGCGCGTCTTGCGCACGATGAAGACACCGCGGCGCGGGATGACCGTGACCAGGCCTTCCTGCTCCAAACGCGCCAAGGCTTCCCGGATCGGCGTCCGGCTGATGCCAAGCTGCTCGGAGAGCTGCCGCTCGTCGAGCTTCAGTTCCGCGTCGTCGGCATAGATGTTCATTGACGTGATGCCGTCGCGCAGCGTCTCGTAGATATGCCCCTTCAAACTGAAGGTATTTTCGATCGGCTTGAATTCGAGCTTGCTCGGCAGCATGGCGACCATCGGAGTCAAAAGCTTCGTGAAAGGACTGCATCGGCGTGCGGCCGAGGGCGTCTGGTTCGTGGTATACATTAGCCCAGGCACCAGAGAGCGACAACAAGAATCCCGTTATGCAGGTACCGGGAAGTTATCCACAGACCTGACCTCGCCTCTCAGGCAACGAAGGATAACGTTCTGTCATCGCACAGCAATCGGCAGCCATTGCGGCGCAAACAATCGGCCGACCCGCGCAGGCTTCCCGCGGCTTGGCGCAGCGAGACGGCGCCCGTTGAGGCCGGCTCCGGACCGATCTGGAAGCTATTTTCCGACATCCATAAGGGGAATTTTCGCGCAAAAGGCGCAGCCAAGCGGCGCGGACCAATCCCTGAACAGGCACCGAGCCGGCGTTGACGCAGGCGGCAGAGCGGTTCCCGCACCGCCATCGCTTGGGTGGGAATCGTTTGGGTGGGAATCGTTTGGATGGGACCGGCAGGAGCCGCCGGAGCGGGTGGCCCTGGCCGTGGCGACCGCCCCGGATCACACTGCGGCAGGATCTCTCTTGCCGGGACCGGACGGCAAGAGCCCCGGAAAGGTCCGGCACGGCGAAAGAGTCCGCACGCCGGGCCCTTCCGTCGCGGCCGGCCCTACCCGAAGGCCGGTCAGGTACGCTCGAAGCCGCGCTTCAATTCCCAGTCGGTGACGCGGCGGTCATATTCCAGCTGCTCCCACTTGGCGGTATGCACATAGTGGTCGACCACATTGTCGCCCAGGGCGGCGCGTAGCATCTTGGATTTTTCCAGCGCCGCGATCGCCTCGCGCAGGGTCTTGGGGATGTCGTGCAGCTTCTTGCCGCCGGAGTAGGCGTCGCCGGAGTACGGCGCCGGCAGGTCCAGCTTCTCCTCGATACCGGCAAGGCCCGCCGCCAGCAGCGCCGAGAAGGCCAGGTAGGGATTGAGGTCGCCGCCGCCGACCCGACACTCGATGCGGATCGCCTTGGAACCCTCGCCGCAGAGGCGGAAGCCGGCGGTACGGTTGTCCAGGCTCCAGATCGCCTTGGTCGGCGCGAAGGTGCCGGCCTGGAAGCGCTTGTAGGAGTTGATGTAGGGCGCAAGGAAGTAGGTGATGTCGTCGGCGTACTTCAGCTGCCCGGCGACGAACTGGCGCATGGTCTTCGACATCGTGTACTCGGCCTTGGGGTCGAAGAACAGCGGCTTCTTGCCGGCCTTGTCCCACAGCGAGGCGTGGATGTGGCAGGAGTTGCCGGCCAGTTCGTAGTTCCACTTGGCCATGAAGGTCAGCGCCTTGCCCTTCTGGTGGGCGATCTCTTTGCAGGCGTTCTTCAGGATCACGTGGTTGTCGGCCATGGGCAGGGCCGCGTCGTAGCGCACGTTGATCTCTTCCTGGCCCGGCCCCCACTCGCCCTTGGAGTTCTCCACCGGGATGCCGGCGCCCTGCAGGCCCTTGCGAATGGCCCGCATCACCTCTTCCTCCTTGGTGGTCTGGAAGATGTGATAGTCCTCGATGTAATAGCCCTCGGTCTTGAGGTCCTGATAATGCTTCTGGTGGGCGCTCTCGTAGGTCTCGTCGAAGAGGTAGAATTCCAGTTCGGAGGCCAGGAAGGGCTTATAGCCCTTCTTTTCCAGGCGCTCGATCTGTCTCCTCAGGATGGCCCGGGGCGAATGCGGAACGGGCTCGTGACGGTGATGGTCCAGTACGTCGCACAGCACCATGGCCGTGCCTTCCAGCCAGGGCAGCACCCTGAGGGTCGAAAGGTCGGGCCTGAGGGCGAAGTCGCCGTAGCCTTGCGCCCAGTTGGCGGCCTGGTATCCGGGAACCGGCTCCATATCGATGTCGTCGGCCAGCAGGTAATTGCAGGCATGGGTCTCGTCCTCGGCGGTATCGACGAAGAACTCAGCCTGGAAGCGCTTGCCCACCAGGCGGCCTTGCATGTCGACCATGCAGACGAGAACGGTATCAATGCTGCCGTCGGCAACGGCTTCCTTCAGCTTCGGGAGACTCAAAAGACCAGACATCGGAAACTCCGGTTCGGAAAGATCGGGGGGCGGACGCCCCCTTCACTGGAATGGAAAACGACCCTGCACAATAATCGCCTCTAACGCACCGGTCGAGGCTCGTTAGGAGACAGAAGTCCCCCCTGCTTGCAACCCTCCGGCGCAGCCCGCCGGCGCGTCAGGCCCCGTCGTGGAGGCGGTGGTTGATGCCGGTCAGGCCGCGCCGCGCCTCGTCGTAGAGCCCGAAGAGCCGCACATAGGCGGCATGGCGTTCGGCGTCCGGGCAGTTCTCCTCGACGATCCTGGCGCAGCGGCGCACCGCCGCCTCGGGCGTGGCGAAAACGCCGCCGCCGACCCCGGCCACCAGCGCCGCCCCGAAGGAGGCATCCCCGTTGGCCGGCACCTTGACGGTCAGCCCGGTGACGTCGGCGATGATCTGGCGCCAGGTGGCGCTGCGCGCGCCGCCGCCCAGCAGGCGCATGTCGCCGAAGGTCGCCCCCGACAGCTCCTTGGCCGCCAGCAGCACGTCGTTGAGCGCGAAGGCGATGCCCTCGTAGCAGGCCCGGGCGAAGTGGGCGCGGGTGTGGCCCAGGGTCAGGCCGATGAAGTCGCCGCGCAGCTTGGGGTCCCAGTGCGGCGCCCGCTCGCCCAGCAGGTAGGGATGGAAGAGGAGGCCGTCCGAGCCCGGCGCGATGCCGGCGGCCAGGCGGTCCATCTCCGCGTAGGCGCTGTCCGGCGCCAGGTCGGCGAAGAAGGTGTCGCGCACCCAGCGGTGCGCGGTGGCGCAGGCATTGATGCCGGAGGCCATGTACCAGAGGCCGGGCAGGATGTGCGGATAGCAAGAGACCGGCGGATGCACCTCCGGCCGGTCGCAGGCCAGGAAGACCACACCGGCCGTGGCCAGCTTGATCGCCCCCTGCCCCGCCTCGATGGCGCCGGCGCCGTAGAGCTCCACCGTGGTGTCGTTGGAGCCGATCACCACCGGCGTGCCGGCGGCGAGCCCGGTCGCCGCCGCCGCGCCCCCTGTGACCTCCCCGGCGATCGCCTCGGGCGCGCCGACCGGCGACAGGGTTTCCATGCCCCAATCAATCAGGCCGCAGAGGTCCGGCGACCAGTCGCGGGTCTCGACGTCGGACAGAAGCGCGCCCAGAACGTCGGAATAGTCCGTGATCCAGTCGCCGGTGAGCCGGCTGCGCAGCCAGTCCTTGGCGATGTAGAGGCGCCGGGTGCGGGCCACGGCTTCCGGTTCGTGCTTCTGCAGCCAGGCGAGCTGGCAGAGGGTCCAGGTCGGGTTGGCGCGGTTGAGGCCCCTGGCGATGATCATGTCGCCGGCGCGCGCGTGCAGCTCGGCCGCCTCGGCGGTGCTGCGCTGGTCGTTCCACATGATGGCCGGGCGGATGACCTGCCCCTCGGCATCCTCCAGCACCGCGATATGAGCGCCGGCCGAGATGCCGACGGCAGCGATGTCGGCCGCCGGCAGGCCCGCCTTCTCCAGCACCTTGGGCACCACGGTGCAGAGTGCCTGCCACCACTCCGCCGGGTCCTGCTCGGACCAGCCGGGCTTGGGGTTCCGGGTGGTGATGGGCGCCGCGGCCTCGGCCAGGGTCGCGCCAGCGTCGTCGATCAGGGTCGCCTTGAGGCTGCCCGCCCCCAGGTCCACGCCGAGGATGGCAGTCATGGGGCGGCGTCTCCCTCGGCTGCGTCCAGAGGCGTGACGTAGGCTGCGTGAATGCCGCCGTCGACCAGGTAGCCGGCGCCGGTCACGTAGCTGGCCGCGTCGGAACAGAGGAAGAGCGCCACCTCCGCCACCTCGACCGCCTTGCCAAAGCGGCCCATGGGCATGTGGACGCGGCGGCGCTCCAGCTTCTCCTCGGTATCGAAGAGCTGCGCGGTCAGCGGGGTGCCGATCGGCCCCGGCAGCAGGGCATTGGCGCGGATATTGCGGCGGCCGTACTGCACGGCGATCTCCCGGGTCATGGCGAGGACTCCGCCCTTGGACGCGGTGTAGGCGAGTTGCGGCACCGCCGCCCCCATGACCGCCACCAGGGAGGACATGTTGAGGATGGACCCGCCGCCGGCCCGCTGCAACGCCGGCAGTCCGAATCTGCAGCAATGGAAAACGCCGGTCAGGTTGATGGCGATGGTGCGGTCCCAAACCGACTGCTCGGTATCTTCGGGGCCGTTGTCGCCGCTCAGCATGACCCCCGCATTGTTGAACAGCGTATCCACCGCTCCCAGGCCCTGTTCCGCCGCGGCGATCATCGCCGACACCGAATCGGGGTCGGCCACGTCGACCGTGATGGCGATCGCCCTGCCGCCGGCCGCGGCGATCTCGCCGGCCGTCGCCTCGGCGGCCCTGGCATCGACATCGGCCACCGCCACCGCAGCACCCTCGGCCGCGAAAAGCAATGCCGTCTCCCGGCCGATGCCCGCACCGCCGCCGGTGATCACCGCATGCTTGGCCGTCATGCGTCCTGAACTCATGCCTTACTCCCCCTGCTGCCCTGATCACTTGTGAATTGGACCTTTGCCGGGCCGGACCGGCTGGGCAATCGCCCGCAGGCCCGATACCTTGCTTCCGGCGCCGAATGGCTTGCTGCCCAAGAAGGTAGCTTGCACCATTTGGTAACTACAACATAATGTTGGCAAGTACCAACCTATAGACAACGGATAATCCGACGAGGAGGTAGAGAATGGCGGGGGACGAGGTCAAGGAGATGATGGCGGCACTTAAGAAGATGGGCGCGCGCTACGTCCGCTTCGAACTGCCGGATCTGCACGGGACCAGCCGCACCAAGGTTATTCCCGTGAGCAAGGCCGAAGGCTATGCCCGCAAAGGCCTGAACTTCTACGGCGGCACCATCGGCCTCGACACCGCCTCCAACGTGATCGGCGGCAGCGGCGTCCACGAGGAGGTCAGCTACCGCGACCAGACCCTGATCCCCGACCCCACGACCCTGCGGGCCGTGCCCTGGGTGGAGGACACGGCCAAGGTGATCTGCGATGCCTACTGGGCGCCGGGCGAGCCGGTCGGCGGTACGCCGCGCACGGTCCTGGCCGACATGCTGAAGATCGCCGACAAGATGGGCTACAAGGTGATGATGGGTCACGAGTTCGAGTTCTACCTGCTCGACCCCGAGACCAAGGAGCCGCTCTTCCAGGGCGTCCACATCTTCAACGCCACCCGCAACCAGTACGTCCCCTTCCTGGACGTGCTCCTGGACGTGCTGCAGGAAGCGGGCATCGACGTCATCACCCATAACTGCGAATACTCACCCTCGCAGTTCGAGATCAACTTCGGCCCCGGCGTCGGCCTGGAGGGTGCCGACAAGGCCTTCACCTTCAAGAACGCGATCAAGGAGTTGGCTCACCGCAGCGGCTATCTGGCCACCTTCATGTCCAAACCGGCGACCGCCATGGCCGGCTGCGGCTGCCACCTGCACATCAGCCTGCTGGACAAGAAGACGGGCAAGAGCGCCTTCTACACCAAGGGCGCCAAGGAGGGGATGAACCCGCTGATCCGCAGCTTCGCCGCCGGCCTGCTGAGCCACGCCAAGGCCATGCAGCCGCTGATCAACCCGACGCCCAACTGCTATCACCGCCTGAGGCCGCACACCTTCGCGCCCTCCAACATCTCCTGGGGGGTCGAGGACCGCACGGCCATGGTCCGCATGAAGGACGTCGGAGAGGAGAACTGCCACATCGAGATGCGGGCGGCCTCCGGCCTCTCCAACCCCTATCTCTCCATCGCCGCCGTGATCGCCGCCGGCCTGCTGGGCATCCGGAACAAGGACGAACTGCCGAAGCCCTCGGAAGGCCCATCCGAGGACGACCCCCGGCACAAGAAGCTGGCCGGCAGTCTCGAGGAATCGCTGGCCGCCTTGAAGAAAGACAAGGCCATGCAGGAGATGCTGGGCGAGGACTTCGTGAAGCTCTTCACCACCGTGAAGCAGGCCGAACTCGACCGCTTCCGCAGCCACGTCACCGACTGGGAGCGCGACGAGTACCTGGAGCTTTACTGAGCCGCGGCCCGCTCCCTTCGCTCTGCCGCGCGCTTGCGAGCACGGCGCCGGCAGACCGCGGCAGAGCCGGGAGAGCGCTGTTCCCAGCGTAAGAAACCTGCGCCAGAGAGGCCGAAACGACTCCGGCACGGCGGTTCGATTCGTCCCGAAACAGCGCTCCCCGAGCGGATTCCGGCACCCCTGCGGCGGTCATGGCGCCGGGTCATCGAAGCCGCTTGCCGTGGGCCTGCGGCAGGCAAGACGGTCCTTGCCGCACGCAGGGGCAGACTCCCGCCCCTCCGGAATCGTCATTCCACATCAGGTACATAGGCAAGCGCCTGACAGCGGAACCCCTATATACAAAGGACTCTCGAGCCATGAATCGGGGCCCCCGGCCGCATCGGATCGACTCAAGCCCTTGAGCCGGGGAATGAGCCCCCGTTGACCTTTTTGCAGAGCTTGGCGTATCAGGCGGACTCATCGGCACCCCTGAAAAGGAACCCCTCGTCATGGCTAAAAAGCCCGCGAAAAAAGCCGCGAAGAAGTCCGCGGCGAAGAAGCCCGCCGCCAAGAAGGCGGTGAGAGTTACCGCCACCCCGGCCGGCTCCAGCGACCGCGAGAAGCTGGTCGAGGTCATCAAGGCCGGCACCGGCTGCACCAACGCCGCGGCGCGCGATACCGTGACGGCGCTGCTCGGCACGGTCTCCGCCTCGCTGAAGAAGAACAACAAGGTCCAGCTTCCCGGCTTCGGCACCTTCATGGTCACCAAGCGCGCGGCGCGCAAGGGCATCAACCCGCGCACCGGCGAGGCGATCAAGATCAAGGCCTCGAAGTCGGTCCGCTTCAAGCCCGGGCAAGCGCTGAAGGGCTCGCTGTAAGCCGCCCGCCCCTCCAAGGGACGGAGAAGGATTCCCGGCCCCAAGGCCGGATGAAAGAGCGGCCGCGGTGACCTCAAAGGGTCGCCGCGGCCGTTTCAGTTTGCCCGGTGCTGAGCCGGGACAGGCTCAGGCGGAGAGACGCTGATTCTCCGAGAGCCTGGCATCGACCGTCGCGACGACGGCGTCGATGGCGGGATTTTCCATGCCCAGAGACTTGCCGATGAGCCGCACCAGCATGTCGACGCGCTCGATGGCCGGCGCGCCGGCGGCCACCGCGCGGGCGGCCGAAGACGGCTTCAGCAGGTTCTCGGCGGCCTTGGCGTATTTCTCGAAGGGCACCTGGTCGGCCGGGTCGGCGCCCAGGCGCCGGGCGATGGCGTCCACGTGGGCGTAGATCGTCCGCGACAGCTCCAGGTCGCCGTGCACGGCCTCGCGGATCGGGCGCGGCTCGCTGGCGGTGATGCAACGGTAGTTGCCGGTCAGCAGCATCGACCACTTGGCCAGCGGCACGAAGAGCGAGTCGAAGACCCGCAGCTTCACCGGCACGTCGCAAGGGCCGTTGGGGCCGTCCAGACGCACGGCGGCGATGTCCGCCTCGAGTTGCTTCAGCATCGCATTGTGCTTGGGATTGCCGAAGGCCGCGGCCTTGAAGTTGGTCGGCAGACCGACGTGCAGCACGTTGGCCTTCTCCTCCGGCGGGCGGAAGGCCTGCGGGTCCGGGCTGCACAGTGTCATGAGCTCCGGATCGAAGCGGTCCCAGACGCGCGGCGAGGTGAAGCTGCGCTCCAGCTTCGTGGCGTCCAGGCCGGGGATGCGCTTCAGGTAGGCCAGCGGCGGCATGTTCATGATGGAGAGGCAGGGCACGCCCGCCTCGGCGATGCGCACCATGAGGGTCCAGATGGCGTGCACGCCGTACTGCGGTTCCTGCATCGCCAGGCCCACCAGATCGTACTCGGAAGGATCCACCTCCTCCGGCGTCTTGGCGTCCAGGCGCCCCCCTTTGATCCCTGCGGGCAGGTCCGCCGAGCGGATCGCGCGGTGTGCGTCTTCGTCCTTCAGCTTGATGCGGACTTCCGTGCCTTCGGCGTTGATCAGCTCGGCCGTCTGCGAGCGGCAGACGAGGGTCACGTCGTGGCCGGCCATGAGCAGCTTGGTGCCGAGGAGCGAGCCGTAGGAAGCGCCGAGGATGAGGATCTTGTAAGCCATCTGTTCCGTCCCGTTTTTCTGTCGAGGCCCGAGGAAGAGGCCCTGTGGGTTTCCGCCAGGTTCTGCTGAGGAAGGTCAGGCTAGCCGCAGCGGAAAAGGGACGCACGAATTCTCGCGTTTATGTGTTGCTAGTGTTCACAACATCAATCATATTCTGTTAATATGTTAATTCGCGATCTCAACCCATGCGCAAGACCCTGATCGGCCCGCGGCTGCGTCAGTTGCGGCGCGAGCACAAGCAGACCCAGGCGGAAATGGCCAAGGCGCTGGGCGTCAGCGCGGCCTATGTGAACCTGCTGGAAAACAACCAGCGCAGCCTTTCCGTAAAGATGCTGCTGGCGCTGTCGGACGCTTACAACGTCGACTGGCGCGACCTCATCAAGGACGAGTCCTCCACCCTCCTGACCGACCTTCGCAACGCGGTCCAGGATCCGGTCTTCGGCGCCAGCACGCCCGACCTGCAGGAGCTGCGCGCGGCCATCGACCACGCTCCGCGCCTCGTCGGGCATTTCCTGAAGCTCTACAACAGCCACCGTTCGGCCCTGGAAAAGATGATGAGCCTGGGCAGCGAGCGCATGCCCGACAACCTGCTGTCCTCCTCGCCGGAGACCATCATCCACGACTTCTTCCGCGACCATGCCAACTACTTCGGCGAACTGGAGCAGGCAGCCGAGAAACTGCGCGCTGCCGAGCCCTGCAACGCCGACGACGTCTACGCCGTGCTGAAGGCGCGGCTGCGCGACGTCCACGGCATCGGGGTCCGCACCGCCCCTGTCGAGGAGATGAGCCGGGCCCTGCGCATCTATGACGAGACCGCGGCGGTCGTACATCTTTCGGAAGCTCTGGACCACCAGAACCGGGTTTTCCAGATCGCCCACGTACTCTGCCTGGTGGAGTTGCCGGAGCTGCTGGAGACCCTCACCGCCGACAGCGGCATCCGGTCGGAAAGCGGCCTGGCGCGATGTCACGTGGAACTTGCCAACTACTTCGCCGCCGCCTTCCTCATGCCTTACGAGCCCTTCCACGCAGCCGCGGAGCGCAGCAACTACGACGTCGACCGCATCGCGGCGGCCTTCGGCGTCTCCTTCGAGCAGGTCTGCCATCGGCTCACCACCCTGCAGCGCGAAGGCGCCAAGGGCGTGCCCTTCTTCTTCCTGCGCGTCGACAAGGCCGGCAACGTGACCAAGCGGTTCAACGCCACCTCCTTCAACCTGGCGGAATACGGCGGCGCCTGCCCGGTGTGGAACATCCACACCTCCTTCCGCACGCCCGGCGTGATCGTCCCGCAATTCGTCGAGCTGCCCGACGGCGAGCGCTTCTTCACCATCAGCCGGACCACCGACCGCCCGGTCTTCAGCCGCGAGTCCCAAGACCGGCGACTTGCTCTCTCGCTGGGCTGCGAGTTGAAGCACGCCCACCGCCTGGGCTATAGCGCGCCCTTCAATACCCAGGACGACAGCCTTTTCAGCCCCATCGGAATCAACTGCCACCTCTGCCCGCGCCAGGCTTGCTCCCAGCGCGCGCACCAGCCGCTGTTCACCGAGTTGCCCATCGACACCAAGCGCCGCGGCAACACCCGCTACGAGAGCTGACAGCCCTCCCTTGCGGCGGGCCTCGCCCCGCCTGGCCCTTCTCGCGCCCTCCCCCTCTCGTGTATGACTGAAGGCAGCAACCGAAAGGAAGGAACATCACTTTGCGTATTGCGATAGTGGGCTGCGGGGCCATGGGCTCGGTCTATGCCGCCCTGCTGGCCCACGCCGGCAACGAGGTGCTGGCCATCGACCGCTGGGAAGACCACGTGCAGGCGATGAACGCCCGAGGCCTTCACGTCGAGGGGGCCAGCGGCGACCGCACCGTCAAGGTCGCGGCGTCCACCACGGCGTCGCCCGAGGCAGCCGAAATGCCGGTCGACATGATCGTCGTCGCCGTGAAGGCGGCCGATGCCGCCGCGGCGGCGCAGGCGGCCAGCCCGCTGCTCGGCCCGGAGACGCTGGTGGTCACCATCCAGAACGGCCTGGGCAGCGCCGAGGGTGTGGCTACAGCGCTCGGCGCCGAGCGCCTGATGGTCGGCATCGCCGGCGGCTTCGGCGCCTCCTTCCGCGGCCCGGGCCACGTCCACCATAACGGCATGAAGACCATCCGCATGGGCGCCTACGCCGGCCTGCCCTTCGACCGCGTCGAGCAGGCAGTGCAGGTCTGGCGCGACGCCGGCTTCTCGGCGGAGGCCGCGCGCGACATCGCGGTGATGCAGTGGGAGAAGCTGATCTGCAACGTCGCCTACAGCGCGCCCTGTACCCTGACGGGGCTGACCATCGGCCAGGCCATGGAGGACCCGGACATCGGCCCGATCAGCCGCGCCGCCGCGACGGAGGCCTGGGAGGTGGCACGCGCCGCCGGGGTCGCGCTCACCGTCGAGGATCCCGTCGCCCACGTGCGGACCTTCGGCGCCGCCATTCCCAACGCCAAGCCCTCCCTGCTGCTGGACTTCGAGGCCGGACGGCGCGGCGAGATCGACTTCATCAACGGCGCCATCCCGCGCGAGGCGGCGAGGCTCGGCCGCCAGGCGCCGGTCAACGCCACCCTGGTCGGACTGGTGAGGTTCAAGGAGCGCGGGTTTTAGGAGACGCCTAAGCCACCACCGTGGTGACGCCGGCAGCGGCCGCCGCCTCGGCGAGCTTGGCCGGCAGGGGCCTGTCGACCACCAGGTCGGTGAGCTCGCCGAGCGGCATCACGACCTCCAGGAGGCGGATGTTGAACTTGGTGTGGTCCATCATGAAGATGCGCCGCTCGGCGCGGCGGAACATGGTGCGCTTGATCCAACAGGCCTGGGAGTCGACGTCGGTGATCCCGCTCTCGGTAAGGCCGCCGGCCGACGTGAAGGCGACGTTGGCATGGAATCGCTGCAGGTACTCACAGGTGTCCTGACCGTAGACGCCCTTTTCGTGCGCCGAATAGGCGCCCGGGCAGAGGATCACCTTCACCCGGTCGGAGACCCCGGCCGCCTCGGCGATGTCCAGGCCGTTGGTGATCACCGTCGCCTCGATGCGCTCGGCGGCGATCTTCTCGGCGAGATGATGGGCGGTGGCGCCGGAGTCGATCATTACCACGTCGCCCGGCGCGATGGCCTGAATGGCCACGGTGGCGATGCGCTGGCGCTCGGCGACCATGGCCGCGGTGCGCTCGCCGATCGAGGGTTCGCGTCCCATGGGCGCGGCGGCGCCGCCATAGGTACGCTCCACCAGGCCGCGCGACGACAGATCGTCGATGTCGCGACGCACCGTCTCTGTCGAGACCTTGAAGGCCTCGGCCAAGTGCGAGATGCGGACGATAGGATTGGATTTAAGTTCCGCGATGATACGGCGATGACGCTCGTCCCGATCGAGCCGCCCGCCGCTCTTCACCGGCTTGAGTTCCGCCTTATGGGCGCCCCGGTCTGCGGCGCCGGCGCTCTTGCTTCCGGATTTCCCCGATACGGCCATGCAGGCTCCGTCACGCCGCCGATCTCATGACGGCGGCCGCCAGGATGTCCTCCAACTGAGACCCCAACGCCCCCTTGCGCGGGCTGAAGGAGCCGTCGAAGGCGGCGGAACCGATGGTGAAGGCATCGGCCCCCGCCTCCGCCAAAGCCCGGATGCGATCCGGCGAATCGACGCTGCCAGCCACCACCAGGGTCCCCTTGGTGGCGCGGCGTGCGGCGCGCACCAACTCCAAAGGATCGGCCTCGGTGGCGCGATAGGCCAGCAGGTCGACGCCGGCGCAGCCCATGGCCTCGAAGCGGCGGCAATCCTCTTCCACATCGCCGGGCCTGCCGCCCAACGCCGTCGGATGACCGGCCGGCCGGCCGGGGAACGGCAGGTAGTCGATACCGCTGCCGTCCAGAATTTCGAGGATTTCGGCCGCCTCGGTGCCGCCCATAACCCAGTCGACGCCGATTCTGCGCGCCGCGCGGGCGGACTCCAGGCAGGCCTCCTTGGTCGCGGACACCACCTCCAGGTAGCTGGCCGCGCCGGCATCCTTGATGCGGCGGTTCAGCTCCACCAGAGTATCGAAGTCCACGCCGATATCCTTGAACCCCATATGCTTCACACCCGCCCGCGCCACGGTCTCGAAGACCTCGAGACAATCTTCGACCGTCTGGTCTGCGCGCGTAAACATGAAAATGAAATCAATTGAGGTTCGCGTCATGAAGGACCGTTCTCCACATCGAAACTGCGGTCCGCCGCGCCGGAGCCCGCTCGACGACAAGGGAGCGGCGGATGCCTTGCATCGGTTATGCCCCAAGTTCGTGGCGAGTACAACAAATCATGTTGGAATTACCAAATTTCGCGTGGTACTTTCATCATCAACGAAGAGACAGGGATAAACAGGGCACACCAAACAAACTCGGGAGGCGTGATCATGCAGTTCGACCGTCGCAGTCTTTTGAAGTATTCCGCCGCCGCCGGCGCCGTCGGCTTGGCAGGGGGGCTGGCCGGCCCCTCCGTGAACAAGGCCTTCGCCGCGCGTGAGAAGGAAATGAACATCCTCTGCTGGGAAGGATACAACTCGGCAGACGTTCTCGATCCCTTCCGCAACGACAAGAGCGCCACGATCAAGGCGGAGTCGCTCACCAACGATCCGACCATGATCAATCGCCTGCGCGCGGGCGAGACCAATGTCTGGGACCTGATCAACGTCAACAATCCCTGGGCGCGCAAGGTCATGGCCCCGGAAGGGCTGATCAAGCCGCTCGACCGGGCCCGCTTCGAGCCTTACTTCGAGACCATGCTGCCGGGCTTCAAGCCGCCTTATAAGTGGTCCATGAGCGAGGACGGCAAGGATCTCCTGGGCATGGCCCAGCGCTTCGGCCCCTACAGCTTCGTCGTCAACACCGACAAGATCAGCCGCAAGACCGCCGAAGACCAGGGTTGGGACCTGTGGAACGACCC
The DNA here is from genome assembly GCF_039839785.1 of Pelagibius sp. CAU 1746. Lineage (NCBI taxonomy): Bacteria > Pseudomonadati > Pseudomonadota > Alphaproteobacteria > Rhodospirillales > Rhodovibrionaceae > Pelagibius > Pelagibius sp. CAU 1746. The sequence continues at coordinate 3,444,113 of NZ_JBDOQT010000001.1, forward strand.
AGCCAATGCGGGCAGGTACGGTGTCCTGGAATCCGACGACTGGAACGTCTTCGACATCTTCCTGATCGCCGGCATCGATCCTTTCCGCGAGCACACGGATGACGAATTCGCCAAGTTCGACGCGGCCGCGAAGACGGTCTTCAAGGGCGCCAAGGTGGTCGGCGACATCGCCACCATGAACCAGGCGCTGGTCTCGGGGGAAATCGACTTCCACCTGACGGGCGGCACCTACTCCGCCTCGCCGGCGCGTTTCGACGGCTATCCGAACATCCGCGGCATCACCCCGCTGAAGAGCGCCATCCCCGGCAAGGGCGGCGTCGCCTGGATCGAAATCACCTCGACGGTGAACAACCGGCAGCTCTCGCCGCTGGCGGTCGATTTCCTGGAATACGTCCAGGATCCCAAGGTCGCGCACACTGTCGCCTTCGCCGAAGGCACCTTCAATCCGGTGACCCAAATGGGCAACCCCAAGTGCTTCGAGCTGTTCAGCAAGGACGAGCTCGATGCCATCCAGTGGGACGGGCTGGAAGAAGAGATGGCGCGGTCCGCGGAGTACGATATCGTACCCGACTACGACCGGGCGCTGGATCTGATGACCGCCGCCAAGCGCGAGGCCTGAGGAGAGCGCAGAGTTAAGGAAATGTCCGCGGTCCCGGGGGAACGCCATCGCCCGGGGCCGCGGCGCCAGCTTGTTGTTGAAACGTCTCCGTCTGCGAAAGTGTAGAATTCCGTGGCCGAACCCATTCTTCGACTCTCCGGGCTGACCAAGCGCTTCGGCGGTTTCTCAGCGGTCGACGCAATCGACCTCGACGTCGACGAGGGCGAGTTCTTCACCATCGTCGGCCCTTCCGGCTCCGGCAAGTCGACGCTGGTGCGTATGCTGGCCGGCCTGGAAGAGCCGAGCGGCGGCGATATCCTGCTGCGCGGCCAGCGCATCAACGAAACCCCGGCCAACCGGCGGCCGACCTGTATGGTGTTCCAGTCGCTGGCCCTCTTTCCGCACCGCACGGTCGGACAGAACATCGAATTCCCCCTGAAGATGCGCGGCGTCGCGCCCGGGGCCCGTCGGCAACGCGCCCTGGAATTGCTGCGCCTGCTGCGCCTGCCGGAAGCCTATTACGGCAAGAACGTCACCCAATGCTCCGGCGGTGAACGTCAACGCGTGGCACTGGCCCGCGCCTTCGCCTACGATCCGGAGATCCTGTTCTTTGACGAGCCGCTGTCGGCCATCGACTACAAGCTTCGCAAGACGCTCGAAAAAGAACTGAAGGACATCCACAAGGAGACCGGCAAGACTTTCATGTACATCACCCACAGCCTGGAAGAGGCCATGGTGATGTCGGACCGTATCGGCGTCATGCGCGCCGGCAAGCTGGTCCAGGTCGGCACGCCGGAGGAGATCTATACCCGCCCGCGCGACAAGTTCGTCTCGGAGTTCATGGGCGAGGTGAACGTGATCGACGTGCGCCGCGGCGTCAACGGGCGGGCCAGCGGCGTCGGTATCGCCGGCGAGTTCCTGCTGCCGGAGGCGCCCGAGGGCTTCGAGAGCGGTCACCTGGTGGTGCGGCCCGAGTTCCTGCGTTTCGTCGACACGCCCGGCGACGCCGACAACCACCTGCGCGGCCGCCTCTACAACGAATACGCCCTGGGCTCGCGCATCCAGTACCAAGTCCGTGTCGGCGAAAGAGTCTTTATCGTCGAGCGCTTGCGCCAGCAGGCCTTCTCCGGCGCCTTGGATCAGGACGTTCTGATCGGCTGGGACGCCAAAGATTCGATCCTGGTGGCCGATTGATGGCGGCGATCGCAACAGCGGCGGCGGACAGCCGTTCGGCGCCCATCAGACGGTGGATGCGGCTGTCCCGCGGCGCCCGCTACGCCCTGCCCGTCGTGGCGCTGCTCGCCATCGGCTTCCTGGCGCCGCTCCTCGCCGTGATTGCCTTCAGCTTCGCCGAGCCGCGCAGCTTCGACGTCTTCGGCACGCCGACCCTGGAAAACTACGAGACCATCTTCGACCCGGCGAACACGGTCTATCTCTCCTTCATCTGGTCTCTGGTCTTCGCCGCCATCTCGGTGGTGGTGCTGGCGGCGGTCTGTTATCCGGTCGCCTACGGCCTCGCCCATGTCTTCGGGCGCTGGGCCAACGCCATTACCCTGCTGCTGGTCTTCCCGCTGTTCATCTCGGAGAACATCCGCCTCTTCGGCTGGGTGCTGTTCTTCATCAAGAACGGGGTCCTGGACGGCACCCTGAAGAGCATCTTCGGCTTGGAGCTGGAGTCCGTCCTCTTCACGCCGCCGATCATCGTCTTCGGCATGGTCTACGTCTACCTCCCCTTCATGCTGTTCCCCATGGTGCTGGGACTTTCCATGGTGCCGCGCGAAGTGGTGGAAGCGGCGGGCGACCTGGGCGCCTCGCGCCTGCAGATCTTCCGCGAGGTCGAACTGCCGCTGGCCATGCCAGGCATCATCATCGGCGGCCTGCTGACCTTCGTTCTGGCAGTGGGCGCGGTCGCCGAGTCCAAGGTGCTGGGCGGGCAATCGGTGATCGTCATCACCCATGACATCGAGATCGCCTTCACCTATTCGCAAAACTGGCCGCTGGGCGCGGCGCTGTCCGTGCTGTTGATGCTGGTGGTCGGCATCCTGGTGCTGATGGTGCTGCGCTATCTCGACCTCGACCGCATTCTGGGGAGACGGTGATGAACGCGCCGGGACGACCGCGAAGCAGTGCCTGGATCGCCGTCTGGACGGCGGCCCTCATCGTCTTCCTCTACCTGCCAGTCGTCTGCGGCGTCCTCGCCTCTCTGTCGCAGTCGCGCTACTTCGGCTTCCCCATCAATCGCTGGTCGACGCGGTGGTGGGAACGCACGCTGGACTCCATCGAGATCGGCATCCTCATCCAGACCTCCGTCTTGATCGCCCTCATGGTGACCGTCATCTCCGTGGTGCTGGCCTTCGCCGGGGCGCTGGCCTTCGCCCGCTACGACTGGGCCGGCCGCAAGCTGTATCAGCGCATCGTTCTGCTGCCGATCTTCTTTCCTCAGGCGGTGCTGGGCTTGGCCTTGCTGCTGTGGTTCAACACCCTGGGCCTGCCGCTTTCGTGGAAGACGGCGGTCCTCGCCCACCTGGTGTGGATCGTGCCGATCGTCACCCTGATCATCTCCATTCAGGTCTACAGCTTCGATCCGGCGCTGGAGGAAGCCGCGATGGATCTCGGCGCCTCGCGCTGGCAGGTCCTGCGCGAAGTGACCCTGCCGGTTCTCTGGCCCGGCATATTTTCCGGCGCTCTCTTCGCCTTCCTGCTGTCCTGGGGCAACTTTCCCCTCTCGCTCTATACCACCGGGGCCGACTCGACGGTGCCCGAATATCTCTACGCCAAGATGGTGGCGGGCTACACGCCCGGCGTCCCGACCCTGGGCGCGATGACGACCGGCGGTGCCGCGGTCATCATGATCGTCGGCTACCTTTCCTGGGTCCTGATGCGGCGTGCGCAAGGAGCAAGATCATGAGCGACAGCGTCGAAGTGGACGAAAGCCTGCGCGGCCGGCGCATCGCGCTGGAGGAAATCCCGCTGATCGACTTCGGCCCCTTCCTGACCGGCGGCCTGGCCGCGCGCAAGGAAGTAGCCGACAGGATCGGCCACGCCTGCCGCAACATCGGCTTCTTCTACCTGACCAACCACGGCATCTCCGAAGCCCAACTGACCCGCACCTTCGCCGAGGCCAAGCGCTTCTTCGACCAGCCGATGGAACGGAAGCTGGAGATCGACATCGAGAAATCGCCCTGCCACCGCGGTTACTTCAAGGTCGGCGGCGAGAACCTGGACCCGGCGAAACAGAAGGAGGGCGGCGACCTGAAGGAAGGCGTCAAGATCGGCCGCGACCTGGCGGCCGATCACCCGCTGGTGCTGGCGGGCACGCCGCTGCACGGCGCCAACCTCTGGCCGCGGGACCTGCCTGGCTGGCAGGGATCCATGCAATCCTATTTCGACGCCCTGGTGGGGCTCGGCAAGCAGATCATGCACGCTTTCGCCCTGTCGCTGGACCTGGACGAGTGCTACTTCGACCGCCTGCTGACCGACCCCATGGCGACGCTGGGGCCCCTGCACTACCCGCCGCAGCAGGGCAGCATTACCGAAAAGCAGATCGGCGCCGGAGCCCACACCGACTTCGGCTGCCTGACCATCCTGGCGCAGGACATGAACGGCGGCCTGCAGGTGAAGAACGCCGCGGGCGCCTGGATCGACGCGACGCCGGTGCCAGGCGCCTTCGTCATCAACATCGGCGACATGATGGCGCGCTGGACCAACAACCTCTTCGCCTCCACCCTGCACCGGGTGATCAACACCTCGGGGGCCGAGCGCTACTCCATTCCCTTCTTCTTCGACCCCAACTTCTCCGCCGAGGTGGCGGCCTTGCCGACCTGCACCGGGCCGGACAGTCCGCCCAAGTTCCCACCGACCACCGGCGGCCAGCATCTGCTGGACATGATCAACGCCACCTTCGATTATCATCGGGAAAAAGCCGGTAAGAACTGAGAAAGAGCTGATCTCGATGGGTTACGACTTCTCCCTCTCGGCCGGGCGCGCGGCCCTTCTGGTGGTCGACCTGCAGCGCGGCTTCTGCGACCGGGCAGTCAGCGAGGCGCTGGGCTTCGCCAGCAGCGACCACTTCTGGTACCGGGTCGACGACCTGGTGCTGCCCAATGCCGGCAAGCTGATCAAGGCGGCGCGCGCGGCGGGCGTCGAGGTCATCTACACGGTGATCGAGGCCCTGACAGAGGACGGCCGCGACCGCAGCCTGGATCACAAGCGCTCCGACTTCCTCATCCCCAAGGGCTCGCCCGGCGGCGAGGTCATGCCGCAGATCGCGCCGCAGGGCGACGAGATGGTGATCCCCAAGTCGGCCTCCGGCATCTTCAACGCCACCAACATCGAGTACATCCTGCGCAACCTGGGTGTCGAGCGGCTCTGCATCTTCGGCGTCTACAGCCACCAGTGCGTCGAGAGCGCCGTGCGCGACGCCTCGGACCGCGGCTTCCTGGTGACCCTGGTGCCCGACGCCTGCGCCGCCAAGACCGAGGGACAGGAAGCGGCGACCGCCGAAGGCATGAAGGCCTACGCCCGGGTTGCCACGACGGTGGAGGTGCTGAAGGAACTCGGCGCGGCAGGGGCTTCAGGCGGGGCGTCGGCGGCATGAAGCGCCCCCTCGTCGGCGTCACCGCCGACTACCGGACCTACGGCAACGCGCCCTACCACGTCGTGGGAGACAAGTACCTGCGCGCGGTCTGGGAGGTCTCGGGCTGCACGCCGATCATCATCCCGGCCATGGCGGAAAGCCAGGAAGCGGCGGAGCTACTGGACTCCCTGGACGGCCTGCTGTTCACCGGCAGCCCCTCCAACGTCCACCCGACGCGCTACGGCCATACGCCGAGCGAGCGCTACGAGCCGCACGACGAGGCGCGCGACGCCATGACCTTCCAACTCATCGAGGCGGCGCTGGAAAAGGGCCTGCCCTCCCTCTTCGTCTGCCGCGGCTTTCAGGAACTCAACGCCGCCCTGGGCGGCACCCTCTTTCCCAAGCTGCAGGAGGTCCCGGGCCGCCTGGACCATCGCCAGCCCAAGGACGACGACCCGGACGTGCGCTATGGCCTGCGCCACTCCATGAGCTTCACCCCCGGCGGCCGCTTCGCCGAGATCGCCGGCGCGACGGAGATCCAGGTGAATTCGCTGCACGGTCAGGGCATTGACCAGGTCGCGCCCGGCATCGAGGTCGAGGGCCTCGCCCCCGACGGCACGCCGGAGGCGGTGACCGTAAAGGGCGCCAAGCGCTTCGCCCTCGGCGTCCAGTGGCACCCCGAGTACAAGGCCGCAGAGAACGACTTCTCCACCCGCCTCTTTCGCGCCTTCTCCGACGCGGTGCGCGGCAAAGGCTGACTGCCCTCCTCAGCCGAAGGTCCGTTCGCAGAAGGCCTTGCGCCGCTCGAAGCGGTCGCGCGGCACGTTCGGCCAGTTGTCGGGATTGCAGAGCTGCTGGGAGAAGGCCCTGGTGTCGTTCCTGGCGACGTGGACCTGCAGGAACCTGCGTGAGGCGGGCGTGTAATCGCCCCGAAAGCGCAGGTCCACCAGTATCTCCCTGATGCCTTCGTGCAAGCCGTCCCAGTCGGTCGCCCCGTAAACGCGCGTCACGTCGGCCTTGGTGGCGAGACGCCGGGTGTCGCTCACCTTCCTGGCGTATTCGACCTCGAACAGCCCGAGTTGCTGTTCCGGCGTGATCTCGAAGTCTTCCAGGTCGTTTTCCTCGATGAACTCCTCGGCCCGGTCACCCTGCAGGCCGGCGGCCTGGGAGATGAGCGCGGCCTTGGCCGGCTCGACGCCGGCGGCAAGCAAGTCGTCGCGGATATCCGCCTTGCTGCGCAGCTTCATGTCGTAGCCGCGTCCGATGGTGAGGCCCGAGGAAGAGTTGGGTACATGGAAGTGGCGGCTGTGGAAACGCCCGCCCTCCTGGCCCTCGGCGTCGAAGGTCAGGCGGCCCGCCGCTGGAGAAGGGATCGTATCGTTCACAGGACGCCTCCCTTTTGTTATCGCCGTTGTCTGGGGGAACACTACTGCGGCCCAACGCCTTCGCGGGACAGCAATTCGGGGCTAGCTAGCCCTTTGCCACCCTCTGCTCGATCCTCCCGAAGATCGAGCGTCCCTCGCGATCCAGCATCTCGATGCGAACGGTGTCGCCGAACCTGAGGAAGGGCGTCTTGGCTTCGCCGTGCAGAATGGTCTCCACCGTGCGCTGCTCGGCGATGCAGGAATAGCCGCGCCCGCCCTCGGCCACCGGCTTGCCCGGGCCGCCTTCGGCGTCACGGTTGGAGACGGTGCCGGAGCCGACGATGGTGCCGGCGGAAAGCCGCCGGGTGCGCGCGGCGTGGGCGATGAGCGCCGGGAAGTCGAAGGTCATGTCCTCCCCGGCCTCGGCCTTGCCGAAGGGCTCCCCGTTGAGACTGACCAGCATGGGCAGGTTCAGCTTGCCGCCGTCCCAGGCCTCGCCCAGGTCGTCCGGCGTCACCGCGACCGGCGAGGCGGCGCAGGAGGGCTTGGACTGGAAGAAGCCGAAGCCCTTGGCCAGCTCTCCCGGGATCAGGTTGCGCAGGCTGACGTCATTGACCAGCAGCACCAGGCGGATCGCCTCCGCGGCCTGCTGCGGCGTGGCCCCCATGGGCACGTCGTCGAGGATGACCGCCACCTCGGCCTCGAAATCGATGCCCCAGGACTCCTCCGCCATCACGATGGGCTCGCGCGGCCCCAGGAAGACGTCGGAGCCGCCCTGATACATCAGCGGCTCGGTCCAGAAGCTTTCCGGCATCTCGGCGCCGCGCGCCTGCCGCACCAGGGCCACGTGGTTCACATAGGCGGAGCCGTCCGCCCACTGGTAGGCGCGCGGCAGCGGCGCCATCAGGTGGTTGGCATCGAAGGCGAAAGCATCCTCGCGGGCGTGGCGCGCCAAGGCATCGGCCTCGTGCGCCAGTTTCGGCGCGACCTCCGCCCAGTCGTCCAGCGCGGCCTGCAGGGTGTGCACCGTCTCGGCCATGACCGCGCGCTCCAGGTCGGCCCGCACGATCAGCAGGCGGCCGTCGCGCGACCCGTCGACAAGGGTTGCAAGCTTCATGGAATCAGCCTCTTAAGGCTTGCCGTTGAAGTGCTTCTCCAGGCCCGCCCAACACTCCTGATAACGCACATCAAGAGTCTCCAAATTTGCTGCAAATTGAGTCACTTGCTGCGGCAATCTCGTCTCGAACATGAAAGCCAGCGTGCCACGCTGCTTCTCCGGCTGCAGGTCCTCGCTGGAGGCCGTTTCGAAGGCCTGGCGATCAGGTCCGTGGGGCAGCATGCAGTTGTGCAGGCTCATGCCGCCGGGGACGAAACCGCCCGGCTTGGCGTCGTAGACGCCCTCGATGAGGCCCATGAATTCCGACATCACGTTGCGATGATACCACGGCGGGCGGAAGGTGTTCTCGGCCACCATCCAGCGCTCGGGAAAGATCACGAAATCGACATTGGCCGTGCCCGGCACCGCGGTGGGCGCCGTCAGTACCGTGAAGATCGAAGGGTCGGCATGGTCGAAGAGCACCGCGTTCATCGGGCAGAACTTCTTCAGGTCGTACTTGTAGGGCACGTAGTTGCCGTGCCAGGCGGCCACGTCCAGGGGCGACTGCGCAATCTCGCAAATGTGGAAGGCCCCGCCCCACTTCACGGTGAGGCTCGAGGGCTCCTCCTTGTCCTCAAAGGCGGCCACGGGGGTCAGGAAGTCGCGCGGGTTGGCCAGGCCGTTGGCGCCGATCGGCCCCAGGTTGGGCAGGGTCAGCGGCGCACCATAGTTCTCGCAGACGTAGCCGCGTGAGGGGCCCTCGATGGGCTCGGCGCGGAAGGTGACGCCGCGCGGGATGACCAGGGCCTCGCCCGGCCCGACATCCAGCACCCCGAACTCGGTGGCGAAGCGCAGGCGGCCCAGCTGCGGCAGTACCAGCAGCTCGCCGTCGGCGTTATAGAAGTACTCCCGCTCCATGGCCGCGGTGACCAGGTAGACGTGCGCGGCCATGCCGGTATGGGTGGTGATGTCGCCCGCCGTGGTCATGGTGCGCAGGCCGGTCAGGAAGGTGAGTTCCTCCCCTGCCGGGATCGGCACCGGCCCCCATCTGAGCTGGCCCAGCGGCAGGCGGTCCCAGGCCGGGTCCGGCGGCGAGATCCAGCAGTGCAGGTCGCGCAGGACGAAGCGCCCCTGGTGCTTCACCGAGGGGCGGATGCGGTAGAGCCAGGAGCGCTTGTTCTCCGCCCGGGGCGCAGTGAAGGCCGAACCGCTGAGCTGCTCGGCATAGAGCCCGTAGGGGCAGCGCTGCGGCGAATTCTGGCCTTCCGGCAAGGCGCCGGGCAGCGCCTCGCTGGCGAATTCGTTGCCGAAACCGGAGAGATAGCTGAGCGGCATGGCGGACTCCCAATAAGCTTGCGGCCAGTCAGCGGCGCGGCTTGCTGGCGACGGCCCTGTTGTGATAGTTACATTTGTAACTATCAAGAACCCCTCCCGAGAGGCACCAGAAGCCCTATGGACCTGCGACTCGAACGCTTCCTGCCCTACCGACTGAACAGGGCCACGGCGGTGGCAAGCAAGCAGTTTTCCCGCATCTACCGCGACGAGTTCGGCCTGACGGTGCCGGAATGGCGGGTGCTGGCGACCCTGAGCGCGCTGGGCACCGCCAGCGCTAAGGAGATCGGCCGCGATTCCGCCATGCACAAGACCAAGGTCAGCCGCGCCGTCGCCTCCCTGCAGCAACGCCGCTGGGTGACCCGCGAGACCGACGGCCTCGACCGCCGCATCGAGCATCTCTCCCTCACCGCCGCCGGCGAGAGCGCCTTCCGCCGCCTGGCCCCCAAGATGCTGGCCTTCGAGGAGCAGATCATGGCACGGCTCTCCCCCAAGGAGCGCGCCGAGATGCTGCAGGGCCTCGCCCTGCTGGAGAAGGCGCTGGGAATTCCGGCTATCGAAGACGCCGGGGAAAAGGTAGTCTGAAGCCGAGATGAAAATTCGGGCCGGTTTCTCCCTGGGCTATGACTGTCCGCAGCCAACGCCGATGCTGCTCACCCTCCATGTCCATCCCTCGCGGCAGCCCGACCTCCTGACCTCCGACAGTCTGACCTTCGACCCGCCGATCGAGGCGGCGGACTACACCGACAGTTTCGGCAACATCTGCACGCGGATCGTGGCCCCCGCCGGCGTCACCACCATCTCGAGCGCCTTCGAGATTTACGACAGCGGCAAGCCCGACGAAGTCGCCGAGGACGCCCGGCAGCACGAGATCATGGAACTGCCGGACGAGGTGCTGCAATACCTGCTCGGCAGCCGCTACTGCGATACCGACCGGCTGGCGAACCTCGCCGGCACCCTGTTCAACGACACGCCGCCGGGCTGGGCGCGGGTTCAGGCCATCTGCGACTACGTGCACCAGCACATCGTCTTCAACTACATGAACGCGGATTCCTGGCGCACGGCCTATGGCGGCTACAGCGAAAGGACCGGCGTCTGCCGGGATTTCGCGCACCTCGCCATCACGCTCTGCCGCTGCATGAACATCCCGGCGCGCTATTGCACCGGCTACCTCGGCGACATCGGCGTGCCGCCCGACGGGGAGCCCATGGATTTCAGCGCCTGGTTCGAGGTCTACCTCGGCGGACGCTGGTACACGGTCGACGCCCGCCACAACAAGCCGCGTATCGGCCGCATCCTCATGGCCCGCGGGCGCGACGCCACCGACGTCGCCCTCGCCACCATCTTCGGCCCCGCCCTCATCGCCCGCTTCGAGGTGGTGACGGAAGAGGTACCGGAAGCGTAGCTTCCAGGAGCCGACACCCGGCGGCCCCCTCACCCTCCCGCTAACGCCGTCCCCTCCCTCTCCCACGAGGGGAGAGGGGCTAAGAGCGCGCCTTCTGTTCCCTCTCCCCTTGCGGGAGAGGGCTGCGCAGCCTTGGTGAGGGAAGCGAGCCCCAGTGACTCCAGGGGCGAATGGGTGAGGGGTAAAGCGCTGCCGCCATACTGTCGCCATTTTGCTGGAGCAAAGAGATCGCACCCGTTCCGACGCTCATTAGGAAATATGATCTTGCCTCGATCGCGCAGCCAGCTTTGGCAACGGCCGGGCATGCCCCTGTGGTCAGTAGCCCTCCTGTTCTGGCTCACGGTCAGCCCAGCGCAGGCGGAGGAACCGTCCTGGGCCTTTGACGTCGCCCATGCCCACATTGCTAAGAACTACGCTTGGCCTGAGACGGACTACATCCTGCGCATTGCCGGCCAGGATCCGGATCGCGTTGTCGTCTATGTCCATCACAGGGATGATGAAGACCTTGGCCGGCGGAACAGCCAGGGTTCCTGGATCGCGGGCGGTGGCAAGTCGTTCGAGATAGTTCTCAGCCGCAAGACGCACAGCGTCATCTGGGAATGGCACTTTCAGTAGGAGGCTTGGCCATCTAGCTACTCGATTGTCACCCTCGGGCTTGACCCGAGGGTCCATTCAGCTGCTCGCACGATCCAGTCCGGCTTTGAAATGGATTGCCGGATCAAGTCCGGCAATGACGATAGGGGAGCGTGGAACCGGTGGTGCGTGCGGCCCTCTTTGTCACACTCCCAAAAACCGGTCCTGCAGGGCCGCGTCGTCGGCCAGCTCCGCCGCGCTGCCGGACCACACCGACGCACCCTTCTCCAGGATGACGCAGGCGTCGGTGAGCGGCAGCAGATCCTTCAGGTTCTTGTCGACGATGAGGATGGCCTGGCCTCTGCCCTTCACGTCGCGGATGGCGGCCCAGATCTCCTGCCTGATCACCGGGGCCAGGCCCTCGGTGGCTTCGTCGAGGATCAGCAGCTTCGGGTTGGTCATGAGCGCGCGGCCGATGGCCAGCATCTGCTGCTCCCCGCCGGAAAGGGTGCGGGCGATCTGACCGGCGCGCTCCCCGAGACGCGGGAAGAGCGCAGCGACGCTGTCCAGGTCCCAGCCTTCCCCTCTTGCTGTCGCGACCAGGTTCTCGCGCACCGTGAGGTTCGGGAAACAGCGCCGCCCCTCCGGCACCAGGCCGACGCCGAGGCGCGCGACGCGGAAGGCGCGCAGCCCGGCGATTTCGCGATCCAGGAAGCGGACGGCTCCCCGCCGCGGCGGGGTCAGGCCGCAGATCGAGCGGATGGTCGTCGTCTTGCCCATGCCGTTGCGGCCGAGCAGCGCCACCATCTGACCTTCGCCGACCTGAAGATCGACGCCGAAGAGTGCCTGGGACGCGCCGTAGAAGGTCTCGATGCCCCTTACCTCCAACATCACGCGCCCCCCGCGTTCTTGGCGTGCAGGTGGTCGCCGAGATAGGCCTCGCGCACCTCGGCGGAGGCACGGATCTCCTCCACCGTGCCGCTGGCAATGATGCGCCCGTAGACCAGCACCGAGATGCGGTCGGCCAGAGCGAAGACCGCGTCCATGTCGTGCTCCACCAGCAGCATGCCGGCTTCCTGCTTCAGGCTCGCGAGGAAGGAGGTCAGTTCCTTGGTGCCTTCGGGGCCGAGCCCCGCCATGGGTTCGTCGAGCAGCAGCAGCTTGGGCCGGAGCGCCAGGGCCATGGCCACCTCCAGCAGGCGCCGCTCGCCGTGGGACAGCGCGCTCACCGGATCGTCGGCGCGCAGGGTGAGTCGCACCCGGTCCAGCACGCCCAGCGCCTCCGCGCGCAGGGACTCATCGCGGCGCACCGGCCGCCAGAAGCCCCCCCAGAAGCTCAAAGGACCGCCGGATTGGCGCGCCTGCACCGCCAGCATGACGTTGCGTAGCACCGAGAACTCGGTAGCCAGGGAGGAGACCTGGAACGTCCGTCCCAGCCCCAGGCGGGCACGCCTTGCCACGGACCAGCCGGTCACCGTCTCGCCCAGCAAGGTGATGTCTCCCGCGTCGGGCGCGAGGCCGCCGGCAACCTGCGCGATGAGCGTCGACTTGCCGGCGCCGTTGGGGCCGATAAGAGCGTGGATCTCCCCCGGTCGCACGGTGAGGTCGACGCCGTCGGTAGCCTTCAGGGCGCCGAAAGCCTTGTGCAGGCCTTTCAGTTCGAGAAGCGCCTCAGAGCCATTGCTAGTCATGGCGCGCCTTCCCGGCCAGGAGGCCGATAACGCCGCCGCGGGCGAAGAGCACTACGCTCAGCAGGATAAGGCCGAGGATGAGCTGCCAGCGGTCGGTGAGGCCGCCGATGAAGCTTTCCAACAGGATGAAGAGCGCCGCCCCGGCGAGCGGCCCGAAGAGCCGCCCCACCCCACCCAGGATGACGAAGATGATGATCTCGCCGGAAAGCTGCCAGGACAGCATGGAAGGGCTGACGAAGCCGTTCAGTTCGGCGAAGAGCGCGCCGGCCAAACCGGTAATCATGGCCGAGAGCGTGAAGGCGGTGAGCTTCACCGGGAAAGGCGCGATGCCCAGGGTCGCCAGGCGCTCCGGGTTCATGCGCGCGCACTGCAATGCGGCACCGAAGCGCGAGTCCACCAGGCGGTGCAGCAGGTAGATGACACCCAACAGCAGCGCATAGCAGACCAGGAAGAAGGTCAGAGGGTCGTCGGCCTCGATGCCCGGCAGCCGGCTGCGCAGGTAGATGGAGAGCCCATCCTCGCCGCCATAGGTCGGCAGCGAGATGGCGAAGTAGTAGATCATCTGGGCGAAGGCCAGGGTGATCATGATGAAGTAGACGCCCGAGGTGCGCAGCGAGACGGCGCCGATGCCCAGCGCCACCACCGCGGTGACCAGCAAAGCGATGCCCCAGATGACCAACATGTGCTCGCTGCCGCCGACCTCCAAGGGCCAGGCGATGAAGGATGAACCCTCGAAGCCGTGCAGCGCGGCGACGCCGGCGACATAGCCGCCCAGGCCGAAGAAGGCGGCGTGGCCGAAGCTCACCATGCCGCCGGTCCCCAGCGCCAGGTTGAGGCCGACGCCAGCCAGCGCCAGGATCGCCACCCTGCTGGCGAGCGTCACGTAGAAGGGCTCGTCCAGCGCTACGGCGATCAGCGGCGCCGCCAGAAGGGCCAGCGCCAGCACCACGTTGACCAGGGTTTCTCGGCTCGCCTCAGGCATCGACGGGAAAAAGTCCCTTGGGCTTGAAGGCCAGCACGCCGGCCATTAGCAGGTAGATCGACATGGCCGAGAGCGAGGCGCCGACCGAAGTCGCCTCCGACGGCGGCAGGAAGAGACCGAAGAGCTGTGGCAGGAAGACCCGCCCCAGGGTGTCGGTGACGCCCACCAGGACGGCGCTGATGAGAGCCCCCTTCACCGAGCCGATGCCGCCGATGATGATGACCACGAAGGCGAGGATCAGCACCGGCTCGCCCATGCCGACCTGCACCGACTGCAAGGCGCCGACCATGCCGCCGGCGAGGCCGGCCAGCGCGGCGCCGAGGGCGAAGACGGCGGTGTAGAGCGTGCGGATGTCGACACCGAGCGCACCGATCATCTCGCGGTCCGACTCGCCGGCGCGGATCTGCATGCCCAGGCGGGTGCGCGCGATCAGCAGGTACAGCCCGACGGCGGTCACCAGGCCAGCACCGATGATGGCCAGGCGGTAGGCCGGATAGCCGCCGCCGCCGGGCAGCGGCACCGCGCCCGAGAGGCCCGGCGGGATGTCGAGGTAGAGCGGCCGGTCGCCGAAGACCCAGCGCGTCAGTTCGGAAAAGATGAGGATCAGGGCGAAGGTCGCCAGCACCTGGTCCAGGTGGTCGCGGTCGTAGAGCCGGCGGATGACGAGCACCTCGACCAGGGCCCCGGCCGCCGCCGCGGCCAGGAAGCCGCCGCCCAGCCCGGCCCAGAAGGAACCCGTCTGCCCCGCGATCCACGAGCAGAAGAAGGCGCCGACCATGAACAGCGAGCCGTGCGCCAGGTTGATCAACCCCATGACGCCGAAGACCAGCGTCAGCCCGGCGGCCATGAGGAACAGCATGACGCCCAGTTGCACGCCGTTCAGAAGCTGTTCGATGAGGAAGGCCGCAGACACGGAAAGGCCGTCGCTCCCTTGGTTGAAAACGCGAGGGGCCGCCCTAAAGCGGCCCCTCCCAGGTCACTGCCGTCGCAGACTACATCTTGCAGTCGTCGACGTAGGCGTTGGCATGCTGCTTCAGACCGACACCGACGATCTTGTTGGTCAGCACGTCGCCTTCCTTCACCACCTCGCGGACATAGATGTCCTGGATCGGGTGGTGATTGCTGGCGAACTTGAAAGCGCCGCGCACCGAGGCGAAGTCTGCTTCCACCAGCGCCTGGCGAAAGGCGTCCTTATCGCCGATGCCGCCCGCCTTCTTCCTGGCCGCGAGGATCAGGTTGGCCGCGTCGTAGCCCTGGCTGGCGTAGAGCGACGGCAAACGGCCGTATTCTTCCTGGAAGGCCGCGACGAAGGCCTTGTTGGCGGCATTGTCGAGATCCTTGGACCACTGGGAGGTGTTCTTGACCCCCAGCGCCGCCTCGCCCACCGCGCCCAGGATGCCTTGGTCGAAGGAGAAGGCCGGGCCGAGGACCGGCACCTTCAGCCCCGACTGGGCGTACTGCTTCATGAAGGCGATGCCCATGCCGCCGGGCAGGAAGAAGAAGATCGAGTCCGGGTCGGCCTCGCGGATCTGCGCGATCTCGGCGGCATAATCGGTCTGCCCCAGCTTGGTATAGATCTCACCCGCCAGTTCGCCGGTATAGAAGCGCTTGAAGCCGGTCAGCGCATCCTTCCCTGCCGGATAGTTCGGCGCCAGGATGAAGGGCTTCTTGAAGCCATTGTCCTGGACGTAGCCGCCCATGGCCTCGTGCAGGTTGTCGTTCTGCCAGGCGACGTTGAAGTAGTTCGGATGACAGGCCTTGCCCGCCAGCGCCGAGGGCCCGGCGTTGGGGCTGATGTAGAAGACCCCGTCCTTCACCGCCGCCGGCACCACCGCCATGGCCAGGTTGGACCAGATGATGCCGGTCAGGATGTCGACCTTGTCACGCTGGATGAACTTGGTGGCGATCTGCTTGGCGATGTCCGGCTTGCGGGCGTCGTCCTCGACCAGCAGTTCGACGTCGCTCGCACCGGCCTGCTTCAGCGCCAACTGGAAACCGTCCCGCACGTCGATGCCCAGGCTGGAGCCGCCGCCGGACAGGGTGGTGATCATGCCGATCTTCAGGTCGGCGGCCTGGGCGGCGTTCTGGGCCGCGCCCAGGGCCGTGCTCAGCCCCAAGGCCGCGCCGGCCGCCAGGGCGAGCACGGCGCCCTTGTATCCGTTCCTCATAATTAACCTCCGGTTCTCCCCGAGAGGCGCCTTGGCGGGCGCCTTTTGATTCTGCCCGAAGCCCGGTCGCCAGGCCCCGAAGAACCCAAGGATATACCGCGTTCCGCGCGCTTTCGCCATAGCGGGCGTCCGGACCTGCCGGCGCCTTCCGGGCCCGGGCGGGCTGACCGGCCCGGTGATTTCCACCTCGACCCCCACCGGCGAAGCCCTACAATCCAGCGGCACGGCGACAACGGCAGAACTGCCAGAATCCGGGAGAAAACCAATGGACAGGGAACGCTTCGAACTCGGCCTGAAGCAGCGCAAGGCCACCCTGGGCGACGACTACGTCACCAAGGCTCTGGACCAGGCCGACGACTTCAGCCGGCCCTTTCAGGAGGCCATGACCGAGTGGTGCTGGGGCTTCGGCTGGGGCGACCCGGCGATCGACCCGAAGACCCGCAGCCTGATGAACCTCGCGATGATCGGCGCCCTCAGCAAGATGCAGGAGTGGGAGACCCACTGCCGCGGCGCCCTCAATAACGGCTGCAGCGTCGAGGAGATCCGCGCCGTCTGCCACGTCATCGGCATCTACTGCGGCGTACCCCAGGCCATGGAATGCTTCCGCGCCGCCCGCAAAGTGCTGCAGGAAGCGGGCAAGCTCTAGTCAGTCGCGCGCGTCGACCCGGCAGTTGCGCGCCACGGCGCGCGGACGCTCGTAGCGCGCTTCATCACCCTTGACCCAGAACGTCGTGGCGCCGAGGCCGTCGCTCGAGGCGTAACGCGCGCCGCTGGCCGAGCGCCGGAGCGGCAGCACTTGCAGGCGCCCGGCCTCGGCAATGACGGCCGCTTGCGGATCGCTTTGCAGAAAGGTCGCCGTGACCTCGCTGCCATCGTCGCAGCGATAGGTCACCGGCTCCGCCCCCCAGGCCGAACCGAAGGCGGCGAAGAACAGCGTGCAGCAAAGCAGCGCAAAGGCCCGGAGCACCGCGGCCGGCTCCTATTGTCCTGGCATGGCCATCATCTGGATACCGGCCGGTGGCTCGAAGAGACCCGCCGGCTGGGGGCCACGCCGCAGATCGCTCATCACCATCTCGAAGCTGCCTTCGGGCGTGCGGCCCTCCATGCGCAGGGGGATGCCGTCGTCGGTCACCCAAATGAGAACGGTACCTTCCTGGCCGCCGCTGTTGCCCTCGATGCGGTATTTGGTCACCGCCTCGCCGTTCAGCGTTTCCTCGCCGAGCTTCTCCGGCTTCAGCTCCGCGTAGTCGTCGGCGCTGGGCATGGCTTGGGGAGCATCGAGGCTCATCTCCATTCCCATGCCCATGTCGGGCATGATCATGTAGAGGCGCCGGACGTCAGGCCGCCGGATCATGACTTGGCGCTGCCCGTCGACCGTGAGCTCGAACCGCTCCTTGCCGTTATCATGGTGCAGAGGCCCGCTGACTTCCTGCCCGGCGGCCCGCATGGTCCGCATCGCCGAGTAGGCCGCGTCCTGCTGCAGCCAATCGGCGGCAGCGGCGGGCAAGATGGCGGAAAAGAAAAACAGAAACACAAAGGCGGCCGAGCGGCGCATGGGGCGACTCCCTGAAAACGAAAGTGCCCCAATCTGCCAAATCCCGCCCCGCCATACGAAGGACATTATGGGGTAATCCGACGACGCTACGGCCTAGAGCAGATCAGGGTCGGCTGGAATCGCCGAAGGCGACCCACCGGCCCTGTGAATCTGCTCAATACCTATGAAGTAGATCGGATTCACACGATGAGACGGGACCACATCGTGGCTCCGTCTCATCGTGATCCGATCTAGGGCACCATGCGGGCCGGCAGGCCGGTCTTCGCTTCCTGGACCGTGCCGAGCACCGGATAGCCCTCCACGTAGATCCAGTCGCTCGCCTTGGCAGGCTCGTGGCAGGCAACGCATTCGGCCTGGAAGTCTTCGGTGACCGGCGTGGCGGGATCGGCGGCATCGAAGTAGGCCCACCCCCAGCCCTCGCCCCACAGGGGATTGCCCGCGAAGCGCCCCGAGGAGTCCTTCACCATGACGAACCAGCCGGCGCGCGCCGCGGCGCGGGAGACGTGGCCCGTGGTCATGTCCTCGGAGACGGCGGAAAAGAGCTCCTTCACCAGCACGCTGCCCTCCGGAAAGGTGCCGGTCTTCCGGTAGGCTTCGATGACGCCGGGCTGGGCATAGACGACGTGGAACTCCGCGGCGCCGCCGCCGGGCTCATCGCCCGCGATCGACCAGCCGCCGAGCAGGCGCCAGTCGGCGCCGTAGTCGATCGCCGGCACGCGGATGTTGCCCTGGGCGTCGACCGCCGCCTCGTAACCGGGCAGGTAGCCGCCGGCCCCAGTGCCCGCCGGGCCGCTCACCTGGGCCGCCGTCGCGGCGGCGACAATGAAAATGCCCAGCAGAACGAGCGCCAGGGCAAGGGCCAGAAATCTTGAGGAAAATGTACGCATCTCTCGGACTTTCTATACTGAACAGGGGGAAATCCAAGCCAGAAGCTGTGCCCGAGAAGTCACCTTTACAAATATAAATTTCTCACATATCCATAACCAACAGTTATCAATGGAAAGACACCGCCGTGGAGCTTTACCAGATCCGCTATTTCCTGGCCGTTGCCCGCAGCCTGCATTTCACCCAGGCGGCGGAGGAAGCCGGCGTCTCCCAGCCCGCCCTCACCAAGGCGGTGCGCAAGCTGGAGGAGGAACTGGGCGCACCCCTCTTCCTGCGCCAGGGCCGCCAGGTGTTGCTCACCGACTTCGGCCGCGTGATGCGCGAAAAGCTGGAGCGGGTGGTGGCCGCGCGCGAGGAGGCCGAGGAGGCCGCGCGTCAGTTCCTCAAGCCGGCAGAGATCCGCCTCAATGCCGGGGTCATGTGCACCCTCGGCCCCCGGCCGCTGCTCGGCTTCCTCGACCGCTTCCGCCTGGAACACCCGAACATCGAACTGCACCTGCACGACGTGACGGCCGCCAACGCCGTCGACAAGCTGAAGGGCGGCGAGGTCGACTGCGCCGTCCTGGCCTGCCCCGCCGGCAAGCTGCCGGCGCCCCTGAAAGGCAAGCGGCTCTACCGCGAGCGCATGATCGTCGCCTTCTCCCGCGACCACCGCTTCAACACGCAAAGACAAGTGCGCTTCGAAGAGCTTGACGGGGAGCGTTACATCGACCGCCTGCACTGCGAGTTCCGCTCGGCCTTCCTGGACCGGGTCGGCAGTCACGATATGTCGCTGACCTTCCCTTACGCCAGCGAACGCGAGGACTGGATCCAGGCGATGATCGCCAATGGCATGGGCATCGGCCTGCTGCCGGAGTTCAGCGTCCTGCAGCCCGACATCGCCAAACGCCCGGTGATCGAGCCGAGACTCTACCGCAGCGTCGAACTCGCCTACCTGCCGGGCCGCGAAGCCTCCGCCGGGGTGAAGGCCCTGGTCGAGTTGGCAGGGCGGCACCTCTGGCCGCAAGCCGCGGACAACTAGAGCGGATCTACAGCCGCGGCACGGCCCAGCGCGCCGCTTCGGCGATATTGTGCAGACGCCGCGACGAAGCGACTGGCGGCGCTACGGCGTAGTCCTGGACATCTCGACCCGCGCCGCAGTCGTGCCGGGCCGCCCGCTCCAGACTCCCGAACATCCTTTGCGTCTCCAACCCGGCGCCGGGGCAGCGGCGCAGGACGGCGGCCAAACGCGCGAAGGCGCGGCCGAGTTGCCAAGACGCGGCCAAGCCGATGTTCTCCCGTACCGAAACGATGCGCGTCATGGCGTCCTCCATCACGAAAATCGGGTTTGGAGGGAATTTAGGCGCTCCGCGTATCCAGGATAATATGGTATATTCGGAAAATATTATCCCGAATTATGGGACATAGAATATGAACCTTCACACCGCCATGTCCGTCTTCGTCGAGGTCGCCAAGGCGGGCGGATTTGCCGAGGCGGCGCGCAGACTTGGCATGTCCACCACGACGGTCAGCCGCCACGTCGCCGACCTGGAAAGCGAACTGGGCGCCACCCTGCTGCGCCGCACGACACGCCACGTCAGCCTGACCGAAGCGGGCAACCGTTACCTGCCGCGCGCGGCGACGCTGCTGGAGGAACTTGCCAGCCTCAACGCCGAGATCAGCAGCGCCGATGCGACACCGCAGGGCCGGCTCCGCATCACCGCTCCGCCGGCGCTCGGCAACGACTGGATCACCGAACTGGCGGTCGACTTCGTGGAAGCCTATCCGGACATCGAACTGGAACTCGACCTGACCGAGCGCATGGTCGACCTGGTCGAGGAAGGCTACGACGCGGCCATCCGCAGCGGTGCCCTGCCGGACTCCTCGCTGATCGCCCACCGCATCGTCGAGATGCGCTACGTCCTCTGCGCCAGCCCCACTTACCTGGAGAACTACGGCACCCCGCAACAGGCGGAAGACCTCGCGGGCCATCGCAGCGTCTATTGGTGCGGCGGCGCAAACCCCGGCCACTGGCCCCTGACGCGCAACGGCGTTCCGGTCCAGGCGCCGCTGCGGCCGCGCCTGCAGGTCAGCAACTTCGCCGCCCTGCTGGAGTCGGCGCGCCGCGGGATCGGGCTCGCCGTGCTGCCGCTGATCACGGTGCGCGACGACCTCGAGGCCGGGCGCCTCCTGCGCGTGCTGCCGGACTGCGAGGCCGACCACGGCATGCTGAACCTGGTGCGCCCGCCGACCCCCTTCGAGCCGGCAAAGCTGCGCGTCTTCATCGACTACATCACCGAGGCGCTGCGCGCGCGGGCCGAGGGCCGCGCGTGAAAGCCTGGACCGTTGCCGGCGCCAGCACGGCCCCACTTCAAGGCCGCAACGCCGGGGCCAGCCTTTCGTTCCAGTAGCGATGATCGGCGGTATGGGTCGAGAACTGCCAACCGCCGATCCCGCCGAAGTCCGCGCCATAGCGCGACACGAGCGGCGCCACGATCCGATCGCGCACCACCTCGGGCGGCTGGTAACCATTGCTCGCGTCGTCCCGGTAGATCGGCAGGCCGACGAGCGTTTTCTGCGCCGGCCAGGCGAAGCCCAGGGCACCACCGGTGATGCCCGCGTAGGAGGCCGGGAAAGGGTCTTTCTCGGCGCCGACAAGATGGCTGGCGATGGGCAGGTCGAAGTCCGGGTTGTTGTAGTACTGGACCATGATCCAGTCGATGTCCGCTCCGGCCTGACGCAGAATGTCGAGGTAGGGGCCGCCGTGCCAGGACGGATCCAGATAGGGCGCCTGCGGGGCATGGGTGATCAACGCGCCCTCCGGCAAGGCCTTGCGCAGCTCGCGGGTCAGCGCCACGAGGAAGCCCCGGCCATCGAAGGCGCCCTTTGCGGGCGGGCGCTGCAAGGCGGCCTCAATTTCGAAGTCAATATCGACGCCATCCAGGCCGTGCGCGGCAACAAAGCCGGCAAGCACGGCGGCCAGCGCAGCTTCCCGGCCGACAGCGGCGCGGTAAGCCTCCAAGCGCATGTAGCCGCCGCCGAAGGAGATCAGCACCTTCTTGCCGTCCGCCTGCAACCTGCCGACCGCCGCCAGAGGCGCCTCCAGCCGTGGGTCGGGTGCCAGCTTCAGGCCATCCGACAGGGTCACGAAGGAAAGGATGACATGGCTGTACGGCAGCCCGACCAGATCCTCCGCCGGGCTGGCATCGGAATTGTAGTAGACGACGAACCTGGGCGTGCCGGGGCTCTCAGCCGCTGCGGCGCAGGGCAGCAGGAGAAGAAAGATCAGGCACAGCAGGCGCAAGAGCTTCTCCCTCGGAACAAGGGCGTAGCATAGCCTAGGCTTTCACCCGCGCCATCTGCGGATCATACAGCGCCTCCAGGTGCAGGGCACAGGGAACCCGTTCCGCAGCGACTTCCAGCTCGTAGCTGCCGGAGGTCAGGAAAGCCTCGTCGACGCCCGCCGCGTTGCGCACGTAGCCGTAGCCGATGGGCTTGCCCACCGTGTGGCCGTAGCCCGCCGAGGTCAGCCAGCCGACACGCTGGCCGTCGCGGTAGATGGTCTCGCGGCCCAGCAGCACGACCTCGGGGTTCTCGACGGTGAAGCAGGCCAGCATCTTCTTCACGCCGCCGGAGACCTGCGCCTCGATGGCGGCGCGGCCCTTGAAGTCGATATTCTTCTTCAGCTTCACCGCCCAGCCGAGCCCGGCCTCGACGGGCGTGTGGTCAGGGCCGATGTCACTGCCCCAGGCGCGGTAGCCCTTTTCCAGGCGCAGGGTCTCGATGGCGCGGTAGCCGGCATTGGCCAGGCCGTGGCCCTCGCCCGCCTTCATCAATGCCTCGTAGACGTTGACCGCGTACTCGGTCGGCAGGTGCAGCTCCCAGCCCAGCTCGCCCACGTAGGTGACGCGCAGGGCCAGCACCGGGCAGCCGGCGATGCCGATGCGCTTCGCCGTGCCGAACTTGAAGCCCTCGTTGCTGACGTCGTCGCGGGTCACCTGCGCCAGGATGTCGCGCGACCTGGGGCCCATGAGCGACAGCACCGCGTTGGCCGAGGTGACGTCGAAGAGCTGCGCGTTCATGCCATCCGGGATGTTGCGCTTGATCCAGTCGAAGTCGTGGGTGGCGAAGCCGGTGCCGGTGACGATGTAGAACTCGTCGTGGGCCGTGCGCGCCACCGTCAGGTCGCACTCGATGCCGCCCTTGTCGTTCAGCATCTGGGTGTAGGTCAGCGAGCCCACCGGCTTGGCCACGTTGTTGGCGCAGATCCAGGACAGCGCGTCCTCGGCGTCGGGGCCTTTGAGGACGAACTTGGCGAAGCTCGACTGGTCGAAGAGCACGGCGGCCTCGCGCGCCGCCTTGTGCTCGCGCCCCACCGGCTCGAACCAGTTGGGGCGGCCAAAGCTGTAGCGGTCCCTGGCCTCCTCGCCCTTGCCGGCATCGGCGTACCAGTTGGGCCGCTCCCAGCCCAGCTTCTCGCCGAAGCAGGCGCCCTGCTGCTTCAGGATCGAATAGAGCGGCGAGCGGCGGCAGGGCCGGCCGCTGTCGTGCTCCTCCGAAGGCCAGGCGATGGTGTAGTGCTTGCCGTAGGCCTCCAGGGTGCGGGTGCGCACCCAGTCGGTGTCGAAGTGCGGGCGCCCGAAGCGGCGGATATCGACAGGCCAGAGATCGTAGGGCGGCTCGCCGGCGTGAACCCATTCGGCCAGCGCCTGCCCCGCGCCGCCGCCCGCGGCGATGCCGAAAGCGTTGAAGCCGGCGCCGACGAAGAAGTTCTTCAACTCCGGCGCCTCACCCAGGATGAAATTGCCGTCGGGGGTGAAGCTCTCCGGCCCGTTGATCAGCTCGCGCACGCCCGCGGTTTCCAGCGCCGGTACGCGGCCCAGCGCCAGTTCCATGAGCTGCTCGAAATGGTCGAAGTTGGAATCCAGCAGCGAGTAGTGGAAGCCCTCCGGGATGCCGTCCATGGCCCAGGGGATGGGGTTGGGCTCGTAACCCCCCATGACCAGGCCGCCGACCTCCTCCTTGTAGTAGGTCAGGCGGTCGGGATCGCGCAGGGTCGGCAGCTTCGAGGGCACACCCTCTATGGGCTCCGTCACCATGTACTGATGTTCGACGGAAACCAGCGGCACGTTGACGCCGACGGTGGCGGCGAGATCGCGCGACCACTGGCCGGCGCAGCAGACCACGACCGCGCAGTCGATGCGCCCCTTGTCGGTCACCACCGCCGTTACCCTGCCGTCCTCAACCTCTATGGAGAGCACGGCGGTATCCTCGCAGATCTTCACGCCGTTCTGGCGTGCGCCTTTGGCCAGAGCCTGGGTGATGTCGGCTGGGTTGGCCTGGCCGTCGGTCGGCAGGAAAGCGGCGCCGACCACATCGTCGACGGTCATCAACGGCCAGAGCTCCTGCGCCTCCTTCGGCGTCATCAGGTGCATCTCCAACCCGAAGGAGTGCGCGGTGGTGGCCTGGCGCTTGACCTCCGTCCAGCGTTCCTCGTTGCAGGCCAGGCGCAGGCCGCCGTTCATCTTCCAGCCGGTGGCGAGCCCGGTCTCCCCTTCCAGGGTGTTGTAGAGCTCCACCGAGTTTCCCAGCAACTGCGTGATGTTGGCGTTGGAGCGCAACTGGCCGACCAGTCCGGCGGCGTGGAAAGTCGTCCCGGAGGTCAGCTTGTGGCGCTCGATCAAAACGGTGTCGCTCCAGCCGAGCTTGCCCAGGTGGTAAGCGGTGGAACAGCCGACAATGCCGCCGCCGATGACGACCGCCTTTGCCGTGGAAGGGAACTCGCTCATGGATATCCTCAGCTTTGCTGAAATTCTTTAACGGCGGCCTGGAAGCGCGCCAGGTTCTCGGCGGTGTAGGCCGGATAGTCGAAGTCGATGTCCGAGTGGATTTCGGAAACCATGGACCACAGGGTCTCGCGCAGTAGGGAAGCGCACTTCATCGCCTGGTAGCGCCGCCGCAGGCCGTCATCCACCGGCCGCTCGAAGTAGGTCTCCAGCATCCAGTCTTCCTGCGCGGGCGAGAGGCCGTTGTTGGAGGCCAGCCCGCCGAGATCGAAGAGCGGCGAATTGAAACCGGCATAGTCCCAGTCGATGAGCCACAGGCGCGCGCCGTCGTCGATGAAGTTGGCGGGCAGCAGGTCGTTGTGGCCGAAGACCATCGAGACGTCGCCCACCGCCTCCTCCAGCTTCTGCGCCAGGGTCAGCAGGGACGGCAGCAGGCTGGCATGCGCGCTGTCGCCTTCCTTCAGGGTCCAGGCGTAGTCGCGGATCACGTGGAAAACCCAGAAGGCCAGCGCGGGCCCGCGCAGGAACTTCGGCAACTCCCGGTGACAACGGATGACCAGCGGCAGCGCGCGCTCCAGGGTCTCCTGGCGGCGCAGGTCCTCCTCGCCCAGGGTCTTACCTTCGATGAAGTCGATCACCAGCACGCCGGGCTCGTGATAGACCACCGCCGGGGAGATCCCCGCCTCGGCCGCGGCGCGGCTGGCCGCCAGCTCGTTGAAGCGCATGACTTGGTGGATTGGGATGTCGTCGCCGACGCGCACCACGTACCTGCGCCCGGCGTCCTCCACCAGGAAGTTCACGTTGGTGATCCCGCCGGAAAGCGGCTGCGGCTCGACCTTGCCCTGCCAGAGCTTCAGCGACGTGACTTTCTTGCGCGGATCGGTCATGTCAGCGGCCTCCTTCCGCGGCCAAGCCGAGGCGCGCGCGGGCGCGCCGGGCCCCGGCGGCGATCAGGCGGTCCGCAATGATGGCGATGAAGGCGACGGAGAGGCCGGCGACGATGCCGCGCCCGGTGTCCGCCTTGGTCAGTGCGATGTAGACCTCCTGGCCCAGGTCGCGGGTACCGACCAGCGCGGTGATCACCAGCATGGACAGCGCCAGCATGATGGTCTGGTTGATGCCCAGCATGATCTCCGGCAGGGCCAGCGGAAGCTTGATGCGCCACAAGAGCTGCCAGCGGGTACAGCCGGAAACCGTGCCGGCTTCGACGAGCTGCGGATCGATGGAGCGGATGCCGTGGGCGGTGTAGCGCACCGCCGGCGCCAGGGCGTAGAGCACCACGGCGATCATGGCGGTGAAGTCCCCGACGCGGAACAGCATGACCACCGGGATCAGGTAGACGAAGCTGGGCAGCGTCTGCAGGGTGTCGATGAAGCCGCCGATGACGCGCCCTGCCTTGTCGTTCTGCGCCGCCACGATGCCCAGCGGGATGCCGATCAGCGCGGCGATGAGCACCGAGACGCCGCAGAGATAGATCGTCTCCATGGCGTCCTGCCACAGGCCGTTGACCAGGATGAAGCCGGACAGCAGGAAGCAGAGCAGAGCCAGCTTCCAGCGCCCGAGCTGCCAGCCGGCCAGCGTGACCAGCGCGATGAACCAGGGCCAGGGCACCCCCAGCAGGAAGCGCTTCACCGGCACCAGCAGGTTCAGCACCATGAAGGTCTTCACCGCCTCCAGCTGGTCGAAGTAGTTGACGTTGATGGTCTGGACCAGGTTTTCCCAGAAGGCCCCGGTGGTGATCTGCGCCGTCGCGGGATAGCTCTGCAGGGCCGGCAGCACCAGGCCCAGCAGGCCGGTCGCGAGGATGACCGCCAGCGCCGCCAGGGTGTAGGGATGGCGCTTCGCGAAGGACGGAGCGGTCTCGCCATGCTCCGGTGGCGGCCGGTTCACGAAGGCCTGGCTCAGCCGGTCCAGCGCGATGGCCAGCACGACGATGGCCACGCCGGCCTCCAGCCCGCCGCCGATATCGAGGCGGCGCAGCGAGGTCAACACGTCGTAGCCCAGGCCGCCGGCGCCGATCATCGAGGCGATGATCACCATGTTCAACGACAGCATGATCACCTGGTTCACGCCGACCATGAGGCCGGGCATGGCCGAAGGCACCAGCACCCGCCAGGTCATCTGCCGGCCGGTGCAGCCGACCATGGTGCCGAACTCGCGGATTTCCGAGGGCACGCCGCGCAGCGCCAGGGTGGTGATCCGCACCATGGGCGGCATGGCATAGATCACCGTGGCCACCAGGGCGGACACCGGGCCGAAACCGAAGAGGAAGAGGATCGGCACCAAGTAGGCGAAGATCGGCACCGTCTGCATGAGGTCCAGCACCGGCGTCAGCATCCGGTCGAACCAGCGCCAGCGGTATCCGGCGATGCCCAGCAGCAGGCCGCCGCCCACGCCCAGAGGCACGGCGATGAGGATCGAGGCCAGGGTAACCATGGCGCTTTCCCACTGGCCGAAGATCGCGAGATAGAGGAAACAGAGGCCGACGAAGACCGCCAGGCCGATGCTCTTGGCGTAGTGGCCGATGGCCGCAACCACGAAGACCACGGCGATCCAGGAGAGCGGCGGCAGCCACTGCACGGCCTCGTCGCCCAGGCCCTGCACGAAGCCGCTGACCAGCACCGCCTTGGCCAACTCGTAGGGCTGTTCCAGCAGCCAGGCGATGCCGCGGGTCAGGTCGGTAAAGCTGAAGAGCCCGAAGTGGGCGTCCTCAACCAGCCACGACATGAAGGTGCTGATGTCGTCCTTCACGGAGACCCGCAGATCGCGCGGCACCTTGACCAGCCAGCGCGCGTCGAGCGCCTTGGAGAGGTCTCGGCTGGTGTGCGCCAGGACGAAGGTCGCCACCCCCAGCAGCAGCCAGGTCAGCGCAGCCGGCGAAACCGGCAGCGCCTTCGCCTTGGAGGCGGCGGTGTCCAGCGCCGGCTCGGCCATCAGCCCTTCTCCCCGCTTGGGTTGGGCCGGCCGATGAGAGTGTCGATGACCGCACGGCGGTCGAGGCTGCCGACGACGGTGCCGGACTCGTCGACCACCGCGAAGGGCTTGCCGGCGGCTTCCACCCGGTCCGCCACGGTCTCGATGCGGTCGCCGGCGGCGACCTGCCCCGCCACTTCGCCGGCGGGCGTCCCGGGCTGCATCACCGCGCGCACGCTCAAGACCTTGGCACGCGGAATGTGGCGGGTGAATTCGGCCACGTAGTCGTCGGCCGGGGCCAGCACCAAACGCTCGGGCGTATCGACCTGGATCACCGCGCCGTCCTTCATGATCGCGATGCGGTCGGCCAGGCGGATGGCCTCATCGAAGTCGTGGGTGATGAAGACGATGGTCTTCTGCAGCATGGACTGCAGGCGCAGGAACTCGTCCTGCATCTCACGGCGAATCAATGGGTCAAGCGCCGAGAAGGGCTCGTCCAGGAACCAGATCTCCGGCTCCACCGCCAGCGAGCGGGCGATGCCGACGCGCTGCTGCTGGCCGCCGGAGAGCTCTCGGGGGTAATAGGCCTCTCGACCCTTGAGGCCGACCAGTTCGATGACTTCCAGGGCGCGCGCCTCGCGGCGGCCGCGGGCGACGCCCTGGACCTCCAGCGGAAAAGCCACGTTCTGCAGCACCGTTAGATGCGGCAGCAGGGCGAAATGCTGGAACACCATGCCCATCTTGTGACGCCGGATCCGGATCATCTCGCGCTCGCTGGCGCGCAGCAGGTCGGTGTCCTCGAAGAGAATCTGACCCGCTGTCGGCTCGATCAGCCGCGAGAGGCACCGCACCAGCGTCGACTTGCCCGAACCGGACAGGCCCATGATGACGAAGATCTCGCCCTGGCAGACCTCGATATTGGCCTCGCGCACCGCGCCGATGAGGCCGGCGGCCTGAATCTCCGCCAGACCGGGAGGGTCCGCTTGTTCGGCCAGGAAGCGCTCCGCGCCATTCCCGAAGAGTTTCCAAACGTCGCGGCACGCCAGCTTGACGGGCTTGTTCTGCATCATCGCCTCGAAGTTCCCCTGTTCGGGGGAACGATGAGATACCCGGCACCCAAACTCAATGGCCGAACCCAAATCTCTTGGTGATGGAAGCTGCGTCCGCCGCCGTCCGGGCAGGTCTTTCGGCCCCGGACGGCGGCCGGCGTCTCCCGCGGGATCACGCCGGTCGCCTCCCAGACCCCTGATCACTCAGGGGACACACGCGCAGGGGGTCTCACTGCGCATCACGTCATGGATCACTTGATCCAGCCGCTCCAGGTTGCCTCGTTCTTGGCAATCCAGTCGGCGACCACGCCGTCCAGGTCCTTGCCGTCCAGATCGACGTCGGCGACCATGGCGCCCATTTCCTCGTTGCTGACCTTGAAGGCCTTGATGGCCGCGTAGGCGCCCGGCCACTTGTCTTTCACACCAGCCCAGGAAACCTTCCAGATCGGCCCGCGCGGCTTGCCGCAATCGTAGGCCATGTCGGGATTGCTGCCCCAGGAAGGATCGTTGTAGCACTCTGCGGTGTAGGCCGGAAATTCGACCCACTCACCCTCGTACTTGATCGGCGCCCAGTGCGGTGCATAGACCCACAGCAGAACCGGCGCCTTGCGCTGATAGGCGGATTCGAGCTCGGCGAAGAGCGCCGCGTCGGTCCCGGCGTGCACCACCTCGTAGTCCAGTTCCAGAGCCTCGGCGCGCTCGTCGTCGAAGCCGCCCCAGGTCACGGGACCGCCCAGGTAGCGGCCGTTGGGCGCCGTCTCCGGCGTGGAGAAGGCCTCGGCGCAGTCGTTGAGGGCTTCCCAATCGGGCAGGCCCGGGCACTTCTCTTTCATGTAGGCGGGATACCACCACTCCTCGATGGCCTGCATTCCGGTCTCGCCCAGGTTCTCGACCTTGCCGGTGGCGGTGGCCTCGTCCATGGCCTCGCGGCCCGTGGTTTCCCAGATTTCCATGGCGACGTGCAGGTCGCCGGTCTTCAGGCCCGCGAACTGCGCGATGTAGTCGGCCTGAACGTATTCGACGTTGTAGCCGGCCTTCTTCAGCACCTCGCCCATGAGCTTCGTGGTGATGAGCTGGCCCGTCCAGTCGTGCAGCGTGAGCTTGATGGGATCCTTGGATTCCACCTCCGCCAGCGCGCCCCCGGCCGCGCCCAGGCCGACCGCCAGGCACAGTCCCGCGCCCAGCAGCTTCTTCAGATGTGTCCGCATCCTACTGTCCTTCCCGTTCCGATTCTTTTGTGCCTCTTTTTCCCCGGCTCCCGGCCGGCATTGCGGCCAGGGAACGGGAACATTCTTCTGCCAATACCCACATCTGTCAACGCAAGATATGTGGTTTTGTGGGTTTTCGGGTATTTCTAGTTGCCCGCCCAACCAAGGTTGCGAAATACTGGGGTCCGAGCCGCGCGGGAGCCACCGCCCCCGGGCGCCCAATGTCGTTACCTGCCGATGGTTTCAGAAAATGCACTCAACGCACCGCGAGATGGAGATTCTCGACGAGCTGAAAGTCTCCGGGTCGTGCCGCATCCAAGACCTGGCACGGCGCCTCGACGTCTCCGAGGAAACCATCCGCCGTAATGTGAAGAAGCTCGCCGGGCGCGGCCTGGTGCGCAAGGTGCACGGCGGTGTCTACCTGCCCGATGCGGTGCAGGAAGCGCCCTTCGCACAGCGCATGGACGAGAACCCGGACGCCAAGCGCCTCATCGCCGGGCAGTTGGCGCGGATGATCAAGAACGGCGACTCGCTGATCCTCGATATCGGGTCCACCACCGCCTATGTGGCCCGCGCGCTGCGCGGTCACCACGACCTCTTCGTGGTGACCAACTCGATCGCCGCGGCGCAGATGCTGGCGACGCGCAACAACAACCGGGTCTTCATGGCCGGCGGCGAGCTGCGCGCCCACGACGCCGGCGCCTTCGGGCGCGAGGCGATCAGTTTCGTGCGCCAGTTCTCGGTGCAGTACGCCGTCCTCTCCGCCGCCGCCATCGATGCCGAGACCGGCTTCATGCTGTTTGATCTCCAGGAAGCGGAATTCTCCCGGGAGATCATCCAGCACGCCGGCAAGTCCATCATCGCCGCCGACGCCACGAAGTTCGGCCGCCGCGCCCCGGTGCGCATCGAGGCGCCGGACGTTGTCGACACCCTGGTGACCGACGCGGCGCCGCCGCCGGACATCTCCGCCTTCCTGACCGATGCCGGGGTCAACGTGGTGGTCGCCGAGACGGCACCGCAGTAAGCCGCCCCCCCCTCTGTTCGATGCCTTTGGATTTTACTGGAGGAGTTTCACCGTGAGCGAGATTTCCGTCGCGGACCTGCTGCAAGCTGCCCGCGACGTTACCGCGGCGGCCATCGCCGAGCCGCTACGCCACTACCGTGCCGGCTTTTCCGTCGAGCAGAAGGCCGACGAGAGCCCCGTCACTATCGCCGACCGCGAGACCGAGGCGGCGCTACGCCAGGCCATTGCCGCACGCTTCCCGGACCACGGCATCCTTGGCGAGGAGTACGGCAGCGAGGGACTGGATCGTAAGTTCGTTTGGGTCGTCGATCCCATCGACGGCACCAAGTCTTTCATCTCCGGCTCGCCCCTCTTCGGCATGCTGACGGCGGTGCTGAGAGCGGGCAAGCCGGTCGCCGGGATCATCCGCATGCCGGCGCTGGGCGAATGTTACGGCGGGGCGGCTGGCGTCGGCAGCGACCGTGACGGCACTCCGATTGCCTGCCGCCGGGGCGTGACGCCGGAGAAGGCCTTCCTCTGCATTAACGAGGCCAACGGCCTCATGGCCGACCACCCCGCCGCCTTCCAGCGCCTGATGAAGTTCGGCGCCTACCAGCGCCTGACCTACGACTGCTATCCCTACGCCCAACTCGCCGGCGGACAGGTCGATGCCGTTGTCGACTACAATCTTCAGCCCTACGACTACCTGCCGGTGGTGCCCGTCGTGGAAGCCGCCGGCGGCGTCATCACAGACTGGCAAGGCCAACCGCTGACGCTGGAGTCAGACGGCCGCGTGGTCGCGGCGGCCAGCGTAGAGATCCACGCGGCGCTGCTACGGACCGTCGCTGGCTCGCTTTCGTAATCTTATTGTTACCTGCGGCTGAACAAAAACTCGCCGCAATCGACCTCTCAACTCACAACCCTCCGGTTCCTGTTGGAGTGATTCTGAGATGCTGAGAACGCTGCGCTTCTGCCTCCTGTTCTTCCTATCAGGAAGCTCGGCCTGGGCGGGCATGCCTATCGACAAGTCTGCAACCTGCCCTGTCGGTGGCGAGGAATTCACAATTACAGGCACGGCAAGCTGCACCACCATGGGCCGGACCATGTCATTTCGGCCACAAACCTCCTGCGATTTCATCACCAGACTTCCCGTCTGCCCGTCAAATGGGCTTCCGATGTTTGATGAATTTACCGAGGACCAGATTGCCGAGCTAAAATTGTTTCTGAAAACCTCCGAATACGAGAAAATCAAGGCACTTCCGCCGTGGCAAAGGGCATATGCTCTCGCCGTTCAACTCGGCCAATCCGGAACGGAGCAAGCATTCTGGCTGCTGCAGAATTCGATGTGGTATGAAACGGCTTCTTTCTTTGAGAGCCGGATTGCACTGGATCAACTGCTTCACGAAGCCGAGTTTGAGCTGAAGCGAGCGCCCGAGAACACAAAGCCCTACATGAACTCCGTACTCGCTTATGCCTTGGCCTACGCCGGGCGGATAGAGGAGTCGAAGGAGAGGTTGAAGTTCGCTGAACAGGCCCCCAACACGCCCGAGTATCTGCAGAAGTACATCTCCGCAATCAGGGCATGCCAAGCCGATATCACGTCTGAGGACTGTCAGCCGAACGCCCGCCTCAACCCTTAGCCAGCCGCCATCCCTTCGTCAGTACCGTGATTGAGTGGCCAGAGATTCATCAGCTTCTGTTCTTGCGCACTTCATGGTCGCCCGTGGCTCGGGCAGGCGCCGCACGCTCCCAGAGAACGTAGGCCGTGCCCGGGTGCCCGTGGAACGTCGCACCGGTCGCGCTCAGCTCCAGGCGGTCACCGTCGAAGCGCACCTGGCGTAGCTGCTCCGTTCCAACCCAGTTGGGACAGGAGGCCTGCGTAACCTTATGGATGACTACGTCTCCCCGATAATCGTAGGGACCGGCGTAGGATATCTGCGACTTCATCGCCGCGGCGTCTTCCTCCGGCGTACCGCCGAAAGGATCGTTCACCGCGTAGAGCCGGCGGTTCGCGGCCGTGAGATGGACGAAGACGAAGCCGTCGCCCGAATAGCTGATGTATCCCGTCGCCCCCTCGCCCAGCGGGTAGGTCTTTTCACCCTCGTCCGTCACGTTGTACCAGCGGATCAACTGCCAGGTTCCGACCAGCGGATTGCTTGGCGTTGGCATGTGTCACCTCCCTCGCCCTGCAAAGAGACGACTGCTGTTCATTGACCCCGTCTCAGGTTTGTACAGCACGCTTGCCGCGTCAGCCAAGAACCGTCCTGCGGCTGGAAGGCTCTGCCGTCATCCCGCCTTCACCGCCGCCACGTGCCCGGCGAAGGCCGGGTCGTTCATCAGCTTCTGGCAGCGTTCGAAGCGGCCGACGGAATAGGCCCAGAAGTCCTCGGCGGAGTTGCCGTTGGCGTGCTGGATGAGGCCCCAGAGGGTCCACAGCAAATCGCACATGGCCTTGTAGATGACCATGCGCCCCATCTGCGCGGCTGAGGGCGCGCCGCCGCAGTAGGCCGCCATCATCTCGGCATCCTGGGCGGCGTCGAAGCCAGCTTCCACCGAGAGGTCGCCCAGGTCCCAGAGGGGATCGTTCATGCCGGAATACTCCCAGTCGACGACCCACATCTTCTCGCCGTCGTCGAGGAAGTTCTCGCAGAGCGGGTCGCAGTGGCAGGGCGCGAGCGCCGCCGGGTGGGCGTCCAGCGCCGTGCGCACCGGCTGCGCCGCCTCGACGACGGCATGGTAGCCCTCCGGCAGTTCCGCCTTCGCCTTGTCGAGGATGCCCAGGTAGTCGTCGATCATGGCGAAGAGCTCGAAGCGGAAACGGAACTCCTGGCCGCAGCCGTGCATCTGCTTCAGGGCGCGGGCCGCGCGGGCGGGCGAACCCGGACGTGCGCGGAACTGTTCCGGTGACATGGTGACGATACCGTCGATGAAGCGGGTCATCATGACGCCGGTCCCGGCGTCGCCGTGGATCACTTCGGCGGAAACCCCCGCCTGCGCGGCCACCCGCGCGTTGTGCAGTTCAACCTCGCGGTCGATGTAGTCCTCGGTCCCCTTGCCGGGAATGCGCAGGATGAAGCGGCGGCCGTCACCGAAGTCGAGCTTGTAGACCAGGTTGGTGAGACCGCCCTGACGCTCCAGGGAGAAATCCCCGGCGCGCGTGGCCTCAAAGCCGGGAATCCTCCACAGCGCCTCCAGCACCGTCTGAATACCGTCGCCTGACTCCGTTATGACACCCCCGTCCGTCATGCCTGCTCCCCTTTCTGCTCTTCCTCAGGCTTTCAGCCTCTCGTTCTGCGGATCATACAGCGGCCCGGCGGTCCGCCGGGCACGGAAGTGCTGACCGAAGGATTCGATTTCGAACTCGTCCTCTTTCGCCAGCTTACTCGGCAGATAGCCGTAGAGCACCGTCTTGCCGACCGTGGTCCCGAAACCGGCGCTGGAAACGAGACCGACAGTCTCGCCGTCCTTCAGGATGGTCTCGCCGCCGAAGACCGGCACGGCCTCCTCCACCGTGAAGGTGCAGAGCCGCCGCGCCACGCCCTCGGCCTTCTGCTTTTCCAGCGCCGCGCGGCCGATGAAGTCGCCCTTGGACTTCAAGTGGACGCGGAAGCCCAGCCCTGCTTCGTAGGGACTGTAATCCGGCGTTACGTCGGCGCTCCAATAGACGTAGCCCTTCTCCAGGCGCAGGCTCTCGATGGCGCGGTAGCCGACGTCGCGGAGGCCCAGCGGCGCGCCGGCCGCCTGCAGCGTCTCGTAGACATGCGCCCCGTATTCCGTCGGGACGTGCAGCTCCCAACCCAGTTCGCCGACGTAGCCGATGCGGATGGCCAGCACCGGCGCCGCGCCGATGGTGATTTGCCGGGCGGTGGCGAAGGGGAAGGCCTCGTTGGAAACGTCTTCCTCCGCCACCTGTTCCAGCACCTGGCGCGCCTTGGGGCCGCAGAGGTTCACCACCGCCTTGCCGGAAGTGACCTCGATGAGGAATGCGGATCCGTCTTTCGGAAGCTGGCTCTCGATCCAGTGGGCGTCGTGGACGCCGAAGCCCGAGCCGGTGACGATGTAGAAGTGGTTCTCGCCCAGCCGCGTCACGGTCAGGTCGGCCTCGATCCCGCCGCGCTCGTTGCAGAGCTGGGTGTAGATGACCGAGCCCGCCGGCTTGTCCATGTTGGAGACCGCGAGGCGCTGGATGGCGCCGAGGGCGCCGGGGCCGCGCAGCTCGAACTTGGAGAAACTCGACTGGTCGATGAGGGCCACGCCCTCGCGCACCGCCCGGTGCTCCTCGGCCACGTGGGGCGTCCAGTTCTGCCCGGTGAAGCCGGGCTTGTCCACCGGCTCGACGCCTTGCGGCGCGAACCAGTTGGGCCGCTCCCAGCCGTTCTTGGAGCCGTAGACCGCGCCGCGCGCCTTAAGGGTCTCGTAGAGCGGGGAGCGGCGGATGCCGCGCGCCACTTCGCTCTCCTGGCCGGGATAGCGCATCTTGTAGTGATGGGCGTAGTGCTCCACCGCGCGCGGATACATGAAGGCGCGGGTGCCGTGGTGATAGCTGAAGCGGCGGATATCGAGCGGCCAGAGGTCGAGGCTCGGCCGGCCCTCCAGGATCCACTCGGCCATGATGGCGCCCGCCCCGCCGCCGGCGGCGATGCCGTAGAGGAAGCCGGTGGCGACGAAGAGGTTGTCCAGCTCCGGGGCCTTGCCCATGACGAAATCGCCGTCCGCCGAATAAGGGATCGGCCCGTTGATGAGCTGGCGCACGCCGACGGTGTTCACCACCGGGGTCACCTGCCCCGCATAGGTGGCCAACGGTTCGAAGCGGTCGAAGTTCTCGGGCAGGAGTTGGCGCGCGAACTCGCCGGGAATGCCCCGGTCCCCGAAGGGAACGGTGTCGTCCTCATAGCCGCCGATCACCAGCCGCCCGCCGGCATCGGGCTTGTAGTAGACCAGGCGGTCGGGGTCGCGCAGGGTCGGCAGGTCCTTCGGCATGTCGGGGATCGGCTCGGTCACCAGGTACTGGTGCTCCACCGCGCAGGCCGGCACGTTGACGCCCAGCTTCCTGCCCAGCTCGCGGCTCCACATGCCTGCGGCCAACACCACCGTCTCGGCCGTATAGCCGCCATCGTCGGTTTGCACTTCGGTGATGCGTCCATCGGTCACCGTGGCATCCAGCACCTTCTTGCCCTGGACAATGGTCACGCCCTGGCGGCGCGCGCCGGCGGCGATGGCCTGGCAGAGGCTGGCCGGATCGACCTGGCCGTCGGTCGGGATAAAGGCGGCGCCCAGCACGCCCTTGGGATCGATCAGCGGGAAGAGTTCATAGGCTTCCTGCGCGGTGATAACCTGCATCTCCAGGCCGAAGCTGCGCGCCATAGTGGCCAGGCGCTTCACCTCCATCATGCGGTCGGGCGAAGAGGCCAGGCGCAGGCTGCCGACCTTCTTCCAGTCGATGGCCTGCCCGGTCTCCGCTTCCAAACGGTCGTAGAGCTCGACCGAACGCTGCAGCATCCGCGTGGTGTTGCGCGAGGAACGTAGCTGACCGACCAGCCCCGCCGCGTGCCAGGTCGCCCCTTCCGTCAGGGACGCTTTTTCAAGCAGAACGATGTCTTTTTCGCCGGCCTTTGCCAGATGATAGGCGATGGAGCAGCCGATGATTCCGCCGCCGACAATGAGATATTTGCAATGAACTGCGCCCGACACGTCCCGGCCCCCTCGAAAACCCAGCAGGGAAACTGTGCCGGAATTCCCACATTAGTCAACAATCCGCATGTGATTTTGTGGAAATAGCCGAAAAAGCCTTCGACTCCTGCGTCAGGCGCTTCGGGAAGCGGTCGGGGGAACCGGGGCAGCAGCTCCCAAGGCCTTTCAGGGGCGGACCAGCGTCCAACCCTCTTCATCCAACGTCACCAGGTGGGCGACGCCGGTCTGGACGACCTCCGTCCCCTCGATCAGCGGCGGCACCGCACCTTCGTTGCGGGCCATGGTGTCCAGGGTGTTCCCGCAGGCTTGGAAGGTGACGTTGATCATGCTGAGCATGAAGTTCTCCAGGCGCTTGCGCACCGGCGACGTATCGGCGCGCAGCATGTGCAGCCCGTCGTTGTAGGCAACGATCTGAATCTCAACCTCTTCGCCCATGGCGCTGTAGTGGCGCGACACGTTGGCGGCCACGTCGAGCACGCTGTTCATCTTACCGAGTTCGGCCTCGGTGATGTAGAGCGCCAGGCGATGATATCCGTCAGCGGCCTGGGCGGCGGCCCGAGACGCCAAGCCGCCGCTCAGGCCACCGAAAGCCAGAAGGACGGCCAGAGAAACCGACATCAAGCAACGCACCATATGCCCCTTTCCTCGCACGGGCGGCGCCACCCGGTTGCCTTGGCACCAGCGGCGCCGGAACCGCGGATACTACGACAGGATGGGAAGCGCGCGAAGCCCGCTACGGCTCAAATCCGAGTGAGGTGACGTTCCGGAGCGGCACGGTCAGTCGACCGCGCCCACCCCCTGCTCGTCGTCCGCGGCATCGGGAGTTACGTCCAGCACTCGCGCCCGCATGGTGATCTCGACTGGGTCCGGCTTGCAGTCGGTCATGCAGGGCTCGCCCTTCTTCAGGTAGTGCGCCTCTTCCCCGCGGTCGTCCATGAAGAAGTTATCCTCGTTCGGCAGGCGTATCTCACTGAAGTTCTCGTTCGACAACACGAACTCGTCGTCGGTGACCACGTCATTGAGATACAGAAGGTAGGCCGTGATCGCATAGACCTCGCCGTCGCTCAGCGAACGGGCGTCGCCGAAGGGCATGGCCCGGCGCACATAGTCGTAGACCGTCGAAAGATAAGGCCAATAAGAGCCGATGGTCTTTACCGGACGTTCCGCCGTCAGCGTGTCCTGGCCGCCGGCCAGCACCGGCCAGCGGTCGCGGCCCTCGCCGAAGTCGCCATGACAGACGGCGCAGACCTCGGCGAAAACCTCCTCACCTTCGGCGACGCTGCCGCGCCCGGCCGGCAGCCCCGTCCCGTCCGGCCGGATATCGATATCCCAGGCCGCGATCTCCGCCGCCGTCGCCTCACGGCCGAGATGAAAAACTCCATGGGTCGGCTGGGGTGTGTCGGCAGCCGGCATGGAAGCACCGGCGGGCGCCGAGGCGGCCGCGGCCTGCTGGGAAGGCGCGTCGGCTGGCTCGGCAGCAGCCGCCGGTTTCGAACCTTCGGAGAAGGTCTCCAAGTAGGCGATCACGTCGGCCCGCTCGTCCTCCTTGCGCAGACCGGCGAAGCTCATGCGGTTGCCCTTGATGTAGTCCCTGGGCTTTTCCAGGTATGCCGAGAGAGAGTCTTCATCCCACACGACACCGCCCTCGCCCGCCGCGACCATAGCGGCGGAGTACTTGAAGCCTTCGACCGTGCCGGCGGAGCGCCCGACAACGTCGTTCAGATGCGGACCGACTTTGTTCTTGGCGCCCTCGCCCACCGCATGACAGGCCTTGCACTTCTTGAAGACTTTCTCGCCCTTGGCTGCATCGCCCTCGGCGGAGGCCGAAGCCAGAGGGATCAGCAGCGCCAGGGTTGCCGCCGTTGCGACCCTAAGAAACTTCGACATTCTCGACCACCCCATCCGCTTTCACGTACCAGGTTTGAATTCCGTTGTTGTGATAGATCGAGTTCTCCCCACGGGCGAGGCGCAACTCGTTCTTCGTCGGCTGGATATAGCCGTGCTCGTCAATGGCGCGTGACTGCAACAGCAATTCCGAACCGTCCCAGTCGATATCCAGATAGAAGCGGTGCAGCGCCTTATCCAGGCTGGGACCGTCGATCCGCGCCGCCTGCCAGTTGCGGCCGCCGTCGACACTGACGTCGACCCGTTTGATCGTGCCGTTGCCCGACCAGGCCAGACCGGAGATCACCAGCGGCCCGCGGCCGTGGGTGACCGGCGCCTGGGGGCTGGGACTGGTGATCACGGACTTCACGTCCATGACCCAGGTAAAGCGCCGGGCCTTGCCGTTGGCCAGCAGGTCGGTGTACTTCGAGGTCTCCTCGCGGTGGTGCCAGGGCTTGTCGCCCACCTCCAGGCGGCGCAGCCACTTCACCCACATGTTGCCCTCCCAGCCCGGCACCACGAGGCGCAGCGGGTAGCCCTGCTCCGGACGCAACGCCTCGCCGTTCATCTTGAAAGCGACCATGCAATCGTCGAGCGCCTTCTCCATGGGGATCGAGCGGCTCATGGCCGATGCGTCGGCGCCCTCGGCCAGCAGCCACTTGCCGCTGGCCTTGACGCCCGCTTCCTCCAGGATCGTGCGCAGCTTGACGCCGGTGTAGACCACGCAGTGGACCATGCCGTGGGTAAACTGGCAGCCATTCAACTGGGCGCCGCGCCACTCCATGCCGGAATTCGCGGCGCACTCCAGGAAGTAGACCCTGTTCTCACGCGGGAAGCGCTTCAGATCCTCCATGGTGAAAACCAGCGGCGTGTCGACCAGCCCGTCAATCATCAGCCGGTGCTGGGCGGGGTCGACGTCGGCAATACCCGCGTGATGACGCTCGAAGCAGAGGCCGTTGGGGGTGATGATGCCATCCAGTTCGTGCAGGGGCGTGAAATTCACCGAGGAAACCGGGTCCGCCGTCAGCCAAGCCACGTTACGGCGCACGACATGCTCCTCATACTGCGAGGGCGTGCCGTAGGGACGCGCATCGACGCCATCGCCCAGATAGCGGTTCCAATCCTGGATCTCGGTGATCGCCGGATCGTCTGCGGCGAGGGCCGGCCGGACCTGCAGACCGGCAATGGCCGCCCCCGCGCCGGCCGCCAAGCCGGTGGTCAAAAGCCGACGCCGCGAAGGATTGGCGACGCCGGCCGCGTCTTCCACCGCTTGCTGTGCCGCTGGAGGCACTGATTTCTTCCTGCCGGGTACGCTCGACATTCATTCGCTCCGAAATGTCCTGGCGCAGGCCGCGCCGCTTTTTCGAACCTTTAGCCGGCCACCTTGACCGACTGGTTCTCTTCCACGTGAACGTTGGGGTTCTTCTGCAGATGGGCCTCAACCACATCCCAGATTGGAGGACCCTCCGTGCCTTCGTTGACGGAGGCCCAGCCGGCCACGACGTAGTCGCGCGCCGGGTCGATCGCTTCGCCGGTGGCGAGCAGGGTCATCTCCGTGATCCGCGAGCCGATCTCCTTCGCCGGGTCGATGCGGTAGCCCATGCCGCCGACCCGCACCATGTCCCCACCCTGCTGGTAGTAGGGATCGGGGTTGAAGAGGTTGTCGGCCACGTCCTCCAGGATGTCCTTGACGAGTTGACCGCTCATGGTGGAGCGATAGGCCTCGGGATAGGTCATGGAACAGGCGTTATGGACGTCCTCGACGGTGATCGCCTGGCCCGGCAGCAGCGACGTCCCCCAGCGGAAGCCCGGAGAAAGTGCGATCTCGGCGTCGCGCTCGGCCAGCAGCGCCTGGCAGATCAGATCGTCGAAGGTGCCGTTGAAGTTGCCGCGGCGGTAGAGCAGGGAGTCGGTGCGCCCCAGCTCGCGCTGCAGTTCGTCTTCGTAGGGCGCGCGCAGCCTGTCGATCAGGGCTGCCGTCTCCGGGTCCGGCGCGATGACGTCGGAGAACACCGGGATCAGTCTATAGCGGTAGCCCTTGACCGCGCCGTCGGCGACATTGAGGTCGACGCGCGAGACGAACTTGCCGTTTGAGCCCGAGGCGATCAGCATCGTCTTGCCGATCATCACCGGCTCCGGAAGCGCGTCATGGGTGTGGCCCGAAAGCAGCACGTCGATACCCTCGACGCGGCTGGCCAGCTTGCGGTCGACGTCGAAGCCGTTGTGGGAGAGCAGCACGATAACCTCGGCGCCTTCCTCCTTCGCCGCCGCGATGTTCTTCACGACCTCTTCCTCGCGGATGCCGAAGCTCCAGTTCGGGATCATCCAGCGCGGATTTGCGATGGGGGTATAGGGGAAGGCCTGACCCAGGACGGCAACCTTCACGCCGCCGCGCTCGAAAATCTCATAAGCCTTGAAGGCGGGCTCCATCCACTCGTCGTCGAAGATGTTGCCGGCCAGCAGCGGGAAGCGTAGCTGCTCGACGATCTCGTTCACCCGGTCGGTGCCGTAGGTGAATTCCCAGTGCGCGGTCATGGCGTCGGTGCCCAGGGCATGCATGACATCGACCATGTCCTGGCCAGCGGTCTCGTTGGCCGTGTAGCTGCCCTGCCAGGTGTCGCCGCCGTCCAGGAACAGCGTCTTGTCCTCGCCGCGCTCGGCGCGCACCCGCTTGACGATGGTGGCGACGCGGTCCAGACCGCCCATCTTGCCGTAGGCCTTGGCCAGGGAGACGTAGTCAACAGACGTCAGGGCATAGGCTTCCGGGCTGCCAGGCGTCAGGTTGAACATCTTCAGGAAGTCCGCGCCGGTCACATGCGGCGGCAGGCCTTCGACCTCGCCGACACCCAGATTGACCGAGGGCTCGCGGAAATAGAGTGGCTTCATCTGGGCGTGGATGTCGGTCACGTGCAGCAGCGTGACGTTGCCGAAGTCCTCCGCCGCCAGCAGATCATCCTCGGTCAGCGCCTGCTGGGCGGCGGCCTGGCTCCAGCGGCCATGCATCCCCGGCCCGAAGATGGCCGCCAGGGCCACCGAAGCGGTGAGGAAATCGCGTCTAGAGAACATAAAACCCCTCTCTTCCTGTCCGCGCTTTCACGCCGACGGACAGGACCGTCGCACAACAAATTGAGAATGTCAGGGCCGGCGGCGGCGGCGTTGCGGCCGCCGCCGGCCCTTAACCACTTACTGCCGGACGGCCGGGGTTTCGATCGAAAGGCCGGTACCGCGCCAGGTCACGTAGACCTCCAGCGCCATGAGGTCGTCCGAAAAAGCCGCCGGGAACTCCGCGCGGGTATCACGAATGCAACCGCGGAAACGGTTGTGCAGCGAGACCATGTTGGCCTGCTTGAGGCGATAGGTCGGGAAGCCGTTGACGTTGCCCTGACTCAGGTGGTCCGCCCGAATGTAGTTGCCGTTGTTGTCTTCATGGCAATTGGCGCAGGAGAGATTCAACTGCCCCGTACGGGTGTAGTAGACATCCTTGCCTTTTTCCCACCAACTCTGCAGTTCGCCCTGGGTAAGATCCACCTTCATGGGCAGGCCCAGCGACTGATGCTTCACGAAGGTGGTCAGCGCCTTCTGATCGGCCGCGTCGAACTTGTAAGGCTCCGCCTTCATGTTGTTCTCGCGGCACTTGTTGATCTGCAGTTCCATATTGATCGGGCGCTTGGCGGCCTCGTCCCATTTCGGATAGGAGACCGCGACACCGGCCATGCTCTCCGAGGCGTCGCCGTGACAAGACGCACAGGACTTGCCCGCCTCGCCTTCAACGGTATTCCAGATCTCCTCACCGCGCTCGACATAAAGCATCGCGGGGTTCGCGAAGCTGTCGGCCTCCAGGGCGCGGGTCTCCGGCGTCCGGTACAGCCAGCCCGAAAGCACCTCGTCCAAGGGATGCCCTTCGGGCGGCGCGGCCCGCGTCACCATTTTTTTCTCGCCGTCGATAACCAACTCGTCATCCGCCGGCTCGGCACTGACCATCGAGATGGCCATACCGGAGGCGGCTGCGGCGGCGACAGCCGCCAGGATTATTCTTTTCTTCAACACATTCCCTCCCGTTGGTGCCTCGCCCATCCGGCCGGGCCGCAGTTCTGCCGTTCCGGCTCCGGCCGTCCATGGCCTCGAGACTTACTTGACCTCGATGCCCTGCTCATGGGTGTAGACGTCACCACTGTCGTCCACCCAGGTGAACTTAAAGGTGCCGCTCTCCATCACCTTGGCGTTGAACTCGAAGTAAGGATTGGCCGAGATCGCCGGATCGAGGTCGCAGGAGAAAACGGGCTTCCCTTCGAACTCGCAGGTGAATTTGTTGATGATCTGCCGCGGAATCACATTTCCGTCTTTGTCCTTGCGCTGGCCGGATTCCATCTTGTGGCTGATCAGCGTCTTGATGGTAATCACTTCGCCGGCGGAGGCCGACTTCGGAACTTTCACGCGGGGTTTGGGCGCTGCCATTTTCGTATTCCTCGCTTCTCGATCAGCCGCCGCAGCCGCCGATCGTGACCTTGACCTGCTTCTTGTCCATGAAGACGGACCCGTCGCTCATCTTGGCGACCGCAATCACGTTCTGCGTTTTCGCCAGGCGCATACGGGTCGTCGCACTGGCCTCGCCGCTCATCGGCGTGAAGTGGAAAGTGGCAACGGCCGGATTGGGGTTGCCATCGGCCAGGAGCGTCACAGATTCGACGTAGGAGCTCTCCGTCATCTCGCTTTCCACCGAAACCGTGATCGGCACGGTATTGCCGTTCTCGGCGATCTCGGGCGCCTTCAGATCGATCTTGCCGCTGCCCGGCGACTTGCCGCCGGTGAATTCCATCAGCATCTTCTCGGTAGCGGCCTCGTCGGCAAATGCCGGGGCGAACGCCATGAAGGCAGCGGCCCCCGCGGACAGTCCGAGCACCTGGCGTCGTGTTACTTGCATTGGTGTTCTCCAGTTAGGCTTGTCGGTCACTTGAGCGTGCCGAGATAAGCAACGATCGACTCAACCTGATCGGCGGTCAGGATGGTCTTGCCGACCAGATCCTTGCGGACGTCCTTGCCGACCTCCAGCGAATAGAACCCCGGCATTACGGTCTGCTCACCGAAGACCGCCTTGGAATTGACGATGATTGCGCGCAACTCCTCTTCCGACCAGCGCTCGGCCACGCCGTCCAGCGACGGACCGACTTCACCGTGGAAGAGCTGCTCGCTCATTTCCGAATTGGCATGGCAGGCCAGGCAGTTGCCCAACTTGCGATCGGCGAAGAACTTGCGGCCGTCGGCGACGTTACCCGGGCTTCCCGTCAAAGACTTGGACACCACTCCATCGACGATCATCACGTCGTTCGGGGCCGTATCCATGGCCACGGCCGTCGTGATCCCGGCAAAAAGCGCGGCCGCGGCGAGAGACATACGTGCTGCAATCATGGGCGTCGTTCCTCAGCTTTGTCGTCCGCCGCGTTAGATGCGGCGGTTGTTTTGTGTAACCTTAGCGGCCGAAGAGCAGCCATTCAATGCATAAATTGCAATTCTTGAATGTGTTGTTACTCCAACCCTAAGCGCTTACGAAATTTGCGTTTTTCTATCCTTGGCAGGCTCGGCAACCACCTGGGATGACCAAGGATCATATACCTCGACCCGAGGCCTCCGCGGCTAGTCCGTGTTCTCGATTCCCGCGGCCGCGCGCTCGCGGATCCGCCTGGCGTGGTAGCGCTGGAAGTCCTCCTCCCCCTCGTAGCGCTTCTCGCGAACCCAGGTGAACATGTCGAGGAAGGTGCCCTTCGAGAACGCCCCCGGCATCGCCGCGACGGCGGCCTGGGCCGCGTTCCGGCTGCCGTCGGCTTGCTCCGGCAAGAACAGGATCGTCGGAGTGAAGAGGACCCCCCACTTGCGCACCGCGCTCTTCTCCGGCAACACCTCGCCGTCCAGGTCGGTGATCTCCTGGTTTCCGTGCAGGTCGTACTGGACCATCATGAAGTTTGCCTTGATGTAGTCGCGCACCTGGGGATCGGTGAGGACCTCCTCGTGCACCTTGCGGCAGTAGATGCAGCCGCGCTGCTCGACGATGATCGCCAGCCTCTTCCCTTCTTCCCGGGCCGACGCCAGGTCTTCCTGAATGTCCTTGAAGGTCAGGGAGAACCATTCCGGTTTGTGCAGGCCGTCGTCGCCCAGGGTGACCGCCCAGGCCGCCGAAGCGGGCAGACAGAACGCGAGAACCAGCAGCAGGCGCTTCAGCATTTCACTCCTCCTCATCCAATGTCCTGAAAGGCGGGAAACGTATTCAGCAGCCAGTTGGCGATCTCCACCATCTGGCCGGTCATGAAGAGAATCCCGGTCAGCACCAGGACGCCTCCCATCGCCATTTCAATCTTGTGCATATGCCGTTTGATGCGGGCCGCCCAATTGAGAAACCGCGTCGCGAAGACCGCCGCCAAGAGGAACGGCAGCCCGATGCCCAGCGAATAGATCGCCAGCAGCAGCGCGCCGCGGCCGGCCGTCGCCTCCGCCCCGGCCACGAAGAGAATGGCCGCCAGCACCGGACCGACGCAAGGCGTCCAGCCGAAGGCGAAGGCCAACCCCATGACGTAGGCGCTGACGACTCCCGTCGGCTTGCGGCTCACTTGCACCCGGGCCTCGCGATACAGCAGCGCGATGCGGAAGACGCCCAGGAAGTGCAGGCCCATGATGACGATCAGCGCGCCCGCAATGATCGAGAGAATATCGAAGTACTGGGCGATCGACTGACCGACGACGCTGGCCGTGGCGCCCAGGGCGACGAAGACGGTAGTAAAGCCCAGGACGAAACCGACGGCGGCCAGGATCAGCCTGCGGG
The DNA here is from genome assembly GCF_039839785.1 of Pelagibius sp. CAU 1746. NCBI lineage: Bacteria > Pseudomonadati > Pseudomonadota > Alphaproteobacteria > Rhodospirillales > Rhodovibrionaceae > Pelagibius > Pelagibius sp. CAU 1746. The sequence continues at coordinate 3,488,662 of NZ_JBDOQT010000001.1, forward strand.
TCGAGTCGGCACCACGCGCTTCGTTCTGCAGTTCGTCGAAAGTCAGGCCGGCCAGATAGGCCATGTAGGGCGGCACGATCGGCAGGACGCAGGGGGAAACGAAGGAAATCAGGCCGGCCAGAAAAGCACCGCCGTAGGTGACGTCGAGCATTCAGCGAAACTCTTGAAAAAGTACCACAGCCGGTCGAAGCTCCCCCGCTTTCCGGTCGGGCCGCCGGATTTGCAATACATGCATTAATTCATATATATTGTGACAGTTCAATCGGGATTCCACACCGCTGCGAAAGATGATTGCTTTTCGGTCCAGCCTCGCCTCGCTGATCCTCGCCGCCGCCCTGGCCGCCGGCGCGGCCGGCCTGCCCGTCGCCACAACCGACGCGGCGGCCGCCGAACTGGTCATGCTGGAGCGCCCGGGCTGCGCTTGGTGCGCCCGCTGGAACCGCGAGATCGCTCCCATCTATCCGTTGACCGAGGAAGGCCGCCGCGCGCCGCTGCGCCGGGTCGATGTGACCCGGCCTTGGCCGGAGGATCTGGAGGGCATCGAAGGTGACCTCTACACCCCCACCTTTATCGTGGTGGAGAACGGTGCGGAGGTCGCGCGGCTGCGCGGCTATCCGGGCGACAATTTCTTCTGGCCTTTACTCGGCGAAATGCTGAACCTGCTGCCACCGGCCGCTGACGTCCCGCGGCCGGATAGCAGCTGAACCGGGGCTGGTGTATAGTCGGTGCCGTCCGCGGCATGACCGCCGCGGCGACAGTCCCCAGGGCTCCTGGGTCAAGAGTAGGTGCAGGACAGTACGACGGATCTACAGATGGCCGACCTAACTTCCAATGCCGCCGCCATGGACATCGACATTCTGATGGATCAGGCGCGCAAGGCCGGCGACCTGTTGAAGGCGCTGTCCCACGAGAGCCGCCTCCTGATCCTCTGCATTCTGGTCAACGGCGAACGGTCGGTTTCCGAACTCGAGGAAATCATGAACATGCCGCAGGCGGCCGTATCGCAGCAGCTTGCCCGCCTGCGTTTCGACCGGCTGGTGACCACGCGCCGCGAAGGGCGCATGGTCTACTACTCGATCGCCGACGACGAAGTCGCGCGCCTTGTGGAACTCATCTACGAGTTCTTCTGCAAGCCCGCGCGGGAACAAGGCCGCGATAGGTAAGCGGCCCCGCGCCAGCCCCGAAGCGGCGGCCGGCGTCAACGAAAGGCCCCGCCGCCGCGCGGCGCGCGGCAGGGCCGGAACCGATGGGAGGAGTCGATGCAGGACGTCGGCTGGCTGTTACCAATTGCCGGAGGTCTGGCCGGAATCGTCATCGGTGCCGCCGCCCGGCGCGACCGCTTCTGCACTTTGGCGGCGCTGGAGCGCCTCTGGTACGCCAACGACAGCAGCGGCCTCAGGACATGGATCCTGGCGGCGACGGTGGCCCTGATCGCCACCCAGGCCATGGCACTGACCGGCGTGATCGACCTGACGCAGGCCTTTTACCTCAATCCGAATTTCGGCTGGACCGGCGCCATCCTGGGCGGGCTCGCCTTCGGCTTCGGCATGGCCCTGGTGGGCACCTGCGGTTTCGGCGCGCTGGTGCGCCTGGGCGGCGGCAGTCTGAGGTCCCTCGTGGTGCTGCTGGTGCTGGGGCTGTCGGCCCTTGCCGCGCAGCGTGGCCTCATCGCCCAGGGCCGCGTCGAGATCGTCGACAACCTGGCCGCCGACCTCAGCTTCGCCGGCGACCAGTCGCTGGGCAGTATCTTCTCCGCGCTGCTGGGCTTCGACGCGCGCCTAGTGGTGGCCCTCGCCGCCGCTGCCCTGCTGCTCACTTGGATATTTTCCTCGGCCAACTACCGCCGGCGCCGCGGCAACATCGTCACCGGCTGCATCATCGGCCTGGGCATCGCCTTCGGCTGGCTGGCCACCACTTGGGCGGCCCAGCGCGCCTTCGAGCCGATACAGATCGAGGCCGGCTCCTTCGTCGTGCCCGTGGGCGACACCCTCATCCAGTTCATCGCCTTCACCGGCGTGCTCCCGGACTACGGCGTCGGCCTGGTCATCGGCGTCGGCCTGGGCGCTGCGCTGGTGGCTTGGCGGAAGCACGACGTGCGCTGGGAGGCCTGCGACGACGCGCGCGAGCTGGGCCGTCACATCGTCGGCGCCTTCCTGATGGGCACCGGCGGCGTCTTCGCCATGGGCTGCACCATCGGTCAGGGCGTGACGGCCGCCTCCACCTTGGCCGTCTCCGCTCCGGTCGTGATGCTTTCCATCGCCGCCGGCGCGCGCCTCGGCCTCGCCTATCTGCTGGAAGGCTCGGTCTGGAGCGTCTTCCGCATTACGCATCGCGAATCTGCGGAGTAGTCCCGCGCAGCGGTCTTCATGGGTACCGGGCCGCGCTGGGGCGGCCTGCGGAGAGGGATCACCGGAGCAAGAAGCAGGCGGCCGGACTGCCGCCCCAGCGAAAAGGGAGGAACAATGACCGTGAAAAGCATCCGACGACTGGCCGTATCCGGAACGCTCGCCTTCGGCGTCCTCACCGGCGGCGGTCTCGCCGCCAAGGCCCAGGACGAAGCCCTGGTCTCCTTCTCGGTGATGAAGCCCGAGATCGCCGTGAAGCTGGCCCAGGCCGCCATGGAAAGCTGCCGCGGCAAGGGCGCCCAGGTCGCCGTCGCCGTGGTCGACCGCTTCGGCAATTTGCAGATGATGCTGCGCGACCGCTTCGCCGGGGCGCACACACCGGAGACGGCGCGCCGCAAGGCCTGGACCGCCGTCAGCTTCCGCAACGATACCCTGGCGCTCAGCGAAGTCGCCAAGCCCGGCGCCGAGGCCTACGGCGCCAACTTCATCACCGAGGCGCTGATGCTGGGCGGCGGCGTCCCGGTCGAAGCCGCCGGCAGCATCGTCGGCGGCGTCGGCGTCTCCGGCGCGCCCGGCGGCGACATGGATGACGCCTGCGCCCGCGCCGGCATCGAGGCCGTGGCCGCCGACCTGGCGTTCTAGTCCGGAAGGTCTCGATGATCGAGGGTGCGTGGCAAAGCGGCCCGCGCCCTCAATCCCTATGGCCGCCTCAACTCTTCTTCCCGCCACGCCCCGGCGATCCCTTGCCGGGCGCGCCGCGCTTGCGGACGGACGGCTTCGAACCGGACGCACGTTTGCGCCGCGGCGCCGGTTTCGGCGCCGCCGGCGCAGCCTCGGCGCGCGGACCGTAACTCTTGAACTTCTCCACCACCGCCGCGATTTCCTCCTCGGGCAGGACAACCGGTTTGCCAAGGCTGCGCGCGAGGACGTATTGCCGCGCCAGCGTCTCCACCTCGCCGGCCAGCCAGAGCGCCCGCTGGAGTCCGGGGCCCGTGGCGATGACGCCATGATTGGCGAGCAGGCAAGCGCCGCGTCCCTCCAGCGCCTGCAGAGCGTTTCTTGACAGCTCCTTCGTGCCGTAGGTGGCGTAGGGCGCAACGCGGATCGTCGGCCCGCCGGCGGCCGCGATCATGTAGTGGACCGCCGGAATCTCGAACCCGCAGATGGCCATGGCTGTGGCATAGGTGCTGTGGGTGTGGACGATGGCGCCGACCTCCGGCCGCGCGGCCATGATGTCGAGATGGAAGCGCCACTCCGAGGAGGGAGCCAGCTTGCCCTCGTAGGCACCGTAGTCGTCGTCCAGCGGCATGGCGACGATGTCCGCCGGCTTCAAGGCCTCGTAAGGGATGCCCGAAGGGGTGATCAGCATGGTCTTGCCGTGGCGCGCCGAGACATTGCCCGACGTGCCTTGGTTGATCCCCTGATGGTTCATCGCCAGGCAGGTTTGGATAATCTCCTGGCGCAGATTCTGTTCTTCTCTGGTCATGCCCCTTTTCTCTCGCCCCCCGGCGCGGCGGCACTATGCGGCCCGATGGCAGCCTTGTCGAGAGGGCGCCGGTCCACCCCTGCACGCCCAAGGCAGGGCGCACCAGAAGATGGAAACCAGGGACGCCACCCCATTTCAACGGCAAGGCCACCTTGGAGGACCTGCCACACCGGCCCGCAAGACAACGAACTAATCCATTGTTTTATATCACCCTTATCACGTAGTCATCTAGACTAGCCCGAGATCGTCCGCGACTTCGGACAAAGAGACAACACGCATAAGGGGAACTGTTCCGAATTTCGGGGGCCGTTCTCCCCTCGTAACAATGGGGCACGACGTCACCAGACTTCAAATGTGAAAGGGGTCTCCCACTTTACACCTGTGATCTGGATCAGCGAATGCCCAGATGCTCCGCAAACTGCGGCGACGGCCACGAGTTGTTCGAATGCATTCCTCCCCCGGAAAGCGCGGCTTTCGCACATCTTGTCCGCTTCTGCGAGCAGAATCGCCCGCTGGTTCTGGCGTCGCTCCCTTTCTTCGCCGCCGAGATGGCGCACAGCAATGGCTTCGCCGATATGCTGCGGCTGATCCGCAAGGCCGGCGGCACCAAAGTCTACATCTCGCACGACCGCCTGAAGTTCAACTCCCGTTTCAGCCTGAAACTCACCGAGCAGCAGCACGACCGCTTGGTGCTGCACTCGGATTCCAGCGGCCTGATCGACTTGCCGTCCTCCTGGGGAATCTTCGTTTCAATCCGCCGCGCGGCGATCATCGCCGCACTGAAGAGCCGCCATCCACGCGGCGAGATCGTCCGCCGTTTCGGTGTTACCGACCGCTATCTGCGCAAGCTCTCCCACGGTCTGAACCAAGGCGCAGGCCCCTGACGCGGCACGCCGGCGGCAAGGGAACTGTTCCAAGGGCCGGCGGACCGTCCCGCCTCTAGCCTCGATTGCATTCAGAACCTCCGCTCGCCGGCAGGTGCAACCCATAATGCAAGAGAGGAACATCCGATGGCCAACGACGTCAGCATCTCCGTCTTCAACAAGACGGCCAACCGCGACCTCTTCATCACCATCTTCCAAAAGCCCCAGACGGCCAATCCCAACGTGATCTACACGTCCCTCTTCCCGGTGGCCTGGGAGGTGCTGGCTCTTGGCCCCAACCAGACCGCGGATCCGGTCGTCTATCCGGTGCAACTGCAGCTCCAGGTGACGGAGCACAACTCCGCCATCAACGCGATCCGGCGCAAGACACTGCAGGACGTCGACGAAGGCCAAGTGTGGTCGTTCAAACGCCCGGGCGTCTTCTCCGAGCTGACCCAGAGCGGCAAGGCCAAGGGCGTCGATGGCGTGGTCGTCTGCCAGAACAATTCCACGGAGTTCATCGACGTCGGCATCGCCAAGAACGGAAGCATGCTGACGGTGCAGGAAGATCTCGCCGAAGGCGAGCAGGCGGATTTTCAGCTCACACCGAAGCTCTATTTCCTCGCTCTCAGCAACCTGCAGAAAGGCGACATCATCCGCTCCGACCAGGTAACCCAGGGCGCCTTCGAAGTCGACTTGACCAACCTGCAGAGCATCGACGTCACCGTCACCACGTCGAATGTCGCCTCCGGCAAGCTGGCCTGGGCCACCAGCAACGCCGTCGCGGCCTCCTAACCCCACAGCGCGGCCGCGAAGCTCCCCCTCCTCACCTCCCCTGGGAGGGGGAGCGCCCGCCCCTCCAAGAAAAGGAGAAATGACATGAAACGCACTCTGTGCCGCCTTGCCGGCCCCCTCACGCTCTCTTCCCTCCTGGCCTGCAGCACGACGGTCCAGGCCGACTGCACCGATCTCGAGAGCTACTACGAGGCCGCCTCCGCCGCGGAGAGCAGCGAGGAACTGCGGAGCAGCCTGCACGGCATCATCTCCGCCAACTATGTGCGAATTCCCTACGACCAACTCTGGGACAAGTTCGTCGAAACCGACACCGCCTTCAGCGATGACGACCCGCCTGTCGCGGAGGTCCGGCTCATCTATACGCAACGTAAGGCCTCTGAGTCGGCCAAACTCTCCGGTAAAATTCCCGAAGCGGGAGATTGGAACCGCGAGCATACCTGGCCGCAGTCGCGCGGCCTGGGGGTGAAATCAACGCCCCAATATTCCGATCTCAACCACATCCGCCCCGCCGACTACAAAGCCAACAGCGCGCGCGGCAACAAGAACTTCGGGCCGGCCTCCAACGCCGTGAATGGATCTGCCGGCGTTCCCGCGGGCAAGGAGAGCAGCAATACCTTCGAGCCCAAGGACCAGGTCAAAGGCGATGTGGCGCGGATGCTGTTCTACATGGAAGTGCGCTACCCGCATTTGAGGCTGATCAAGGGGGACGCCCCCGAAGGCAGCAAGAAGCCCGAAATGGGCCAGCTCTGCACCCTGCTGAAATGGCACGAAGCCGATGCCGTTTCAGACGCCGAGGCCCTGCGCAACGTCGCCGTCTGCGGCTTGCAGAAGAACCGCAATCCCTTCATCGACCACCCGGAATGGGTTTCCGTGATCTGGGGCGCTTCCTGCTCCTGAACCGATCACCCAGCGCCCCTCCGGCCCCCGCCGGAGGGGCCTGCCCGGCCGGCACGGAGTAGATCTTCAGTCGCGCTCGGAGCCTGGCGCCCGGGTAGCCCAGATGATGCTGAGCAGCAACCCCTTGGCCCTGGGCAATACAGCGAGAACCAGGGCCAGCGCGGCCAGCGGCCAGACGGTCATGGCAACCCAGTCCGGCCAGGCGGTGTAGCGCTCGACCGTGAACATCACCGGCACGACGATGTGCCCCACCACCAGAATGGTCAGCCAGGGTGCCGCGTCGTCGGAGCGGATGTGCCCGAGTTCCTCCCGGCAGGCCGGGCAGCTCTCAACCTGCTTGAGGTAGCTCGCGAAAAGGTTCGCCGCCCCGCAGGACGGACAGAGGCCGCGCAGCCCCCGCCACATGGCGGTGGCGAGCGGTGGTTGGGACAGGCCGTCCTTCTCTTCAATCATAAAGCTTCGCGGTAATCCTGCGGGAATGGTTGGCGCAGTCTGCCGTCTTTCGCCCGCCGTCGCCAGGCGCAATAGGTCGCAGCGGCGACGGCCTCGAAGGAGCGAGGATACGGGCGACCGGAGACCCGAGGGGGAACCGCTCCGACGACGACGCGGCAGACCAGGCCGGCGAGACCTCACCGTTCATAGCGTTGCACTTGATGCAACAGACGGCCCGATGCACTCCCGCTGCCGGTTTATTCTCCTTGCGCAGGCGGAAAACGACAGGCTTCCGGCCTGGATGTAGGAACTGTCCCATCATGGGGAGAGCACGTCCAGCGGGTCCGCACCCAGCGGCCACTTAGACCTGCCTGCTCCTCAACGACAAGGGTTCCTTGGAACACGTCCTCCCCTCCAACGAGATCAGGGCTCAAGAAGTCTCGAGTCGTCATCGCGCCGTCCAGTGCGGGTGCACTGTTGGACCATTGCGCCCAACCGCCTAAGCGCCCCGCCCGCAACAGCTTTCCCCAATAATCCACAGCAATCTGCGCGTGTACTCTTGAAAAATATGCGCGGCTTGAGACAGCATGTAATCGCGCTTTACGTTTAATCGCTGAGGTTGTTCCTATCGATAAACTACCAAGACCATCGAATTGATGAACCCTCCGCAGCTCGGCTTCGAGTCACGCATGTGGACAGACGGGAGAGTGCGCTTGCAGCGGCATTCACGAGCTTTGAGGTTGTGCCGAGTGTCGTCAAAATTTGACTTTATCTCATTGATTCTTAACAGTTTTCTCAAGAATCGAACTTTGCAACGGAATGTTGCGGGATTCCCCAAAGCGGCCATCTTTTCTACCTGTACCGGTTCGGCCGTTACGAACTGCAGCCAGCTTAACCGCGCTCATCGTTATGCGCTTCATAGTTTTATCCGGATATCTCTGAAAGATATTGAGCCTTCTCATCCCGCTGATGGCCTCACCTTACGGTCGAGAACACAATGGGCAACCTGGAGCTTCAGAAAGCTGGCGACGGCTCTGGCGCTTGGTGTGCTGCTGGCGGCCGGCTCGTTACAGAGCGCCCAAGCGCAGGCCACGGTAGCCGGCGTCACCTCGGGCGCGCTGTCGGTCGATGAGACGGGCTCGGCCGGTTACACGATCCCCATCGCCGTGCCGCCGGGCATCGCCGGCATGCAGCCAAGCCTCGCGCTGGTCTACCAGAGCCACGGCGGCAACGGCACCGCCGGGGTCGGCTGGGGCCTCAGCGCCTCGTCCTCCATCCACCGCTGTTCCCAGACCCTGGCCCAGGACGGCGCCATCCACGGCGTCGACTTCTCCGCCGACGACCGCTTCTGCCTGGACGGCCAGCGCCTGGTGGCCATCTCCGGCGCCTACGGCGCCAACGGCACCGAGTACCGGACGGAGATCGACAGCTTCGCGCGCATCGTCTCCCACGGCACGGCGGGCACGGGCCCGCTCTCCTTCACCGTGGAGACCAAGTCCGGCCGGACCCTGGAGTACGGCAACACCGCGGACGCGCGCCTCGGCGTAGCGGCGGCCAGCGAGATCCGCCTGTGGTCGCTGAACAAGGTCAGCGACACGCTCGGCAACGCCATGACCTACCACTACGTGGAGGGCGCTGCCGACAGCAGCTACCGCCTCGACCGCATCGAATACACGAGCAACGCCGGCCAGAGCGTGCTGCCGCAGAGCGAGGTGCGCTTCGTCTACGAGGCCCGCCCGGATGTCCGGACCAGCTACCTCGCCGGCGCAAAGCTGGCCATGACCAAGCGCCTCGCCGCCGTCGAGACCTGGAGCGGCAGCGGCACCGGCCTCGCCCTCGTTAAGCGCTACAGCCTCACCTACGAGACCAGCCCCGCCACCAGCAGATCGCGCCTCACCGCCATAACCGAGTGCGATGCAAACAGCAACTGCCTCCAGCCGGTGAACCTGGGGTGGTTGGGAGAAGTGCCTGACTTCGACACAACCGTCATCGCCAGCGACACTGTGACCAACCTCTGGGGCCTGAGCAGAAACGATTGGGCGGCCAACACGCGCGAACTCCACATGCTGGACTACAATGGCGACGGCCTCAGCGACATCCTTCTGCAGGGGGTGGATGAAAACAGATTCAACTACCTCCTCACCCACAGCGGCCCCGCCCCCGACCTTCTCACCTCGATCACCGACTCCCTCGGCCGCACCTCTACCCTCGACTATGCGCCGCTGACGGACGCCACCGTCTATGCGAAGGACAGCGACGCAGTCTTCCCGGTGGTCGACATCCAGGCGCCGCTCTATGTGGTGAAGTCTGTCTCCTCCGACGACGGGGTCGGCGGGCAGAAGGTCACCTCGTACAGCTACGCCGGCGCCAAGGTGCATGTGCAGGGCCGCGGCTTCCGCGGCTTCCGGCAGATGACCGCCACCGACCAGCAGACGGGTATCGTCACCACCACGGACTACAGCCAGGTCTTCCCCACCACCGCCCAGGTGCTGACCTCGGTCAAAACGCTGACCGACGGCACCACCATCAAGACCATCGCCAACACCTGGGACCAACTCTCCCTCAACACCGGCAAGACGGTCTGGCCCTACGTCGCGAGTTCCACCTCCAAGGACTACGAGCCCAACGACGGCGTCGGGAACCTGCCGGTCGTCTCCCGCACCGCCACCGCGGTCTTCGACGTCTACGGCGACCCGACCAATCTCACCACCACCACGACAGGCGGCGGCGAGACCTTCACCGAGACCACGGTGAACAGCTACCAGAACATCGCCACCCCAACCCGGTGGCTCCCCGGCCTCGTCACCCGCTCCGAGGTCACACGCAGCCGCCCCGGAGGGCCATGACGATGAAGCGACGTTCCGACATACTTCGACCCTCTCTGGCGACTGCTCTGGCGCTTGGCGTGCTGCAGGCGGTCGGCTCGTTACAGAGCGCCCAAGCGCAGGCCACGGTAGCCGGCGTCACCTCGGGCGCGCTGTCGGTCGATGAGACGGGCTCGGCCGGTTACACGATCCCCATCGCCGTGCCGCCGGGCATCGCGGGGATGCAGCCAAGCCTTGCCCTGGTCTACCAGAGCCATGGCGGCAACGGCACCGCCGGGGTCGGCTGGGGCCTCAGCGCCTCGTCCTCCATCCACCGCTGTTCCCAGACCCTGGCCCAGGACGGCGCCATCCACGGCGTCGACTTCTCGGCGCAAGACCGCTTCTGCCTGGACGGCCAGCGCCTGGTGGCCATCTCCGGCGCCTACGGGGCCGACGGCAGCGAGTACCGCACCGAGATCGACAGCTTCGCGCGCATCACCTCCCACGGCACGGCGGGCACGGGCCCGCTCTCCTTCACCGTGGAGACCAAGTCCGGCCGGACCCTGGAGTACGGCAACACCGCGGACGCGCGCCTCGGCGTAGCGGCGGCCAGCGAGATCCGCCTGTGGTCGCTGAACAAGGTCAGCGACACGCTCGGCAACGCCATGACCTACCACTACGTGGAGGGCGCTGCCGACAGCAGCTACCGCCTCGACCGCATCGAATACACGAGCAACGCCGGCCAGAGCGTGCTGCCGCAGAGCGAGGTGCGCTTCGTCTACGAGGCCCGCCCGGATGTCCGGACCAGCTACCTCGCCGGCGCAAAGCTGGCCATGACCAAGCGCCTCGCCGCCGTCGAGACCTGGAGCGGCAGCGGCAGCGGCCTCGCCTTGGTGAAACGCTACAGCCTCACCTACGAGACCAGCCCCGCCACCAGCAGATCGCGCCTGACCTCCATCACCGAGTGCGATGCAAACAGCAACTGCCTCCAGCCGGTGAGCCTGGGGTGGCAAGGAAGCGCGCTCAACTACACCAAGGAGATTGTCAACGACTCCTGGGGGATGTCTGTTAGCGCCTGGGCCGCCGACAAGCGAACTCTTCATATCCTCGACTACAATGGCGACGGCCGCAGCGACATTCTGGTCCAGGCGGAGACCAATAGCCTTTCCTCCGTCCTTCTAACCTCAAACGGCAACGGCTTCGACAAATCCATCATCACCGACTCTTGGGGCATGTCCGCCAGCGCTTGGGCAGGCGATAAACGAGTACTCCATATTCTTGATTACAATGGCGACGGCCTCAGTGACATCCTCGTGCAAGGAAAAACCGATGGCCTTTCTTCTGCACTGCTGACTTCAAACGGTAGCGGCTTCGACAAGACTATAATCGACAGTCTGTGGGGCATGTCCAATAGTGCTTGGTCTGCCGACAAACGGATATTGCACCCCTTTGATTACAACGGCGACGGTCTCACCGACATCCTGGTTCAGGGGCGGACAAATAGTCTTTCTTCCGTTCTGCTGACTTCAAATGGCACCGGCTTTGAAAAGGCCGTTATCGATAGTTCGTGGGGACTGACCCTTGGCGCACTATCTGCCGCCGAGCGAATTCTCCATGTATTCGATTACAATGGTGACGGCCTCGATGACATTCTTATCCAGGGCAAGAATTCAAACAACGGCACGTCGCTTCTCACCTCCAACGGCAGCGGGTTCGACCGGACCGTCGTAACCAACTCCTGGGGCATGTCGCTGATGGGGTGGGCCGCCGTCGAGCGCGTGATCCATACTATTGACCACAATGGTGACGGCCTTGATGACATCCTCATTCAAGGGATTGACGATACGCATATTACGGCACTTCTGACGTCAAACGGTACCGGCTTCGCAAAAAGGGACGTTACCAACTCCTGGGGCATGTCCCTTAGTGCATGGGGCGCGAACCGTCGAACCTTGCATGTCCTTGACCACAATGGAGATGGTCTCAGCGATATTCTGGCGCAGGGGAAGAGTGCACCCTCACTCCATTCGACGGTTCTCCTTACTTCGACCGGGGCGGAATACACCAAGACAGTCGTCAGTGATCTTTGGAACATGGATGTTGGCGCCTGGGCCAGTGATGAGCGCATTCTCCATATCCTCGACTACAACGGCGACGGTCTTCCCGACATTCTTGGGCAGGGGAAGAGTAGCAGCCTGTGGACCTTCACCCTCACCCACAGCGGCCCCGCCCCCGACCTTCTCGCCTCGATCACCGACTCCCTCGGCCGCGTCTCCACCCTCGACTATGCGCCGCTGACGGAGGCCACGGTCTATGCAAAGGACAGCGACGCAGTCTTCCCGGTGGTCGACATCCAGGCGCCGCTCTATGTGGTGAAGTCGGTCTCCTCCGACGACGGGGTCGGCGGGCAGAAGGTCACCTCGTACAGCTACGCCGGCGCCAAGGTGCATGTGCAGGGCCGCGGTTTCCGCGGCTTCCGCCAGATGAAGGCCACCGACCAGCAGACCGGCATCGTCACCACCACGGACTACAGCCAGGTCTTCCCCACCACCGCCCAGGTGCTGACCTCGGTCAAGAGGCTTTCCGACGGCGCCACCATCAAGACCATCGCCAACACCTGGGACCAGCTCTCCCTCAACACCGGCAAGACGGTCTGGCCCTACGTCGCAAGCTCGACCTCCGAGGACTACGAGCCCAACGACGGCGTGGGGAACCTGCCGGTCGTCTCCCGCACCGCCACTGCGGTCTTCGACGTCTACGGCAACCCGACCAATCTCACCACCACCACCACAGGCGGCGGCGAGACCTTCACCGAGACCACGGTGAACAGCTACCAGAACATCGCCACCCCAACCCGGTGGCTCCCCGGCCTCGTCACCCGCTCCGAGGTCACACGCAGCCGCCCCGGAGCGCCATGACGATGAAGCGACGTTCCGACACGCCCTCCACAGCAGCGCCCTTGCAAGCCGCCCTTTCCGCCGGCGATACCCCGGGAGATCCCGTCATGACCCCTATCCGCTCCGTTCCCGCCCCGCGGCTCTCGCGCTTCGGGGGGCGGCTGGCCTCGGGGGCCTTGAGCACACTGGCCCTGGGCTCGCTGGCCCTGGCGGCAACCCTGCTGTTGGCGGCGACGCCGGGGGCGCAGGCGCAGGTCATCAGCGATACCCGGGTGACGACCTTCACCTACGACAGCAATACCGGCCTGCTGCTCCAACGGGTGAGCGAGCCGGACAACGCGGCCATCGCGCTGACCACCGGCTACACCTATGACGGTTTCGGCAATCAGCTCACCTCGACGGTGAGCGGGCCGGACATCGCGACGCGCACCACCACGGCGACCTACAGCGCCGACGGGCGCTTCGCGGCCACCGTCACCAATGCGCTGGGCCACACGGAAACCCGCGTCATCGACGGGCGCTTCGGCAATGTCACCAGCCTCACCGGCCCCAACAGCCTCAGCACCACCTGGGTCTACGACGGCTTCGGGCGCAAGACCAAGGAGCTCCGCGCCGACGGCACGGAGAGCCGCTGGACCTACGAGCTCTGCGCCACCCAGTGCCCGGCCGGCGCGGTCTACATGGTCTCGGCGCAGGACTTCATCACCTCCTCAAACACGGCAACCACTGCCAAGGCCATCGAGTACCTGGACAAGCTGAACCGCGTCTTCCGCAGCGAGGGCGAGGGCTTCGACGGCACGCCGGTCTACGCCGACACCCTCTTCACCGCCCGCGGTGAAGTCCACAAGGTCTCCAAGCCCTACTTTGCCGGCACGGCGGCCCAGAACATCCTCTGGGCCGAGAACGCCTACGACGTCGTCGGCCGGCGCACCTCGGTGACCCTGCCCGACGGCGGGGTGGAGTCCACCGACTTCTCCGGCCTCACCACCACCCTCACCAACGCCCTCAGCCAGACCTCCCTCCGCGTGGAGAACGCGATCGGCGAGCTGGTCTCGGCGACCGACAACCTCGCCAATGTCACCACCTACAGCTACGACGCCTTCGGCAACCTGCTGAGCACCAACGCCGCCGGCGTGGTCACCACCATGACCTACGACATCCGCGGCCTGAAGACCGCCATGGACGACCCGGACATGGGGGTGTGGTCCTACAGCTACGACGCCCTGGGCCAGCTCACCAGCCAGACCGACGCCAAGTCCCAGGTCGTCACCATGGCCTACGACAAGCTGGGCCGCATGGTGAGCCGCACGGACGATTACGGCACCCCCCAGGCCGCCACCACCGCCTGGACCTACGACAGCGCGACGAAGGGCGTCGGCAAGATCGCCGCCGTCTCGGCGCCGGCGATCAACTACGCCGAGACCATGACCTACGATTCGGTGGGCCGGCCCGACATCGCCAGCCTGACCTTCGAGAGCCAGACCTACGACACCCGCGCGCTCTATGACGCCGCGGGCCGCGCCGACACCCTGGTCTATCCCAGCGGCTTCCAGGTGAAGTCCCACTTCACCGCCAACGGCCACCTCTCCTCGGTCACCGACGAGCTCTCCAGCGTCACCTACTGGCAGGCGACGACGGTGAACGCCGAGGGCCAGGTGACGGCCGAGACCCTGGGCAACGGCGTCGCCACGGCCCGCGTCTACGACCCGGCGACCAGCCGCATCGACTCCATCGTCACCACCAAGGGCGCCACCGGCATCCAGGACCTGGCCTTCGACTTCGATACCCTGGGCAACCTGACGGCGCGCCGCGACCTGCGCCAGGACCGCGAGGAGGCCTTCACCTACGACGGCCTCAACCGCCTGACCGGCACCACGCTGACCGACACCGCCACCCTGGCGACGCTGGCCACCACGACCTATAGCTATGACGCCCTGGGCAACATCATCACCAAGTCCGACGTGGCGGGCGGGTCGACCTACGTCTACGGCCTGGCCGGCGCCGGGCCGCACGCGGTCTCGCAGATCGGCGCGAAGCTCTACAGCTACGATCTCAACGGGTCCATGGTCTCGGGCGACGGCAAGACCACCGCCTGGACCTCCTTCAACAAGCCGGCACAGATCACCGACACCCTGACCGGGGATCTGACGAGTTTCGTCTACGGCCCCAGCCGCGCCCGGGTGAAGCAGCAGATCGTCGACGGCGGGCTCAGCACCACCGTGGTCTACGTCGGCAGCCATTTCGAGAAGAAGGTCCGCCCCGGCGAGGACGACGAGCTGGTGCACTACATCCGCGCCGGCGGCGGCGTGGTGGCCATCTACACCCAGTACGACGACGGCTACACGATCACCGACAAGACCCGCTACCTGCACCGCGACCACCTGGGCTCGGTCGACGTCGTCACCGACGAGGCGGGTGTTGAGAAGGAGCGCTACTCCTACGACCCCCACGGCAAGCGCCGCCTCTCCGACTGGCAGGCCGGCACGCCCACCACGCCGGGCGAGACGCCGCGGGGCTTCACCGGCCACGAGCACCTCGACGCCGTCGGCCTCATCCACATGAACGGCAGAGTCTACGACCCGACCCTCGGGCGGTTCCTGTCAGCGGATCCCTTCGTGCAAGCGCCAGAGACGACTCAGTCTTTCAACCGCTACAGCTATGTCATCAACAACCCCCTCAGCTACACCGATCCGAGCGGATTCTGGGTTGACGACGATTTCAGCAAGAACGGCCACAATGACCCTGGCGCTCCAGGCGGGTCCGGATTTGGTGGCTATGATGGCTCTGATGGATCTACGCACAGAGACAGGATGGAAATGGGATCAGGCGGACCGGTACCGTCAAACGGAATAGATTGGGATGGCAGTGCTCGCGAGAGCAAATTGGGAGATGCCTTCGAAAAGTATGGGCTTAAGTACAGCCACATTATCGATTGGATCGACCCGAAAACGAGAGAGGAAGCTTGGCGGGATTACGTCACCAATACGGCAGGCCGAGTCTTTCACGGACGCCTGCGTTACGAACACATACCTGGGATGCTGGAAGAGGTCACTGACCTGTTTGGGTTGTCGCCAGAAGAAGTCGACAGCATCGTAGGAATGTCGCCGAGTTCGTTTGGCGGGTTAGAGTGGTCATATGCAGAGAACGAATACGGAACTTTCGCTGATATGACAGTAACTCAAAACCTTTGGGAGCAGGCAAAATCACGTCGTTTG
This sequence comes from Pelagibius sp. CAU 1746, assembly GCF_039839785.1. NCBI lineage: Bacteria > Pseudomonadati > Pseudomonadota > Alphaproteobacteria > Rhodospirillales > Rhodovibrionaceae > Pelagibius > Pelagibius sp. CAU 1746. The sequence continues at coordinate 3,504,396 of NZ_JBDOQT010000001.1, forward strand.
TCTGACGGAAGCTTGCCTCCATCAGTTGTCGATTTGTACGCCTTGGAATATGGAGAATTCAAAACGACCATCGCTATTGGCGATGAATATGGCGGGAACTGGGCCGCACCAGACTCTCCGTTCGGCTCAACGATTTCCTTCATAGGCTCGGCGGGAACCATTAACTTTAACCCTCGGAGGTCGGGACTACTTGCAGGCGGCATTAAGCGTAATGCAGAAGCTTCCCTCGTCCATGAAGCCCATCATGTGCGACAATTCAACACTGGAGCGATAGGTTTCTTTAATGCCAGTGAACGCGCAGAGGTTGCTGCCACTTCGGTCGAGAACTGGCACAGGAAAGCAATGGGTATAGAGCAGAGAGCACTTTATGGTAATTGGGCTGTGCCCACCCACTAATTGAGGAGTCGCAGAATGAAAGTGCTGATCGCTAGTTTGGGACTTGTGTTAGCGATGCTATACAATCATGCCAGCGTAAGAGCGGAGCAAGATGTGAAACACGAAAATGAGTTTGCATCAGAAACTAGCTTTAGCTCTGAAGAATTCACGTTACCTCTTGCCATAAATGTAGAACCGGGAACTGAGCTATATCATGACCCTATGTGGGCCATTAAAATAGTAGACATATGGGCCGATGGTCAGCGTGTAACTGAAAAACGGTCGGGCATTTATCTCGATGATATCAATATTGAATCAGGGATCGTTAATAGCAGACTATTTATATACAAAATTAGGATCAGCGTGATGTTGTTTGGCGACATATCATCAAATGGTGATTACGAAGTTGTTAAGTATTCGATCCCTAAAGACGTAAAGACGCTGAAAATCAGTTATCGCTTCGCTGACTATAACGGCAGCATTGATCCCAGAGTTTATACGGTAAGAGCATTTCGCACCAGATGAGCGCGCATCATCTGTCGGTTCCTTCCTCGGGATGCTATTCGCGATGTTGCCGGGATTGCGGCGATGGATTCAGATTACGGTGACAGATTACGGTGACAGATTACGGTGACAGTGCACCAAATTGACTCAATCAGGGTCCGGGTTTAGCCTCCGTCGATGGCTCGTTTAGATTACGGTGACAGTGCACTAAATTGACGCAATCACGCTTCGAGCTTAACGTTCTTCCATGGCTCGTCTGGCGCGCGTGGTGATCCCCAACCTGCCCCACCACGTCACACAGCGTGGCAATGGCCGGGCGCAGACCTTTTTCAGCGACGACGATTACCGCCTTTATCTCGACCTGCTACACAAACATTGCACGGAGGCCCCGGCAGGTATTTTGGGATTACGGTGACAGTGCACGAAATTGACGCTGTCAGAAGCTGACGCTAACCTTCTCCGATGGCTCGTCTGGCCCGCGTAGTAATCCCCGACCTGCCACATCACGTCACCCAACGGGGCAACGGCCGGGCGCAGACCTTTTTCAGCGACGACGATTACCGGCTCTATCTCGACCTGCTGCGCAAACACTGCACGGAGGCCGAGGTGAGCATTTGGGCCTGGGTGCCCCTGCCGAACCACGTGCATCTGATCTTGACGCCGCGCGATGCGGACGGCATCCGGCGGGCGCTCTCGAAGGTGCATCGCGCCTATGCCGGGCACGTTCACGCGCGGCTGCAAAAGGATTACGGTGACAGTGCACGAAATTGACGCGACCGGACTTTGGCCTTAACCTTTCCTGATGTCTCGTCTGGCGCGCGTAGTGATCCCCAACCTGCCCCACCACGTCACACAGCGTGGCAATGGCCGGGCGCAGACCTTTTTCAGCGACGACGATTATCGGCTTTATCTTGACCTGTTGCGCAAACATTGCACGGAGGCCGAGGTAGGCATTTGGGCCTGGGTGCTCATGCCGAACCACGTGCACCTGATCTTAACGCCGCAGGATGCGGACGGCATCCGGCGGGCGCTCTCGAAGGTGCATCGCATCTATGCCGGGCACGTTCACGCGCGGCTGCAAAAGACCGGCCACTTTTGGCAAGGAAGGTTCGGCTGTGTGCCGATGGATGAAGCTCATCTTGAGGCCGCCTTGCGCTATGTAGCGCTCAATCCGGTGCGGGCCCGCCTCGCGAAGCAGGCGGTGGATTGGCAATGGTCGAGCGTGCACGATCAGCTCTCGCGCAAGCGAAGCGGCACGCTCACCGACACCGCGCCGGTGCGGGAGCGCTATCCCAATTTTGCCGCTTTGATCGAGGCGGGCGAGGATGAGGACTTGTCAATGGCCCTGCGCCGGGCGGAGTCCATCGGCCGCCCGCTGGGCAATGCGGCATTTGTGGAGACGCTCGAGCGCCAAACCGGCCGCACCCTACAACCCGCCAAGCGCGGGCCGAAACCGCAACAGGCACAGAAGCTGGAAAGGTGAGTTCATCAATTAACTGCACTGTCACCGTAATGCGAGTGGGCGCTTGAACGAAACCGATACTGCGATTGCGACCGAAATAGCCAGGGACATAGCAAAAGCACTAGGTGGAAGATGACAAAGAATCGGCCAAACTCAATCACAGATTCTCTCTTCGCACGATTTCCGCGTTTTGCCGCGTCGACAGACACTACCGAGGAACGCTATATCATTGTGAGCAACTTTGCCTTTTTTGTGGTTGATGGAATTGAAACAGGTAACTTCACAGAAGGTGAGACTGAGAATGCGTTCCAATTCATGAATGACCTAGGCTCTTCTGATAGTCTTGATATCCAGAACCTACTAGTTGTCGCTATCTTTGAGAAACTCGTGGACTCGGAAGAGTGTCGCAAAGTCGCGCATCAGCGGTTGGAGGGCAAAGCACGGGACTTGTTCGAACGTACTCTTGCTGGCTGGCCAAGTTCTTGGCCTCTGAAAATCAATTCAAACGCCGGAGAGAACTAGGCTGTCAGAGTTCCAAAAAATGCCAACTCTTTAGATCGCGCATCTTTTAATACTAGTATGTTGCAGAATGGACGGATAGGCCACCAACATGACAGGGGCCGCTCCTGATCAGTGCCGGATCAAGATGCGCCCTTGGCGCACGAGTCTAGTATTTTGATTGACCCGGCGAGCATCGGTGTCCGCCAACTTCTTCTGAATGACTTCCTGCTCCTGCTTCTAGCCGTCGTACACTAGAGTTATTTCACCTGTCAGATCACGCATGGCTCTCCTCACTTGCCGACGCTGAGCAATTTCTTTCTCCCATCCACACTCCTCGCCGCCCCCTTCATCGGCTCCTTCCTCGGCACGCTGATCTTGCGGCTGCCTGAAGGGCGGCCGGTGGTCTTCGACCGCTCGCGCTGTGAGGCCTGCGGGCAGGTGCTGGGCGCGCTCGATCAGGTACCCGTCTTCTCCTGGCTCGCCTTCAAAGGCCGCTGCCGGCACTGCGGCACGAAGCTCGGCGTCTTCTATCCACTGATCGAACTGGCGGCGCTGGGCGTTGCCCTCTGGGCGGCGTTCACCGTGCCCCCTCACCTCGTCTGGCCGACGGCGGCGCTGGGCTGGGTGTTGCTGGTGCTGGCGGCGATCGACGCCAAGCACTTCCTCCTGCCCGACGTGCTGACCCTGCCGCTGATCCCGGCGGGGCTGGCGGTCGCCTGGTGGCTCGATCCGGCCGGCTTGCCCGGCGGGCACGTCCTCCACCACGCGCTGGGCGCGGCCCTCGGCTTCCTCGGCTTCGCTGCGCCCGCCCGGGCCTAGCAGCGGCCGGACATCGCCAGCCTGACCGTCGAGAGCCAGACCTACGACACCCGCGCGCTCTATGACGCCGCGGGCCGGGCCGATACCCTGGTCTACCCCACGGGCTTCCAGGTGAAGTCCCACTTCACCGCCAACGGCCACCTCTCCTCGGTGACCGACGAGCTCTCGACCGTCACCTACTGGCAGGCGACGACGGTGAACGCCGAGGGCCAGGTGACGGCCGAGACCCTGGGCAACGGCGTCGCCACGGCCCGCGTCTACGACCCGGCGACCAGCCGCATCGACTCCATCGTCACCACCAAGGGCGCCACCGGCATCCAGGACCTGGCCTTCGACTTCGATACCCTGGGCAACCTGACGGCGCGCCGTGACCTGCGCCAGGACCGCGAGGAGGCCTTCACCTACGACGGCCTCAACCGCCTGACCGGCACAACGCTGACCGACACCGCGACCCTGGCGACCCTCGCCACCACGGCCTACAGGTACGACAACCTGGGCAACATCGTCACCAAGTCCGACGTGGCGGGCGGGTCGAACTACGTCTACGGGCTGGCCGGCGCCGGGCCGCACGCGGTCTCGCAGATCGGCGCGAAGCTCTACAGCTACGATCTCAACGGCGCCATGGTCTCGGGCGACGGCAAGACCACCGCCTGGACCTCCTTCAACAAGCCGGAACAGATCACCGACACCCTGGCCGGGGATCTGACGAGTTTCGTCTACGGCCCCAGTCGCGCCCGGGTGAAGCAGCAGATCGTCGACGGCGGCCTCAGCACCACTGTCATCTACGTCGGCAGCCATTTCGAGAAGAAGGTGCGCCCCGGCGAGGACGACGAGTTGGTGCACTACATCCGCGCCGGCGGCAGCGTGGTGGCCATCCGCACCACTTACAGCGACGTCGGCACGCTCAGCGACAAGACCCGCTACCTGCACCGCGACCACCTGGGCTCGGTCGCGGCCGTCACCGACGAAGCCGGCGCGGTCACCGAGCGCTTCTCCTACGATCCCCACGGCAAGCGCCGCCTCACCGACTGGCAGGCCGGCACCCCCGCCGCCGCGGCCGAGACTCCGCGGGGCTTCACCGGCCACGAACACCTCGACGCCGTCGGCCTCATCCACATGAACGGCCGCGTCTACGACCCGACCCTGGGACGGTTCCTAAGTGCGGATCCCTTCGTGACGTATCCGGAGACCACGCAGGGCTTCAATCGCTACAGCTACGTCAACAACAACCCGCTCAGCTACACCGATCCAAGTGGGTTTGAGGGATATGCAGCCGAGAGGACAGACAACTCCCTGGGAGGAAAGGGATGGGAAGGAGAGATTGGCCATGCCCTTGATGGCTTCAACGACTGGGCCAACGATCAACTCAATGGCCTGGAGGATTACTTCGGGATAAGCATTGACGCACCTGGGCGCCTCTCGGCAGCCGAGGTGCAGGGAATCGTTGATGGCTTAAACGGTCTTCCCGAAACAGTAAGAAACGACCCTAATGCGGTTAGGGATCTTGTTGAAGGATTTGTCAATAGCACCACCGGAAGAGTTTCTGATATTGACCGAATTGTTGAGCGGTATTCACGAGGGCAAATGGGTATAGACCTTCCGGATTTCGCGAACACGCCTGGTTACGAAAGGGGCCTAGAAGCGGCCGGCACAGTGGTCGATACCGTGTACGACGTGATGAACCAGATAACACGTCAAAACCTTCAGCTAAACCAGATAGCCGCTTCCTTAGGCGGTGGGGCCAGACAAAAAGTCGCTGAAGTTGTCAAGGCGGCGGTCAGAGCGGGCTTTTATGCTGCCTGGGGATTTAATATTCTCGGGGGCGTAGTTGGGGTAGATCTCGATTTTGATATACTGTCAAAACAGGTAAACTTGGTCACGTTAGAGTCAACACTTCATAGTGGGATTGTCATCGAAGTAACTTTTGCCTACTTTATTACCTCTCGCATGTCATTCTGGGAACGCAATGTGACGCTTACACCATATAACAGAGCGAATTACAATAGAGCTTGGAATCTCTATGACACCCCATCTACCCATACTTTCGAGCCGATTACCCTCCAGTCACCTTTCAGTTCGAACACACGTATGCCGCTCGGCAGTGGGGCAAAAATAGGCCTACTCGCAGGCATTGAATATGAAATAGACCCTTTCACTCCAGTTATAAAAGAGGCATTTGGTATAAAAGGGGCGTACTGACGTTATACTCATTCTTTCTACTGATATATGATGCCAGATTGAGTAAGAAAGGCCGATTCCTGTGTGTGAATACACAATCTTTCGTATAATGAACACACTTTGGAAGATTCCCCCATTTATTATTTGCGTAATTCTGCTCTTATTTAACGCACTTATATTAGTCGCCCTAGAAATTGACCCAATCGGAATCCCCGCCAAATTAATTGGCTTAATATTTATCATAGTAACTATTGGATACCCCACTACGATAGCAGTATATGACGCCGTAAGAAGTCATCAGAAATTATTTGCCGCTATACTGTGCTCTCCAGTCATATTTTCTTTGATATCGATATTTTTACGTCACAGCGCCATCGATATAAAAGAATTTGATGTAGCATTTATCAATCAAGTAGTCGCGTCATTGAATTCGCTAATTTTTATAATTGTGGCAATATCAATGTGGAAATCGTCAGGCGTACTCTATAATGTTGCCTCTACATCAAAAAAAACTAGGCGCACAAGGGCGTTATTATTTCTTTCTTTTTCTTACCTCCCCATCGGCATTTTTCTGAACCACCCCTACGCCGAAACCTTCATAAAAATAGAACGTGAGAGGTTGAGAAATAGGGGAGAAATATCCTCATGAAATAGAAGACACATGCGTACCCTTTTTGCGTTGTTCGGCAATTCATGCAGCTGCGCCATAGAGCAACTTGTTAGGTGAGCTTTCTCTTTTCAGCTTTGGCGTAGGCGCAATTACGGTGACAGTGCACTTAATTGACGAAACCAGACTTTGGCCTTAGCCTCTTCCCATGGTTCGCCTGGCGCGCGTGGTGATCCCCAACCTGCCCCACCACGTCACGCAACGTGGCAATGGCCGGGCGCAGACTTTCTTCAGCGACGACGACTACCGGCTCTATCTCGACCTGCTGCGCAAACATTGCACGGAGGCCGAAGTGAGCATTTGGGCTTGGGTGCTCATGCCGAACCACGTGCATCTGATCTTAACGCCGCGGGATGCGGACGGCATCCGGCGGGCGCTCTCGAAGGTGCATCGCGCCTATGCCGGGCACGTTCATGCGCGGACGCAAAAGACTGGCCACTTCTGGCCTGATCGCTTTTAACTGGGGCGGTTCGGCTGTGTGCCGATGGATGAAACCCATCTTGTCGCCGCCCCACCAGACGAAGTAGATCTGCAAGCCTCAAACGAAACCATCACCCTAAAGCAACGAGGCAATGTCGCGGTGCCAGTGGACCACTCTGATGACTTGGATCGGAGAAGCGGGCCGATAAATCGCGGCGTAAGAAGTTTGCCTCACCGGCCAGAACAGAACCGGCCGATCCGTCAGATTACGGTGACAGTGCATGAAATTGGCGCGACCGGACTTTGGCCTTGACCTCTGCCGATGGTTTGTCTGGCCCGAGTGGTAATCCCTGAACTGCCCCACCACGTCACGCAACGTGGCAACGGTCGGGCGCAGACTGTTTTCTGCGACGACGACTATCGGCTTTATCTCGACCTGTTGCGCATGCGTTGCACAGAGGCCCAGATGAGCATTGGGGGTGAGCATTCGGGCAGGGGTGCTCATACCGAACCACCTACGTTTGATCTTCACTTCGCGAGATGCGAACGGTATCCGGCGAGCGCTCTCGAAGGTGCATCGCATCCCTGCACTGCCACCGCAATCCTTGCCCGTTTTCCTTCCGGGTTCCTTGGTGCAAGGCGTCTGAGCTACTCTGTAGTACTTCGTCTCCTCTTGCCAGGGCAGTCAGACTTCCTTGCAATCGTATCCGGTCCTTCTTCTTGTTTCCACGGTTCTCGTCGCCGCCCCTTTCATCGGCTCCTTCCTCGGGACGCTGATCCTGCGGCTTCCGGCGGGGCGGGCAGTGGTTTTCGACCGCTCGCGCTGTGAGGCCTGCGGGCAGGTGCTGGGTGCGCTCGATCAGGTTCCCCTCTTCTCCTGGCTCACCTTCAAAGGCCGCTGCCGGCACTGCGGCACGAAGCTCGGCGTCTTCTACCCGCTGATCGAACTGGCGGCGCTGGGCGTTGCCCTCTGGGCGGCGTTCACCGTGCCCCCTCACCTCGTCTGGCCGACGGCGGCGCTGGGCTGGGTGTTGCTGGTGCTGGCGGTCATCGACGCCAGGCACTTCTACCTGCCCGACGTGCTCACCCTGCCGCTGATCCCGGCGGGGCTGGCGGTGGCCTGGTGGCTCGATCCAACACATTCGTTTGGGGGCCAGCTTCTCCACCACGCCCTGGGCGCGGCCCTCGGCTTCCTCGGCTTCGCTGCGCCCGCCCGGGCCTAGCAGCGGCCGGACATCGCCAGCCTGACCGTCGAGAGCCAGACCTACGACACCCGCGCGCTCTATGACGCCGCGGGCCGGGCCGACACCCTGGTCTACCCCACGGGCTTCCAGGTGAAGTCCCACTTCACCGCCAACGGCCACCTCTCCTCGGTGACCGACGAGCTCTCGACCGTCACCTACTGGCAGGCGACGACGGTGAACGCCGAGGGCCAGGTGACGGCCGAGACCCTAGGCAACGGCGTCGCCACGGCCCGCGTCTACGACCCGGCGACCAGCCGCATTGACTCCATCGTCACCACCAAGGGCGCCACCGGCATCCAGGACCTGGCCTTCGACTTCGATACCCTGGGCAACCTGACGGCGCGCCGTGACCTGCGCCAGGACCGCGAGGAGGCCTTCACCTACGACGGCCTCAACCGCCTGACCGGCACCACCCTGACCGACACCGCCACCCTGGCGACCCTCGCCACCACGGCCTACACCTATGACGCCCTGGGCAACATCGTCACCAAGTCCGACGTGGCGGGCGGGTCGAACTACGTCTACGGCCTGGCCGGCGCCGGGCCGCACGCGGTCTCGCAGATCGGTGCAAAGCTCTACAGCTACGACGCCAACGGCGCCATGGTCTCGGGCGACGACAAGACCACCTCCTGGACCTCCTTCAACAAGCCCGAACAGATCACCGACACCCTGACCGGGGATCTGACGAGTTTCGTCTACGGCCCCAGTCGCGCCCGGGTGAAGCAGCAGATCGTCGACGGCGGCCTCAGCACCACTGTCATCTACGTCGGCAGCCATTTCGAGAAGAAGGTGCGCCCCGGCGAGGACGACGAGTTGGTGCACTACATCCGCGCCGGCGGCAGCGTGGTGGCCATCCACACCACTTACAGCGACGTCGGCACGCTCAGCGACAAGACCCGCTACCTGCACCGCGACCACCTGGGCTCCGTCGCGGCTGTCACCGACGAGTCCGGCGCGGTCACCGAGCGCTTCTCCTACGACGCCCACGGCAAGCGCCGCCTCACCGACTGGCAGGCCGGCACACCCACCACGCCGGGCGAAACGCCCCGGGGCTTCACCGGCCACGAGCATCTCGACGCCGTCGGCCTCATCCACATGAACGGCCGCGTCTACGACCCGACCTTGGGAAGGTTCCTAAGTGCTGATCCCTTCGTGCAGTACCCGGAGACCACGCAGGGCTTCAACCGCTACAGCTACGTCTTTAACAACCCACTCAGTTACACCGATCCGAGCGGGTTCTCAATTTTCAATGATGATGGGAGCATTGCAGAAGCGCCGAGTGATTCAGCAGGGCCTGAGGCTGGGAATGATGACCGCGGATTCATCGAACGAGTCGACGACTTCCTCTCGGACTTGCTTGGTGTTAACAAGGTCGCCAGAGATTATGCTCGGACTCGAGCCAGACAAGCTGGAATTGACTATCAAACTGCCGTTCGAGAAATCCATGACCTAGTCGGCTCTGCTGTTGCAGAGAATGTGGCCGGTCTGGAGGAATGGGGTGTTGCCACTGTGGTGTCGCATGTCGTTGCAGCGACCACTTCTCTCGGCATCCCTGAGTTCGCGAACGGGGTCCTAGACCGAGCGATCGCTCACCTAGGAGGCATATCCAGTATCCAATCCACGGGGTCTTTAGGAGCACGCAGTGCCCAGATAGCATCTCTCGAGCTAGATGAAGTTTTTGGCGTCGATGTAGAAGGTGCCATCGAGGATATTGAGGCAGCTGTACAATTCCAGTGGGGAATGACCGTCAACATCTATGAGGATTTTCGATACGACTTTATAGACACCCTAACTTCACTGCTTGACTCGTTTGGACCTGGACCCGGCACTATTGGGGCCGGTGTGAAAGGTGCGATGGCCGTACCTGGCATGGTTAGACGGGCGGGGTCAATCTGGTCAAGCACGCGGATGCGCACAAGCGTGATGAACGCCTTCGCACACTGGCAGAATCATAGACTAGAGTTCCCTGGATTAAATAATGCCAAGCAATATGTTGAAGAAGCGCAGGCATTCTTCACAAGACAGTATGAGTATCTTACCAAAACGCGAAAAAATGGAGATACTATGGTGTACGATCCTGCGACAAATACGTTTGGCGTCTACAATAGGGTTGGCGAACCTAGAACCTTCTTTCGCCCAGAGAGAGGTTTAGATTATTGGAACGAGGTAAATTGACCATGGTATTTCCATGCCCTTGCTGTGGCTATTTGACTTTTTCATCACCACCACCCGGAACTTTCGAAATCTGCCCTGTCTGTTACTGGGAAGATGATCCGATCCAAAGCTCAAATCCGAATTACGCTGGAGGAGCAAATACGATTTCACTCGAAACTGCCAAGAAAAACTTTGCACATTTCGGCGCAGTAAAAGCTGAATTCAGAAAACTTACTCGGCCACCTGCTGCAGAGGAGATGCCCTAGAATCCTGTGGTTGCGGTAACAGCGCACGAAATTGACGTTGTCAGACATTGACGGAGACCATCCTGAGATGGCTCATCTGGCGCGCGTGGTGATCCCCAACCTGCCCCACCACGTCACGCAACGTGGCAACGAATTACGGTGACAGTGCATTTAATTGACGAAACCAGACTTTGGCCTTAGCCTCTTCCCATGGCTCGTCTGGCCCGCGTGGTGATCCCCAACCTGCCCCACCACGTCACACAACGTGGCAACGGCCGGGCGCAGACCTTTTTCAGCGACGACGATTACCGCCTTTATCTCGACCTGCTGCGCAAGCATTGCACGGAGGCCGAAGTGAGCATTTGGGCCTGGGTGCTCATGCCGAACCACGTGCATCTGATCTTAACGCCGCAGGATGCGGACGGCATCCGGCGGGCGCTCTCGAAGGTGCATCGCGCCTATGCCGGGCACGTTCACGCGCGGCTGCAAAAGACCGGCCACTTTTGGCAAGGAAGGTTCGGCTGTGTGCCGATGGATGAAGCTCATCTTGAGGCCGCCTTGCGCTATGTAGCGCTCAATCCGGTGCGGGCCCGCCTCGCGAAGCGGGCGGTGGATTGGCAATGGTCGAGCGTGCACGATCAGCTCTCGCGCAAGCGAAGCGGCACGCTCACCGACACCGCGCCGGTGCGGGAGCGCTATCCCAATTTTGCCGCTTTGATCGAGGCGGGCGAGGATGAGGACTTGTCAATGGCCCTGCGCCGGGCGGAGTCCATCGGCCGCCCTCTGGGCAATGCGGCATTTGTGGAGACGCTCGAGCGCCAAACCGGCCGCACCCTACAACCCGCCAAGCGCGGGCCGAAACCGCAACAGGCACAGAAGCTGGAAAGGTGAGTTCATCAATTAACTGCACTGTCACCGTAATGAACAAAGACCGGCGGTATCCCCTCAAGTTTCACGGGAGTGACTGTGCGCCTGGATCTTCGGCCAGGCACTATGGCTAGGCTCGAAGCAATAGGGGTTCGGAGCGCCGGCTCCTTAGTAGAGAGTAAGTATCCTGCGATGCAGCGTCTTGCAAAGGGCATGAACTGGACGAAAACGAACGCGTACTTCAAACAGGAGCGAGGCTTCGTGAACATTGGCTTGGGTCGAGGACCAGCAATGGATATAGTGAATGATGGCTTGACAGGGTTTTCCGAGATACCGTGATGAAGAGCGAGCATTTTGAGGCGTTAATAAACTTCATCTCTGAAGAAATCAATTTCGAGGAGTTTCTCGATAGATACCCTGTAGATCCGCGGAAAGATGAAGACCACGTCTATGATCTTTTAAGAAGCGGAATAGAAAAGAGAGATAGCGATGAGGTGGAGGCAGCGTTGATAGTCGGGCATCGCTTTGACAAATTCACGTCGAACTGCGTGCCATTGCTCAACGAACTCATTACAGCAGATTGGCATATCAGCCATGAAGACATTGCCGAAGCACTCCGAGTTCTAAGGGACCCTCGGAGCACCGACGCCCTTTATGAAGCGGCTCTATTGCAGTTCGATTATATGGGCGGCGATGAGAATGCCCTCGGAAAGAAGTGTTGTTGGGCACTCGGCGCTATCGACACTGCCGATGCGGAGGAAAAACTGTACAGACTAGCGCACAGTGTCAACATAGCTATTGCTGAGGCAGCTCGATACGAACTTGGCCGCAAAGGATCGTCCACTTAGAGCATAACAGGCTCGAAAACTTGCTTTCCATATGCATTGTTGAATTGATCTCGGAAGGAGTACCTTCGTGTTCTGAGAGTTCAATTTCTCTATTCATTTGCGCAATGGAGGGAGTCATCTAGCTTAGCGTGATTCCTGAGCGCAACTGCCGAACACAACAATCATCGCGAGCTTCGTTTGTCATGGGTTCTGGCAACTTACGTGAAAGTTGCCGTTGCTTTTTTTGCCCCCTTCATCGGCTCCTTCCTGGGCACGCTGATCCTGCGGCTGCCGCAATTACGGTGACAGTGCACTTAATTGACGAAACCAGACTTTGGCCTTAGCCTCTTCCCATGGTTCGCCTGGCGCGCGTGGTGATCCCCAACCTGCCCCACCACGTCACGCAACGTGGCAATGGCCGGGCGCAGACTTTCTTCAGCGACGACGACTACCGGCTCTATCTCGACCTGCTGCGCAAACATTGCACGGAGGCCGAAGTGAGCATTTGGGCTTGGGTGCTCATGCCGAACCACGTGCATCTGATCTTAACGCCGCGGGATGCGGACGGCATCCGGCGGGCGCTCTCGAAGGTGCATCGCGCCTATGCCGGGCACGTTCATGCGCGGACGCAAAAGACTGGCCACTTCTGGCCTGATCGCTTTTAACTGGGGCGGTTCGGCTGTGTGCCGATGGATGAAACCCATCTTGTCGCCGCCCCACCAGACGAAGTAGATCTGCAAGCCTCAAACGAAACCATCACCCTAAAGCAACGAGGCAATGTCGCGGTGCCAGTGGACCACTCTGATGACTTGGATCGGAGAAGCGGGCCGATAAATCGCGGCGTAAGAAGTTTGCCTCACCGGCCAAAACAGCACCGGCCGATCCGTCAGGTCCGCCCGCTCGTGACCCAAACCCGGGTTGCCGGCCAGAAGGTCGAACGCCGCGTAAAGCCGATCCTCAACCAGTTCGGCGGTTTCGGGGTTCTCCAGCCAAAGAGCGGTGACGATCTCTTCGATATCGGCCTGGGCAACAAGCGTCAGTGAATAAGACATCACCCTTGCCGGGTGAGCTTGGCCCGCGCCGCCCGCGTGCGGCGGCGCGACTCCTCGCCGCTGATGACCTCGCCCCGCTCGGCCTGCACCAAGCCCTCGTCGATCTTTCGGTTGAGATCGACCAGAGCCTGCCGTTGGGCTTCGTCGAAGCGGTCCAGCAGGCGCAGAGCTTCCCGGATGACCTCGCTGGCCGAGGTGTAGCGCCCGGACTTCACCCGGTCTTCGATCAGTTTCTCAAGCTCCGGGGTCAGGGAGACATTCATGGCGGCCTCTAGCGGCTGGATGGCGATAACGAAGTATAGCAATTCTTGCTATCCTTCTCAACGACTGCCAGACTTGAAGGTTGATTGGTAGTATATTATACTACCAAGTATGAAATTTGGCTTCCGCGGGAGCGCAACATGGCCATCGTCAAAAAAAGCATTTCGGTCACGGACCAGCAGAACGACTGGATCAAAGCCCAGATCGAGTCCGGGCGCTACGGCAACGAGAGCGAGGTTGTGCGCGACCTCATCCGTGAACGCCAACTGCGCGAACTGGATACCCCGGCCGCGATCAAGGCGATCCGGGCCAAGCTTCTGGAGGCGGAAGACAGCGGCTTCACCAAGCAGTCCGCCGAGGAAATCCTTGCCGAGATCAAGGCCGAGCTAAGGCAAGATGGCGGGCTATAAGCTCAGCCAGGCAGCCAAGAGCGACCTGCGAGAAATCTACAGATACGGGCTTCTGGAGTACGGCGAGACGCAGGCCGACCGCTATTTCGCCGACTTCTTCGCGCGTTTCGAACAGATCGCCGAGACCCCCTTGCTGTATCCCGCCGTCGACCATATCCGCGAGGGCTACAGACGCGGTGTCTGCGGCGTGCATTCGATCTATTATCGCATCGACAACGACACGGTAGAAATCATGAGGCTTCTGGGCAGGCAGGACACAACCGAGGCCTTTTAACTCCCACACAGACGGCACCGCCGACGTTTCAAAAATCCCTCAAGGCGCCCAGGTTTGGCTTGGTATTTACATACGGCGGTTCTCCTGTTTGCCCCCTTCATCGGCTCCTTCCTCGGCACGCTGGTCCTGCGCCTGCCGGAGGGACGGGCGGTGGTCTTCGACCGCTCGCGCTGTGAGGCCTGCGGGCAGGTGCTGGGCGCGATCGATCAGGTTCCCGTCTTCTCCTGGCTGGCCTTCAAAGGCCGCTGCCGGCATTGCGGCGCGAAGCTCGGCGCCTTCTACCCGCTGATCGAACTGGCGGCACTGGGCGTCGCGGTCTGGGCGGTGCTCACGGTGCCCGCGCCCCTCGTCTGGCCGACGGCGGCGCTGGGCTGGGCGCTGCTGGTGCTGGCGGTCATCGACGCCAGGCACTTCTACCTGCCCGACGTGCTGACCCTGCCGCTGATCCCGGCGGGGCTGGCGGTCGCCTGGTGGCTCGATCCAGCCGGCTTGCTGGGCGGGCAGATCCTCCACCACGCCCTGGGCGCGGCCCTCGGCTTCCTCGGCTTCGCGGGGCTGGCCTGGGCCTACCAGCGCCTGCGCGGGCGCGAGGGCCTGGGCCTGGGCGACGCCAAGCTGCTGGCCGCCGCTGGCGCCTGGGTCTCCTGGACGGGGCTCGGCTCCGTCCTGCTCTGGGCGGCGCCTATCGCCCTGGTGGTATCGCTTGCCGCCGGACTTATACAGGGTACACTATCCGATAAGTTGGCCGGCCGGACGGCCCTGCCCTTCGGACCCTTCCTGGCGCTGGGCCTCTGGCTCACCTGGCTCTACGGCCCGATCCGCCTCGGCTGGCCTCTATAAATCAAGCCTTTCCAGCAGCTTAACGGGAAAGGCGGTGGTCACAGGGGACCGTTCCCATGGGGGAACCCAGGGCACTGACGCAGCCCAGCCAGGGATTGGGCGACGGGTTGCAGGAGGAAAGCGCCGTAAGCCTTTCACGCGAAAGGGCTTCGGGGCCGCTTGCCCCTGCCGCCGCCGCGGCTGCAACCGAGGATGTACCCCCGAACAGCGGCCCGAAGATCGCTGAAAAGCAGCCGCGCAACGTGGGCGACCTGCTGCTGGCGCGCGGCAAGCTGGAGCCCGCCGCCCTGGCTCGCGCCGAGCGGGCCCAGGCGGAAACCGGCGAGCGCCTGGACCGGGTGCTGACCCGCCTGGGCCTGGTCGGCGAGCGCGACATGGCCGAGGCCCTGGCGGCGCTGCTCGGCCTGCCGCTCACGGCCCGCGATGACTACCCCGCCCTGCCGCTGGCCGAGGAGACCCTGGCGGCCAAGTTCCTGAAGGACAGCCAGGTGCTGCCCATCGCCCTGGAAGAAGACGGCAAGGAGAGGGGCGTCACCCTGGCCATGGCCGACCCGCTGGACGATTTCGCGGCGGAGGCGGTGGGGCTGCGGCTCGGCCTGCCGGTCGCCCGCGCCGTGGCCACGGTGGCGGAGCTGGAGGACGCGCTGGAGCGGCTCTACGGCGGCGGCCGGGGCTCGCTGGAGCAGATCGCCGCGACAGCCGAGACGGCAGAAGAAGAAGGCACCGAGGCCGACGTGGCCCGCCTGCGAGACCAGGCCAGCGAGGCGCCGGTCATCCGCATCGTCAACCTGCTGATCGCCAAGGCGGTGGAGGCCCGCGCCTCCGACATCCACATCGAGCCCTTCGAGGCCTCGCTGCGGGTGCGCACCCGCGTCGACGGGGTGCTGCGCGAGGTGGAGGCGCCGCCGGCGCGGCTGCGCGCCGCCGTGATCTCCCGCATCAAGATCATGGCCAAGCTGAACATCGCCGAGCACCGCCTGCCCCAGGACGGGCGCCTCAAGATCGTGGTGCGCGGCAAGGAGATCGACCTGCGCGTCTCCACCCTGCCCTCCCTGCACGGCGAGGGCGCGGTGCTGCGCATCCTCGACCGCCAGGGCGTGGTGCTGGACTTCGACGCCCTGGGCTTCGACGCCGAGACCAAGGCGACCCTGCGCGCCCTGCTGCAGAAGCCCAACGGCATCCTGCTGGTCACCGGCCCGACCGGCAGCGGCAAGACCACCACGCTCTACACCGCCCTGAAGGAGCTGAACGCGCCGGAGAAGAAGATCCTCACCGTCGAGGACCCGGTGGAGTATCAGCTGGACGGCGTGAACCAGATCCAAGTGCGCCCCAAGATCGGCCTGACCTTCGCCCATGTCCTGCGCGCCATCCTGCGCCAGGACCCGGACATCGTCATGATCGGCGAAATCCGCGACCTGGAGACGGCGCAGATCGCCGTGCAGGCGGCGCTGACCGGCCACCTTGTGCTGGCCACGGTGCACACCAATACGGCGGCCGCCACCATCACCCGCCTGCTCGACATGGGGGTCGAGGACTACCTGCTGACCTCCACCCTGGTCGGCATCCTGGCCCAGCGCCTGGTGCGCCGCCTCTGCCCGCACTGCCGCGAGGCGCATGACGCTTTGCCGGAACTCGCGCAACAGATCGATCCTTCCGGCGCGCCGGTGACGCTCTACCAGCCCCAGGGCTGCCCCCAGTGCAACGGCAGCGGCTACCACGGCCGCGCCGGTATCCTGGAAATCCTGCCCATGGGCGACGAGATCCGCCGCCTGGTGCTGCGCCACGCGGAATCGCGCGAGCTGCACAAGGCCGCGGTGGCCGGCGGCATGCGCTCCATGTACCAGGACGGCCTCGCCAAGGCGCGCGCCGGCGTGACGTCGTTCGAGGAGGTGGCGCGCGTCACCTCCCTGGCGGGGGACTAGGAGCCGCGTTATGGCGAACTTCCGCTACAAGTCCGTCACCGGCGAGGGCGAGGTGGTCGAGGGCCGCCTGGAGGCCAGCGACCAGGGCGCGGCGGTGGCCCGCCTGCACCAGATGGGCCACCTGCCGGTCCGCGTCGAGGCGGCGGGCGGCGGCCGGCTGCTGGAGGCCCTCAACCGCGACATCCTGCCGGCGCGCCCGGCCGAAGGCGCGGAGCTGGTGACCCTGACCCGCAAGCTGGCGACCCTGCTGCGCGCCGAACTGCCGCTCGACCGGGCGCTGGAACTCTTGAGCGGCCTCACCGAACGCAAAGCAACCAAGGCCATGGTCGAGCGCCTGCTGGCGGCCCTGCGCGGCGGCAGCAGCCTGGCCGACGCTTTGGACAAGGAAGGCAAGACCTTCCCGACCTACTACCGCGCCATGGTGCGCGCCGGCGAGATCGGCGCCAGCCTGGACACGGTGCTGGAGCGTCTGGCCGACTTCCTGGAACGCGCGCAGGAGACCAAGGGCAAGCTGCGCTCCGCCCTTATCTACCCGATCTTCCTGCTGGTGACCGCCGGGGCTTCCCTGGCCATCCTGCTGACCTTCGTCATCCCCGCCTTCCAACCGATGTTCGAGGACGCCGGCACCGAGCTGCCCCTGGTCACGCAGATCGTCATCGGTTTCGGCGCGGTCGTGCGCCAGGCCTGGTGGATCATCCTGCTGGCCCTGGCCGTCGCAGTGGTGAGCCTGCAGGCCCACCTCGGCACGCCGGCCGGACGCCTCTGGTGGCACCGCCAGGTGCTGCGCCTGCCGGTGATCGGCGCGCTCTGGGTGAAGAACGACGTGGCGCGCTTTGCCCGCACCCTCGCTACCTTGCTCGCCAACGGCGTGCCGCTGCTGAACGCGCTGGAACTGGTGCGCGAGGTGATGAGCAACGCCGCCCTTTCCGCCGGGGTGACGGCGGTGCAGCCGGACGTGAAGGCCGGGCGCGGCCTCGCCGCGCCGCTGTCGGAAAACCCGCTCTTTCCGCCGCTGCTGGTGCAGCTGCTGCGCGTCGGCGAGGAAAGCGGCCGCCTGGAGGACATGCTGGCCAAGCTCGCCGAGATCTACGACCAGGAAAGCGAGGAGACGATGCGCCGCCTGCTGGCCCTGCTGGTGCCGGTGCTGACCCTCGGCCTCGGCGCGCTCATCGCCTTCATCGTCTCCTCCATTCTCTTTGCCCTCTTCTCCGTCAACGAACTGGTGCTCTGAATGCGTTTCGACAGACAAGACGTTCTCCTGCGCTATCGCCGCATCAAGGCCGCCCGGCGCCGCCGGCGGCAGGCCGGCATGACGCTGCTGGAACTGCTGGTGGTGATCACCGTGCTGGGGCTGCTCACCGCGGCGGTGGGCACGGTGGCGCTCAACTACCTGGGCCGTGCCAAGACGGAGACAACGCAGCTGCGCATCAATCAGCTGGAAGCGGGCCTCGACCTCTTCCGCCTGGACATGGGCCGTTACCCAACGGAGGCGGAGGGGCTTCGCGCGCTGATCGAGGCACCTGCCGATGCCGAGAAGTGGAACGGGCCTTACGTCAAGAAGGCGGAGGCCATCGACGATGCCTGGGGCACCCCCTTCCTCTATGCCAGCCCGGGCCAGCACGGCGAGGTGGACATCTATTCCCTGGGCGCAGACAAGGCCGACGGCGGTGAAGACGAAGATCAAGACGTCACCAACTGGTAGCGCCGCACCCTGTCGCGCAGCCGCACTCCGGCGGGGGCGGCGACGCGGCGAAGGGGGCTACACCCTGCTGGAGCTGCTCGTGGTGATCGCCATCGCCGGCCTGCTGACGGCTGCCTTCGCCACCAACATCTTCGCCGGCAAGGAGACGGTGGAGCTGCGCGCGGCGGCCCAGGATCTGACGGCGCTGCTGAAGCGCACGCGCGGCCAGGCCCTGGCGCAGAACCGCGAAGTGGCCGTCTTCGTCGACGTCGACGAGAAGGTCTACGGCGTCAAGGACGGCGCGGAGCAGCGCCCGCTGCCGCCGGAAGCGGAGATCCGTTTTCTCACCGCCGCCGAAGAGATCAGCCGGGAAAGCCGCGGCGCCATCCGCTTCTTTCCCGACGGCAGCGCCACCGGCGGCGGCATCCGCCTCAGCCAGGGCGCCCGCAGTTATCAGGTCAGCGTGCACTGGCTCACCGGGCAGGTGTCCCTTGCGCAATAACACTGAGATCCCTCGGCGGCGCGAGGCCGGCTTCACCTTGATGGAGGTCCTGGTCGCCTTCACTATCTTCGCGCTCAGCTTCGCCGCCATCATGCAGATCTTTTCCGGCGGCCTGCGCAACGCCACGGTGGCCGACCGCGCCCTCATCGCCCTAGGCCACGCGGAATCCCTGCTGGCGCGCGCCGGCACCGAGCAGCCACTGGTCGAAGGGGTGCGCAGCGGCGGGCTGCCGGACGGCATGACGTGGCGCGAGACGGTCGCCCGCTACAGCGACGCCACGACGCCGGCCGTGCCGCCGGCCGGGCTGCAGCCCTACAGCGTCACCGTGACCGTAAGCTGGGACGACCGCGACGTGACCCTCACCACCCTGCGCCTGGGAGGCACCACATGACCGGAGCCCGCCCCCAGCGCCGCCGGCAGGCCGGCTTCACCCTGATGGAGCTGCTGGTCTCCATCACCGTGCTGGCGCTGCTCAGCGTCATGATGGTGGGCGGCCTCAACTTCGGCGCTCGGGTATGGGAGCGCACGGAGAGCATCGCCCAGGACCAGGGCCGCGTGGCCGCGGTGCAGGCGCTGCTGCGCCGCCAGATCGCCCAGATGCAGCCGCAGCAGGTGCGCGGCGCCGACCGGCGGCCGGGCATGGCCCTGGAGGGCAAGGCGGAGCGCCTGGTCTTCATCGGCCCGGTGCCGGAATACCTCGGCCAGGGCGGCTACTACGTCGTCGCGGTGGAGAGCGAAGCCGCGGGGCCGACGCGCAACCTGGTGCTGCGCTGGGAGCCCTTCACCCGCGAGCGGCCCGGCCTGAATTTCAGCGACAGGGCCCGCAAGGAGGTGCTGCTGACCGGCGTCCGTTCGGTGGGGTTCAAATACTTCGGCCGCGGCCGCCTCAACCAGCCGACCGGGTGGCTGACCTCTTGGAATGACAGTGGTCAGTTGCCGGAACTGGTGGAGATCACCGTCGACTTCGATACCCGGGAAGAGCTCACCTGGCCGGTCCTGGCGGCCGCCGTGGTGACGGAGCCGGTCCAGCGATGATGGGGGCCGTGAAAAACTTCTTCGCTCTCCCGGCCAGTTTCTTCCGCTGGTGGTTCGGCGAATTAGCGGCACTGTTGCCCGGCGTGCTGCGGGAAGGCCTGCGCGGCGGCGAAAAGCTTCTGCTCGACATGGGCACCACGCCGCCGCAACTGTATCGCCTGCGCGGCCGCAAGGCCGTGCCGCTGGCCAGCAGCAAGGAGGCCTCCGCCAAAGCCAAAGCCGCGGCGACCCTGGCGCTGGCGCGCCGGGAGCTCGTGACACGGCAAGCGCAACTGCCCTTGGCGGCGGAGGAAAACCTGCGCGAGGTCGTCGGCTTCGAGATGGACCGCCTGACGCCCTTCAGCCGGGAGGAAGTCTACTATGCCTGCCGGGTGGCGGGGCGCGACGCCAAGAACGGCCGCCTGAGCGTCGACATCATGCTGGCGCCGCGCCGCAAGGTCGACGGCCTGCTGGAGGAACTGCGCGGCCAAGAGCTGACGGTCACGCGGGTCGACATCGCCGCGGATGAACCCGGACGGCCCCTGGGCGTGAACCTGCTTCCGGAGGCGCCCTCCCCTGCGCCGTCGCGCGTGGCCCGCGCCCTGGCCGGCGCACTGACGGCTACGGTAGCGGTCTTGCTGTTCTTGGCACTGCAAGTCCCACTGGAGCGCAAGGCCGACTACGCCGCCGCGCTCAGCGCGCGGGTTACGGAGGAACGTGCCCGCGTGGCGGAGCTACGCAAGCTGGAGGAGGAGATCGCGACACTGCAGAAGCCGGACGCCTCCCTGACAGACCTTAAACGGCAGGACCTGCTGACTTTGGCACTGGTCGACCAGGTCACCCGACTGCTGCCTGACGACAGCTGGCTCAGTCAATTGAGCCTGGACGGCAACCGCCTGAGTCTCAGCGGCTTCTCGCCCAACTCCTCCAAACTCATCACCACTTTCGAGCAGTCGCCGCGATTCTCCGAGACCGTGTTCCGGGCGCCGGTGACCCAGGACCCGCGCCTGGGGCTTGAGCGCTTCAGCCTCTCTCTGCGCGTCGAGCCAGCGGGGGGCGGCCAATGACCCGCCTCTCACCCCTCCTGAGCCGGCTGCTTGCCGTGATGTTGCTGATCGGCGCCGGGCTCGCCGTCCACCTGGCTGTTGTCGAGCCGCTGCGCCAACGCCACATGGCCCTGGACGAGTCCATCGCCCTGTCGCAAGAACTGCTGCAACGTTTCGCCAAGGAGACGGGGGACCCGGCCACCCTTACCCGGCAGCGCGAGGCGCTCAGCCAACAGCCCGAGGCAACCGCCGGGCTGCTGCGCGGCGACAACGAGACCATCGCCGGCGCCTTCGTCCAGTCTTTCCTCACCTCAACCGTCGAGCGCGGCGGCGGCACCGTCCGTTCGGTGCAGGTTCTGCCGGTTCGCGATGAACGCGGGCTGCGCAAGGTGACCGCACGGGCGCAGCTGCACACCACCTCGGCCGCCCTGCGCGATATCCTGCACCGCCTCGAGGGGAACGATCCCTACCTCTTCATCGACAACCTCGATATCCGCCGCACCCTGCAGCCGCGCCCCGAGGCGTCCGACGAAGAGGAAGTCGAGCTGCTGGTGCGCTTCGACGTCTATGGGTTCCTCGCGGCCAAACCGGCGATGGAGGAACGCTCATGAGAGGGCTCGCCGTTTTCAACCTCCTGGCGCTGATCGCCTGCAGCGCCCTCGGCGCTTGGGCCTACAGCGAGGCGCGGAAGCCCTTGCCGGCCTTGCCCGATTCCCCCTCGGTAACGGCGACGCTTGAGACCGCTACCGGCAGCGCCATCCCGGCGCCGCCCCCTTCCTTCCGCATGCCGCCGAAGAACACTTACGCCCAGTTGGCGACCCGGCCGCCCTTCTCCGAATTGCGCCGCCCGCCCCGCGCCAAGCCGGCACCCAAGCCGGTCGCGCAACAGCAGGCGCCGGCGCCACTGCCCAAGACGGTGGCGGAACCACAAGTCACTCTGGTCGGCATCGTCATCTCGGCGGAGAAAAGCATCGCCATGGTGCGCAAACCCGGCGCCGAGGAGCTGCTGCGCCTCGCCAAGGGGGCGGAGCTCGAGGGCTGGCGGGTCGAAAGCGTGCTGCCGGACCGCCTGCTGCTGAGCCACGGCGAGAAGGTGCTGGAACTGGAACTGACCGAGGCGGAACAGGGAAGCGGCGGACCCCGCGGATCAGGCGCAGCGCCACGGCAGCGGCGGCAATGACAGCTAGACAGCGATTCACGGATTGTACCCATAGATTTCTTATGGCCCGGGCGGTTAAACTCATAGGCGAGAGCGTGCAGGGGGAAAACATTCACAAATTGACGACAATCCGCCGCCTTTCCGTAGGGCTGATCGCCGCATCGCTGACGATCGTCCTGACTGCTTGCGAGGCGTCGAAAACCAGCAGCCGCGAGTTCTTCGGCGAGACCCTGTCGCAATCCGCCAAGGACAAGACCTCGCCCTCGTCCGAGGAAGGCAGCGCCGAGCCTCTCGAGCCGGAAGCGGTGGCCAGCGACGGCGGCATCCGCCCCTTCGAGGTGCGCGGTAGCGGCCAGTTGGCGCGCCTGCCCGGCCCGCGGCCGCGCGGCGTTCAGGTGGCCCAGGTGCAGGACACCGCCGAGGGCGTGACCATGAACTTCGTCGACGCCGACCTGCGGGAGGTGATCCGCGCCGTCCTGGAAGACACCCTGGACCTGAACTACGTCGTCGATCCTAACGTGCAGGGGCGCGTCACCCTGCAGACCAGCCAGCCGCTGGCGCCCGAGCAGGTGCTGCCGACGCTGGAGGAGCTGCTGCGCATGAACGGCGCCGCGCTGGTGGAAAGCGACGGCCTGTTCAGGGTGCTGCCGGCCGACCAGGCCGGCGTCGGCATCGCCAACCTGACCTACGACGGGCCGAGCGGCCGCGGCATCAGCACCCAGGTCATCCCCCTGCGCTTCGTCTCGGCCAACGAGGTCGGCACGGTGGCCCAGTCCTTCGCCGCCAACCCCAGCAGCGTCCGGATCGACCCCGCCCGCAACCTTCTGTTCGTCACCGGCACCCGGGCCGAGCTTACTTCCCTCAACAACCTGGTCGCGGTACTGGACGTGGACTGGCTCTCCGGCATGTCCTTTGCCCTGGAGCCGCTGGAGGCGGTCACCCCCGACACCCTGGTGGCCGAGCTGCAGCAGATCCTCGACGATCCCAACGGCCCGCGGCTGAGCGACATCGTGCGCTTCGTGCCCATCGAGCGCATGAACGCCGTCCTGGTCATCTCCAAGCAGCCGCGCTACCTGGACGAAGCGCGGCGCTGGATCGACCGCCTCGACCAAGGCAGCAGTAACGCCCAACGGGTCTATGTCTACTACGTGCAGAACCGCAGGGCGGCGGACCTGGCGGATACCCTGGGCAACATCTTCTCGGCGGAGACCACGACCACCTCCCTGGCCGCCGAACCGGCGGTCGCCCCCGGCCTGACCCCTGCGACGCTGACCAGCGAGCCGCCGCAGCCGCGGGGTTTCGATGAGGCGCCAGCCCCCGCCCCGCCCACGGCGGGAAACGCGCCGCCGGCGGCCGGCGCCGCCCCGGCCCGGGGGGCGTCCCGCGGCAGCGCGGCTCGCGGGTCCGCTTTGGGCGGCAGCGGCGCGATCCGCATCCTCGCCGACGAGGCCAGCAATTCCTTGGTCATCCTGGCGACGCCGGAGGGCTACCGCCAGGTCGAGGCGGCACTGAAGCGCCTCGACATCTTGCCGCTGCAGGTGCTGATCGAGGCAACCCTGATGGAGGTGACACTTAACGACTCCCTGGAGTACGGCGTGCGCTGGTTTTTCGAGTCCGGCGACTCTTCCTTCACCTTTACCGACGCGGCTGCCGAGGGCGGTGCCGCGGTACTGGGTGCCTCCTTCCCCGGCTTCTCCTACGTCTTCGACTCGAACAATATCCACGCCACGCTGAACGCCCTGAAGGGCATCACCGACGTGAAGTTCCTCTCCGCCCCGACGCTCATGGTGCTGGACAATGAGACCGCGCGCCTGCAGGTGGGCGACGAGGTGCCGATCGTCACGCGTACCTCGACCAGCACCGTCGGCGACAACGCGCCCATCGTGAACGACGTCGAGCTGCGCGACACCGGCGTCATCCTCGACATCACGCCGCGGGTGAACTCGGGCGGCCTGGTGGTTCTCGACGTCGCGCAGGAAGTCAGCGAGGTCACCGAGACCACCTCCTCCGGCATCGACTCGCCGACCATTCAGCAGCGCAAGATGGAAAGCACCATCGCCGTGCAGAACGGCGAGACCATCGTCCTCGGCGGCCTGATCCGCAACCGCCTGGAGGAAGGCACCACCTCCGTGCCGGTGCTGGGCGACATCCCCATCCTGGGCAACCTCTTCAAGGCCACCGACAACTCCAGCTCGCGCACCGAGCTGCTGGTGCTCATCAAGCCCCAGGTCGTGCGCAACCAGGAAGACGCCCGCGCGGTGACGGAAGAACTGCGCCGCAAGCTGCCGGGGATCTTCCCGCCGGAGCCGGCGGAAGGTGACGGCGATGCGGAGAGCGGCGCGGTGGAGACTGGAACGCCGAACAGCTGAAGATGCGGGGCTTTCGCGCTACCGCCGCCCCTGTTCCCAGGTCAGGATGTGATAGGGCTGGCGCAGGCCGGGGGTCAGCGCAACCACCGCCTCGCGGACGAAGACGGCGCCGCCCTTGGTGGTCGCTTCGGCACGGATCGTAACCACGGGAATGCGGCTCGGCACCAGGTAAGGGCTGTCGCCGAGCAGGCCGCGCAGGTCCTCCTGCGTCCTGCCGTCGCGCTGCAAGGCCAGGGCTTCGGCGGACCCCGCGTTCACCGCCGGCAGGGCGGCGAGCGCCAGCGGCGGCGCGCTGGCCGGGTCGATGCCCCGCGAGCGGGTATGGACCGTGATTGCCGGCGCAACAGCGTCATAGATCTCCCGCGTCATGCCGATGACCTGCAACAGTTCATCGCGGCGCTCGAAGGGCCGGTCCTTGGCCTCGTGGTTCAGGCCGGCGGCGCGGTAGTCGGCGTCCTCGCCCCCGCCCGGCAGGGGATCGTCGTTGGCGTCGCGGAAATCGATCACCGCATTGGCCAGCGCCTGCGGCCGCGCCGCCCCCGCCGCCGTGAAGAGCCCGGCGAGCAGGTCGATATCGGCGCCGTTCAGGTCGATCTTGCCGCCCTCAGCCTGGATCGAAGTGACCACCCTGCCGCCGCCGAAAGTCCATTCCCGGGGGCTGCCGTCGTGCGGAGCCCCCTCACCGTCCGCCGCCAGCGCCACGACCGCACGGTACAGGCCGGCGTCCGCCAGGGCCCGCGCCTCGGCATTATCGATCTGGTTGCGCGCCGCCACCGTCTCACTGCGCTGCGTAGTGACAAAGCTCGCGGCGATGACCGCCAGCAGGCTCGTCACCCAGAGCACCGCCACTA
Source organism: Pelagibius sp. CAU 1746 (assembly GCF_039839785.1). Lineage (NCBI taxonomy): Bacteria > Pseudomonadati > Pseudomonadota > Alphaproteobacteria > Rhodospirillales > Rhodovibrionaceae > Pelagibius > Pelagibius sp. CAU 1746. Next base: position 3,530,040 of record NZ_JBDOQT010000001.1, read on the forward strand.
GCGCAATCCCGCGGGAGCGCCTGGCAGAGGTTCTAGTAGCGGAAGGCGGTTCGAAGGACTGGACCATAGCGACAGCATAGCAAGCCACGCTACGGCGCAGAAGCTATCCAATGCGGCCAATTCAATTGCTCGACAGCAGGGCCGGCGCCCAGGTGGCCGCGTCGGTCAGCGGCTCGACCTTCACGATGTAGAGCGCGTCGGCCACCACCGTGCCGTTGGCGTCGTCCGACAAGGTGACGGCATAGTTCTGCCCGCCGGTGAAGGTGAAGACCCCCAGCTCATCCAGTAGGGGATTGCCCCCGAAACCGCTTACTTTCCGGATTGTGACAGACGCAATGGATTCTCGGCAATTCTCTCAACCATCGCTTCAGCTGCACCGACCATCTCTGGACGACCAATAAAGTAAACGATGCCATCTTGGAGACCTAAGCGTTGGCCCTGGTCGGCGCTCTTACATGTCAAATAGACATGCCATTCAAACACAAGGGAAAAGAAAACAATCAAAATAAGCTTGGCCCGTTCAATTCCGAACAGGAAAGTTCTTTGATTGCCAAGGTCCCATCTCTGGCCCGGCTCGAAGGCTAGCTCTTCGAATACCTTCGATTCATCAAAAAGAGGTGCTGTAGAATTATCTATCTGTAGGATGACCCAATCCTTGGGATCAAGCCAATCAAGCAGATGTCCGGCGAGAACATAAAGCTCTCGCGCGTCTGGATTCGGCCGGTACGCCTTGTTTGGAAATACCTCTGAACTCAGACAGGCTAACTCGCACCACTCTCCGACCTTCAGATCTAAAGGTTGGAGGAGGCTGTCTGCCTCCGCCTGCGTTAGCACTCGCATTCCTAACTCTCCAGTCTACACTCGCTATTGCAACCCTGTCGCTCCCGCTCCTGCCTCAAGATTTCCTCACATACGGGAAGGGGGCATAAGATCAAGGGACCGAAGGAACGTAACTTTGGCAGCGGGGGAGGCGTACCGGGGTGCGCTTCGTCCGGATTAATCGGTTTGCCTTGTTGATCGTACCTTTGTTGCCCCCCCTTTTGGCCCGATTGATTGGTCTTCCAATATCCTTGACTACCGGGCGGACCGCCATCGGCTTCGGCGGGAACCCACTGGCATTGAGCGCGTCCACCGCCTCCTTGTGGCTTCGGACCCAAGAAATTTCCTCTACGTTGGGCATCGTTTGGAGTCCAGGGACCTCCAGGAACTACGCCATTGGGGTCCGGAATTGGAGCCTGTTGAAGCCCATACGGGTCAACCCACCGCAGTGGATTCCCCATTACATACCCATAGGTATTCAGCCCACCTCTCAGCCCGATGGGATCGCTCTGGATGTAGCGTCCCAGCGCCGGGTCGTAGTCGCGGAAGTAGTTGTAGGCGAGGCCGCTTTCGGCGTCGGCGATCTGGCCAGGAAAGCGCAAGGGATTCTGGCTGAAGCCCCCCGTCGTCACCGTCTGCCCGAAGGGCGTCTGGTCGCGCCACCACAGCACCTGCGCGTTCGCATCCGTCATGGCCTGGGGCGTGCCCAGGTGGTCGCTGTGCAGGTAGGCGACGTCGGTCGCCCCGCCCGGCCCGCCGACAAAGCGGATCGCGTCGGCCGCCACGCTGCCGTTGTCGTTGGCCGCCAGCGTCACCGTCGGATTGCTCAAGGGATCGAAGGCATAGCTGCCGAGGTAGTGCCAGAGGCCGCCGCCGACCCGCTGGTTCCTGGTCACCTCCGCGGTGCCGCCGCTGTGCACGATGGAGTAGCGCGCGTCCGTCGCCCGCGTCTCCTCGGCGGTCCACTTGGCATAGACCTGGTAAGTGCCGCCGGCCGGCAGGGACGGCGCCCAGGTGACGGCGTCGCTCAGCGGCTCGACCTTCACGATGTAGAGCGCATCGGCCACCACCGTGCCGTTGGCGTCGTCCGACAGGGTGACGACATAGTTCTGCCCGCCCGTGAAGGTGAAGACCCCCAGCTCGTTCCACTGCCCGCCGCGCTGGGCCTGGCTCACCGTGACCAGGCTGCTGCCGCCGTCATGCTGGACCGTGTAGGGGGCGTTGGTGGCATGCCCCTCGCCTTCCGTCCAGCGCGCGAAGACCCGGTAGTCGCCGCTCTGAGCCGGGCTGTAGGTCCAGATTGCCGTGCGCAGCGCCGCGGGATCGGCGGTCAGGCGCACGGCGTCGGCGATGACCCGGCCGTCCGCCTGGTCGGTCAACACCACCGAGCCCGAGCCGTCGCCGGGAACGAGATAGCTGCCCAGCGGCATCCAGACGCCGAGGTTGCCCGTCTGGTTCATCGGGTCCCCGTCGCCAACTCCTCCTCTACAATTTCAGTCGTGGCCAGCCACTTCAACAATCACTTGCCAAAAAAGCCTCGGGCTCCAGCTCCCGGAAGACCATTGGTTGATCTCAGTCATATGAGACGGAGACGTCGTTCCATTTCTCTCGCATTGTTGGCTGATCACCGGTCGCCGAATAGGTCACTTTGAGGCTGCGATCACCCAACCACCACGCTTTGACATCGGACCGTCCATGAATCGTGAACACCCATGCATCATCCATGTTCGGATCAAACTCTGCCTCGGACCGCCGAAGGTTTACGATACGAACAAATGGTGTCGTTGCTCCACAGTCCCGTTCAAACACTGCAGCGATGATCTCACCATCAGGTGATGCAATCTCATGGATCATAGTATTGCTACAGATGCTTGAATCACAAGAAGCCAGGAATGATGCCAATCCGAGCACAATGAAGATCCGCACACTCAGTACTCCATGCATTCGCAATAGTTAATTCCTTTCCCAATTTGCTCCTGATCAGCGGGATCGTCGCCGTATGGGGGCCCCCCGAGTGGATCACCCAGCCCCTTGCGAGTGGGGTCTGCCTTTTGGTTAGCCCATCCGGCACCTCGTCGCAACACGCCCTCTGGGAAACCAAAGGCAGAGCCCGAGGCGCCAAAGTTGAAGTTCCCAAAATCCTCATACTTCCTCCCTTGCTGCTTGTAATCCCAAGGACCACCGTTTCTTACCTGATTGTAGAACCAGAACGGATCCCAACTATCGTCAGCCTCCTGCATGTTCGCGTTAACATCAGCCCCGGGAGGAGCGGGTGGTATGTTCCCACATCTGGTCCACGTCATTTCCGACTTGAAATACCCGTTCTCCGGCAACGGTCCGAAGAAGTCATCCGGATACTCCCGCAGGCCATACAGATCTACATACCTCAGAGGTGCACCCCCCACATACCCGTAGGTATTCAGCCCGCCCCCGAGCCCGATCGGGTCGCTCTGGATGTAACGGCCCAGGGCCGGGTCGTAGTCGCGGAAATAGTTGTAGGCGAGGCCGCTTTCGGCGTCGGCGATCTGGCCGGGGAAGCGCAGGGGGCTCTGGCTGAAACCACCCGCCGTCACCGTCTGCCCGAAGGGCGTCTGGTCGCGCCACCACAAGACCTGAGCCGAAGCGTCGGTCATCACCTGCGGCGTGCCGAGGTGGTCATTGTGCAGGTAGGCGATGTCCGTGGCGCCGCCCGGTCCGCCGACGAAACGGATCGCGTCGGCCGCCACGCTGCCGTTGTCGTTGGCCGCCAGCGTCACCGTCGGATTGCTCAAGGGATCGAAGGCATAGCTTCCGAGGTAATGCCAAAGGCCGCCGCCGACCCGCTGGTTCACGGTCACCGCCGCCGTGCCGCCGCTGTGGACGATGGAGTAGCTGGCGTCCGTCGACCGCGTCTCGTCGGCGGTCCACTTGGCATAGACCTGGTAAGTGCCGCCGGCCGGCAGGGACGGCGCCCAGGTGACGGCGTCGCTCAGCGGCTCCACCTTCACGATGTAGAGCGCGTCGGCCACCACCGTGCCGTTGGCGTCGTCCGACAGGGTGACGGCATAGTCCTGCCCTCCCGTGAAGGTGAAGACCCCCAGCTCGTTCCACTGCCCGCCGCGCTGGGCCTGGCTCACCGTGACCAGGCTGCTGCCGCCGTCATGCTGGACCGTGTAGGGGGCGTTGGTGGCGTGCCCCTCGCCTTTCGGCCAGCGGGCGAAGACCCGGTAGTCGCCGCTCTCAGCCGGGCTGTAGGTCCAGCTCGCCGTGCGCAGCGCCGCCACGCTACCAATCACCTAGACCCTGAGCGTAACCGTGGGGTTCGATAACGGATCGGAGGCCTAGCGGCAAAAATCAAAGCGATACCCAAAGCCACTTGAACCATCCTTGGCCAAGAACGGCACCCCTCAGATGCCTACCGTATTCCTACCGGCTCAAAGATTGCTTCCCCGTAGCCACTACTCAGATTGCTGTCTGGCAGGTGGTCTGGTGAGAAAAAACTCCGTACCCGTCCGGGAACCCATACCTTTGTCGATGATGTCTCCCATAAGCGGTCGCATCGCGTTGTAACCGATCTCAGTCAATCTCCCCAACTCATCGAAAAAAAGGTGGATTTCTTGGTCATAGAGGTTCCCTCCCTCCGGTCGAACGCGTCGGATTGGGTACTCGAGCAAATGCGCCGAGAACTTGCGCTTTTTGTCGAATAAATCGATATCGCGTGAAGCTTTTCCCAAAAGCTTCCTCACATCATCGAGCTTGTCTCCGTATCGCAGAGACTTGATCTTCTGGATCAGCTCACGCGCCTCATCATCGCCAAGTTGCCAAGCGTAATCTACATCGGGATCGGGCATCGGCACTTCCCCCTCCTGGGCGAGGCCATGGCATACGGAAATCCAAAATGCGGCTATCATGGAAAGTGCTAATACAGCCCCGCGCAGCCGCCGCTCCCTCACAATCATTTGAAGATTCTCCCGAGTGCGTTTCGGATGGTCTGACCAATCGTGATAGCAGCGGCATACGCTTCAACATCTTCAGGGGCCCAAATTACAGGACTGGGACGGCCTCCTCCAATTAGCGCATCCACCATTCCACCTCCTACATCGAGCGCCTCCGCAACAGTAGTCGAGCAATTCTGATCCAGGGTACACCACCTATGGCTATCTCTGAACTCATCCCACCACTTCTGGATCGCTTCCTCATCAAGACCATCAATCTTGATCGCAGTATCTGGGCGTCGTCTTTCATCCCTGCTGTCGAGGTTTAGTGTCCGCTCAAGCGGAGGAGCACAATAGATGTTGTATTCCATGCTCTTGGTTTCTTCAGCGTTGTAAATATCAGGCCACCAGCTTATGTACGTTTTATTTTCCAGCTCGATAGATGCATGTCCCCATTGCTCGCCCTTACCTCTCCAGACGTAGACAGTTAGGTTCCCATATGGATCAATGCGTGTCAGAGGATTCCCACCCACATACCCATAGGTATTCAGCCCACCTCGCAGCCCGATCGGATCGCTCTGGATGTACCTGCCCAGCGCCGGGTCATAGTCGCGGAAATAGTTGTAGGCGAGGCCGCTTTCGGCGTCGGCGAACTGGCCGGGAAAGCGCAGGGGGTTCTGGCTGAAGCCGCCCGCCGCCACCGTCTGCCCGAAGGGCGTCTGGTCGCGCCACCACAGCACCTGAGCGTTGGCGTCCGTCATGGCCTGGGGCGTGCCCAGGTGGTCCGTATGCAGGTAGGCGACGTCCGTCGCCCCGCCCGGCCCGCCGACGAAGCGGATCGCGTCCGCCGCCACGCTGCCGTTGTCGTTCGCCGCCAGGATCACCGTCGGGTTCGACAGCGGATCGAAGGCGTAGGAGCCGAGGTAGCGCCAGAGGCCGCCCCAAGAGTACTCAAGAATGGGCCCGCTGGTTCACGCTCACCGCCGCCGTGCCGCCGCTATGGACGATGGAGTAGCGCGCGTCCGTCGCCCGCGTCTCCTCGGCGGTCCACTTGGCATAGACCTGGTAAGAGCCACTCGACGGCAGGGACGGCGTCCAGGTGACGGCGTCGCTCAGCGGCTCCACCTTCACGATGTAGAGCGCGTCGGCCACCACCGTGCCGTTGGCGTCGTCCGACAGGGTGACGACATAGTTCTGCCCGCCCGTGAAGGTGAAGACCCCCAGCTCGTTCCACTGCCCGCCGCGCTGGGCCTGGCTCACCGTGACCAGGCTGCTGCCGCCGTCATGCTGGACCGTGTAGGGGGCGTTGGTGGCATGCCCCTCGCCTTCCGTCCAGCGCGCGAAGACCCGGTAGTCGCCGCTCTGAGCCGGGCTGTAGGTCCAGATTGCCGTGCGCAGCGCCGCGGGATCGGCGGTCAGGCGCACGGCGTCGGCCACCACCTGCCCGTTGGCCCGGTCGGTCAGCACCACCGAGCCCGAGCCGTCGCCGGGGAATAGAATTGGCCGCAACCGGCTCACAAGTGACCATGGCGTAGAAATCGTTGCCCTTCAGCAGTGCAATATTGCCGCCAACAACTCAGCACTAACCTTCACTTGCTATCTTCTCCTCGTACCAATTTCGCCAAGCAGAGAGCATTTTTTTCCGTTTCGGCTCATCGGCTTTGGTGAAGCCTGCCACGAACTGTTCGCTATATCCGACATCCAGCCCGGTGATCAACCTCAGGGTCTCCGCCGGAATGAGCGATGCATGGAGGTCGAAAGGTTCTTGCTCCATATGCCTGAGCAAAATTGGGATCTCATAGATGCTATAGATTCCTTCCTTGGCCAGATCATTTAAGCGAGCCAAGCAAACGCCATTTTTGCTTAACTCAATGACCGAGAGCTTGCGTTCTGGCGGGATCTCGCGAGATAGGATGGCAAGAAAAATTGGAATTGAATCCTTTCCAAGCTCCATCGCCTGTGCCGAAAGAAACCTGAAATCCTCATTGTTGTCTGTCGCCATCATCTTGTCGAAAAGGTCTCCTGGCGACCGCATACACCCTACGAGAAGGAACGTCACAGCAATCACACAAAGCACCTGTCGGAAAACGGAGACTCTCATTATTCCTCACCAACATTAAGGTTTGTAGGTCGTCCATCCCTTTTTCGGATTATCGGGGACCATGCGAACGGCCCCCTTATAGTCGCTCCGAATGTTACTCGGCTCAAAATGAGTTGGACTCTGCGAACCTGTCACCGGCCTTCCAAGGTGCTTTGCAAGCGCTTCAGCGAATGAAGTATCTCCATCACCTGTGTTGCAGCCAAAGAGCTGGATCGTCGCGCCGGGCTTAAACAAATCTGGGTCAATCTCCTCGATTCTCGCCTGGCCGCCGGGAACATAAGAGAGCCACCACCCCGCACCATCAGAATAGAGACTGTTAATCGTTACCCCTTGGTTAAAATAGACGCCGTCCGACGCGCTGTGCGCAAATACTTGAAGGCCGTCGACACCGTTGTTTCTAGATGCATAGCTCTCAATCGCTTCAACAGCTTCATCTCCGGTCCCAACGTGTACGATTTCATTGCAACCGCAGTTCTCTCTATCCCACGTCTTGGCTGCCAGTTCGAATAATTTGCCCAGCCCGCCATCCTCGCCTATGAGAATGAGATCCAGTCCGCTTGGATCAATCCTTCCAATTGGATTCCCCCCCACATACCCATAGGTATTCAGCCCACCTCGCAGCCCGATCGGATCGCTCTGGATGTACCTGCCCAGCGCCGGGTCATAGTCGCGGAAATAGTTGTAGGCGAGGCCGCTTTCGGCGTCGGCGAACTGGCCGGGAAAGCGCAGGGGGTTCTGGCTGAAGCCGCCCGCCGCCACCGTCTGCCCGAAGGGCGTCTGGTTGCGCCACCACAGCACCTGGGCGTTGGCATCCGTCATGGCCTGGGGCGTGCCGAGATGATCCGTATGCAGGTAGGCGACGTCCGTCGCCCCGCCCGGCCCGCCGACGAAGCGGATTGCATCCGCCGCCACGCTGTTGTCATTGTCGTTGGCCGCCAGGGTGACCGTGGGATTGCTCAAGGGATCGAAGGCATAGGAGCCGAGGTAGCGCCAGAGGCCGCCCCAAGAGTACTCAAGAATGGGCCCGCTGGTTCACGCTCACCGCCGCCGTGCCGCCGCTATGGACGATGGAGTAGCGCGCGTCCGTGGCCCGCGTCTCGTCGGCGGTCCACTTGGCATAGACCTGGTAAGAGCCACTCGACGGCAGGGACGGCGCCCAGGTGACGGCGTCGCTCAGCGGCTCCACCTTCACGATGTAGAGCGCATCGGCCACCACCGTGCCGTTGGCGTCGTCCGACAGGGTGACGGCGTAGTCCTGCCCTCCCGTGAAGGTGAAGACCCCCAGCTCGTTCCACTGCCCGCCGCGCTGGGCCTGGCTCACCGTGACCAGGCTGCTGCCGCCGTCATGCTGGACCGTGTAGGGGGCGTTGGTGGCGTGCCCCTCGCCTTCCGGCCAGCGCGCGAAGACCCGGTAGTCGCCGCTCTCAGCCGGGCTGTAGGTCCAGCTCGCCGTGCGCAGCGCCGCGGGATCGGCGGTCAGGCGATTACCCTCATTGCACACGCAAATGGAGATGCCTGGATGAAGACCGAACGGTAACTATTTCAGCGTTACAAGCTCCTTCCCACCAACACTTGCTGCCACAGCTCTCGTTCCTGCGGAAACAATTCCACATTCTCACCAGGCGATATGGCGCGGCATCGTTCCATCAGCAACGGAATGGGTTTCTCAGTCAGATTGAAAAGGCCATATCTGTTTAGTTCTGGTACAAACTCAGAGAATAGATCTGGTCGCTGAAAGACACCACCTCGAATGACCGACCCGTATCCATGAACGTACACATCAATACCGAGCCATTGCACAGGAGAATCGAAAGCTTTCGAGCTAGAGGACTGCCTATCGCCGCATTGGATCGCACAAATTTCATTCTTCTCGCGTAGCTCCGCAAAATAAGACAAAACCGCCTTTGTCTTCTGATACGAAACAGCCAACCGAAAATCACACCAACTAAGCTTTGTCCGATTAAGCTCCTCCCAAAATGCCTCAACTTCCTCCGGCAAGGCACCTGCATAGTGCGCTTCATCCAAGTCACTCCACGGAAGCCGGTCTACCCCGCTGTACTGAAATGAGCCCCTAGCTCTACCAATCTCTAGGCACGGAGCAGGAGCGTTAGCATAGCCACTAAACTCTGGCCTTCGGAGTATCATGTAACCTGAAGGACTATGCATAGTCATTCACCCTTAATTCGCAGGAATATGTCTTATTCCGGAGCCGGGAACGTGAATGTGGTCGCCGCCTTCCCAGTGACCAGTTCCACGATCATCCCTCACACCACCAATACCCTGTTCATTAGCCCAGTCAATTATAGTATCTGCATCGTCACTTGATAGCGGTTTGCGGCCTCCATTGGTCGCCTCATTGATCAGATCGTTTAGCGCCTTGCGGTCATCATCATGTTCTTTTGCGCAATCTTCGCAGGTATCTTCAGAAAGCATGATGGTTGCAACCACCACACCGCCCCCAATCACAATCCACTTGCAACCATTAACAATGATTGCGACATCGCAGACTGGATTAAGCGGTCCTCCAGCAATGCACGAGCCTAGCGCTAACTCAGTAAACTGACCCGACGAATCTACATACCGAACCGGATTCCCCCCCACATACCCATAGGTATTCAGCCCACCTCGCAGCCCGATCGGATCGCTCTGGATGTACCTGCCCAGCGCCGGGTCATAGTCGCGGAAGTAGTTGTAGGCGAGGCCGCTTTCGGCGTCGGCGAACTGGCCGGGAAAGCGCAAGGGGTTCTGGCTGAAGCCCCCCGTCGTCACCGTCTGGCCGAAGGGCGTCTGGTCACGCCACCACAGCACCTGGGCGTTGGCATCGGTCATGGCCTGGGGCGTGCCCAGGTGGTCCGTATGCAGGTAGGCGACGTCGGTCGCCCCGCCCGGCCCGCCGACGAAGCGGATCGCGTCCGCCGCCACGCTGCCGTTGTCGTTGGCCGCCAGCGTCACCGTCGGGTTTGACAGCGGATCGAAGGCATAGCTTCCGAGGTAGTGCCAGAGGCCGCCGCCGACGCGCTGGTTCACGCTCACCGCCGCCGTACCGCCGCTATGGACGATGGAGTAGCGCGCGTCCGTCGCCCGCGTCTCGTCGGCGGTCCACTTGGCATAGACCTGGTAAGTGCCGCTGGCCGGCAAGGACGGCGCCCAGGTGATGGCGTCGGCCAGCGGCTCCACCTTCACGTTGCGTCGCTCTTCAGTCGATAGCTGCTATGAAGCTGCCTCCTGTTGCCGTTGCATCGATCTTGATGCTCAATTCCGATGCCGGCTTCGCGATCGGCCCGTCTATTACGACTAGAATTCCATCAAACCTTCCTGCGATGATCTTATCCAGCATTTGCTGGCCAGCCGCTGTAAAGTGCGCTTCAGGCGTTAAGCCAACTTCCCAAACTCCAGTGCTCTCCGCTGCCGTTACATCCCATACGAGATGAAGCGCAAGAGGCCCTTGGCCTATCGAACGGGCCATTTCGCGATATAGCTGAATAGCCCTCTCTGTCAATTGGACGCCGTTCTTACACATTAGCCTTGTCCAAGAATATGGATATCAGGGCAGCCAAGGGTATTGACTATGTACTTGGTTACAATCTGACCAGTAGGCGGGCATGCGTAGTCGCATCTCCACTTGTAATTGGGGAACAAGTGATACCATTCTTTTGGTACCTCACCTAGATTGTACTGCCCAACCTTCCTGCAAATTGTCGGGCACGACGGTGGCGGATTGTTGTCATTTGCAGGCGGAGGTGGAGGAGTGTATGGCGGAATTGCCGCGAGGCCCTTCCTATCGATTTTGCTGACTGGATTCCCACCCACATACCCATAGGTATTCAGCCCACCTCTCAGCCCGATGGGATCGCTCTGGATGTAGCGTCCCAGCGCCGGGTCGTAGTCGCGGAAGTAGTTGTAGGCGAGGCCGCTTTCGGCGTCGGCGAACTGGCCGGGAAAGCGCAAGGGGTTCTGGCTGAAGCCCCCCGTCGTCACCGTCTGCCCGAAGGGCGTCTGGTCGCGCCACCACAGCACCTGCGCGTTGGCGTCCGTCATGGCCTGGGGCGTGCCCAGGTGGTCCGTATGCAGGTAGGCGACGTCGGTCGCCCCGCCCGGCCCGCCGACGAAGCGGATCGCGTCCGCCGCCACGCTGCCGTTGTCGTTGGCCGCCAGCGTCACCGTCGGGTTCGACAGCGGATCGAAGGCATAGCTGCCCATGTAGTGCCAGAGCCCTCCGCCGACCCGCTGGTTGACGCTCACTTGCGCCGTGCCGCCGCTATGGGCGATGGCGTAGCGCGCGTCCGTGGCCCGCGTCTCGTCGGCGGTCCACTTGGCGTAGACCTGGTAGCTGCCGCTGGCCGGCAGGGACGGCGTCCAGGTGACGGCGTCGCTCAGCGGCTCCACCTTCACGATGTAGAGCGCGTCGGCCACCACCGTGCCGTTGGCGTCGTCCGACAGGGTGATGGCGTAGTCCTGCCCGCCGGTGAAGGCGAAGACGCCCAGCTCGTTCCACTGCCCGCCGCGCCGGGCCTGGCTCACCGTGGCCAGGCTGCTGCCGCCGGCGTGCTGGATCGTGTACTTGGCATCGGTCGCCTGCCCCTCGCCCACCGGCCAGCGCGCGAAGACCCGGTAGTCGCCGCTCTCCACGGCGCTGTAGGTCCAGGTCGCCGTGCGGACCTGGGCAGTATCCGCGGTCAGGCGCACGGCATCGGCCTGCACCACGCCATTGGCCTGGTCGGTCAGCACCACGGAGCCCGAGCCGTCACCCGGAATGAGATAGCTGCCCAGCGATACCCAAGTGCCCCAGGTGACCGCTTGGTCCACGGGAATGGTGTCGTTGCCGCCGGCATGGTTTACGGTGTAGGGTGCGTTGGTGGCCCGGTTGTCACGCGTCACCCAACGCGTCTCGATCTTGTAGTACTCATTGTCCGGCACGTTCAGCGTCCAGGTGACGCTGTTGGGGGCACCGTCGGTTGGAACCATCATGATGGCATCAGCCGAGACCCGGCCATTTGCTTGGTTTGAGAGTTCGATCCGATGATTACTCAATGGACTAAAGCCATACGTGCCGAGAAGATTCCATTGGCCTCCGGCCTGCTGCTGATCCACGACCACCGGCGTAGAGCCTTGACCGTGAAAAACCTTATAGGTCGCATTCGTTGCTCGATTGGCAACCGCCGTCCATCGGGCATACACAGCATACTCCCGTGATGCCGTGATTTCCGGTGTCCAGGTAGCTGTTGGCGGGGGGGCCATAGGATTCGGAATAACCGGCACGAACTTCACTGCATCTGCATCGACAGATCCTCGCGCGAAATTAGTCAATTCCACACGATAGTTACTCCCCGACCCGAAAGAATACGCTCCCAACAAGTTCCACTGACCACCATTGGAACGCTGGTTGACGGACACGTCACTGGAGCCGCCCGCATGATGGATCTTGTAGGTTGCGTCGGCAGCCCGGGCGCTGGTAGCCGTCCACCATGCGTAAACCTTGTAGTCCTGAGCCAATTGGAAATCCGGTTCCCAGGTTGCGGTCAAAGGGGTCGCATCGACCGGAAAGAACTGGATTGCATCAGCCATAACGACGCCATTGGCTTGATTTGTGAGTTCCACTCGATGGTTGCTATTCGGGCTGAGCGTAAAAGTTCCCAGAAGGTTCCATCCGTCTCCACCCTGTTGCTGGTTCATTTGAACCGGAGTTGATCCGCCAGCATGAAACACGGTGTAAACTACATCACTCGCCCGATTGCTTGCAGCAGACCACCAAGCGTAAATACGGTACTCCTTTTCCTGCAGTATGTCCGGCGTCCACTTTGCCGTGTTGGGCACAGCGCCCACTGGTCGTATCTGGATGGCGTCGGCGACCACATAGCCCCCTGAAGCAGCGTCACTCAATACAACTCGATGATTGCTCGCTGGCTCCATATGGTACGTCCCCAACGATACCCAGCGTCCACCACCAGTTTGTTGGTTGACAACTACGTCGGTGCTCCCGCCGGCATGAAAAACCGCAAAGGTCGCCTGAGTGGTATTGGGTTGTGCGTTCGGCCAGAAGGCTAAAACTTCATAGTCGCCACTGGCGGCCAATGTTGGAGTCCATGTGAATGTGTCGTTGCCACTCCCTGCTGCGTTGTAGAAGTAATTGTTACCGTAGCGGTCAGAACTATTCGTCGAAATGGGCCAACTTCCTACCGCAACTGCTCCGGCATCAGTGTTGTCAATTACTTGAGCATCAGGAGGCACCACCTGTTCATTCAGCCACTGGATATTCGGCCCGACAAGCCGACCATACCCGGTGTACGTTGAGGTATTCCATGAAGCACCTACTGTCGAGAATCCGACATCCATATTGTCAACCAAAATAGCCTGTGGCGACACATCGGTTGCGTAGAGCCAGCGTCTATCTAAGTCAAACGGCGTTCCACCATCCTGCCAAGTTGCCGTTTGCCAAGGTCCAGTGGTGCTGAACTCAGGAGACGAGTTGTCGACGACGATCGTGTCTGTTCCATCGGAGTTGTGGTCAATAAACTCAAAATCTGAGCCGTAAAACTGACCACCTGCTGTAGTGAGGCCAATAAGCCAGTAACCAGTCTCTGTAAATTCGGGCCCGGCGTTGTCCAAATAGATCGCCTCAGGCGAGACGCCGTTAGGCTCACGCCACAGATAGTTCGGGCCCGAATGCCCGCCCAAGGTGCGTCTGGTCAGATTCCAGGGCCCGGCAATGGTGGCCGCCGCGTCCAGGTTGTCGACCTCCAGAGCGGCCGCGAAGGGTCCGCCGGCGCTGCGGCTCTGGTAATCCGCGCCCTCGAAGCCCGGCAGAGCGCTGGCGGAAGGCCAGAGGCCGGTGGTCGAGAAGGCCGGGGAGCTGTTGTCCAGCAGCGTGCCTCCGGCCGGCAAGGGCTCGGCACCGGGGTGAACCAGGTAATCCGTTCCTTCGTGGCCCGGCAGGCTGCTGGCGCCGGTCCAGTTACCCTGTACCAGGACGCCCAGGTCCGCGTTGTCCTGGGTCACGTCGGCCTGGGTGGCGCCGCCGCCGACTGGCTCGATCTGGGCGATGGGCAGGCCGTCCAGGTAGATATAGCTGCGCTGGAAGGCGCCGAGCGCGTCGCTCTCGCCCAGCAGCTGCCCGCCCTGGCCGTAATGGAAGTGGGTGATGTCGCTGCTGCCCAACACCTCCTTGGCGACCCGCTCGCCGAAGGCGTTGTGCAGATAGTCCGTATCCGCCAGGCCGGCGGACTGCAACTGCACCAGCCGGTCGCTGTCGTCGTAGACGAAGCCCAGATCCGTGCCGGCGCCGCGGTCGTCGGCGACGATCTGGCCGCTGGCGCTGTAGCTGAAGCTCTGGGTCGTGGCGCCGTCGCTCAGGGACAGCAGGCGGTTGCTGGCCGTGTCGTAGGTGTAGGTCTCGTTCAGCGTGCCGAGGCTGTCAACGATGCTACGGCTGGTGCGGTTTCCGACGGCGTCGTAACCATAGTCAATGGTGCCGTAGAGCCCGGCCGCCTGGATCAGGCGGTAAAGGCCATCATATTGGAAGGTCTGGCTGCGGGTGCCGTCCAGCAGATCGGTAATGGCAGTGATGTTGTCCGCGTTGTCGTAGGCCAGCGTCAGGTTCTGCACGCCGTTGACGCCGTCGCCCGCGGTGATCCCCGTCAGACGGTAGTCCTGGTCATAGCTGTAGGTCAGGACAACGCCATTGCCGAAGGTGAGCGAGGCGACCGGCCCGAAGGGCTGGTAGGCGATGTCCGAAGCGACCACCACCGGCGCCGCACTCGCGCTGGACTGGGTGGTGATGGAGGTGACCCTGCCCAGGGCGTCGCGCCCGTAGCTGACGATCCGCCCGTCCGGATAGGTCATCTGCAGCAGATTGCCGGCCACGTCGAAGCTGTAGTTCGTGGTGTAGACGACGCCGCCGATGGTCCGGCTTTCCGTCACCAGGTTGCCGTAGTCGTCGTAGGACAGGCTTGTAGACCCACTGTCGTCGCTGACCGAGGTCAGGCGGCTGACGCCCCGGTTGCCCGCCAAGGTATCGTCGTAGCCGTAGGCGACGTTCTCCGCCGGCGTGGCCGGGTAGCTGCGCGTCAGGGGGCGGTTCAGGGCGTCGTAGGTGAAGTCCGTCACCACGCCGCGGGCGTCGATCTGGGAGACGACGTTCCCGGCGGCATCCAGGGTGAAGACGGTCGCGCCAGTGTCCGGGCTCTCCAGTTGGATGACGTCGCCGAAGCCGTTGTAGGTGTAGGTCGTCACCAGCCCCCGCGGATCGGTCACGGAGACCAGGTTGTCCTGGGCGTCGTAGGCATAGCCGGTGATGCCGCTCAAGGGATCGGTCTGCTGCACGAGGCGGTCGAGGGCATCGAAGGCCTGCGCCGTGGTGCCGCTCAGAGGATCGGTGATCGAGGTGAGGTTGCTGTTGGTGTCGTAGCCGTAGGCGGTCGTCTGGCTGCTGGCGCCGACGCTTTGCAGCAGGCGGCCGAGCTCGTCGAAGACCCGGGTCTGGCTGCGCAGGATGGTGCCGCTGCCGGCACGCAGCACTTCCACGGTACGGTTGCCCATGGCATCGAGCGTATATTCTATGCGCTCACCGTGGTCGTTGGCGACCGCCGTCAGTCGCTGCGCAGCATCGTACTCATAGTAGACCCTGTTGCCGTCAGGCAGAGAGACGGCCGTCAAGAGTCCGGCATCGTCATAGGCATAGGTGGTGACCGCATCCCCAGCCGTCGCCTTGACCCGACTTTCGATCAGCCGGCCTCGCAAGTCGTAAGAAAGTTCGGTTTCGACCCCGTTTTCATCCAGCAAGGTAAGTGGCAAGTCTTTTCCGTCACGGGCCGTAATACTGGCCATATGACCGAGGGCGTTGGTAACCGTGGCCAACTGACCGACTTCATCGTAGGAAAAGGCCGTTGTGTCAGTGACGTCGCCGCGTGGTCCATCGATGCTAACCACTTGCCGCGGCAGCGGCAGTTGAGGCACGTCGGTAGCGATCAAGTTGGCGAAGACATAGTCGAAATAGGCATTGTTGGTGGTTCCCTCGCCGCGAACGCTGCGCAGGGTTATCCGCACGCTGCGCGCTCCCGGCGGCACGACTTCGACAAGCTTTTGCCCCTGCCACCAAGTCGGTGCGATCAACGGCGACTCGACCACAGGTCCGATCTGGGCATTGGAGCCGTCAAAGAAACGGATGCCGACTGATCCGGCATCGGCGCTTTCGAGGGAATACTGACGCCAGGTGACTTCGAACTCCCGCTTTCCCCCGTCGATGGCGGCGAACTGGCCGGCGGAAAACTGGACATCCTGTGAAAGCCGGCTCTCCGCCGCGGCGCCGGGATGGAAATAGTAATCTCCCTGCGCCGGCAGCGGATTGTCGAAGTTGATCTGGAAGGCGCCGGCCTCGCTGGTCCAGCCGGACAGACCGCCGGTCTCCGCATCGGCGTTCTGGACAACCAGGGGAAGCCTCACCGGGTCCCGCCCCTCCAACAACATCGCGAAATCATCGAAATAGGAGTGGTTTCCGACGTATTGGAGGCGAATCGCCCGCACTTCGACTTGGATCTTTCGGGTTAAAGGTGGAACGTTGACGGCAATGCTGCTAGGCGACCACGTCGTGACGCTTGAACGTAGATACTCGAATTCATCGCCGATTATCAGACCAGAAGCGTCAAGAAACCGGATGACAACAGTCCCGTTGCTTCCACCCTGGTAGGTGTTGTGTTTCCAAGAAATCCGCACGGCTCTCTGGCCGCCATCGACCTCAGACTCGTTGACCAATGGAATTGCCACATCCTGGTGCATGCGGCTTTCCGGCATATCTTCTCCGCCATAGAAATAGTAGCTGCCCTCGGCGGGGGCCGGGCCGGCGGAGCGCACCGTGAAGCCGCCTTGCGTCACCGTCCATCCGGTCATGTCGCCGGTCTCTGCGCCGGGGTTGACGAGCGTTAGCGGCACGTCGGGAAGCGGCGTAGGGGTGGCCGGCGACTCGCCCCCATCACTGTAGGCATACGCCCAGCCACGGGTTTGGCCATTGGTGGAATAGGGCAGAATGTGGCTGGTCGTATCGGTCACTTGGCGGCCGGTCAGCAACCCGTCGATGTCGTATGCCATGTCGATCGTCCGGCGCGGCGCCACGATCTGCGCCGGCACACGGAAGTCGTTGTGCCAAGTCGTCGTCGTGGTGCGCGCGTCGGCCGTTCCGACGGCCTCGGTCATGCTTGTCAGCAAGCCGCGGCTGTCATGAACGTAGTTGGTGACCTTGCCGTCCCAATCGGTCGTGCTGGAAAGGAAACCGTTGGCGTCGTATCCGAAACCGAACGTGGCCGCCGCACTGTTGGTGGCCACGAGCCTCTCGATCTGGGAAACCCTCGGCAGTCCATTGATCGTGGTGAAGTGATAGTTCGTTTGCTTTCCGAGCGGCCCCGTAACGCTGCGCGAACCATCGACGTTGTAGATGACCGAATGGTGGTCCGTGCCGCCCGCGTGCCCGCTCGAGGCCGCCCGTCCTTCCACGTCATAGGTCCAGGTGGCATAACCTGCGCCGTTCTCATCGACCACGCCGGTGAGCGCCGCAGGAAAGGCCGGGTTCTCGTACAGATACTGCACCCGCGGATTGTCGTCCGAATCAAGCGGGGTGTCGTCCGGATGGACGACCTCCGCCAATAGAGTAGTTGGATGATTTTCGAAGGCATAAAGCTGGCGATACCCGTAGCGGTACTTTCTTCCGTCTCCACCGCTCACGGACTTGACCAACCCTTCCGGGGTATAGGAAAACCGCAGCCTGCGTCCATGGGAATCATGAACAAGAGACAACGCGCCATCTTGCCCCGAATATTCTAAAGCCACGCGGTAGCCGTCTTTGGCCACGATACCGGTTAGCCGTCCGTTGCTGTCGAAGGTTTCAAGGCGGTCGTATTTGTCCTTCAGTGACCATTCTCCACCGGAATCGGAGAGTGACAGAACGACGTCACTGTCAGGTTGCCAATCGCTGCCGACCTTGTTGAAGATATAAACCTTGCCGTCTGCCGCGTAGTAGTTCGTCCGGCTACCGCTGACAAATGCGAGGCGCCGCTCGAAGCCGTGGCGCCAAGCCGGCCCCATCACGCCGGTGATCTTGCTTTGACTGTTGTAGTAGCGCGTAAAACTCAGCGGATGCGCTCCGCCGCTCCGGTAGTCGGTCACCGCCTGAAATTTGTTGCCGGTCGCAAGTGAAATCGGATTGCCAACCGTCGGACCGAGATCCGGGTCGCCCATCCCTGCCAGCGATTGTGATCGACACTTGTCACACTGCCCCAGAGCCCGTTCCGGAACGGCGAGTTGGCAGCCAGAAGCAGCGTTTCCGTTGACTTCATAGCCGGCCGGACAGCTCGGATAAGTGGGATCCCGGAAATCCTGACCAACCGCCAAAAAGTGGCGAATGACACAGGTGGCCCCGGTAATTTGTCCATTTGAATCGTAGTGATGCTCGATCCGCCTTACCCAGGTCGTCCGGTAGAGTGCCCAGCTCTCACAGGCATCGGCTACCGTTTCACAGGTTCCACCCAAAGGCGATCCGTCCGGCACGCAGTTCTGACCGTTCTTGTAACCGGACCAGGACGCTTCCGCGGAACCAGCACTCATACAAAGAACGATGAGGAAAAATGCCGCCGCCAGAACACTCAGCGAGAGCGTTCGAAAACCGTTCCAGTGGCTGAGTATGCTTCGCATGGCAAATGACTTTCCCTCTGAGGCCCAATCGACGGACAAACTTCTCCCGTTCCGGCACATTCGACCGGCTCGCTCAAATTTTCAGGTGCGGTGAATTTCGAAGCTACGGACTGCGGCAGCGCACTAGAAGCCCCCTGTCAGAAACCCCGTGACACGGCACCGTGAAGCAACTGCAAGTAGAATATCCGAACTATCGTAAAGGTGTAAATATGAATCTGTAATATCGCGGCGATTGTCTCGTAAGGATCGGCGGCAAGCCTTAATGCAGACCCCATAAATTCTGATTCGGGGACACGGGCGGACTACGTCGAGAGATTTCCCTTGGAAGCAGATCGGCCAAAGCGACTCCGGGCCTCCGGAATTGGAGTCGGCCGCTAGCCACTTTCTCTTCCCCCTACGCGCCTGAGCAGGCCAGCTGCGGACCGCACTTGATTGCGTGAATGGTGTTGGTCCTAGAGCTTCGAATTGCGGACGGCCCGTTCGGTAGGATCCTGGCATCCGCTCCCCAAGTCATTGGTCGGCAATTCGAACTGACGGATTGAGTGCTTTGCCTTGGCTGCGGACTTTGAGGCTGTGATAGGACAGGCTCGCTTGCCCGCGGGCGGTATCCGCCATTGGTGTGCGCATCTGAGTTTTTGGAGTTTGTTCTTTTGGGTGTCAAAAAGCCCCGTCCGAATGGCGGGGCTTTTTGTTGGTTGCGGGGGCAGGATTTGAACCTGCGCAGTCTGCGCTCGGGCTGTTCGCCCGTGCTCGACCTTCGGGCTAAAAACCTTCCCCCGGAAGGTTTTCTTCACGCCCTCAGCCTTCAAGTTATGAGGGGGTTCAGAACCACAGGAGGGCACAGGTTCAGATCCTGACCCCACCAACAAAACACCCCGCCGGATTGGCGGGGTGTTTTGTTGGTTGCGGGGGCAGGATTTGAACCTGCGACCTTCAGGTTATGAGATAGTTGCGGCACCTTACGCCAAGGCCACCACCACCTGCGCCACACTACGTAATGCCCTGATACTGCTGTCTTTTCTCTGGACACCAACGACTCTCAAGACTCATAGTCTTCGCCACAGATTGCTTCCACGGCGCTTCCATAGCGCTTCCAGAGAGACCCGTACAGGAACCAGATACATGGCGAGACTGACCAAGCGAACCGTCGAGGCCCTGCCTACCCGCGAAGGCGATTACATCGTCTTCGACGACGATGTGAGCGGCTTTGGCGTCCGCGTCCTGCCCAGTGGTAAGAAGACCTACATGGTCCAGTACCGCAACGGCGGGCGCACCCGGCGGATCGCCATTGGCAAGCACGGCGCCGTGACGGCGGACCAGGCCCGTACCCGCGCCAAGGAGCTCCTGGGGGCCGTGGCCGGCGGCGACAACCCCGCCGAGGAGATCAGCCGCCACCGCCAGGCCCCGACCGTGGCGACGGTCTGCGACCGCTTTCTAAGGGACTACGTGGCCCACCGCTGCAAGCCGACCACGCAGCGGGAGTATCGCCGCTCGGTCGACCTCTTTATCAAGCCGGCCATCGGCCCCTTCAAGATCGTCGACGTGGCTCGGGCCGATATCGCGAAACTGCACCATAAGCTGCGCGACAAGCCCTATCAGGCCAATCGGACCCTTGGGGTCCTGTCCAAGATGTTCAATCTGGCCGAAGTCTGGGGGCTGCGCCCCGATGGCTCCAACCCCTGCCGCCATGTCGAGAAGTATAAGGAGCGCAAGCGCGAGTGCTGCCTCTCCTTGGAAGAGATCGCGAACCTCGTTCGGGTGCTCGATAAGGCGGAACAAGAGGGGACGGAAACCCCCTTTGTCGTGGCCGCCTTCAAGCTCCTGATCCTGACCGGCTGCCGCCTGAGCGAAATCCAGACCCTCAAGTGGAGCTACGTCCAGCCGCCCTATATGATGTTGCCAGAGAGCAAGACCGGCGCCCGGAAAATCCCCCTGCCCGAACCGGCCCAAACCGTGCTTAGCGACCTGCCCCGCGACCCGGAAAACGAATACGTGATCCAAGGGGCCATCGAAGGGCAGCACGTCACCGACCTACAAAAGCCGTGGCGCCGGATTCGCAAGTCGGCCGGCCTGGACGGTATCCGCATCCACGATCTGCGGCACACCTACGCTTCGCACGGGGTGATGCAGGGGCTGAGTATTCCCATGATGGGCAAGCTGCTGGGGCACACGCAGATACAGACGACCATGCGCTATGCCCACTTCGCAGATGATCCGGTGCGGGAAGCGGCCGCCCAGGTGGCCGGCATCCTGGATCGGTCATTCGCACCGCCCGCCAAGCCGACCCCCGCAGCGAACGTGGTGCCCTTCCCGAAACGCGCGTAGGGAGCTGAATGGCTAGCCATACTCATTCGTCGAAAGACTCCGCGAATTCCTCGAGGATCGAGTCAGACGTATGTGCAAGATGCTGCATTTTAGACAGCTCTTCGATTTGGCTGTTGGCAATAAATGAGCAACTATTCGACATGGGTCCGCGCTCTAGCAGCGAGAAAACTGGCCTCAATATTTCGCTCTTTACCTTCTCTCTTCTCTCATCCGGCGCGACTATATGGAGCGCAATATCCATGTTTGGCTGGAGGGCCAACAGGTCCGCCATGCGCAGGAGCCCGCTGTATACGCTTGTGGTCTGCTCAACCTCAAATGCCCGGCGAATCGAGCGACGACTTAGCCAGATAACATCGATGTTTTGTATCGTGCGGAGGGTAACGTCGTCGTAGTTCAATGGGAGGCGGCTGAGCAGCTTTGGCCGTAGGTCTGCCGACAGTATTTGCTCGACTGCGCCCCGATCCGAAGCCGGTATCCATACGTTGAAGCCCATGAGGGCGCCAATCCTTGCCAACGCGGCTTGAGTCTGGATGGACGTTCGGACCTCCTTGCCGTCGGCTGACGAACGGTGCACCGCCTCCGATTGTTCCTCCTCCTCGCGATCCGGAACCTCTACCTCCACTTCGCCTTTCTCTGTCTTAATGACCGCCCGCTGGCGCAGCTTCCGCTCGTCTTCTTTAGTTAGCGGATACAGAGTCGCCTCGGCCTTTTGTCGCTTCACTAGTTCGAGTAGGAACCGGCCGTCCTTTGCAGGGATCTCACGGAGGGATGCGCGGAAGCCAATCGATTGTGCCCAGCCGAAGGAACCAAGCGGTACACCATCTGTAAGGGAGAGGCTGTTCCACACCTCTGGCACCGTTATCGGAACTGACTGTTCGATTGGCAAGGTGACGATCGGCTTCACCTTGAACCGAACAACGAATGGATCATCGCTCTCGTAGAAGATGGGCGAATCGTCGACGTATGGCTTGCCCTCGATGCTCAGGGCTCCACACCAGCGAGATAGGCCGACGAGGTAGCACAGAAAGATCGTCCCAGGCCTCCCGCGCTCCTTGGCCAACTTGTGTTGCCGCAGCTTGAACCCCGATACATCCGACCCATGCTTGAGGAATTGGTCCCACGTGTGTGGGGTGAACAAATCCAATAGATACCTGTCTGACATTGGCTCCCCCGAGAGCGTCTAGCGCAGCCTCAGACCCAGTCGCGCACGACATACGTATGTATGTCTCCGTTCTGCCGCATCCCCTGCGACCTGCCAGACGCCGCGACATTGACGTAGGCAGCGAATCGCCGCATCTACGTTGTGTTACCTTACGTAAGGGTCCATGGCCCTTCGCTGCCGGTGGCCCCATAACGTAACATAAGCTTACATGTGCTTATCTGTGTCTGACACCCCTCCAACCCTTCCGACTTGGTTCTGGCAGCATGGCCGGAACCTGAGCGCCGCTCTCAAGTTATTCCCCCATCCGGACCTGCTGAGCCGATACGAGAAGGCCCATAGTGAGTCCCTCTTGGAAGAACTGCATCGCGTTGCCGACGCCGGCCCCACAGAAGACCCTACGGCACTGTTCCGGGACCTGGGAGCCCAGGCGGGAGCCCGAGTGGAAGCTGACCGGGCGCTGAAGGAAAACCTTCTTCAATACCTTGCCAGTGGCGCCGTGGTGGGCTTCGGCTTCGAGGCACCTCGGCGGCTCCAAGACAGCGCCATAGCCATTCCCAATGGGGCCTGGTCCGGCTTCGTGGGTTGGAGTCAGTCCCAATTGGAGCACCAGGGAATCCGTTTTTTAGAAGTCAGGGTCATGCCTGCCCACTGGGAAGAGCAGCTAAAGAGGCGCTGGCACGACCAATTCGCCCCAGCGCCGGCCGTGAAGACGCGTGGCCCCGAAGGGACAGCGCGACAGATCGCGGAAGCCTATACGGCTCTCAAAGAGGCAGGCCAGATCGATTTCGAGGCTTCGATGCAAGCGCTCTACCCGCGCGTCCGCCATTGGCTCATGGCGCACTACCCGCAAGCCGGCTTTAGCGACAGCAAGCCGCATGATGAGACCTTGCGGAAAACCATATCGCCGCTCTTTGCCGGAGACTGCGGCAAAGGACGCCAATAGTTCCAAATCCAAACCATTGGAATATCCATTGGACTGATCCGGCCCCACTGTTCCCCTCAGCAACGCCAATCGTTGAGGAGTGGAATCCATGCAGGCCGCGGCGCCCTCTGTCAAAATCGAGCAAGATCCCGATCACCTTGACCGCCTGATCAATGAGAACGAAGCAGCGAACTTCCTAGGCTACACCGTTCGTGCGCTCCAGAACTGGCGCCTGCGTGGTGGTGGTCCTTCCTTCGTCAAGGTGTCCGCTCGGTCCATCCGGTACCGCCGGCGAGACCTGATCGCCTGGGCGGATGCGCGGGCCGTTGCCAGCACCTCTGCATACGGCCGCTGAGGCGAGCGTGACAGGCCGGCGGAGCCACAGGGTTTTGCCCTTGCGGGGTCGGCAGCACCGCAAGGGATTTTGGGGCCGGAAGGCACCAAGAGGGGCGCGGAGCCATCCGCGCCCCTTCTCCCTGCCCTCTCCGGCGCCCTCAGAGCCAATAGAGGGCTCTACCTGTCTCCCCGGCCCTAAAACCCAAAGCTGCCCCTGCGCGGAGCGCGCAACCCAACACATCCGGCCCGCAGGGCCGGCCCTAACCCCCTTCTGAGAACCACGCCCGGAAACCTAGAGGGGGGTCCTTGTAGCACCCCCCTCTGGAACTACCCGGGCGTAATGGAGAGTAGAAACATGGAATTGCTGTACAAGGGTTTCGACGGCCTGGAGATCGCGTTCAATGCGCAGATATCGGAAGCGTTCGATACGGCGCTTGCCGAAGCAAAGGAGGCTGCTTCAAAGGCAATGGAGCCCCACCTCCTCTACTTCAACGATACCCCCATACATGTCGCCGAGACAGGATCGCGCGGTGGCTATGCCTACCGCTGCGATACGGGGCCGGACGGGGCCACCTGGTTCTTCAAGCGCCCCAATCGTGCCGACGGCTGGGGTGTTCGGGTCTCAGTAAAATCACTACCCCTCGCGCTCTACGGCCTCGGCGGCGTCCGCGCCCGGCTCTATGCCTTCCTCGACGCCCTCGGCATCGAAGCCCGCCCCGGCTGCGAGAGCATCGGGCGCGTAGACTACGCCGTGGACGTCCTGGCGCCAGATTTCATTCTCAATGGAGAAAGCTTCGTCATGCATTCCCACGCAAACCGGGCCGACCACTTTGACGCTCCGCCTTTCGTGCAGCATGGCAAGTCCGGGCGCCTAACCTCAGTTACCATCGGTAAGATGCCCGGCCGCCAAGTCATCGTCTACGACAAGCGCGAGGAGGTCGTCGCCAAGCGCAAGGTCGAATGGTGGGAAATCTGGAACGCGGGACGGACCCGACAGGGCCAGCCGCTGCTCGACCCTGGGGACCGCGAATCGTCGCAGGTCTGGCGGGTGGAGCTTCGCGCCGGGAAGAAGCATCTAAAGGAAAGCTGGGGTATCACGACTTGGCCGCAGTTTGACGACCAGATCGGCAAGCTCTTCCTGAAGGCCCTAGAGGCCGTCCGCTACACGCTTCCGCAGGCCGACCGCAACCGCTCCCGCTGGCCACTGCATCCGCTCTGGAAGCTCACTGAGAACGAGGTTTCTGATGACCTTTATGAAATGATCGCGGAAGCTGACCCGGTACTGGTCAAGACAGTGAAGCGCCAAGCACACTACGACATGCTCATATCGCAGATCACGGGGCTTGTTGCCTCTATCGGCGCACTTACTGAGGTGAAGAGCGGCCAGGAAGCTGAACTAGTGGAGAGCATCCGGCGCGAGATTGTGCAAACTGCAGCCCGACAGCCACGCCACTTCGCACGGAAGATGGAACGTGCAGCCGCCCGATATGCATTTATCAACAGCTAGCCCCACTGTCGGCCGCCTTAATTCCGCAAACAATCAAGAAACTTCATCACAATCCTATATGCTGGCTCGTAAGTCGCAAAAGCCTGTTCGTGCGGCTGCAGTTCTCCATGCAATAGCGCATTCCGCATGGCATAAATAATCTCAATCATCGCTGCAAAAAGCTGCTCATCACTGCAACGGAACTCGACATCTCCTGCAGCGATGCAATCACCATCCCCTGCAAACAAATCTGTAAACGGACGCGGGTTGCAGCGTTTGTAAAGATTCAACAGGCTTGCCCTTTGCGCCAACGAGATCCAAGCGTACTGCTCATGTACCTGGAGCCCGTCGACGCTGTAAGAGTCTTGCTCAATCTCGGCCCGAACGTCGGCGGGATCGTTAACTGCCCGGACGGTACTTTTCCATCGGCCGTTTGCCTTCTCAACCCGATATCTCAGCCCATATGCATCGAAGCTCTGCGGCACCTGAACCCCGCGCCCCAAACACACCGCCCGAAATGAAATGCGCTCAACCTGTTCCTCCCGCAGAATCTCGATATGAAAACTGTCTAGGCAAACGTGAAGATCGCGCACGAGCAGCTTGAATTTCTGCGCCGGCTCAGTGTCTGGAAGCACGTTCCCATGTCCGTCGGTCCTGACCGGCTGTAATAGCGGGACTATAGAATTACGAACTGGATTTGGCCGATCCTTCACATAACGAAGGGCTTCAGAGTCCCTACGCTCTCCGGATGCCTCGCGATACCATGCATTGAACGAAGCCCACGCTTTCACAAAGGGTCCGATGTAGTCAATCTCAGCACGCTCGAGCCACAGGCGGGCGTTCTCCGGCAAATGCGGCATGGATCAGCCCTCCACTTCATTCAGGAACTGCCGCGCCGCTACATCACCCTTCTCCACAGCGATCTCAACTGCGTGCTTTGCGACATCGCAAAGATGGATAGCACGGCGTTCCGCTTCAAAAGACTCAAGGACGAAGTCGCGAATTTCTTGCTGCACTTGGTCCGGTGCGCGCCAGATGACGAACTCATCGATATCGGTTGGATAAAGCTCGATTTGCCCCGACGATCCCTTGAGGTGTCGCTCTACCTGCATTTGTCCAATTCGGCTGTTGAGAAAGACCGAAAGGTATATTGGATCGATTCCGTCTGCTCGGAGCACCGTGACATGGTTGTCTGGAATTGCCTTGTCTTGCCGAAGGTAAGGCGCAGCTCTTCCAATTGTCCCCACCCCTGTCCCATTAAGCAGAAGGTCGCCCTCCTCTATGAGAACCCCAGCCAGTGCCGGATCGGCCGTACGCGCACCTTCAATTTCAACTCTATTGATTCGGACATGCCTTGAGTTAACCACCGGCAGCCCCGCATCCGAGTAAGTCGGTTGATTGCCGCGAGCATTCATGGAGAGAATGTCGCCGAAACGGACTGCCTGCCCCGTATCCTCGACATGCGCTATCAGACCTTCAAATCTCGGCGCGAAGAATTGTGCATCTAGCCTTCTTGCGTGTCGCACCTCTGCAGCCGATGCAGAATAAGTGAGTGGATCTGGTGGAGACCAAGTTGCCAGCCCCAAAGCCTCAATTAGCGCCTCTTGAGCCTGCCGCTGATTCGCTTGGACATCGCTCCAGGCGGACTGTGAATGGCCAACCACAGCTTCAATATCATCCTGCAGATCGTCACCAGCAACATACACAGGCAAAGTGCGCAGATTCGCCAGACTGATGTACGGGTTCATCTGCTCTGTCTTCTGTCGCTCCGCAAAAGCCTGCCCCACGCGAGAACTCAGATATGCGGCTAGGTAAGCTGCTCTGACTCCCTCTTTGGGAACCAGAAGAGCGACATCTTGATTAAGGGCAAGAGGGACCACCGGCTCGTCAATCCAGGGATACGCCTGGCAGATGCGGCGCTTGATCGTACAGAGAACCGTCCCCTTCTCTATCCGAAGGCTGGAGAACTCTCTTTCATACTGTGATTGCGTCACTCTCTTCAGTTTGTCTGTATGGAACCTGAGAGGACCAACGCATTCCACAGTAACAAAGCCGACATCGCCCAAGTCCACGTCATGGAGATAGGGTGTATGTCCGGATGCGACACGCAACGTAACTTCCTGAAGCGGTCGCACACTCGTCCGGCCAGCGATCTGCAAAAGCTTTTCTGCATTGGGATATGCAGCAAAATCGGCGTCCAGGCGCTCTGCCTGTTGCATCTCACTGATGCGGGCTACGCGGACTTGAAGCCCCTCCGTCAGTGCCCTAAAGCGGTCACTGTCGAAGGGGCCTAGCGAAAAAAACTGAAGCCTTCCTTCTTAGCGAACTCTACAAAAGCCTCCGCAATGCCATCTTGCGTGAGCCCTTCATGGTTGTAGAGATCATGCGCGACGATAAAATGACCGTGCGTGTCTCGCTTTAGAGAGCCGTCTGGTTCGCGGACGTAGACCTTCTCCCCACGATTGTTAACCGACTCCGTACGCTGCGTTGCAAAGAATATATTGTAGTCATCCACGCGGGGGCAGAGCGGGCCAACAGAAGGATCATCATTCCATTTTTGTACAAGAAGCACACTGGTTTTTGTTCCGGTGTGCGGCTTAAATGAATTGAGATGAAGACCCACAACACCGAGAACTCGGCACCGCTCCATAACAAACTCACGCACCCGACGATCACCGATATTGTTGAAACGCCCCTGCGGCAATACGATAGCCATCCGACCACCGGGCCTTAAGAAATCGAGGTTGCGTTCAATAAATAAGAGGTCCCGACCAACGGCGCGCTCCAGCTTGCCATTTAGCTTATGAGCAAGCTCATATCGCACTAGTAGGTCGCTCTGCTTTATGTCTCCAGCAAAGGGCGGGTTCGCCATCAATAGATCGAACTGGAAATGCCTGTAGTCCCCGGTTCGCTTCGCGCGGAGTCGGCGGAAGCGCGAGAAGCCAGCACCATAGGTGTCATTCCAGTCATCTTGCTTGGTTGTCTCGTCCCACTTCGTCCAGTCAAGCGTATTGAGGTGTAGTACGTTCGTTTCACCATCCCCTGCAATTAGGTTGAGGCACCGAGCCACTCGGACGCTTTTCTCATCGAAATCGATCGCAAAGACCTTCTCTCTAACATAGTCCGAGCAACGCGCTGGCTTTTCTTCCATCGTAAAAAGATGTGACTGGGGCAGACCTAGGTCATCAATGATCTGATGCCAGACGTGAAACATCGAGTGGACGGTGAAGCCCGCGGAGCCGCATGCGGGATCTACGACTGTCTCATGTTCTTGCGGATTCAGCATCCTCACGCACATGTCAATCACCCAACGCGGCGTAAAATATTGACCCTTCTCCCCTTTCGCTGACTTGTTGACAAGGTATTCGAATGCGTCATCTATTACATCAAGGTTCGAATTAAAAAGCTTCCATTCCTCGAGCGATCCGATGCACACCTGTAGATGATCGGGTGAAAGTTTGATCCTATCGTCATCTGGAAAAACGCCCGGCCACTTCTTTCGTGCATCGTCAAACAGACTCTGCATAGCGGATTTGAGTTGACTCGCGGTGTTGCTGTTACGAAAGCGTAAGTATCTGTATGTTCCGCGATAGCAGGCCATTTCGTCATATAGTTTCGTGAAAATCAGCTTGAAGACTTCCTCGAAGACGTCGACGCCTGCGTTGGCTAACACCTCGTCCTCAAGGTCTACGACAAGGTCCCGAAGAGACCGGGCCTTTGTTCCCTTACGTTCGCGTGCCTGCTCCTTTTGGATGAGTGTCTCGATAGTCCACGGTTGGTCGACAAGGTCTTCGATCGTTTGACTTGCAGTCGGCAGCTCTGGCAATTCGACGAAGTAGTTCGGGTTCTTACGGTGCCAGACTATTGCTTGCGCGCCGTTGCTCCACAGGGCTAGCGGTGCGCCGGTAGCGTGAGTGTAGGAACGTAGCTGCTCCTTCCCGTCCTTAAACTTGGCCTGCTTCACTTCGATAATGACATATGGGACCGTCGGTCGGTCTGCGTCGAAAACAACAATGTCCGCTCGCTTGGAAGTATCGCGACCGAAGGTGATTGGGTACTCAACGGCAATCCGCGCCAACGGATAGCCGTAGCGATTCATTAGCCTTGCGATCCATAACTGGCGAACAGCCTCTTCAGGCTTCGCGAGAATATCCTTCTTTCGAATCGGGCAGCGGAAATAGAGCCGATCGTTCTTATCGATAAGAAGGGCGTCAATTTCGGAAAGCTCAGTTTGATCGAAGGGCTCTAGGGGACTCTCAGATTCCGATGCCGCGAATAGTTCCTGTACCCTCATTGCAGGCCCCTCAAGTTCATAGTTGTTATGCAAAACCTCGCCGCTGGCACGCTTGCCCTTAAATCTCAGCTCGGTCACGCGCACATCTCCGGACGTATTCCATGTTTCCCTTGGCCGCCTGGGCGAATCGGGGAAACTGTCTCAGGCAGATTGCTACCGTAAGTCGTTCATAGACTATGGGGAAGGTTGGGACTTACAGCATTCATCCACAGGCCGCTCATTACGTCTCTCCACACTGCTTCCGCCTTGCTTCCGGTCAAAGAAAAACGGCTTAGCCTTTTTGGGCTAAGCCGTTGATTTATTTGGTTGCGGGGGCAGGATTTGAACCTGCGCAGTCTGCGCTCGGGCTGTTCGCCCGTGCTCGACCTTCGGGCTAAAAACCTTCCCCCGGAAGGTTTTCTTCACGCCCTCAGCCTTCAAGTTATGAGGGGGTTCAGAACCACAGGAGGGCACAGGTTCAGATCCTGACCCCACCAACAAAACACCCCGCCGGATTGGCGGGGCGTTTTGTTGGTTGCGGGGGCAGGATTTGAACCTGCGACCTTCAGGTTATGAGCCTGACGAGCTACCGGGCTGCTCCACCCCGCGTTATGGGTGGTTGGTGTTGTTTTTAGTATTGGGCAGGTTTGGCCTTGGAGGAGGGCCTGCCCTCCGGAGCCTCCGGGGTAGGAGGGTGTGTCGGAGTTTGTGTGGTGATTGTCAGCTGAGCGGCAGGGTCTTCCGCCGTTTGGCTTTGCCAAACGTCTGTCGGCCCCATCGTCGCTGCTTTGCGCTGCAAAGCAGCTGTGCTTGGAAGACCTGGCGGCGACCTACTCTCCCACGCCTTAAGACGCAGTACCATCGGCGCTGAGGGTTTTCACGGCCGAGTTCGGGATGGGATCGGGTGTTGAACCCCTCGCCATAGCCACCAGGTCGTCTAAGCACAGCTGTTTCGCCTCCGGCGAAACAGCGATGAGGCCGACAGCCGTTTACCGGAGGCAAACGGGGAAAGGCCTGCTGTTGCGCCAAAGGGCTGTCGGGTCTTCCGCCGCATTGCGCTGCAAAGCGGCGACATCGAAGGTTTTGAGTTCTCTGTCCGGGATCACCCCTTTCGCCATTTGCCTGTCGGCAAACGGCTGTCGGGGTCATCGCCCTTTGGCTTTGCCAAAGGGCTGACTTACCGCTGGACGTGGCGGCGTTTCGTATCCTCCGTTTGCTTTCGCAA